>CAJLPI010000017.1:0-51743 GCA_905208535.1 uncultured Collinsella sp. | reverse complement strand
GGATGCGCCCGCAGAGTCCGCCGCGAAAGAAGCCGCCGCGGGCGCAGACGCGCCGGCCGGCGCCTCGGAGGCTGCGCTAGAGCCCGCAGGCGACCCGGCGCAGCCTGCGAACTCGATAAGCATCACGTTCAAGTCGTCGAACGTCTGACCTGCGATTTCACTTGCGGTCGCGCAGGTGATGCGCTCGTCGGGGTACGACAGGCGCTCGGCCACCGTCACGCGCGCGTCCCCGCCTGCACAAGCTCGCCCGAAAGCCGCGAGGGGTCTTCCCCGCCCGACGTGGCGAGGAAGAGCTCACCTGCGCGCTCGGCCTCGGCCACGATGTCGCACGCCACGCCGTGAGCGCTCGCGAAGCGCCAATCCTGCCATGGACGCGCGAGGCGCGCGGCGAGATACGACGCTGAGCTTATGCCGGGAATGACGCGCACGTCCACCCGCGCGTCGCCGGAGAGCGCCTCCACCAGGCGGCGCGCGCCGCTGAACAGCCCCACATCGCCCGTCATCACGACCACGGCGCGCTGCCACGACGCCGCATCGGTGAGAGCGGCGACGATGTCCGCCGTCTTCACGAGCTCGCATCTCACCACGTCGGGCGACACGTCGATGCTGACAAGCGCGCGATGAGCGCCGATGACCACGTCGGCGATGTCGATCGCGTCGAGCGCCGCGCGCGAGAGCAAGTCGGGGTTTCCGGGCCCCGCCCCGATGATCGTTACCTTTCGCATGGAATCTCCCGATACCCGCGCGGCGTGACCATACGGCCGCCTACGCGCTTCGTGTCCGCGTTGCCGACGAACACGGTGGTGAACATGTCGGCGTCGAACTCCCCCAGCTCGGAGAGCTTGCACATGCCCGACTGCTGCCCCTCGCGCCCGATGTTGCGTACCCAGCCGCAGAGCGTGTTGGGGGCCTTCCATTCGAGCATAATCTTCGCCGCGCGCGAGAGCCTGTCGGCGCGCTTTCTGCTGCGCGGGTTGTACAAACAGATGCAGAAGTCGGCGCTCGCCACGGCGGCGAGCCTGCGCTCGATGACCTCCCACGGCGTAAGCAGGTCGGAGAGCGACACGACCGCGAAGTCGTGGGCAAGCGGGGCGCCGAGCACCGCCGACCCGCTCTGAGCCGCGGTGGCCCCGGCGATAACTTCCACGTCTACATCGGGGTAGTCCTCCGCAAGCTCCAGCACGGGGCTCGCCATGCCGTACACGCCCGCGTCACCGCTGCACACGAGCGCCACGGCTTCTCCGCTCTGCGCGCGCGAAAGCGCCAGGCGGCACCGTTCGACCTCGTGCATCATCGGCGTCGCGAGATGCGCCGCGTCGGGCACGGCGGCGAGCGCGAGCTCCACGTATTTCGTGTACCCCACAACGATGTCGGCCGCCTCGAGCGCGCGCCGAGCCGCAATCGTCATGCCGTCGGGGGCGCCCGGGCCGATCCCCACCACGAAGAGCTTTCCCATCACCGCTCCTTAAACGAAAGTTCAATAGTTACCTTGGAAAACGCGACGGTCACGCCGCCGTGAGCGAGCTTCGGGAAGATAAGTTTACCCCCGCCCGCGAGCGCCGCGCGCTCGCACACATTGTCGACCCCCACCGTCGCACGCACGAAATCAGATGGCGAAACGCTGCCTTCGACCTGCGACAACTCCTCTGCGGAATACGTCGCAAGCGGAATCTTGCGCGCGCGGCAGAAGGCGAGCAGACCCTCCTCGTGCACCTTCACGTCGATCGTCGCCGCCTCGCGCACGGCCGAAGGCGAGATGCCCGCCTGCCCGCACGCGAGAAGAAACGCCTCCCCGATCGCTTCGGCGCACGCACCGCGACGGCACCCTATGCCCGCAACGATGCAGGGCACGACAAGGCGAAGCGGCTCGGGCGCAGGCGCCTGCGCCCGCACGCCCGCCGGCTTCCCCGTCTCACCGGCGGGCACGACATCGCCCGTCGTCTCCGCTGCGCGAACGGACGCACCTGCATTCGCGCCAGCGAACGGCGACACGACGATATCGGCCCGAGCGCGGTCGGACGCAATGTCAACCCCCTCAGGCGGCTGTCCCGAAATCGGCATGTCGGAATAGAGCGCCACGCGCCCGCCCGAAAGCAGCCGCGCCGACACTCGCTTGATGGCCTCGGGATTCGAAACGGCGAGCCCCGCACAGCGCGCCCACGTATCCACCGCCCACACGCCGCGGACGTCGGTCGCCGTGGTGATGACGGGGATGGCCCCTGCCGCGCGTGCCACAGTTTGCGCAAGCTCGTTCGCACCGCCCAAATGCCCCGACAAAAGCGGGACGGCAAAGCGCCCCGCCTCGTCGATCGCCACAACCGCGGAATCGCTTGCCTTCGAGGCGACATGCGGCGCGATCGCCCGCACGGCGATGCCCGCCGCGCCCACGAACAGGAGCGCGTCCGACGCTTCCCACGCGAGCGCCGTCCATGCGCGCAGGTCGGCCTTCCCCTCGCCGAACCCGCGCGAAACGGAAACGTCCCAGCCAGGGTCATCTTCACCTGTCTGCGCGCAATCGGAAAGCGCGCGTGCGGTGCGCTCCGCCAACGCATATCCCCTCTCAGTGAACGCTATGCAGGAAACCCTCATCTAGCGCACCACCATCGTCGAGAAGTAGCTGCCCCGATCGGGCACATCGTCGACCGAGCGGTACACGCGCTCGCCCGGAAGCCCACAGTCCTCTACGAGCTCGGCACCGTCGAAGGCGCCCTCCTCGCGAAGGATGCACTTCGTGTCCGCAAGCGAGCGGCGCGCCTTCATGACCACCTTCGTCCCCGGCCAGCTGATTGCGCGGCGCACGTCGTCGTAGCCGCCGGGCACGATGTGCAGAGGCGACGACATCTCGGGCGTGAGGTCGCGCTCGAGCGCCGCGGCGACCGCGCAGAAGCTCGGCACGCCGGGAATGGCGCGCGCCTCGAACCCGCGGGCGCGCACGTCGGGCGCTATGCGCTGGAAGGTGGCGTAGATGCTCGGGTCCCCCAGGTTCAGCAGCGCGACGTCGCGGACCGCATCCAGGTGCGCGACAAGTTCGCGAACAAGCGAGGCATGCTCGGCCGCGCGGCGCTCGACGTCGCGCGTCATCGAGAATCGCACGGGGATCACCGTCTTGCCTGTAAGGTCGACGGCGCCGCGCACGATGTCGAGCGCGACCATGGCCCCGTCCGCCGTCTGCGGTGCGGCGATGACCGGACACGATTCGATTGTGCGGACGGCCTTGATCGTGAGCAGCTCGGGGTCGCCAGGCCCCGTGCCCACCCCGTACAGCACGCCTTTACTCATACGTAGCCCCCAATTCCCCGATAACTGCATCGGCGCCCGACGTGCGGAAAAGCTCGCGGCGCTCGGCGTCGAACACGACCGCGGCGATGTCGCATGCGCCCGCCGCGCGGCGGCGCAACCTGTCATCGATTGCCGCAGCGAGCGAGGCGCGCGCAGCGTCCCCCACGCCGGCGGCCTCGATTACCTCGAGCGCCGCCGTGGTCGTGACCGACGACATGATCTCGCGCACGGTCTTCGTTCCCGCGCCGGCCAAGGCCGCGTGGGCGGCCAGAATCTCCGCGCGGCAGTCGGCGGTACGCGAATGGGTGTCCATGATGCCGCCCGCGACCTTCACCAGCTTGCCGATGTGTCCCACAAGAAGGACATTGGTAAATCCCTCGCGAACGCAGCAATCAATCGCATCGCCCACGAAGTTGGAGATGAAGACCACCGGCGCACCGTTTAGGTGGAAATGCCCCGAGATGAACTGTGCACCGTAGTTGCCGGGCGTGAGCACGACTCCGCGCCGCCCCATAGCCGCATGCTGCCGGATCTCGAGCTCGATGCTGTCGCGCAAGGCAGCGAGACTGCGCGGCTCGACGATGCCCGTCGTGCCCAGGATGGAGATGCCGTCCTCTATCCCCAGGTGCGGGTTGAAGGTCTTTTCGGCAAGGGCAACACCCTCGGGTACCGAAATCGTCACAGCGATATTTCCAGAAAAGCCGTGCGCGGCGCACACCTCGCGCACCGCCGAAGTGATCATCGCGCGCGGCGTCGCGTTGATGGCGGCCGCCCCCACCGGCTGCTCGAGCCCGGGCAACGTCACGCGCCCCACGCCCACGCCGCCATCGACGGAAACTTCCGATTCGCGCGCGGGCACGCCCTTGCTGCCCGCAGCGCCCGTGCCCGGCCCCGCATGTTCCACGAGCGCGTACACGAGCACGCCGTCGGTCACATCGGCATCGTCGCCTGCGTCCTTTCGCACGGCGCACTGGGCGCACCCCTCGCCGATGCATACGTCGACCACGTCCGTCTCGACGGGCAGCCCGCCGGGGGTGACGATCGACACGCGGCCCACGGTCTTTCGTGACAAGAGCATCTCGCAGGCCGCCTTCGCCGCGAGAGCGGCGCAGCTCCCCGTGGTGTAGCCGCAGCGCAGACGGGTCGTCCCGGTATATATGTAGTGCTCGAAGGCCACGCTAGCTGCTCGCCTTCCGATACCCCGTGGCAAACGAAGGGTCGTAAAGCTTGCTGCGCTCGTACGACTCCGCCTGCGCGCCGTCGTGCGCAAGCCCGCCGCGAGCTCCGAGCACGCGGCCCACCACCACGAGCGCCGTGCGGTCGATGCCCTCTCGCGCGCCCGCATCGGCGAGCGTGCCCACTGTGCATCGCACCACGCGCTCCTCAGGCCAGGTCGCCTTATACACGAGCGCCGCCGGCTCGTCGGAGCTGCGGCCCGCGGCCAAAAGCTCGGCGGAAAGCTCGGCGAGCATACCCGAGCTCAGGAAGATGACCATAGTCGAGCCGCTTTCCGCCATGGTGCGCATGCCCTCGCCCGCAGGCATGGGGGTGCGCCCGGAAAGCCGCGTGATCACGACCGACTGGCTGATTCCCGGCAGCGTGTATTCCTGGCGAAGCGCCGCCGCGGCACCGCAAAAGCTCGACACGCCGGGCACCACCTCGTAGTCCACGCCGCGCGCGTCGAGCGCGTCCATCTGCTCCTGGATGGCGCCGTACAGGCACGGGTCGCCCGTGTGCAGGCGCACCACTTCCTCGCCCCGCGCATCTGCCGCGCACATCACGTCAAGCACTTCCTCCAAGGTCATGTGCGCGCTGTCGTAGACGACGCAGGATTCCTTGCACTCGGCGAGCAGCTCGGGGTTCACAAGGCTCCCCGCCCAAACGACCACGTCGGCCGCGCGCAGAAGACGAGCCCCGCGCAGCGTGATAAGGTCGGCGGCGCCCGAGCCTGCGCCAACGATATGAATCATCCGAGCCTTCCCTTCCCGTTTCTCATCGCAACCGTTTACGCCGCCATTCGCGCAGCGGGCAAAACACGGCGCCCGAAGCGGCAATCGGCGCAAATACGCAGGCAGGAGGCGCAATGCCGCCCGCCCTGGCTTTGACACGTTCACAAGTGCCCACTATCATAGTAAAAGATTCGGCAACGAGCATATGACAATCGGATAAAAGGAAATGACCGGCGCGGCGTCCGCACAGCCCGCGCTGGCTTGCGGAGGGAACCAGGTGGGAATCCTGGGCAAGGGACATTACTGTATAGGACGCGCGGGCGAACCGCCTCGCGCCCCAAGCCAGACTGCTTCGCCTTTTCCTCACGGCATCGCCGTGGCGTTAGCTCCTTGTGAACCCCGAGGGGTGCGCTTTTCTTTCGCTTGTGCCGACAAGCAACTGTCGCCGGGGGACCGGCAAACCGAGGAAAGGAAAAACCATGTCCGACCAGATGTCACGCCGCGGCTTCATGGGCGCCGCAGCAACCGGAGCCGTCGCGCTCGCCGGAGTCGCGCTCGCGGGCTGCTCCAACACCTCCGCGAGTTCCGAGAAATCGAGTGAAAAGGAGAAGGCCGTGAAGCCGGTCATCCTCGTCACGAGCTTCGGCACGAGCTACAACGACTCGCGCCACATCACCATCGGCGCCATCGAAGACGCTATCCGCGAGAAGTACTGGCAGGACTACGACATCCGCCGCGCCTTCACCGCGCAGATCATCATCGACAAGCTGAAGAAGCGCGACGGCATCACGATCGACAACATGACCGAGGCGCTCGACCGCTGCGTGGAAGACGGCGTGAAGGAAATCGTCGTGCAGCCGACGCATCTCATGGGTGGCCTGGAATACACCGACGTGAAAGACGAGCTCGACAAGTACGCCGACAAGTTCGACAAAATCTCGCTCGGCGACCCGCTGCTCACCTCCGACGATGACTACAAGAAGGTGGCCGCAGCCATTAAGGAGAACATGGCGTCCTTCGACGACGGCAAGACGGCGCTGTGCCTCATGGGCCACGGCACCGAAGCCGATTCCAACGCCGACTATGCCAAGATGCAGGAAGTGTTCAAGAACGAGGGCCTGACGCAGTTCTTCGTCGGCACCGTCGAGGCTGAACCGACCTGCGAGGATGTTATCGCCGCCGCGAGCGCCGCAGGCTACAAGAAGGCCGTGCTCGCGCCGTTCATGGTGGTCGCGGGCGACCACGCGAACAACGACATGGCAGACGAGACCGACCCCGACAGCTGGGCTGCGAAGTTCGTGGCCGCCGGCTTCGAAGTGACGTGCCTGCTGCAGGGTCTGGGACAGAACGTCGCGGTCGACGACATCTACGTCTCGCACGTGGACGACGCCATCGCCAAGCTGTAAACTCGCCGCGCACGGGAGCGCCGGTCGCGTCCCCGTGCAACGGGCATGCGCCTTCCCCGACCGACGGCGCATGCCCGTTGCATTCGCATCCCGCCCGCCCACCGCACGGCGCGGGCGGTCGAAGCGATTGAAAGGAACCCCTCCATGTTGAAGAAATCCCTCGTCTTCGCCCTGTCGGCGGCGCTTCTCGCGTTCTCACTCGCCGGCTGTGCCGGAAATTCAAGCGACAGCGCAAAGGCAAGCGATGCCGATTCCCAGGAAAAGACCGAACAGGCGGCCGATGCGCCCGAGGGCGCAAGCGCTGCCCCCATCACCGCCGACAAGGTGGCCGACGGCACCTATCCGATCACCGTAGATTCCAGCTCGAACATGTTCAGGATTGTGGACGCCCAGCTCATCGTGGAAAACGGCTCCATGCACTGCGTGATGACGCTTTCCGGCACGGGCTACGGCAAGCTCTTCATGGGCACGGGCGACGAGGCTGCCGCCGCGAGCGAGGCCGACTTCATCCCCTATGTGGAAAACGCGGAAGGCAAGTACACCTACGACGTGCCCGTTGAAGCGCTCGACGAGGACACCGCCTGTGCCGCGTGGAGCATTAAAAGGGAGCGGTGGTACGACCGCACGCTCGTGTTCGAATCCGCCGGCGTCGATCTACGCGCCGCCGCACTGAAGTAACGCCATGCGGTCGATTCTTCCCAAGGGGGAAAGCAGGAAGCGCCGAAGCATCGCAGCGCGCGCGATCGCCTGCGTTCTCGTCGCCCTGCTCGCGCTTCCCTTCGCGGGGTGCAGTGCGAGCCCGAACGCGACCGGTGGCACGGCGGGCTCTCAGGAATACACGGTGAGCGTCTCACTTTCCGGCGGGTCAGGGCGCGCAAGCATTGCCTCACCCACCACAATTGTGAAGGATGGCGACACCTACACCGCGACCATCACCTGGTCGAGTTCGAACTACGACAAGATGACCGTCGACGGCGTGGACTACGCGCCCGTAAACGACGGCGGCAACTCCACGTTCGAGATACCCGTCACGCTCGACGAGGACATCGCCGTGTCGGCCGAGACCGTCGCCATGTCGACGCCGCACACCATCGACTACACGCTCCACTTCGACTCATCCACCATGAAGGAGAAATCGGGCGACGATGCAAGCGGCGGCTCCCCTGCGAGAACGGCTTCAAGCGCCGCGGCCGACTTCCACAACGCCGATTTGGGCTGCGGCTGGGAGCCGACGGGGACGCTTCAGCTTGAATACGCCAAGCACTTCACTGTCGACGAGTTCGAAGGCGGCCTGCGGCTTATCTGCGTTTCGAATGGGGAGCGTTTCCTCGTGGTGCCGCAAGATGCGAAGGTACCTGATGGGTTGAGCTCCGACATCGCGGTCATAAGGCGCCCCGCCGACAAGGTGTACCTCGTGTCGTCGGCGACGATGTGCCTGGTCGACGCGCTCGATGCGAACGACAATATCATCATGTCGGGCACGAAGGCCGACGATTGCTCGGTCGCAGGCTTCAAAAGCGCGCTCGAAAGTGGGGCGATCGCCTACGGCGGCAAGTACAGCGCGCCCGACTACGAGCGAATATCGGCCTCGGGCTGCACGCTCACCATCGAGAACACCATGATCAACCACACGCCCGATGTGAAGGAAAAGCTGCAGAAGCTCGGGCTCGTCGTGCTCACCGAACAGTCGTCGAGCGAGCCCGAAGCACTCGGGCGCGTCGAGTGGATTAAGCTTTTCGGCGTCCTGTTCGACAAGGAAGACGAGGCCGCGCACCTGTTCAACGAGCAGAAGGCCCGCGTCGAGCAAACGTCGGGGCTCGCGTCGTCAGGTAAAACCGTGGCGTATTTCTACATTAACTCGAACGGGGCCGCCGTCACGCGGCGGGCGGGCGACTACGTGGCGCAGATGATCGAGCTTGCAGGCGGCAGTTATGCGCTCGATGACGCGCAGACGGCGTCGACGTCAGGTTCGTCAGTAACGCTCGAAATGGAGCGCTTCTACGCGACGGCGAAGGATGCCGACATCATCGTCTACAACGGCACCATCGACGAATCGGTTGCCACCTTGAACGACTTCGTAGGCAAAAACGCGCTATTGTCGCAGTTCAAAGCCGTGAAGAACGGCAACGTCTGGGTCACAAGCGCCGACATGTACCAGCAGATGACTTCTACCGCCGACATTATCGACGAGCTGCACGGGGCGTTCACCGGCGATGACGCGAGCGACTTCCATTATCTGAGGAAGCTCGGTTAGCGCCATGAGAAGCCGGCTTTCCATGGCATACGACGAATCGGGGCGCGCCGCGCGGTGTCGCGTCGTGACGGCGCTGCTCGCTGTTGCCCTCATCGTGCTCGTCGGGGCCAACCTGTGCATCGGGAGCGTGCTCGTGCCCGCAGACCACATCCCCGGCATCCTTTCGGGCGGCGCGGCCAATTCCATGGAAAGCCAGGTCATCTGGGAGATTCGCCTGCCGCGCGTGCTTTCAGCCGTGCTTCTCGGCGGGGCACTTTCGCTTTCCGGGTTCCTGCTGCAGACGTTTTTCAACAACCCCATCGCCGACCCGTTCATCTTGGGCGTCTCCTCGGGCGCAAAGTTCGTCGTCGCGCTTACGATGATCGTACTTCTAGGCGCGAACCAGGCCATGTCCTCGCCGGCCATGGTGGCCGCAGCGTTTCTGGGCTCGCTTATCACCATCGGCTTCGTGCTCCTCATCGCACGGCGCATAAGTTCCATGGCCATGCTCATCGTGGCGGGCGTCATGGTGGGATACATCTGCTCGGCGGCGACGAACTTCCTCATCGCCTTCGCCGACGACCAGTCCATCGTGAACCTGCACAACTGGTCTTTGGGTAGCTTCTCGGGTTCGAGCTGGGACGACATCGCGGTCATCGCGGTCGTGGTGATCACCGTGAGCGCATGCGTATTCGCGATATCGAAGCCCCTTTCCGCCTTCCAGCTGGGAGAAGCCTACGCGAAAAGCGTCGGCGTGAACGTCGAACGCTTCCGCGTGGTGCTCGTCCTTCTAGCGAGCATGCTCTCCGCCTGCGTGACCGCGTTCGCTGGTCCGGTGTCGTTCGTAGGCATCGCGGTTCCGCATCTCGTGAAGTCGGCGCTAAAGTCGTCGAAGCCCATCCGCGTGATTCCTGCGTGCTTCTTGGGAGGCGCCATCTTCTGCGCGGGCTGCGATTTGATCGCGCGCACGCTGTTCTCTCCCGTCGAGCTTTCCATCAGCGCCGTCACCGCCATCTTCGGCGCTCCGGTGGTTATCGCGCTCATGTTGAAGAAGCGGGTGAGGTAGATGGGGGAATTCGTGCCGCGGCCCAAAACGCTCGGAGGGGACATTCCATGCTTAGACAGTCCTGAGCTCGCACGAAAGCGCCAGAAGGCACTTTCGGCTCGTGCGGAACTGCGCGCGGAACGCCTCTTCCGAGCGGAGCCGAACCTCGAAACTACGGTCGAAACGCAGGCTGACGGAGCGCCGCTTTTCCACATAAGCGACCTGTCGGCGGGCTACGACAAGAAGGTCGTAGTCGGAGGCGTCGATCTGGAGGTTCGCGCGGGCGACGTCGTGGCGCTCATCGGGCCGAACGGCTCGGGCAAGTCGACCATCTTAAAAACCATCACACGCCATCTGGCACCGCTTGCCGGCGCGGTCGAGCTCGACGGGCGGGAGATTTCCCGATGGAAGACGGCGGAGTTTGCAAGGAACCTTGCCGTTATGCTGACAGATCGCCCCCGGACCGAGCTCCTCACCTGCCGCGATGTCGTAGAGGCGGGAAGGCACCCCTACACCGGGCGAATGGGCACACTCTCGCCCGACGACCATAGTCGGGTCGACGAGGCCATGAAAACCGCACGTGTGGAAGAGCTCGCCGAGCGCGACTTCATGCAGATAAGCGACGGGCAACGCCAGCGCGTCATGCTCGCACGCGCCATCGCGCAGGATCCGCGTGTGCTCGTGCTCGACGAGCCCACGTCGTATCTCGATATCCGCTACCAGATCGACCTGCTGCGAATACTTCGCCACCTTGCGAAATCGCGGAATGTGGCTGTCATCATGTCCATCCACGAACTCGAGCTCGCGCAGAAAAGCGCCGACAAGGTGATTTGCGTGAAGGACGGCCGGGTCTTCCGCGCCGGCGCACCCGAGGACATATTCACGCGCGAGACGATTGGCGAGCTCTACGGCCTTCAACATGGCACCTTCAACGAGCGCTTCGGCAGCGTGGAAATTGGACGCCCGCACGGCGATGCGCACACGTTCGTCATCGCCGGCGCAGGTACGGGGTCGGCTGTGTTTCGCCAGCTCATCCGGCAGGGCAAGGCGTTCTACACGGGCGTTCTGCACGAAGGGGACATCGACTGCGAGCTCGCGCGCGACCTGGCGGCGGAATGCGTGACCGAGCGCGCCTTCGAGCCGATCGGGGATAGAACCATAGCCCGCGCCAAAGAGCTCCTCGTCCACTGCGCGCGCCTTATCGTGTGTCCCGCCGCCTTCGGCACCATAAACGCCCGCAACGCAGAGCTCGTCGAGTTCGCACGCTCGCACGGTATCGAGGTCATGCGAGCGTGCGAAGGCGCATCGGAGGATTCCCAATTGGGGTGGAAAGGATAAACTGGACTTTCTTTTAAGGATCCTCAGGCTACAGCTCCTACGCCGGCGAGGTCTACAAGGCGCCGGAGAACCTCGTAAACAGGAATTTCCACGCCGACGAGCCCAACCTGCTGTGGCTCACCGACATCACCGAGTTCAGGCTCCCGGGCGGCGAGAAGGTCTACCTGAGCCCGGTCATCGACTGCTTCGGCGGGATGCTCGTCGCCTGGTCGATCGGGCTGCACCCCGACAAGCGCCTCGCGAACTCAAGCCTGCGCCTAATCCAAGCGAGATTCCAGACTCGACAGGCCATTGAGAGTCAGGTCGTTGGCGACCTCCGAGACGCGCTCGATAGGAACCGAGCCGTCAGACAGCGCCCATGTGCGATAGATTCCGATAATACCCGACAGCAAAAACGCCAGATAGTAGTCGAACATCTCGTCCTTGAGACCTTGGGGCAGCAGATCGCGCTCGGCAATCTCGTGCTCGAGCGGCGCACGAAGACGAGCCATAAAATCATCGAGCGGAATGTTCTCGATCAGCTGACGATTGAGCACCAGGTTGTTGCACAGCGTCTCGTTAACGGTTTTAAAGAAGGTCGCCGCCGCGCCCAGGGCGCGCTCGTTGGTGTCACCGTCCATGGAAGCAAGCGTTTTCTCGACCGAGTCGACAATCATCTCCACCACATCGACGGCAATGGCATCGAGCAAGCCATCAACCGTACCAAAGTGCACGTAGAAGGTCTTGCGGTCGACATTGGCCTCGCGCGCGATGGCACTCACCGTAATGTCTGCCAGCGGCTTTTCCATGAGCAGGCGCTCGAAAGCGGAAAGGATGGCATTGCGGCTGCGAACGATGCGGCGATCAAGACGCGGTTTGCTGGTGTCCATGGACGTGTCCCTTCGATATGCGGGCATTCATCAACAGATGAGAGATAATCTACGTAAGAGGATTATCCCCCATACAGCACAAATATGCCCCGCATCATGAAGAACGCACGACTGCCCTACTGCGACTTAGGGTGCTTCTTCTTATTGAGTGCCGACGGAGACACGCGGATACCGTCGCCTGTCTGTCGCACATAGGCTTTATGAGCCGGCTTAGCTGTCCCAGAAGCCTTCTGAGCGTGCTTCTTGGGATCAACGGTAACAGCATTCATGGGGTGCGGCTTAGTGGGCGCAGAGGGCGTCTGAGGCGTACGGCCGAGCTTGCGCATCACACGATCCCAGCGCGCATGGATGCTCTCGTTGTGGGCGCTCTTAAGGCCCAGCAGGGGCGCAGCCAATATGGTCGGCGCGATAAACGTAATGAGGCGCCACAGCAGATAGCCGGCGGTCGATGCCGACCCAAAGAAATGACCCAAGAACAATGCAAAGCCGCCCTCGGCGCCACCAGTTCCACCGGGCAAGGGGACCGCAGAGCTCAGCAGCTGGACAAAGGCGCTCGCGGCCATGACCGAGAAAAAGTCGACCTCGTGGTGGCCAAAGGCAAGCATCAGGAAATACGGCACGAGGTAGAAAAACGCGAGCTGCAACATGGTGATGACCACCGTGAGCAGCATGGACGAAAAGTGGCCGGCTGAAAGCTTGAACTTCTCGGAGAAGGAGTAGATCTCGCCATCGACAAACGTGCGCCATCCCTCGATCTTAGTGGCCGAGACACCAATGCGCTCAAGCCAATTGATGATGCAATGGGCGACGCGCGTGACGGTCTTAGGCATGAGCGCGACGGCGAAGATGCCAAGCAGGATGCAGCAGTGACCGCCAAAACTAAAGACGCACAGCAGCGTCATGTCGCCATAGCGCTCGGCAAAAAACGGCATGCGAGCAAGCAGTAGGATAGCGCCCCAGGCAACTAGGCCAAACTGATACACAATAAATCGGGTGAACTGCGTGGCACCCGCTTCGCCCACGTTTTGGCCCGCTTTGGTCAGGCGGTAGATCTGGGCAGGCGTAGAGCCCATCATCATGGGCGTCAGGTTGCCAAAGAAAATACCGCTCGCCTCGACCGAAATGAGGTCGCGGATACCGACGGGCGAATTGGGGTCGAGCCAGACGGCGATCGCATAGGCCACAATGCCAAAGAACAGATACATGAACATGCAAAGACACGCGACAACGAGCCAGGGCGCCTGAACGCTCGACATAGCAGCCCAGAACTGCCCCATCTGCCCGGTTACCACCAGATAGACGATATAACCCACCAGCACAACGCCGATAAAGATTGCACCGCGGCGTGCGCTCTTATTGTCATCGCCGCCCGAGGCCTCAACCTCGACCTGGGGCTTGGACGTATGCTGAGAGGACTCCGTCATGAGACTCCTTCTTACAGTCAAAATATCTTGGTTATTGTACCCGTAAGGGCCATAAGCAGAACGCAAAGCTCTTGTTCAAACGGGAATGACAGACAGTTGTTTGATAATAAAAAACCCGGCCTTCCGTGGAAAGACCGGGTATCAGATGCGTGGTAGCCCGTACCAGATTCGAACTGGTGATCTCCGCCTTGAGAGGGCGGCGTCCTAAACCGCTAGACGAACGGGCCATAGGCCTCAGCAGAAAAGAAGTGGTAGCCCGTACCAGATTCGAACTGGTGATCTCCGCCTTGAGAGGGCGGCGTCCTAAACCGCTAGACGAACGGGCCACATAACATCTGCACTGCTGTGCTGCGAGGAAATATATTACGGGACAAAAAACGTCAGCGCAAGAAGAAATTCCAAATTGCCGAAAAATTGTCGGCAGGTTATGGAACACGCAGGTAAACTGGGTAGCTAATTCAAGTTGAGATGAACCAAAAGGGTTTCGCGATCGTTGGGGATGTTGTCCTCGATAACGGCTTCGAGGGCGGCGTTGAGTAGCTGGCCTAGCTCGGGCCCCGGCTTCACACCGGCACGAATCAAGTCGCCACCGTTGATGGCGAGCATCTTGAGCGTATAGGGCTCCCCTGCCTTCAGCAGCTCGTGCGCCATCGCGCGCATCTCCTCAATCGTCTCAACGTAATAGAAGCACGACGGGGCCTTGCCAAGTGTGTCGGCACGCTTGAGGTCCATGAGCTCGTCAATCAGGCGGGCCGTGTCGACGCCCTCGCCCGAAAGCGCGCGCATCATATTGAGCAGGCAGAAGCGCTCGGGGCGCAGCGGCTTGTCATGATATTTAATGAGCAGGCACACGTCGCGCACAAAGTCGTGCGAGAGCGCCAGGCGATCCATAATGACGCGCGCCTTCTTGGCGCCGAGCTCGGGATGACCGTAGAAGTGGCCACTGCCGGCGTGATCGACCGTAAAGCAATCGGGCTTGGAGACGTCATGCAAAAACGCTGCCCACATTAAGCTCGGCGAAGGCGCCACGCCATCGCACAGCGCCAGCTCCCCTGCCACCGTCAGCACGCGGGCGATATGCTCGTAGACGTTAAACGCATGATAGACGCTGCGTTGATCAAACCCGCGAGCGGACGCGAGCTCGGGCACGGCGGCGCAAACAAGCTCGGGGTAGCGCAGCATCGCGTCTCCCCCATGGCCGGTCGAAAGAATGCCCTCGAGCTCAATGCCCACGCGCTCGCGCGCCACAGCATCGAGCAGCGGCGCGCACTCGGCAAGCGCCTGTTTAGTCTTAGGCTCAATCATAAAATCCAGACGGCAGGCAAAACGCACCGCGCGCAGCATGCGAAGCGCGTCCTCGTTAAAACGACGCTTGGGATCTCCAACGGCGCGGATGAGCTTGCGGTCTAGGTCGCCCTGACCATCGTAGCGGTCGACAAGACCACGCTCGGGATGCCAGGCCATAGCGTTAACGGTAAAGTCACGACGCGCCAGATCGTCCTCAAGCGACGCCGCACGCTCCACACTCTGGGGATGGCGGCCGTCGGTGTAAAAGCCGTCTAGGCGGTAGGTGGTGACCTCAATGCGCTCATCATCGCAAATAGCCGTGATGCCGCCAAATTTTATGCCCGACTCAACCACGGCAATATCAGCCGCTTCGAGCGCCTCTTTGGACTCCTGCCACAGGCCGCTGCAGCACATGTCAACATCGTGGCTGGGGCGTCCCATCAGGGCATCACGTACCCAACCGCCCACGTACCAAGCCTCAAGACCTGCTGCCTCAAGCGCACGCAGGACACGGATAGAGGCATCGGTCGGCTGCGTACCGTTGAGCGAAACATTGCACATGCCTATGGCCTCCTGCGACTATCAAATTGGCTATCGATTGCGTCTGCAAGAAGTCTAGCAAGAAACAGCCTCCACTGCACACGCAAGTCCGATAAACAAAAACGCATCCGTCCTGGTCTAAGACGGATGCGAAATAATTGAACTATTCAGGCAAGGTGCCGGAACTAGCAAACCTGACGGATTGCAATACCCTTCTGATACTCATCGACCTTGGCAAAATCGCCCAGACCCGGGCACTCAACCACGTTGGCGCCGGTGGCCATCGAGAGGCGCAGGGCATCCTCGACGCGCTCGGGGGCGTCGTGCCACACGGAAAGGAAGGCGGCCAGCGAGGAGTCGCCCGCGCAGACGGTCGACAGCAGCTTGACGTCGAAGGTGCGGTTGGCAAACCAGATGTGCTCGCCGTTGGAGAAGTACGCGCCGTCGCCGCCGAGCGTCAGCAGTACATTCTTAGCGCCCTTGGCGTGCAGCTCGGCCATGGCGCCCTTGACGGACTCGTCGTCGCCACCGCTCACCATAATGCCAAAGATGTCGAGCAGCTCGTCGTCGTTGGGCTTAATGAGCAACGGCTCCAAAGCAATGAGGTCGGCCAGCTGATGGCTCGAGATATCGAGCACGAACTCGGCGCCCTTCGCCTTCACGCGACGCAGGACCTCTGCCAGGAAGCCATCGGAGGTGTTGGGGGGCAGCGAGCCGCTGATAACCAGGCAGGTCATGTCATCGAGCGAATCGATAAGCTCAAACATCTCCTGCTCGTTGGCAGCGTTGATGGCGGCACCGGCATTGACCATGTTGTACTCGGTGTCGGGACCGGCGTTGAGGAACACGTTGACACGCGTGATGCCGTCAGTCCACACGGGCTTGACGGGCACGCCCAGGGCCTCGGCGCCCTTAACGATATACTCACCCGAGAAGCCGGCGAAGAAGCCCAGGATCGTGGTGTCGACGCCGTAGTGGTCGAGCGTAAACGAAACGTTGAGACCCTTGCCGTTGGGGGTGTAGACAGCGTTACGGGTGCGGGTAACGGTGTTGGCGGTCAGGCCATCGCAGGAGATGTTGTAGTCAATAGCGGGATTTGCAGTAAGCGTGTAAATCATGAATGTTCCTTTCACGAAGTAACGTGTTAATGAAAGTATATTCCACGCTTCGGCAAAAGGCTACAACAACTCGGTGAACGGTGTGGAAGCGATGAAGTACGGCAGGACACCTCTCCACCATGGCGGAACAAAAAAGCGCCCCGGCCGAAACCGGAGCGCCGCATGCGCACGAATATGTCGCGTTTCGCTTACTTGCGATCGAGCTTGCGGACAGCAACGCGCTTGCTGTACTCGTCGACGTGACCAAAGTCGCCGATGCCGACGGACTCAGCAACGTTGGCGCCGGTGGCCATAGCGAGCTTCATGGCCTCCTCGACGTTGTCGCGATCCCTGTACCACTTGTGCAGGAACGCAGCGAGGGTGCAGTCGCCGGCGCAGACGGAAGAGACAAGCTTGATGTTGAACTCACGCTTGGCATACCAGATGTCCTCGCCGTTGGAGAAGTAAGCGTCACCGCGGCTACCACGGGTGAGCAGCACGTTCTGGACGCCGGCCTCGTGAGCCAGCTTCATGGCAACGCGGACCTCGTCGTCGGTGTCGACCGGCACGCCGAAGATAGCCTTCATCTCGTGATGGTTCGGCTTAATGAGCAGCGGCTTCTTGTGAGCGAGCTCCTTGAGCTTGTCGGAGGACAGGTCCAGGACGACGTCGGCGCCACGGGCCTGAGCGTGCTCCATGACCTGAGCCAGGAAGTCGGGCGTAGCTTTGGGAGGCACGGAGCCGGAGACGATCAGGCACTCAAGGTCGCCCGCGGTGTCCAGGATGTTGTAGAGCTCCTCCTGATGCTGCGGCGTGATCGGAGCACCGGGGTTCAGGATGCCGTACTCGTGCTGGCCATCGTTGACGTAGGTGTTGATGCGCGTGATACCGTCGGTCCAGACCGGGCGGCAGAGGCAACCCAGGTTCATGACCTCCTCGACGATGAACTTGCCCGTGAAGCCGGCGAAGAAGCCGAGAGCGACGGTGTCGACGCCCATCTTCTTAAAGGCGAAGGACACGTCGAGGCCCTTGCCGTTAGCCGTGTAGCTGGCCGAGCCGGTGCGGACGTTCTCGTCGGGCTCGAGCGGAGAGCTCGAAACCGTCATGTCGACAGCCGGGTTAGCGGTTAGCGTGTAGAACATTTACAGTACCCCCTGTATATGTGAGGGCCGCGTGGCCGGCCCATTCCAACCACGCGGTTACCTCTGATACCAAATTAGCGAGCTGCGGACTCGAGCAGTGCCTTGACCTCGGCAGCGGTGTTGCAGGCGAGCGCCTTCTCGGCGAGCTCGTCGCACTCGGCCTTGGTCCACTGGCTGATGGTCTTGCGGGCGCGCAGGATGGACGGAGCGCTCATCGAGAACTCCTCCAGGCCCCAGCTGATCAGCAGCGGCTCGAGCAACGGATCGGCAGCGGCCTCGCCGCACATACCGACCATGATGCCGGCCTTCACGCCGCTCTCGATGATGTTCTTGAGCGAGCGGAGCACGGCGGGATAGTAAACCTGGTACAGGTTGGAGATGGTGTCGTTGCCACGGTCGGCGCACATGGTGTAGCCGATCAGGTCGTTGGTGCCGATGGAGAAGAAGTCGGCGACCTCGGCCAGGCGGTCAGCGAGCAGCGAGGCTGCAGGCGTCTCGACCATGATGCCGACCTCGATGTTCTCGTTGAACTTGCGACCCTCTTCGGTCAACTCGGTCTTGCACTGCTCGACGAGCTCCTTGACAGCCAAGACTTCCTCGACGCAGGTGACGAGCGGGATCATAATCTTGACGTCACCGAAGGCGCTGGCGCGCAGCAGGGCGCGGAGCTGGACCTTGTACTGGTCGGGGTTGGCCAGGCAGTAACGCACGGCGCGGAAGCCCATGAAGGGGTTCTCTTCCTTGACCATGTGCAGGTACGGAATCTCCTTGTCGCCACCCACATCGAGCGTGCGGATGATGACCGGAGCGCCCTTGAGCGCGCTGGCGACCTTACGGTAGGCGTTGAACTGCTCCTCCTCGGAAGGAAGCTCAGCAGAATCCATGAACAGGAACTCGGAACGGAACAGGCCGATAGCCTCGGCATCGTGATCGAGCGCGTTGGGCACGTCATCGGGGTTGCCGATGTTGCAGGCAATGATCTTCTTGATGCCGTCGGCAGTCACGGACGGCTTGCCGCGGAAGGCCTCGAGAGCCGCCTTCTCGGCAGCGAAAGCCTCGGCCTTGGCAGTGTAAGCGGCGAGCGTCTCCTCATCGGGATCGGCCTCGACGATACCCTTGCCACCGTCGACGACAACGGTCATGCCGTTGCGCAGTGCGGTGCAGCTGTTGGAAACCGAAAGGACAGCCGGGATCTCGAGGGCGCGCGCAATGATTGCGGAGTGCGACGTGCGGCCACCAGTCTCGGTGACGATACCGGCAACGTGGGCCTTATCGATCGTGGCGGTCATGGACGGCGTGAGGTCGTGCACGACAACGACGGTGTTCTCGGGCAGGACGGAAAGGTCGACGACCTCCTTGCCCAGCAGCTCGGCCAGAATACCGGTGCGGATGTCGGCGATGTCGGCCGCGCGCAGACGGAACATCTCATCGTCCATGGACAGGAACATGTTCTCGAACATGGTCGAGGTGTCCATGAGCGCCTGCTCGGCGCAGGTGCCGCCGTCAATGGCGGCATTGATGGCGTCGGTCATGCCCGGATCCTGAGCCAGGACAATGTGTCCGCTCATGATCTCGGCCTCGGCCTCGCCCACCGTCTCCTTCATGTGGTCGGCCTGAGCCTGGGTCTTCTCGCAGAAGACCGAAAGAGCGGTCTGATAGCGCTCCTTCTCTGCTGCCGAATCAGCAACCTCGTGCGGCTCAAACGTCAAGTCGGGATCGACGGCGACCATGACGGTGCCGATACCGATGCCCTCGGAAGCGTTGACTCCCTGATACATTCCCATTCCTCTCTCCGTGTCATGTGATAAAGCGTTTTGCCATATCCATGACAAAAGAGCGCAGCTACCTTAAGACAGGTCACTGCGCCCCCAAATATGAACTTAGTTGTTCAACATGCGACCCGTTTGAGTTCTACTCGCCAAGACCGCTCTTGATGAGCTCGATGGCAGCAGCCAGAGCCTCGGCCTCGTCGGCGCCGTCGCACTTGACCTCGACCTCGGTGCCGCAGGGGATACCAGCAGCCATGAGGGCCATCGGGGACTTGCCGTTGACCTCCTTCTCGGGGGTGACGACCGTCACGTCACAGGCGTACTTGCCCATGGTGGAGGCGAACAGACCAGCCGGACGCATGTGCAGACCCTGAGGATTAACGAGGGTAGCCTTCTCAGAAACCATAATTGACTCCTTTTTTGTGTTTAACCCCTGTCATGCATGTGGCAGGAGTCAGATTCACGACGTTGTTTATATTAACTCACATCAAACGGTTTTTCATTGTGTTTCGCACGAATTGTTGGACAGATGTCGTTCGCTGTCCGCTCGCCTGCCGGGCGGGGCGGTTAAGTTTGCTGCTCTACAATCCTGCGCAAGACGGAAAGCACATTAAGTGCTTTCCTTTGCGTGCGGAACTCGCGACAAACTTAACCGCCCCGCCCGGCAGGCGAGCTGCGGGAACATGCTTCCGTCCAAGAAATATCGTGCAAAAGGAATTCTGGCTGAATTATTGTTCGCGTGGGTGATTCACTCGATGAGGGCTATTTATGCCCTGTTGGGTACTAAGGAGTGTCCCGGGGTGCCGGCAGAAAAGGAACGTCCCTGAGTGCCGGGTGGTATGAAAAAAGGCGAGGACCCGTAGGGAGTCCTCGCCTTTGTTACAGGGGGCGATGTTATTCGCGTACTGCGGAATTAGACCAGGCGGGCGTTGATCGTCTTGGCGATCTCGGCGGCGTCGGTGGAACCCTTGACGGTGGCACGGAAGTCCTCGTCCATGAGCGCCTCGGCGACCTTGGACAGGATCTTGAGGTGCGTGGTGCCAGCCTGTGCACCAGGGATGAGCAGGGCGATGCCCACGTTGACGGGAGCGCCGTCCATGGTGTCCCAACCGGTCACGCCGGACTCGTCCTTGACGACGATGACGGCAGCCTCGGTAATGGCGTCGGACTTGGCATGCGGAATGGCGAAGCCCTCCATCATGCCCGTGGTGCCCTCGGCCTCGCGGGCCAGGAAGGCGTTCATCACGGCGTCGGCGTCGTTTGCGATACCGGCCTTGACGGCCTGGTTGGAAACGAAGCTCAGAGCCTCGTCACGAGAAGCGAAGTCCTCGGCGACAAAGACATTCTCGACCTTCACGAAGTCGGCAGCCTCGGCCTTGGGAGCCTCGACGGCAGCGGCCTTGGGGGCCTCAACGGGCTTGGCTGCAGGAGCGGCCTTCTGATTCTTCTCGAAGTCGTACTTCTTGAAGGCCACGAACAGGATGCCACCGACAACAGCGCCGATGAGGATCGCGAGGACCCACAGCGGACCGTTCTCGACAACGGGCAGGACCAGGAAGCCACCGTGAGGCGCCGGATCGTGAACGTTGAACATGATGGTCAGGATCGAAGCGATAGAGGAACCGAGCATCATGATGGGCATGACCGGCCAGATGTTCTTGGTCATGAACGGAATGGCGCCCTCGGTGATGTGGGTGCAACCAAGGATGAGGTTGACGACACCGGCGTCGTGATCCTCCTGGCTGAAGTACTTCTTGCCGACAACGACGGCAAAGGTGGTGATCAGCGGCGGAACGATGCAGGCGGCGGAGACGGCAGCCATGAAGTTGGTGCCGAAGTTGTAGGTATCGGTGCCAACGCCAGCAGCCAGCGCCTCGGTGAGCATAGCGGTACCGGTGACGTAAGCAGCCTTGTTGACCGGGCCACCCATGTCAAAGGCACACATGCAGCCGATGGCAAGACCCAGGACAACGGCGCCAGAGGCGGACAGGCCCTTGAGGAAGTCCATCATGGCAGTGTTGATGGCAGCCATGGGGCCAGAGATGCCGAGCATGACCAGACCGACGATGGCGGTCGAGAACAGCGGGTACAGGAAGATAGCCTTGAGGCCGTCCAGGTTCTTGGGCAGACCGGCAAAGACCTTCTCGAGCAGCAGGATGACATAGCCAGCGAGGAAGCCGCCGACGATGCCGCCCAGGAAGCCGAAGCCCACGCCGGCGCCACCGGCGTCGATCATGCCGGTCTCGGCGTTAACAGGCAGGCCCTGAATGGCGATCATACCGGCAACAAAACCAGGGACGAGCGCCGGGCGCTTACCGATGGACTCGGCGATGTAGGCGGAAAGTACCGGAACCATGAGGTTCATGGCGATGCCGCCGATGATCTTGAGCATCGCAGCAAAGCTGTTGTAGTCAGACGCCGTCGAATCGAAGGACGTAATGCCCCACAGGAACGAGACGGCGGTCAGGACACCACCGGCAACGACGAAGACCAGCATATGGCTGACGCCGTTCATAAGGTGCTTGTAGATGACGTGACCGATGGACTCCTTCTCCTCGGCCTCGTCCTCGACATCGGCAGCGGCTGCAACCGTGTTGTCGCCCTTGGCGGCGAGCGCGCGGTCAATCAGCTTACCGGCGGCCTCAACGGACAGGGCCTTGGAAACACCAACGGAAACCATGGGCTTGCCGGCGAAACGCTCAGCCTGGACATCCTTATCGGCTGCGACGACGACGGCCTTGGCACCGGTGATCTCGCTCTTGGTGAGCTCGTTCTCGACACCGACCTGGCCATGGGTCTCGACCTTAATAGTCAGACCTCGCTCGGCAGCTGCCTTCTCCAGTGCCTCCTTCGCCATGAAGGTGTGCGCAATGCCGGTCGGGCAACCGGTGGCGGCGATGATGTCAAACTTAGCCATGTGTCCCTCCTTTTTAAGTTTTGCGCCCGCAGGCGCTCCCCTACACGCGCGTCCTTGCGCGCTTTTCCACAACTGAAAGATACCAACCTACCGTCCGCGTGAGAAGAGACAAGGCGCAATTCTCCGGTGAAAGGTTCTTTCATAACCGTAAACGGTAGGTGAAAGTTTACCATCAACACTTGAAACGGCAAGGTGTATCTTGTAATTGAAAATCCCCCTATACTATGACATTACAAAACGAGTCCGATTTTCATGCCAACCAGGAGCCATCCATGACCGATAGTAGCAAGAGCGCACTTTCCCTCATTAGTACCCATCAGGGATACAGCGAGTCCGAGCAGCGTATTGTCGACTATATATTGGAGCACCAGTCCGAGGCGCCACGCCTCACGGCGGCTCAGCTCTCGCGCGCCGCCGCCACGTCCGAGGCGACCGTTTCGCGCTTCTGCCGCAAGCTTGGCTTTGGCAGCTTCCGCAGCTTTCAGTTTTCGTTGGCGAGGGATTTGGAAAGCCAGCGCAACGAGGGCCTGACTGACGAAGTCTCGCTCGACAATATGGAGCAGAGCCTTAAGAACATCCTGGCTGCCAAGGTGAGCGAGCTTAATGCGACCATCGACGGGATCGACCACGATACGTTGGCGGCTGTTGTGCATGCCCTTAAGCATGCAGGGGTTATTGAGTTTGCGGCTGTGGGCAATACGAACGCGGTCGCGCTCGATGCGACGTTTAAGTTTTCGCAGCTGGGCCTGCGCTGCATGGCGAGCACCATTAGCGAGACATCAATCGGCTTTGCGCTCACGTTGCACCCGGGTGACGTCATCGTGCTCATCTCAAACTCCGGCAAGTCGCGCCGACTGAATCGCATGGCAAAAGCGGCTCGCGACTGCGGTGCCACCGTAGTCGTCATCAGCAGCGACAGCAAGTCTCCACTCGCGCGCCTGGCAGACTACACTTTTAATACCGTCAACCACGAGGCGCTGCTGACGACGGGTGACTTTGCGTTCTCCAAGATCAGCGCCACGATGATCATCGAAGTTATCTACAACTTCCTGCTGCCCGAGATTGAAGACGCTCGCGAACATATCAGCTACTACGAGGAGCTCATCCAGCCGGACAAGGTCGTTGAGTAAAACGCGTAGTGGGACAAAAATTTCAGTCTATTTTGTCCCACCAACACCGCTGATACGACCTAGCCTCGAACTTCTTCGAGCATCTGCTTTGCGTGGGCCAAGCTTGCCTCGGACTGATCGCCGCTGAGCATGCGGGCGATCTCGGCGGTACGCGCTTCGCCGGTTACCTCGTCCAAATGCGTCTGGGGAACATCGCCCGGCTCCTTGCTGACAACATAATGCTTGTCGGCCATGACGGCGACTTGCGCCAAGTGGGTTACGACAATCACTTGATGCGTAGCGGCAAGATCGACCAGCACACCAGCAAGAGCACGAGCCGTGGAGCCGCCGACACCGGCATCGACCTCGTCAAATACCAGTGTATCGACGCCGTCAGCATTACCCAAGACCACCTTGCTCGCGAGCATAACGCGGCTGAGCTCGCCGCCCGACGCAATTCGGCGCAGGGGACGCGGCGTCAAGCCGGCACCGCTGCGATACAAAAGCTCGTAACTCGAAGGACCCGCCGGCGTCCACTCAGCGCGCGGAAGATCATGCGACTCCCAAACGAGCTCGGCACCGCCCATCTCCAAGCGTGCCATCTGACGACCGACCTCGTGGCAGAAGCGCGGGGCCGCCGTATTGCGAGCGCGCTTGAGTGCCTTGGCGGCAGCGAACAGCTCGCGCTCGGCGCTCCCGAGTGCCTCACGCGCCTTTTTGATCTGTTCATCGCCATCATCGACCAGGGACAGCAGCTCTTGCGAGCGATCGCGCATGGCAAAAACATCGTCCATCGTGGGACCCCACTGACGCAACAGGCCCTTGAGGTCGGAATACCGCTCACGCATGCGAGCGAGCTCGCGCGGGTTGAAGGCGACGCCATCGCGATAGGCACGAAGCTCGTTCGCGCTATCCTCAAGGGAGATGCAGGCATCCGAAAGCGCATCGGCAATGTCGCCCAGTTTGCGATCGACGGTAGCCATACGGGAAAGCTCTGCCACGGCGCTGTTCACGGCATCGAGCGCTCCACCTTCGGCGGCAAGCGATGCATGGGCATCGTTAGCTGTGGCAACCAGTACCTCGGCATGTTCGGAGCGCGGCAGCAGTTCCTCGAGTTCCTCATACTCGCCCGGCTTGGGGTCGACCTCGCCGATGCGCTCGAGGGCAAAGCGAGCCTCCTCGACACGGCTCCCCTGCGCGCGTGAGGCTTCCTCCACGCGACGGACCTCCTTGGCAGCCGCACGCGACGCCTTGAAGCAGGCACGGTAACGGTCGAGCGCCTCGAGCGCAGAGCGACCAGCCCAGGCATCAACCATGGCAACATGATGCGCCGGATCGAGCAGACGCTGGTGTTCATGCTGGCCGCACAGATCCATCATCACGCCGACGCGCTCGGAAAGCTCGCGCACGCTAGCGATGCGGCCGTCAATCTTGACGCGGCTGCGACCCTCGGCAGAAAGGCTGCGCTGCACGGTAAAGCCCTCCGTGTCGTGCGGGTCGTCGAACAAGCGCGCCTCGACGCTCGCCAGCGCCTCTCCCTCGCGCACGGTCGACGAATCTGCACGCTCGCCCAAAATGAGCTTGAGCGCCGAGAGCAGCGCGGTCTTGCCGGCACCGGTCTCGCCAGTCAAAACCGTTAGGCCCGCACTCGGCACCAGCGTCGCCTCGCGAATGAGCGCGATGTTGGAAACCTGCAGCTCATCGATCATGGCGCACTCCATAGAACACGCGGCTCACCGAGTTATAGAAGCTCTCGGGACCGTAATCGAGCAGCAGCACGTCTCCGGGACCGCGACGCACCGCCACGCTCTCAACGGTGCCATCGCAGGTAATAAACTGTCCATCGATAGCGATCGCCGGAACACTCGGACGGTCATCAGACATAAAGATCTCGACGACATCGCTCGGCGAGGTCAAAAAGGCGCGAGCCTGAATGGTATGCGGAGCAATCGGCACACAGACCATGCCCGTGTAATCGGGGCTGACGATGGGACCGCCGGCGGATAGCGCGTAGCCGGTGGAGCCAGTCGCCGTCGATACAACCACGCCGTCGCCACGCAGTCGATCGATATGGTGGCCCGACACCGTGATGTCGAACTCGACCATATCGGACAGCGGACCGCGGGTAAGCGCCATGTCGTTGAGGGCGAAGGTGCGCACGACATCCTTCGTACCGTCTTCGCGCACGGACACGATATCCGCGGCGATGGTAGCGCGACGGCTCACGTGCAGCTCACCGGACAGGGCATCGCTCACAACCTGCAAAATGTCGCGCTCCTCGGGGCTCGCGGCCGTCAAAAAGCCCAGGTGACCATAGGAAAGACCGAGGATAGGAATCTCGCGATGGTTGAGG
The DNA here is from genome assembly GCA_905208535.1 of uncultured Collinsella sp. Taxonomy (GTDB): domain Bacteria; phylum Actinomycetota; class Coriobacteriia; order Coriobacteriales; family Coriobacteriaceae; genus Collinsella. The sequence continues at coordinate 25,986 of CAJLPI010000017.1, read as the reverse complement.
ATGCGGGCAGCGCGCAGCAACGTACCGTCGCCGCCGAGCGTAATGACCAGATCGGAGCCGTCAATATCAGGCGTGCTTTGAATCTTCGATCGCTGGTCGGCAGCCCATGCGACCTCATAGCCCTGGCGCGTCAGCCAAAGCTCGAGCATCAGGCCGCTCTCGACCGCTTCTTGCTTGTAGTAATTGGGAACCAGAAAGACCTTCATAGCGTTGCAGCTTTCTCGCTCATAACCGATACCTGGGATTGCAGCTCGTCTTGCGAGCGGTCGCCGGGGGCATACCTCGTGCCGTACAAGAAAAACTCAACGTTTCCCTTGGCACCATGAATGGGCGACACGCACACATCGACCGGAAAAAGGCCCTTGGCTGCAAAGAGTTCAACCGCCGCCACGAGTGTATCGCGGCGCACGGCGGGATCGGTCACAATGCCGCCCTCACCCACCAGCGCCGCCGGAGCCTCAAACTGCGGCTTTACGAGCGTGCAGAATGCACCCGTAGGCGCCAGGCACGCCAGCACCGCATCGATAATGTTCGCGATGCTGGTAAACGAGACATCACAAACAACCAGGTCGATGGCGCCGGCATAGCCAAGCTCAGGCAGCTGCGTCACGTTGGTGCGCTCATGCAGCGTCACGCGATCGTCCTGACGCAACGACCAATCGAACTGTGCGCGACCCACGTCCACCGAGATAACGGTCGCAGCTCCGCGCTTGAGCAGGCAATCGGTAAAGCCGCCGGTAGAGCAGCCCACATCCAGACAGCTAAGGCCCGTCGGATTGATGCCAAACGCATCAAGCGCGCCTTCGAGCTTAAGACCGCCGCGGCCAACATAGGGAATGCGCCCCTTCACGTGCAGCGGCAGACCCGGGGTCACCTTAAGCCCCGGCGAAGTCAAGCGCTCGCCGCCGCTCGAGACCAAGCCGGCCATAAGAGTGCGAAGGGCATCCGCGCGATCGGCGCAGATGCCCTGTGAAATCAGTTCGTCATCAAGACGCACGCGTTTCATGAATGCCATCAACCATTCGTATCCGGAGATGCGGCCTAGCTATCCTGGGATTCGTTTGCCGCATCCTCATCGTATTCCTGCTCGAGCTTGTCGGCCTCACGCGGCGTCAGCTCAAACTTGTCGACCATATCGACCGCGCGGGAGCCCAGCTCAATCGCCTCGTCAAACAGATCGAGCGAACGCTCCAAGGACGTATCCTTGGAGCGAACGGTAGCGATGATCTGGTCCAGACGGTCCGAGATCTCGTCAAAGTTGCGGACAGAACCCTCTGGCATGGCTACTCCTCGACGGAGTCGATGTCAGCCTCGGCGGCGTCCGCATCCTCGGCCAGCACGCCAGCCTCGGCCTGGGCAACCGCAACCTTGGCGGCAGCCTCAGCAGCCTGGGCCTCCTCGCGAGCGCGATCCTCGGCCAGCAGTTCCTGGTACAGGTCCTCGCCCGGCAACTCCTCGCTGCGCGCGATCTTGCCCAGCACGCCGTTGACGAACGACGCGGACTGGTCGGTGCCATAGGCCTTGGCAAGTTCGACGGCCTCGTTGATCACGATAGCGTCCGAGACCTCTTCGTCGGTAAGGAAGCGCATCTCGTAGACGGCGATACGCAGCAGATTGCGGTCGGCGCCGGGCATGCGCATAAGATCCCAGTTCTTGGCGACGGCGCGCAGGGCACAGTCGATGCGATCGATATGCTCGTAGGCACCGCGGCACAGCTCCAGCGCATAGGGGTCGAGGGGGCCCTTCGAGATCAGGAAATCACCCTCGAGGACGCGCTCGAGCGGGCTGTCCGTGGCCTCGGCCTGAAATAGCAGCTGCAGCGCCTGACTGCGGGCAAGCGTACGCCCGCGATAAACCTTAAGGCTCAAAGGTTACTCCTTGGGGAAAACGAGGCCGTCGATGCAAACGTCAACGCGCTCGACCTCAACGCCCACCTGGGCATCGATGGCGGCGACCACGGCGGCGCGAACGGCCTCGGCGAGTTTCTTGAACGGATAGCCAAAGAACACCACGACACGCACGGTGAGTGCGAGCTTGTCGCCGACGACCTCGGCCTCAACCGCCGGCTCGGAAGCCGGGGCCTTGGACGAGAGCATCATGGAGACAAGGTTGGTGGCAAGGTCCTTGACGCCAACGGAGGCGATGCCCTCGACATCCGACACGGCGCGCGAGACGATGGCGGTCAGAACATCGGGCGAAATGCCGATGCCGTCAATCTTGATTTCCTGGGGCATGAGTCCTCCTAGAAGAGTTGGTTGCTAGACGCGGGAGACGAACTTGCCGTCGCGGGTGTCAACCTTGATGACCTCGCCCTCGTTGAGGTACATGGGGACCTGGATGACGGCGCCGGTGTCGATCGTGGCCGGCTTGGTGGAACCCTGGACGGTGTCGCCCTTAAAGCCCGGGTCAGTCTGGACGATGGTGGTCTCGATGAACATCGGCGGAGTCACGCCCATGAGCTCATCGTCGGCGAAGAGAAGCTGGCAAATGTCGTTCTCGCGCAGCCACTTGGAGTTCTCGCCCACCATGTCCTCGGGAACAGGAACCTGCTCATAGGTCTCATTGTCCATGAAGATGTAGTCGGTGCCATCGTTGTAGAGGTACTGGAACTCACGGGTGGTGAGCATAACGCTCTCGAACTTGGTGCCGGCGTTGCAGGTGTTCTCGACGACGCGGCCGCTCTTGATGTCGCGGGTCTTGTAGCGCACAAACGCGCCGCCCTTGCCGGGCTTGACATGCTGGAACTCGACGATGGTGTAGACCTTGTCCTTAATGCGGAGACCGAGGCCGTTCTTGAAGTCGGCGGTAGAAATGGTAGGCATAGCGACCTTTCTTGTTATGGGCAGAACGCACAAGCGTCCAAATTACATACGAGCGAAATTATACACTTGCAGACGGCGCCTGCGGCGAGCGCATAAAAAGAGAACGCGGGGCGTCCGAATCGATCCAGACGCCCCGCCCCAAACTATCTACCGAAGTAGACTAGCAATCGATGACGTGAAGGTCATGCGGTGTCTTGGTGAAGGGCTCGTAGCCGTTCTCGGTGACCACGCCGTAGTCCTCCAGACGCACGCCGCCCACGCCAGGCAGGTACACGCCAGGCTCCATGGTGATAACCGAGCCGACCTCGATGATGTTCTTGCTGCGGTTGAAGTTGGGCAGCTCATGGATGTCGATACCGACACCATGGCCCAGACCATGGTTGTAGTAATCGCCATAACCGGCATCGCCGATGATCTTCTTGGAAAGCCTGAAAATGTCATTGCCCTCGACGCCCGGATGGATGGCGGCGACGCACTCCTCGTGCGTACGGCGCACGAGCGCATAGAGGTCGAGCTGCTCCTGGGTAGGCTCGCCCATCACGACGGTGCGCGTCATGTCGGAACGATAGTCGCAGTAGCCCGCGCCGTAATCCATGAGGACGAAGTCGCCCTTCTCGATCACGCGGTCGCTCGGGACGGCATGCGGATTGGCGGTATTGGGGCCGCTCGCCACGATGGAGCCAAAGGCCAGGCTGTCGGCGCCATTGGCGAACATAAAGTTCTCGAGCTCATTGCGAACCTGCTTCTCGGTCATGCCGGGCTTAATAAAGCCGAGCATATGCTGGAAGGCGGCATCGGTGATCGACTGCGCATGGCGCATGAGCTCGATCTCCTCGGCGTCCTTGATGGCGCGCATCTTACGGATGTCGTCATGCATCAGCGGCAGCATGCAGGCGACGGAACGATCCTCCAGACCACGCTGAATGCCCTGGTAGAAGTTGATCTGCATGTCGTCCTCGACAGCGCAGACGCGGCACTTGTTGGCCGCGATCTTGCCGGCGACCCAACCGGGGATGGTACCCTCGTCCATATCGTAGACCCAAGGGCTGCCGGCGGGCGTGTTCTCCTCAAAGCTGTTGAGGTAGCGCGAGTCGGTATGGAACAGGCACTGGTCAACCGTAATAAACGCCGCGTGCGGGAACTCGAAGGTGTAATCGAAGACGCCCTTCACGCCCGTAAGCCAACGAAGATTGGCCTCGTCGCGCACCACGATAGCGTCGTAGCCGCGCTCGGCCATCAGGGCACGGACACGCTCGATACGACCGGCAGGACCGGCAGCAAACTCAGACATGCAGATTCCTTTCTTGTTGCCTCTATAAAGACGGGACGGGTCTCAACCGAACGACGGAATCGCATGCGATCCGCAATCGATTAAAACCCGCCCCTCAACATGATACGAAAGACGATGGAAGTCAATAAATCTTAGAGAAGTTCTTTGCGAGAAGCCAAGTAGGCGTGAGCATGGCGCTCAAGAACCTCGTCCTCAACGCTCGTTAGACGAATGGCGCCGAGTGCCGCGGGCAGCGGCAACATGCTACGGTTCGAGCGAACAAACTGCTGCCTGCGGAACTCCTCGATATATGCGGCAGGCTCCAGATCGAAGGCAAGCTCCTCGATGCCAAAGTCCTCCAGGCAGTCATCGACCTCAAAGACGTAATCGATATCGAAGTCGCAGGCATCATGTGCTAGGCGCGCCTCAAAGCGCATGCCCTCGGACAACAGCTGGTAGACAGGGACCTGCAAAGCGGCATCGCCCAAGCATGCGCGCAGGGCACGCTCCCCCGTCTTGCCAAAATCGAGCGCATGGCGGGCGCTCGGGTTCGTAGCCATCAGCACGTCCTTGCGGGCAGTCTGAGACCACTGAACGGCATTGACGAGCGCGACCTCCTCGCCCGCGAGAATCTCGGGAACGGTCTCGGTAAACTGATTCCAGCGGGACTTGCTGCTCGAAAGCATGGTGCCAACAAGTACTGCATAGCCGAGCTTGAGGTCCTCGGGGGCCGCCTCGCGAACAAGGTCGAGGTCACACACGACCAAGCCCGGCTCGGGACGGAACGCGATAGCGGGAAGCGCATGCGCCGACGAGGCGACAAGCGGCTTCATGGTCGTCGCGACCATGAGCATGGCGTCGAACGTCGTCGGCAGCAAGGCGCACTCGGTGCGACCGCACCACTGATTGGCACACCAGCAAACGACCGAGCAGGTCGCCGTGTCGCCGACAGCGACAACGAGATCGTCACAGGTAATGCCGTTAGCCGACAGGGCGCCAAAGACGGTATCGGCATCGGCCAGCGTAGCACCGGCAGGCGAAACCTCGAGGACGAGCGGCGACACGGCAAAACCGGCGTCAACCAGTGCATGCTCGACAACCTCGCCAAACCGCTCGGATGTAGCGTCGTTCCAAACCACCATCGCGCGCTTAGGCTTGCCCACAGCCGAGGCAAACATGCGCGGCAGCTCCTCGAACGCGCCCAATCCGACGCGGACATCGACACTGCGGTTTTGGAAATTGATAAGTTGACGGCGAATCATAGCAGTCCACGCTCCAAAAGCATCTCGGCACAAAGGTAGGAAACGTCCTCGAAGGACTTGTTGCGAATATCAAGGGTAATATCGGCGGCTTGGCGATACAGCGGACGGCGATGCTCAAACAGGCGCGCAGCATGCTCGGGCGAGCGGAAATCGGGCCGGGTATCGGAGCGGCGAATCTGGCGCAACGAGTCCTCAAAGTCGCCTTCGAGGTACACGCATGTACCCATCTCGTGCATCAGTTCAATGTTCACCGGCGTCTCGACGATGCCACCCCCGCACGACACCAGCAGGCTGCGCTCGCTTTGAAGCGAACGGAGTGCCGAGGTCTCGAGCTCGCGAAAACGATCCTCGCCCTCGGTCTCAAATATCTCGGTCACCGACTTGCCACATCGACGCACAACCAAACGATCGGTATCGATAAAACGCCGCTTGAACATAGTGCCGACGTTGCGCGCAAGCGTCGATTTGCCCGCGCCCAAAAAGCCGATAAAGAAGATATGGTCGCAGCCGTGTTTGATGTGCTGAGACATGGCGAAACCTATTCCTCGCAGGGAAGGTCGCGCAGGGCCCGGCGCTCAAAGATACGGAAGATCTGCGTGTACCACAGGTCCTGGGTTGCCTGCGGCTTGACCAGAATAGTGTCAACGCCGGCAAAATTACCGCTCCACACGTCCGTGTACAGCTGATCGCCGATCAGCACCGCCTCGTCTGCCGTTGCGCCGAGGCGCTTAAGACCCGCCTTCAAGGCAAACGGGGCGGGCTTCATGGCGTGGCTGATGGCCTCGAGTCCCAGCTCGCGTGCAGAGCTCATGACCTGATCGCGATGCCAGTTGTTGGACACCATGCACAGCTTAAAGCCTTTGGCGCGGGCGGTATCGAGCCAAGCGGAGACCGCGGCGGGAACCTGCTCAGTGTCGCGCGGAACCAGAGTGTTATCGCGATCGAGCAGAATGGCGCGTTTGCCGTCGGCCCACAGGGTATCAAGGTCGATGCGATCGACCGAGGCAACGTATCGTTTGGGGCTAAATATCCTCATGCTAATTCCAAGACTGTTGATGCTCTTCGTAGGTTTGCGAGAAGTACTCCTCGTCCTGCGTAATGTAGAAATACAGGTCATCAGAGTCGGTCGGCTCAAGCGTGGCCTTAAGTGCCTCGAGCGACGGAGAGCAGATGGGCGTGGGTGGCAGACCCTCGTGCTTATAGGTGTTATAGGGGCTATCACTCTGCAGGTCGTCGGCGGTAACCTCGCCACCGGTGACATACATCATGGTCGCATCGCTGTTGAGATAACGCAGACCGTCGAGCTTGCCGGCAAGGCGGTTGTAGAAGACCGAGGCCACGTGCGCACGTTGATCGGCGTTGAGGCCCTCGCGCTCAACGATAGAGGCCAAGTTGACGATGTCGTAGTCGGACATCTCCACACCGTAGCGCTCCTTGATCTTGGCTTCGCAGCTCGCAAAGTCAAGCGACTTATACTCGGTCTTAAACTGATCGAGCATGGCGCGAATCACGTCATCGGCCGTCGGCGAATCACCCAACGAATAGGTCTTGGGGAACAAGAAACCCTCGAGCGAGTCGTTGGCGGCGCCCTTAAGGAAGCTATAATCGTCCACATAGTTGGAGGCTTTGGCCTGGTTGAGGAAGTCTTCCTTAGAGATGCTGTCGTAGGCCTGGGCCACGCGGTCGGCGACTTGATCGACTGTCAGACCCTCAGGGATAGTCAGCGCATTGGAGCCCGCGTTGGGGCCTTCCATGAGCTGCTGAACAACCTTGGTCGCATCCATGAGTGTGGTGAACGAGTAGGTGCCAGGCTTAAGCGACATATCGGCGTTAAGCTTTTTCACCGCCGCGTAGTAATCCTTGGGATTTTCGACGATATGGTTCTCGCAGAGAATCGAGGCGATCGTATCGCCCGAAGCACCGTCGGGAATGGTCACCGTAACTTGCTGGCCAGCAGCGACTTTCGCATCCTCACCGGCAAAGAAGCCCTTAACGGCAGGTACGACAAAGAAAGCGATAGTAGCAAGCGCGATTACGGCCACCACAACGCCGATGATCATAGGAACCGGAGAACTCTTCTTTTGAGCACCGCGACGAGCATGCGTGTTGTAGCTCGAGCGAGTCGCCGGAGCAACGCCATGCGAACCGCGAGCGTGATGCGAATGCGATTGGGGGGCCTGCGTTCGCTGGGTAGGTGCCTGTTGCTTAAAGCGAGCACCGCCTGCAGGCTGAGCCGAACGAGCAGTGGGCTGCTGAGCCGCGTGAGAAGCCGGATACTGAACCGAACGAGCAGAAGGCTGCTGACCCGTCCGTTGAACAGGTTGGGCCGAACGAGAGGAGGACTGCACCGGGCGCGCGGCAGACTGAGCTGCGCGCTGGGTCGGCTGTGCCGGACGCTGGCCAGGCTGGGCAGGGCGCGACGCCGACTGACGTGTACAATTCGGCTGGCGCGGATCGGGAGCGCTAGGCATGCGAAACCTCCTCGTTTTTACGATCAAGCCACGTCTGCAAAAACAGGCTGGCGGCAATCATGTCAATCTTGCCCCTCATCTGCTTTTCGTTGAGGCCCTGCTCGCGCAGGATACGCTTTGCCTCTTGCGAGGACAGGCGCTCGTCCTCAAACTCCAACGGAAGATCGAGCTCTTGGGCAATCTTTTGCGCAACGGCGGCAACACGCTCGGCCTGGGGGCCGGGCTCACCGGCCATGGTCAAGGGACGTCCGCTTACCAGGATATCGGGCTCATAGTCCTCGACCAGATAGCGGAACGTCTTGGCCACACCGGTGACTTCGGCGGCCGGGAGCACCTTGACGGGCATCGCCATCTTGCCATCACGGCTCGAGACGGCGATGCCGATCCTGGTCTCCCCTATGTCCAGCGCGAGCGCGACCACAGCGACTACCTAGATTCTTAGGCGCCGAGCGCGGTCTTAGCGGCCGCGAGGGCATCGGCGATGCCGGCGGCGTTCTTGCCACCGGCCTGGGCCATGTTGGGACGGCCGCCACCGCGACCGTCGACCAGGCCCGCGATCTGCTTGATCACGTTACCGGCGTGGAAACCGGCCTTGACGGCGTCATCGGAGCCGGCAGCGAGCAGGGCCGGGGTGCCCTTCTCGGTCACGCTGGCGACGACGCAGGCGACAGGACCGGCGACCTTCTGGTGCACGGTATCCCAGACGTTGCGCAGGTCGGCAGCCTCAAGGCCCTGGAGCTCAGCGACGACGAGCTTGTAGCCGTCGAGCTCGACGGCGCCCTCGATGGCGCTGGAGATAGCGTCGGAGGAGCCACCGGTCAGCGCCTTCTTGAGCTTGTTGGAAGTCTCGCGCAGCTCGGCCTGCAGGTTCTCCACGCGGGCGGGAACCTCATCCACGCGGCACTTGAGCGCAGCAGCGGCGGCGTCGACGAGAGCCAGACGGTCGGCCATGTAGTCGAGAGCACCCTTAGAGGTCACGGCCTCAATACGGCGGACGTTGGAGCCCGTAGAGGACTCGGAAATGATCTTGAACAGGCCGATCTCGGCGGTGTTGGCGGCATGGGTGCCACCGCAGAGCTCACGGGAGAACGGCTGGTCCTCGGCGCCCACGGAGACAACGCGGACAACGTCGCCATACTTCTCGCCAAACAGGGCGACAGCACCGGCGGCCTTGGCCTCATCGATGCCCATAACGCGGGTCACAACCGGCTTGGAAGCGAAGATCTGCTGGTTGACCAGGTCCTCGACAGCCTTGAGCTGCTCGGAAGACAGAGCCTCGAAGTGCGTGAAGTCAAAGCGCAGGTGCTCGGGCGTCACCAGCGAGCCGGCCTGGGAGACATGCTCGCCCAGAACCTGCTTAAGCGCAGCGTCGAGAAGGTGGGTGGCGGTGTGATTGCGGCGCAGGAAGCCACGGCGCTCGGCGTCGAGCGCGGCGGTCACGGTAGCACCGACGGTCAGCGTGCCCTCGGCAACGTGCGCGACGTGAGCATACAGGCCGTTGTGGTTCTTGGTGTCGGCAACGGCCAGAACAACGCCCTCGGCGGAAAGCTTGCCGGCATCGCCCTGCTGGCCACCCATCTCGGCATAGAACGGGGTGCGGTCGAGCACGACCTCAACATCCTCGCCGGCAGCAGCGGACTCGACGGACTCGCCGTTGCGCACGATGGCGACAACCTTGGCGCCCTCGATGGCGTCGTTGTCATAGCCGTCGAACTCGGTCGCGGCAACCTTGTCGGAAAGCTCGACCCACACGTCGTTAAAGCTACCCCAGGCATCGCCCTTAGCGTTGGCGCGGGCACGGGCCTTCTGGTCCTCCATGCAAGCGGTAAAGCCATCCATGTCGACGTCGTGACCGGCGGTGCCGGCGATCTCGACAGTCAGGTCAATGGGGAAACCAAAGGTGTCGTGAAGCTTAAAGGCAACATCGCCCGGAAGGACAGCGCCGTCGGCGAGCGCGGCCAGGGCCTCGTCCAGGTAAACGCGGCCGTTGTCGAGCGTCGTTGAGAAACGCTCCTCCTCGGAGGCGACGATGCCCTTAACGAGCGCGACGTTCTTGAGCAGCTCGGGATAAGCCTCGCCCATCTGAGCGTTGACCTCGTCGATAAACTTGGTCAGGAAGGCGCCCTCGATGCCCAGCAGACGACCGTGGAACACGGCACGACGGAGCAGGCGGCGCAGGACGTACTCGCGACCCTCGTTACCGGGCAGGATGCCGTCGGAGATCATAAAGTCGACGGCACGGGAGTGGTCGGCGATGATGCGCAGGGAGCGGCTGGCACCGGAGTAATCGTCGGCGTCATAGGTCTTGCCGCTGATCTTCTCACCGAGCTTGATGAGGTGCTGCATCAGATCGCCGTCGTAGTTAGCGGTCTTGTGCTGCATGATAGCGGCCATGCGCTCCAGACCCATGCCCGTATCGAGGTTGCGGTGCGGCAGCTCCGGCATGGAGCCGTCCTCCTGGCGGTCGTACTGGGTAAACACGAGGTTCCAGAACTCAAGGAAGCGGTCGCAGTCGCAGCCAGGCTTGCAGTCGGGGCTGCCGCAACCGACCTCCTCGCCCATGTCAAAGTAGATCTCGGAGCACGGACCGCAGGGGCCGGTGGGGCCAGCGGCCCAGAAGTTGTCGTCCTCGCCCAGGCGGGAGATGTGATCCTCGGCAACGCCCAGAGAGCGCCACACGTCGTGGGTCTCGTCGTCTTCGGTAAAGACGGTGAAGTACAGGCGGTCGAGCGGCAGCTTGAACTCCTTGGTGATGAGCTCAAAGGCCCAAGCGCAGGCCTGCTGCTTGGAGACGCCGCCAAAGGAGAAGTCGCCGAGCATCTCAAAGAAGGACAGGTGACGGCCGTCCTCACCGATGCAGTCGATGTCGTTGGTGCGGACACACTTCTGGCAGGAGATCGCGCCGATCTCCTTCATGGTCTTCTTGCCCTGGTAGTACTCCTTAAACTGGTTCATGCCGGCGTTGGCAAGCAGCAGCGAAGGATCGTCGGGGACGAGGGACGAAGAAGGATAGAGCTTAAGACCGCGCTCCTCAAAGAAGTTGAGGAACTTGGAGCGAATCTCGGCCGTAGTCATTGACGGGTAGTCAGCACTCATAGAGGGAATCTCCTCGGTTTCACATCGAAACAGTTCAAACGTAACGATATTACCATCCCACCGCGCCTGTGCAAAAAAGAGGGCCGCCAAACAGCGACCCTCCAGCGAAAGTGCACGTTATTTAGGTCTGTCAAATACTTTGAAAAAAAATGATTTCGGTAAAATTTCATATAAGAATCGTCCGGAAGGAGCGATCGATGAATAGCAAACGGTTTGTCGTGAATGCACTGACCTCAGTAGCCCTTTTAGCAATCTTCGCTTACTCGAGCTGGTATGTGAACCAGCCGAGATTTGGCTACGCATTGTACGCAGTAACATCTGGCGATAAAGCGTATTACACCCTAAGCGCAATTGACGCCATCTTTTTCTATGTGGCTGGCCCCTTATCAATCGCTTTGATCGCGTTTATTGTTATTTACAACATCAAGAAACGCTAACAGGGCCTATTTGGAATCCGAATCGTCCATGGAGCCGTCGATGCCGGTTTTGGTGTCGTCGTCCGTATTGGAATCGTCATCCTTGGCGAAGGGGTTCTTGAAAAAGCCTGTCGCGTCGGGCTGCAGGCCTGAGAGCTTAATCCAGGGATTATCGAGCTCGGGCTTGGGCATTGCCTGGGCCTCGGGCGCGGTCTCGTTGCCGATAAGCTCGGACTCATAGATGAACGTATCGTCTCCGAGCGCGTCGTAGGCGGCGACCGGGTTACCCTCGGTATCGCGATACGGAGTGCCCTTAAACACGGCGCCGTCGTATGCCACGAGCTGACGGCCGGTCTCGTTCTCAAAGTAGTAGACGAAGATGCCCTTGAGGGCCGCGCACAGCGGAATGGCGATAACCATGCCGATGGGACCCATGAGTGCCGAACCGATAACGAGGGCCGTCAGGCTCATAACGGGATGCACCTGCACCGAGCTCTGCATGACCTTAGGCGAAATGACATTATCGGTGACATTTTGAGCCACCATGGTCACGACAAGCGTCCATAACGCCAGCATAGGGCTGAACATAAAGCCGAGCACCGTGGCGATCGCCGCACTCACCCAGGGACCGACAACCGGAACCAGGTGCATAATGCCGGTGAAGATGGCCATGAGTGCTGCATACGGATGGCCGATGATCGTAAAACCAATAAAGGCAAGAAAACCGCCACAGATCGATGTGATGACCATGCCACGCATGTAGCCGCCGACCGAACGCGAAAGGATGGCCACCATAAAGCGGTACGAGGTCTCCTTTTCCTGCCCGATGATGGTGCAGACCTCGTGGTGCATGCGGGGATAATCGCAGGCAAGCCAGTAGGCAAGCACCAGACCCAGGAAGATGACGAACAGCTGCGAGGCCGTGTTGGTAATGAGCGGAAACACACCGCGGCCGAGCTCAGCAGCGATTTGCGAGACGTACTTGGACGCTACGGTAACCAACGAAGAAAGATTGTCGTCCAGATACTCCTTGAGCGGCGTGTTGTTGAGCGTCTTAGCGTGCGAGAGCATCTCGTTGAGATCACCACCCGCAACACGAAGCTGCTCGGGCAGGCGGCTCAGGACTTCCATGATTTGACCGAGCAAAATAGGCGATAGGATGCAGACGACGCCGACGAGCACGGCAACAACCACAATGAGTGCGATGAGCGAACCGAGGCCACGTCCGACGCCGTGATGCTCGAGCCAGTTGGTGATCGGAGACATCACAAAAGCGATGATGGAACCGACAGCGAGAAACTCGATGACCGGTGCCAGGATGCCCATAAGGTTAAAGATTACGGCAGCGATGACAATGCAGCCGACGACGCCCCAAATGCGCAGCGTCAGAATGCGGGTATCGCGAAGCGTGCGGTCGATTTGTTGGGGGTGCTCACTCATGAACGAATCATCACTCCGTCGGGGTCGATCTTATCTTGAATCTTCTTAAGGGTACGGCGCAGCAGGCGCGAGACCTGCACCTGCGAGATGCCCAGCTTCTTGGCGATCTCGATCTGGGTCATGCCCTTTACGAAGCGCAACTCGATAACCTCGCGCTCGCGAGGCGAGAAATCGCGGATGGCTTCCTCGATTACCAGGCGGTCATCGGTAAAGTCGAGCTCATTGTCCTCGTCGGCATAGCGGTCAAGAATCGAAGGCGCATCGTCGGAATCGGACGCGCCAGGAACCTCGATGGGCACCGAGGTGTAGGCCGAGGACGATTCCATGGCTTCGAGCACCTCGTCGACAGTCACGTCGAGGTATTCGGCGATTTCCTCAACCTTGGGCGAACGCTGTAGCTCGTTGGTGAGCTTATCGGTAGCCTGGTTGACCTTGGCCGAGAGCTCCTGCAAACGTCGGGGCACGCGCACGCTCCAGCCCTTGTCGCGGAAGTGGCGCTTAATCTCGCCCAGGATGGTGGGCGTGGCAAACGTCGTGAACTCAAGTCCGCGTTCAGGGTCAAAGCGGTCGATAGCCTTGAGCAAGCCCAGATAGCCGACCTGCAAAAGGTCATCGAGCGGCTCACCGCGGTTTTTAAATTTGTTGGCAAGAAACCTTACCAGGTTCATATGGGACATAACGAGCTGCTCGCGAGCATCCGGATCACCGGTCTCCTTATAACGACGAAACAGCTCGCGGGTTTTCTCCTTGTCCCAAGCGGTTTTGCCGCTCCGGGAACGTTCGGTCATATTAGATATCCGCCTTGAGGTCGAGGGAAAGCGTTAGGGGCGCCGCAGTCTTTTCGTAGGAATCGCACACGCTTGCAAGAATGAGCTCGGCATACACAGCAGCCTGGTCATCCTCGTCGACGGTGGCCTGTTCCCCAAAGGTAAAGGTCATGCCGACGTGAGATTCGTCCACATCAAATTGAATGGTGATGTCGTCGCAGTCGACCGCGGTGCACCCAAAGATGAAGGCTTCCTCGGCAGCCATGCGGATGTCCTCGATACGATCGACAGACATAGAGCACAGGGCGCCGACGTTGGCGGCCGTCATGCGCACCAAGCGCGCGAGACGCGGATCACCGGCAACGCTCAGCGTGATGGGACAGGTTGCTTCGCTACTCATCGCAGGACTCCTCGGAGGTCTCGGCGGGCGTATAAGTGTAATACTGAGCGGGCTTAGCAGCGGGCTTCTGAACATCATCGTCGTCAGCAGCGGCCTCGTCCCCGGCTTCGCCAATTAGGACGCGCTCAGTCGGCTGCTCGGCTTCGGCGGCAGCGGAAAGTTTGCGCTCGGCGTCGGCTGCGGGGGCTTTCACCTTATTAAAGAGCTTCTGAACGGCACCAGCCGCAGAATCTGTCACGCTCGATACGGCATTACTGGCCTCAGCCACGCTGCCCGTGACCTCGGAGATGTCGCGAACGACCGCCTCAACCTCAACGAGGTTGGACGTCAGGGCGTCAACGGCAGTCTTGCTCGACTTGAGGAGCGGCTCCATCTGGGCAAGTGCCGGCGTAAGCTCGTCAACGGCGCCATCAAGCTTTGCCACCACGGGCTGCGCCTCGGCAATCGTATTGTTGAGGTCGGTTACCGTCTTGTCGAGCGAGTCGACAACGGTGCGGGTTTTGCGCAGGGTGAGCGCAAGCTCAACGATAGCCCACACGCCGGCAACGGCGAGCAGCAGCAAGGCGATTTGAATGGGACTCATACAAGCCTCCCAAAGGAATCGAAATACAGACGTTTTCCATGGTACCCCAAAGAAGGGCAAAGATACCCAAAGGGAATGTGCGAGGCGCCAATGGCCTACTTGGGAGCGTTGCCGCTACGGTCGCGCTCGCTTTGCTCCACACGCCACTCTTCCCAACCGCGGCCGGCAGGCTGCCAAAATGCACCGCGTTCTAAGCCTTCGGGCAAATAGCGCTGGTCGACCCAGCCTTCGGGATAATCGTGCGGATACTTATACACACCGTATTCATCGCTGCCCGGGCGATGGCGATCGCGTAGATAACTCGGCACCTCGCGAAGCCCACTAGAATGGATATCGGCCAGCGCCGCATCGATTGAAGCCTCACACGCGTTGGATTTAGGCGCCAAGCACACATAGAGTGCAGCCTGAGCCAGGTTAATGCGGCACTCGGGATAGCCAATGACCTCGGCAGACTTAAACGCGGCATGCGCCACCAAAAGCGCCTGCGGATCGGCGTTGCCAACATCCTCAGAAGCCTGAATCATAATACGGCGTGCAATAAACTTAGGATCCTCCCCTGCATCGATCATGCGCGCGAGCCAATAAATGGTGGCATCGGGGTCGCTGCCGCGCATGGACTTAATGAACGCACTGATAATGTCGTAGTGCATGTCACCGTTTTTGTCATACGAAAACCCACGGCGCGGATTGGCGATCTTCACATCGTCGACCGTGATGGGATACCGCTCCCCCGCCGCCGGAGCCGGCGTCCCCTCGGTATCGGGACGCGTGACGGCAATCTCGCTCGCCAACTCAAGCGTCGTCAGGGCCGAGCGTGCATCACCCGCTGCCAGCGTGCAAATGGTCTTGACCGTATCATCATCGGCCGAGAATTTGCCGTTCAGGCCCTGAGGTGCCTCGAGCGCACGCTCGATAAGCATGGCGATATCCTCGTCCTTTAAATGCTCAAGCTCCACGACTCGACCACGTGAGAGAAGCGCCGAGTTGACCTCGAAGTACGGATTCTCCGTCGTAGCGCCAATCATAATGACGGTACGGTTCTCAACTGCATGCAGCAGGGCATCCTGCTGCGACTTAGAGAAGCGGTGAATCTCATCGATGAATAGAATGGTGCGGCGGTCGTACGTATTCAGGCGCGTCTTGGCCTCGTCAATCACGCGGCGCAAGTCCTTTACGGTGCCCGTCACGGCGCTGACCTCGACAAACTCGCTCTTGGTATGGTTGGCGATAATGTGGGCCAGCGTCGTCTTACCCGTACCGGCCGGCCCGTACAGAATCACGCTCGAAAGCACGTCGTGCTCGATCGCGGCACGCAACCATGAGCCCTTACCGACGGCCTTTTGCTGGCCCACATACTCGTCGAGCGAATTGGGGCGCATGCGCACCGCAAGCGGCGCATTCTGAAAGGAACGCTCGCGCGTCGAAGCAGAAAAAAGGTCGTCCATAGCCATCCCGTGCATCAATCAAAAACGTTTTCCACAAACAGTATACCGAATAAATACGAACTACCGTTCGTTAATATAGGTACGATGCGGAAACTTTAGACCCGGGAACAGCTTGCTCGTCAGCTCGCAGAAATAACCGTCCGTCATGCTCGCGATGTAATCCACCACGGCTTGATCCTTGTCGTCCTGCCAGGCATAGGTACGATCGTAGTAGGAAAGCTGCTGCTCAATGCGCGAAATATGGTGCTTAAAGATATAAGAGGACTCGTCGCCACTGTTTAGATCCCGCAGGCAACGGTCGTAGAGCTTTTCGAACGCCTCACGCAGCTCTGCCTCAGAATCGCCTTCGATACCGCCCTTGCTATAGATCTTCTCGTAGTTCTCGCGCTTGGCTCGGCGAATTTCCTCAAACAGGTCCTCGCTCATCTCGATGCGCGGCTTACCATAGCTATGCTCAACGATATCGATGGAAGCGTGCGTGAGGATCCAGCTGTTATAGGCGCCGCCCCGACCATCGTCAAAAGCGTCGGGCGAAAGCAGACCCGCCGCGATCGCATCCTGACGGTCACGACCGACGTAGGCAAGAATATCCGAGATGCGAACGACGCAGCCCTCGAGCGTCATGGGACGCAGGTGCCCAATGGCGCCATAGCCCGTGGCGATGCAGTCCTCGACCGCCTGATCGAACTGGTCAAAGGAGCCCATATCCGACAATTCAAACACGCGCTGCTCGTACTCGCCGTTATGGCATAGCACGCCGTCGAGCGTCTGGAGTGACACGTTACGGCCGTACAGCGCGTCGAGCACGCGGACCGACTGCACGTTATGGAAAAAATAACGCCCCGTACGCTCGTGGTAGATATCGTTGAGGAATCGCTCACCGGCATGGCCGAAAGGCGTGTGTCCCAAGTCGTGGCCCAGGCCAATCGCCTCGATCAGATCGCAATTGAGCCCCAGGGCGCGACCGATATCGCGCGCAATGCGGGAGACAAGCTGCACGTGCAAACCGCGGCGTGACAGATCGTCATTGCTACGGAAGCTAAAGACCTGCGTTTTGCCTGCATAACGGGTGTACGCCGGAAGATGAAGTATCTTTTCGGTATCGCGCATAAACGCCGGACGCATAAGCGTGCCTTTGTCGGCGGCGCGATCAATACGACGAATGACCTGATCGTCGTTGCAACGATACGGGTTAACATAGCCCGAAGCACGATCGGTGGCAATGCGCTCGAAAAGTTCGGGCGACAACGCCGAGGGAATACGGTCCATGCGCGCCTTAATGACGGTCGTTTCTTGATTAGTTGCCATGGCATGCTCCTTAAAAAGGATGCGCAATCGGTTACAATGTCCAGCCCACGACCTCGATTATGGCAAATATCGGCACCAAAAACGGGAGCAATGGCAGGGAGCGCGATTTTGTGAAGAGGCAGGAGAGGGCCAGGACCAGGAGCGCAACGGCAAATGCCACGATGCCGCCCAGAGGGTCGAGCGTGCAAAGCGCGAAAAGCGCCTTGGCATCCCCCATGCCGATGCCGGGGGCTTGGCGAACACGACGCCAGAGCGACTCAGTGAGCACAAGGGCAAGGTAGACGATGACCGCAAGACCGGCGTGGTCAAGCGCCGTGTTAACACCTCTGTCGAGCCAAACGCCTGCAAGCGCCGCCACCGCACACACGCCGGCAAGCTCATTGGGAAACCGCCGCTCACGGGCATCAATCACCGCGCCGGCAAAGATACAAATCCAAAACGGGATATAGACCATTAAAAAGCTCCTTGGGCAGTCACTCAAAAGCAAAAACCACCACAAAGGTGCAGGCACCTTTGTGGTGGTTTTGGTGGTGGTTATTTGGCGCCTTGCATGACCTCGTCGAGGGTAACGTTGACGGCGTGTTGCGTCGGGACCCAGTCGACTTTCAGGAACAACGCAGCCACCGTAATGGGGATATAACTGAACATAAAGATCGGGAAGGTAAACAGGTTGGTCACCAGGCGCCACTTTTGAGCGCAATGAATGTGCTTGTACTCAAAGATGGTCGTGAGCAGCGCCAGGATAAAGAAGGTCTGGTACATCATCACGAACGTCATGATAAGCGAGGCGGCACAAGCCTGCATCTCGACCTCGGTAGCCAAGAAACCATGCGAAAGGCCACCCACGATCAGGAATGTCGCATTGGCGAGCATGGAGATCAGGGACAGCAGCATGCCCGGAGCGATGGTCATAAACATGTCATATGCGGCAAAGCGATGATAGCGGAACGTCGACTTGACCAGATGCTTGCCGTAGGTAAAAAAGACCTGGTAGAAGCCCTTGGTCCAGCGCATGCGCTGTTTCCAGGACGCCTTAAACGTCACCGGCTGCTCGTCAAAGAACTCCGCCGGCGCATAACCGATGCGGATGCCGTGAATGGCGCAGAACGTGGTGAACTGGATATCCTCGGTCAGTGTATGGAACTGCCAGCCGTGCATGCCCTCGATAACACTGGCGGAGATAAGGTAGCCCGAGCCCGAGACGGCGCAGGACGTCTTGCAGATATTACGCGCGTTGTTGAGGAAGCGGGCCTCACGCAAATACCAGGTGGCGTTGGCAGAGGAAATCCACGAACTGCCGAAGTTCTTGGAGTTACGATAGCTCGTGACCACATGAAAGCCCTGGTCAAAGGCATCATTCATCTTGGAGACGTAATCGCGGGAGATAACATTGTCGGCATCGAAGATAAAGTAGCCCTCAAACGTGTCGGGATACTCGTTGAGAATGCGATCGAAACCAAAGTCCATGACCCAGCTCTTGCCCTTGCGGGCCAGGTCATTGCGCTCGTAAACAATGGCACCGGCCTCGCGCGCGAGCTGCGCCGTGTTGTCGGTGCAAGCATCGGCGACCACGAAGACCTCGATGAGCTCGGACGGATAATCCTGGTCCTTAATGGAGCGAACGAGGTTGGCGATAACGGCCTCCTCGTTGTGTGCTGCAATAAAGAAGGCATACCGGTGGAGTTTTTTGGCCTTGGGAGGCGCGACCTCGCCGCGGAGAGCACCGATGACAAAGAAGACCACCTGGTACAAGAAGCAGACCGTGAGCAGCGTGACGACAATCTGGTTGAAGATCACGATGGGTGTGTTGGTTTGTAAAAAGGCGAGCATGCAGGCTCCCAGGAACGTGTTACGTAAACAACCGTATATCTTACCGCAGGCTTACCGAGTTCAAGAAACCACCTAATACTGGTTAGGGTTCGAGCAGACCGAGCTGCGGAACGATTTCGTCGCCGGCGGCAGTGCGGCCGAGCGAGCGCGGGGCTAGGTCATCCAGAACGGCGGCGAGATCCCACGGCAGCTCATCGCGGCACTCAATGCGCTCCCCCGTCACGGGATGATCGAACGCCACACGCCAGGAATGGAGGAATTGCCTGGTCAAACCCTGGTCGGCACGCGCATCGCACTTACCGTAGAGCGGATCGCCCACGCAGGCGTGGTTGATATGGCGCATGTGCACGCGAATCTGATGCGTGCGACCCGTAAACAGGTGGCACTCGACGAGCGTATAGCCATCGTCAAAACGCGTGGAATCGAAGCGCTCGAGGACCCTAAAGGTCGTAATGGCCTGGCGCGCGAAAGGATCGTCCGAAACCGCCATCTTGACACGGTCGCGCGTAGAACGGGCAATGCCGGTGTTAATGGTGCCCTCGTCCATGGCAATGTGGCCGTGGACGAGCGTAATGTAGCGGCGGTCGAGCGTGCGCGTGCGGATGAGATTCTGAAGCGCGCGCTGGGTGTCGTCGTCTTTTGCCGCGAGCATAAGGCCCGAGGTGTCACGATCCAGGCGATGCACGATGCCGGGGCGGTCCTCGCCCTGCACGGTGCCCAGATGGTCAATGCCACAGTGATAGACCAAGGCGTTCGCAAGGGTGCCGCTCTCGTGGCCATGGGCGGGATGGCACACCAGACCGCGCTGCTTGGAGAGCACGATGAGGTAGTCGTCCTCGTAGCGGATATCGAGGGGAATGGCCTCGGGAATCACATCGGTGGGATCGTGCGGCTCGGGCAAATCGACCGAAATACGGTCGCCGGAGCGCACGGCATACTTTTTTGACAGGCATGTCTCGCCGTTGACGGCAACGGCACCGCCCTCGATCAGATGCGCGCAGGCAGAGCGCGTAGGGCAGCCGTCATTAGCGCCCAGATAGGCGTCAAGACGCTGACCAGCGGCATCGTCGGCAACAAGGATATGGATGTCGGCCATTAGCGCTCGCTCCTTTCGCGAATCTTGCGGGCACGCTCCCCACGTTGTTTGGCTTTGCGCTTGGCGCGGGCCTCATCACGGGCGTTAAGCTCGGCGGTCGCATCGACCTCACGGGCCGCCGGGCTCAAGAACATGTAGCCAAAGAGGGCGAGCACGACGCCCAAGGTAATGCCGATATCGGCCACATTGAAGACGGGGAAGTCGATGAAGGTGGTGGCAATAAAATCGGTCACGAAACCAAAGGCCAAACGATCGATCGCGTTACCGATAGCACCGCCTGCAACCATCGCCATGCCCACAACCTCAAGATGGGCGAGCTGAGGTGCACGAACGAGGTACACGGCAATAGCGATAATGACCGCCAACGCCAGCACGGCAAACGCAATGCCATGCCCCTCGCCCATGCTAAAGGCAGCACCGATATTGCGGACAAACATAAAGTCGATAACACCGGGGATGACGGTCACATGCAAGGCGTCGCCCACGGCACGAACCGCAAGCTTGGTCAGCTGGTCAACAAGCAGCACAACGAGCGCCACCCCACCAGCAACACTCAACCGCCAACGCAAAGGCGGCGTCATATCCGCACCACGACCCAAAGAAATCCCCTACCCTCAGATAATCAAATTCCGTTTAACGCAAATAACCATCTTATATTGCCACACGCAGAGCGCACGACACATTCGCTAACGTCAGATAAATAACCAGCATAAAAGAAAGCGGCATTCCGGATAACGGAATGTCGCTTTTCTTCAGCGGAGCAAATGGGCCGAAGGCGCCTAAATTCTCCCTATAACTAAAATGTCGAGTTACCGTGCCTTAAAGGGCATTCGCGCAGCGCTTGCAAATGTGAGCGTGGCCGTTGTACTCGCCGACGGTGGTGCGGTAGTTCCAGCAACGGTCGCAGCACTCGCCCTCGGCAGCATCGATGGCAACAGAAAGCTCCTCGCCCTGAGTAAGCTCAACATCGGAGACGATGTAGAACTCGGCCAGTTCAACGGCCTTGTCGCCGGTCAGCAGCGCATACATTTCGGCGGGAACGACCGCCTTGACGCGGACCTGCTGGCTCTTGGTGAAGGTGCCGGCGGAGCGGGCATCCTCAAGGGCCTTGGTCACGGCGCTACGGAGCTCGAGTGAAGCCTCGAGCACGCCCTCAAACTCGTTGGCCTCGTCGACCGTGATGGGCGACTTGTACCAATCGAGCAGCGCGGCGTACTTCTGGTGATCGACGCAGCCGGCGGGCGCATAGGCCATGGCCTCGTCGACCGTATAGGACAGGATCGGCTGCAGGTCGCGCATGAGCATCGAGAAGAGCTCGGCCAGCACGGTCTGGGCGCTGCGACGCTCGAGCGAACCGGGCTTCTCGCAGTACAGACGGTCCTTCAGGGCGTCGAGATACACGTTGGAGAGCTCGGTAACCACAAAGTCGTAAAGCGCACGGTAGGCGCGCGGGAACTCGTAGCTGGCGTAGGCATCGTCAACCTCGGCCTGGACCTGGGTCAGGCGGGCGACCATGAGCTTGTCGAGCGGCAGCAGGTCGGCAAAGGCAACGCCGTCGGTCTCGGGCTCAAACTGACCCTCGAGCTCGGAGAGCAGGAATCGCAGCGTGTTGCGGAAACGACGGTAGGCATCGGACGTACGAGCGAGAATCTCGTGGTCGATGGAGACGTCGGAGCTGGTATCGACGGAGGCGACCCACAGACGGATGATGTCGGCACCCATCTCGTCGCAGACCTTATTGGGGTCGATGACGTTGCCGAGTGACTTAGACATCTTGCGGCCCTGGCCGTCGAGGGTAAAGCCCTGCGAGACGACCGCCTTGTACGGAGCGTGGCCGTTGGCGCCCACCGAGGTGAGCAGTGAGCTCTGGAACCAACCGCGGTGCTGGTCGGAGCCCTCGAGGTAGACGTCCGCCGGGTACTCCAGCTCGGGACGGTACTCGCAGACGGCCTTCCAAGACACGCCGGAGTCCCACCACACGTCAAGGATGTCCTTATCGGCCTTGAGGTGATGGCCACCGCACTTGGGGCAGACGCAGGCCTCGCCCAGATAGCTCTCAGGAGCGTCGGTGAACCAGGCGTCGGAGCCCTTCTCGTGGAAGAGCTTGATGACGGCGTCGAGCGTGGCGTCGTTCATGACCTTCTCGCCGCAGTCGGCGCAGGTGTAGCTGGGGATAGGCACACCCCAGTTGCGCTGACGGCTGATGCACCAGTCGGGACGCTGCTCGACCATGGCGCCAATGCGGTTGGCGGCGTGGGCCGGATACCACGTGACGTTCTCGCGGACCTCTTTGCCAGCCTGCTCGCGCAAGCCGGTCTTGTCCATCGAGACGAACCACTGGTCGGTAGCACGGAAGAGCACCGGGTGCTTGCAGCGCCAGCAGTGCGGATAGCTGTGCGTGATCTTCTTCTCGAGGACCAGGGTGCCACGCTCGCGCAGGAACTCGATGATGTGCGGGTTGGCCTCATCGGTGTCCATACCGCTGAAGGGGCCGCCGGTGCCAAACTCCTCGCCGGTGTAGAACTTGCCGTCGTCATCGACCGGCATGCAGATGTCGGTGATGCCCTCCTTGAGGCAGGCAAAGTAGTCGTCGACGCCGTGGCCGGGCGAGTTGTGGACGATACCGGTACCGTCATCGACGCCGACGTAATCGGCCAGCAGCGCCACGCCCTCAACGCCGTCAAAGATCGGCTGCTTGTAGTGGATGTGGTGGAAGGTCTCGGCGGGAACCACATAGGGCTTGCCGTCGACCATAACCGGGGTGTACTCCCAGCCAAACTCCTCGCAGCACTTGGGAGCCAGGTCCTCGAGCATGACCTCGGCACGGCCCTCGTGCTCAACGGCGACATAGGCGGCGCCGGGCTTAAGGGAAACGGCCTGGTCGGAGGGGATGGTCCACGGCGTGGTCGTCCAGATGATGAAGTCGACCGGGCCGTCGAAGTCCTCGAGGCCGGCGGGCTTGGAAGTCATCTCAAAGCGCACGAAGATGGACGGGCTCGTCTCGTCGGAGTACTCAATCTCGGCCTCGGCCAGCGCGGTGTGGCAGTGCTTGCACCAGTGAACCGGCTTGTGGCCGCGATAGATCATGCCCTTATCGAACATGGCCTTAAAGACCTCGATGTCGGCGGCGTCATGCTGGTGATAGAGCGTCAAATAGGGGTTGTCCCAGTCGCCGAGCACGCCCAGACGACGGAAGCCGGCCTTCTGCAGCTCGATGTTCTCGACAGCGAACTTGTTGCAGAGCTCACGGATCTTGGCCGTGGAGGTCTGGTTGAACTTCTCGGTGCCGAGCTTCTCCTCGACCTTGTGCTCAATCGGCTGACCGTGGCAGTCCCAACCGGGAACATAGGGAACCTCATAGCCCTGCATCATCCAGTAACGGTTGATCATGTCCTTGGAGATCTTATTCATGGCGTGGCCGATGTGGATCGGACCGTTGGCGTACGGAGGGCCGTCGTGCAGCACGAACTTCTTGTGACCCTCGTTCTTCTTCAGAACCTGCTCGTAGACCTTGTTGTCCTGCCAGTCCTTGAGTCGCTTGGGCTCGGACTTGGAAAGACCGGCACGCATGGGAAATCCGGTTTTAGGCAGATTCATCGTCTGCTTGTACTCGTTTGCCACGGTACCCCTTTCATGTCATGGGCGCGCACGCCCTCTGGGCACCAAAAAAGCGCCCGTCCCTACAAGCTGGGACGAAGCGCCGCAAAACGGACTGTACGCCCGCAAAAGCTCTTCGCTTAACCACCCAGCTTAGATGCCCTCGCCCGCGTATTCGCGCGCTCGCATCCGTTACTCGGCTGGCCTGTATCGACGACCATCTCGGCGATATCTACTAAGACGAACCTGCGCGGCACGTCCGTTGGGACCGCAGCTCCGGGGTGATTTTCATCGGTCGCATGCACGGGTTCTCAGCGCTCCCCGCTCTCTGTAGCATGCGGACGGCCGACTACTCGTCCCCATCAACGCTTATGCGGAGTATGCTAGCACGTTCCGCGCCAGCGAAAAACCCTCAACACTGGTTTTATACGTTCGAAATTTCTTGCGGCCGTGGACTTTCTCCTGGAGCAAAATACCTGTAAGCACTTTATCGAACGAAAGAAGGTTGCTATGCGCACGATCGGAATGAGCGACTACACCGTTGGCGAGGATTGCTTTATCGAGCTGCCCGCCGCACTAGCAGAGTACGGAGCGACCAAGGTCGCCATCATTGGCGGCAAGCGAGCCCTGGCTGCGGCGCTGCCGGGTATCGCGGCGGCGCTTGAAGGTACCGATGTCGAGGTTCTGGAGACGCGCGTCTATGGCACCAACAGTACGCGTGCCAATATCGCCAAGGTCGTGAACTCCCCTGCCTGCCAGGAAGCCGACGTGCTCATCGCATGCGGCGGCGGCAAAGCGCTCGACACCGTCAAGACGGCGGCCATCGAGCTCAAGAAGATCGTCTTTACGGTACCGACGATCTGCTCCAACTGCTCGGCCGCGACCGCCATTGCCGTTGTCTACAACGACGACGGCTCGCTCGAGGGCAATTCGTACCCCAACCGCCCCGCGCACATTTTCATCAACCCCAAGATCATCGCCGAGGCACCGGCGGAATACTTCTGGGCCGGCGTGGGCGATGCCTTGTCCAAGCAGCCCGAGGTCGAGTACGCCACGAGTGCCGGCAACTTGGAGCACACCGCCGGTCTTGGCCTGGCGCTCGCACACACCTGCTCCGCGCCGCTGTTTACCTATGGCGTGCAGGGTCTTGAGGATGTTCGCCAGGACCTGTCGTCCGAGGCCGTCAAACAGATCGCGCTCGACATCGTGGTCAACACAGGCTATGTCTCCAACCTGACCAACCAAAACGATTACTACTACAACTCGAGCGTGGCGCACGCGTTCTACAACGCCACCTGCAGTATTCCGCGCGAGGGCTCTTACCTGCACGGCGAAGTCGTGAGCCTGGGTGTGTTGGTGCTATTTGCCTATACGGGCGATACCGAGAACCTTGAGCGCTACGCCGCCTTTAACAAGCAGATGGGTCTGCCTGTGACGCTTGAGCAGGTCGGGCTTTCCGAGTCCGATATCCCGGCCCTGTGCGAGTTCGCACACGCCACCAACGAGTGGAAGCAAGGCAATCCCGAGCCCTTCACGGACGAAAAATTCGCCGCCGCCATCAAGGCCACCGACGCTTACGGCCACACGCTCTAGGACTGACCCAAAACCACCACAAATGGGACGGGCACCTTTCTGGTGGTTTTTTATTGATCCAGCATTCAGTTCGTACTCGAACCCGATTCTTTACGAGAAAGGGTTCGGGTACGTTTTTTGTTTATCGGAAATTCTGCGGAAGGACTACTCGGAACGGCAAACAGGAACGAACAGAGGCAGGGTATCATCGTGGTGATGGTATCCTGCCTTTTGTTTTGCGGGATCAAGGTCGCTTTATGCGAACTTGATCGCCACTTATATAGCGCATTGATGGCAATTGCTTCGTACGTGCATACCGGGAGCCTGTACACCTCTGGCAAGGCGTAACACACTAGACTTTGTTCCAAAGTCCGTGTGCTAAGGGGGCAGGCACCTTAGAATTCCTGTGGAGTGTGTACGCACGTACGCAGGAAAACGGCACAATTTCGCTATATTAGGGCGTTCTTTCATTGGAGAGTATGGTATACACGGCTTAGTTCAACAAATAAGAATTTATACATAAAGGAGGATATTGATGAAACTGTTTTTATGTTCTCACTTTTCAAGTGTAGGAAGTCTGATAAAGGAAGAAATTGAAAATAAAAAAGTCG
>CAJLPI010000016.1:0-55978 GCA_905208535.1 uncultured Collinsella sp. | reverse complement strand
TGGCGGTGTAGACGCTCTGGTAGTCCCCGAGCATGCGGGAAGCGCAGGTGGTGCGCGTGCCCACGAGGTTCATGTTGTCCTTGATGGCCAGCGGCACGCCCGCAAGCGGGGGCAGCGGCTTGCCTGCGGCACGGTCGGCATCCACGCGCGCGGCGGCCTCGAGCGCAAGCTCGGGCGCCACCTGCAGGAATGCCTGGACCCCGCCCTCGCGCGCCTCGATAGCGGCGAGGGAGGCCTGGGCCACCTCGGTAGCGGTAAAGTCGCCGGCGGCAACGCCCGCGGCGATCTGGGCGGCGGTAAGGGAATCGAAGCTCTGCGCCATTACTCGCTCTCCCCCTCTCCCAAAATGGACGGCACGCGAAAGTAGCGGTCGCGCGCGCTGCCGGCGTTTTCGAGCGCGACGTCGAGCGGCAGGTCGCGTTCGGGCTCGCGCAGGTCATCGCCCATCACGTTGGACAGGCTTCCGATAGGATGGAACGTGGGCTCCACGTCGGGCAAGTCATATTGCAGGACGGGCTCGAGCATCTGGACGGCGTCGTTCATGTAGGACGTCATCTGGGTGAGCTCGTCATCGGTCAGTGCGATCTTTGCGTACTCGGCGATGCCGCGCACGTCTTTCTCGCTGAGTGCCATAGGCGCTCCCTTCCGCATAACAGATAAACCGCTCTAGTATACAAGGCAACGCCGCTTGGAGCAGATGCTTTACCCAAATGCAGCGAAAACGTAACGAGGGCGGCGGTTGGCAGGCGGCGGGCTGACGGTTCTGCAGCGAAACCGTCCCGCCCGCAACGAAAAGCATCACAACATTCGACGCTTTTCGCCAAAATCGCGATTTTCATCGAATGTTGTGATGGTTTGGAAATCCCGACCACCACAAAGGTGCCTGTCCCCATTGTGGTGGTTCTGGAGAATGTCTTATGCCGAGGCCTTGGCCTTGCGGCGCTTGCGGACCGCGTGGATCACGATGTCCAGTAGCAACAGCACAATGGCCACGACCACGATGAGCACGGCAAACTCGCGCTTGCCCCAGTGGCGGCCGGCCAGCGACTTTTGCTTGTCGACGTCCTTCTTGTTGTACTTGGTGCGCACGCAATGCACCAGCAGGCGATGGTCGTTCACGCCATAGGGCGTGCAGGTGACGAGCGTCACTTTGTCGGCGCCGGGCTCGATGGTCAGCGACTCCATCTCCTCGGGCAGCACGACCTCGGAGTCCACCATCTTATAGGCGAGCGTCTTGTTCATGGTGTGCAGCAGCACCAGGTCGCCGGGCTCCAGCGAATGGATGTCGTCGAACATGCTCAGGTTGCGCATGCCCGAGTGCGCGGTGAGCACGCAATGCGTCGAGGTGCCGCCCACCGGCAGGCTCGTGCCCTCCAGGTGGCCGACGCCCGCCATAAGGACTTCCTCGCTCGTGCCGTGGTAAATGGGCATGCTCACATCGATGGAGGGAATCTCGACCCAGCTCATCATGGGGTCGCGGTCAAAGATGAGCTGCTGAGCGTAGGGCTCGATCTGGTCGGCGGGGAGCTCGGTGGCCTCGCCCGCCAGCTGCTCGTTATAGGAGCGCGCCTGCAGCAAGATGCGCTCGCGCTCCTCGGCAGACAGCGCGTCCACGGTGCTGGACACCGTGCTGATCTGGTTGAACACGCCCGAGGCTTCGAGCCGGTCCAAGATCCACGGCCAGGTCATAAGGCCCACGCCAATAAGGATGATGACGATGGTGATGAGCCGGTCGGCCCAGCGCGGCAGTCGCTTGCGACGGCGCTTGGGCTTTGGTTGAGGTTTGGGCTGAGGGCTTGAGCCGCCGTTGTCCGCGGCGTTATTGCTCTTCATATGTTTGGCGCCCTGCACCATCGCCGGTCACTCCTCTACAACTCAAGTTGTCTAAACAAATAATAGCCGATTAGCAGGCTCCCCCGCCCGACAACACAGCTAGACCGCACCGTCCAGTCGAGGATAAGCCAGCATTTGAGTTTTCAAAATGTCCCGAATCGGCGGGGCGATTCGGGATACAATGTCAATAGAAAACGACGCATCCCGCGTAAGTGTACGAGAGCGCGGGCGGCCTAGTTTTCAGCTTTAGTTAAATGCCCGGGATCCGACCCCCGGGCATTCTTATTTGCGCTTTCGGCGCAAATGCCGTCCACCGTCCGCACCGCGCGTGCGCCTACGGACCTTAAACCGAACCTCATACGAGTCAAGAAACGCGATGACGAACGTGCCCACCGCCGCGAGGGCGGCGAGCGCGGTAAGGAATTTCAGCATTTGGGGACCTCCGATCGAGTCGTCGGCCGCCCGCGCACGGGATGCGTCGCAAGGGTATTTTACTGCGAGTGCATGCACCCGCAGCTGCTAAACGCAATAATTGCAAACATTTGTTCGATAGTTACACACACGGTTCCTCGTCCAGCGGAGCCTGGCCGCATTGTCCGGGTTTGCCCGACGTGTTTGCGTTTTCAAATGTCCCGAATCGGCGGGGCGATTCGGGATACAATCGTTACAGGAAACGACACGCCCCGCGTAAGTGTTCGAAAGCGCGAGTGAGCAGTTTCCGGTGTTGTTAAATGTCCGGACTCCGAACCCCGGGCATTTTAATTTGCACGCGCGGCGCAAATGTCTTCTACCGTCCGCACCGCGCGTGCGCCTACGGACCTTAAACCGAACTTCATACGAGTCAAGAAACGCGATGACGAACGTGCCCGCATCGGACGATGAAGGCTGGCTGTGTTATCCCAAAAAAAAACGGGGCAGACTCCAGTGCGGAGTCTGCCCCGAAAAGAGAATGGCAAAGCAAGAACGTCAATGGACGAGAAAAGTGTCCGCAAGTCTCATGGCCATCACATCCCACCTGCCAAAGGGATGGGCGAGCGAGCGTTACTCCTGCTCGGACTCCTCAGCCTGCTTACGGCTGCGGATGAGGTGTGCCACGCCAATGCACAGCACCGCGCCACCAGCGATCCAAGTGAAGGTCACGCCGTTAAGGCCGGTCAGCGGAAGGCCGGTGCCCTTCTTATTCTCGACGGTAAGGGTGACGGTACCATCAGTCTGAGTAGCGTCATCAAGGATAACGAGGTCGGAAGTCTCCGCCGTCCTGGTGACTGTCACGGTCTGTGCCTCTTCCTCGGTTTTATGAAGACTGTCTGCACTAGACGCCTGAGTCGAGATCGTGAAAGTGAAGTCCTTCAGCGAATTGTAGTTGCCGAGGGCAGTCTGCTCATGAACGGTGTAAGTACCGGCGTCAAGTCCCTTGATGTAAATCTCGCCCTTTTCATTAGTGAAGAACTCATGCGGCGTTTCACCAAGGTTGCCATGTTCCTGAACGTATTTGTCCCTAGAAGCGCTGCCGTCCGCACTGTCATCAGGAACGGTAGCTTGGATGGTAAATCCGACATTCTGGAGCTTGTCCTTGCTTTCGTGATCTTGCTTGACGAGTTTGAGCGCGTAGGTGTAGTCGCGTACGGTGTCGGGCACGGAGGTGCCGGTACCCTCTGCCATGGGGTTGTTGGAGTAAACGAGCTTGACGGTGTTCTCGTTGCCGTTGCCGCCCACGACAACATTGGCGTCCTTTTCGGGGTCGAGCTTGGCGGTATACTCGACATAAATCTTCGTCTGCGCGGAGAGATCGGCCACAGCGGTCTTGAGGTCGGTGAACTTGACAGTCAGGGTCGACTTGCCGGTGAGTTCGTCGGCGGTGACGTCAGCAGTGTAGTTGTTGCCTGCCGCGATCTCTGTTGCAGTACCACGATCCGTCCCGGCGTAAACCTTGATGCTGCCTTCCTCTGCGGTCAGGCCGGCGGACAGTTCGTCGTAGAACTCATACTTGTACGTGCTAAAGGACGCAACGTTGTTGGCGACGGTGCCGGTAAGCTGGTAGTTCACGTTCTGGCCCATCTGCGAATCGGCCTTGTCCGCCCAGTTGCTGTTCGGCTTGTCGTCCTTGACCTTCTTGGTCACGGTAGGAATGCTGGTCTTCTCGGTAACGGTCACGGACTTGCCGCCAACGAGGGCAAAGATGGGCGAGGTGCCGGTGTTGGGCTTAAAGGCGTCCAGCGCGTCGGTCACAAAGAGGTAGTAGCCATTGCTCGGAGCGGTAAAAGGAGTGCCAGCAGCGAAGGAAGCACCCGTCTGGGTGGAAGCCTTGGCCACGGCATCCGCGATCTTGTAGAGCAGGTCGTTGTTATTCACGCGGGTATCGTCAGCGGTGTCCTTCACGTTCTGGGCAAGATAGTCCGCGACGGCCTCGGGGGTCGAGGAGTCGTCAATGCCGGAGTCCTTGACCTTCTTGAGAACACCGATGACGGCCTGCTTCGTCTCATTGTTCGCCCAATCAATGTCCGAGGCGACCTTGGATTTGTTCTGGTCCACAACCTTGGCCCTAAAGATCTGATACGCCTTAAACTTGGTCGTGCCATTCTTGTCGGCCTGCGTGATCGTGATCGTATTGTCACCCTCAGCAAACGCCATGGTCACCGGAGCCATCACACCGCCAAAGCTCAGCGCTGCCGTGAGGCCGGCGGTTACTGCCAGGCGTGCGATGTTCTTGTTCATGTGCATCTTCTTTCCTCTGCTTTATATTTCGTAACTCATTCGATCGGTCATCATCTGTCTGTGTCTTAGCATCTACTTCGCTACGTCTCGCCCCGCTCTCTGTGGGGCTGCCAGCTACTCTTTATGGCTGCCACCTCCCCGCTTGACCAGGAGCGCGACCACGATGAGCGCGGCTCCGGCGACCGCTGCGGCGGCCGCGGCGTACATTGCCATATCGCCAGTCGAGGGCATAAAGCCTCCGGTGGTAATGCTAGGGGGTGTGCCGGTGGGCGTGTTGATGAGCGACGCCTCCAGGCTGCCCGTCGACCCGTCCGCGCTGTCGGCGCGCAGGGGCGACTCGGCCGTGATGGTGAGCTTGGGCTTGGCAGCGGCCACCTGGTCGACGTCCAGGCCCTCGGCCTTGACCGTCACAGAGCGCGTGCCCTCAAAGGCGGTGTAGCCCTTGGGCGCCTTGAGCTCGCGGACCTCCAGCTTGCCCGAGTCCACGCCCGAGACGGTCACGCGGCCGTCCTCGCCCGTGGTGACGGTGGCCTTGCCCTCCGCATCCCACGTGCCGTCGGCCGCCAGCGTGCGGCCGCGGTCGTCGGCGATGCTCAGAACCGCCCCGGCAAGCGGCTTGTCGCCGTCGCTGCCGCGCTTGGTGAGCGCGAGATCCCAGGTGTAGGCGCACGCGTCATCGCTCGGCGTGCGGGTGAAGCCGGCGTCGCCGGACTGATCGGCAAAGGGAGAGCGCGGGTAGCGCAGGTAGACCTCGTTGGGGTTGCCCTTCGCGATGCCGTGGTTGCACGCGCTGTTGAGCGGCGCGTTGTACACGGCGACCACGCGGGCGCCCGCGGTGAAGGCGTCGGCCCCGCCGAGCGCGGCGATGAGGTCGCCGGTGCGCACGGTGAAGGTCTTGCCGTCGGCCGCTACCTTGGTGGCGCACTGGGCCGTGATGTCGGTCCAACCCTTCGCGGGCTCGGTGCCGGCGAGGCCGTCCTTGTCGGTCTGGACCGCACCAAAGCCGCCGTCCGCGCCCGCCGCCACGTACACGCGCATGCTCGCAGCCACCTTGGAGGGGTCGAGCCCCGCGCTCATGGTGTCGACGAACCGCACCGTATAGGTGTCGTAGGCGGTGAGCCCGGCCGGGACCGTGGCCGAGAGGCGCCAGTACAGGTCGTCGGCGACCGTGGCGTCGGCGGCCTTCTGCCATGCGGCGGTGCTGTCCTCCAGCACGTGCTTTTGGACCTTGGGCGTCGCGGCCTTGGGCTTGACGGTGACGGCGCTGCCGCCGACCAGGGCCATGATCGGCGCGGTGCCGGCCTCGTTTTGGGAGATGGCGTCGTCTTTGGCGACGATGAGCCAGTAGCCACAGGGCAGCTCGGCCGTCGTGCCCGCGTTAAGGGCCACGGACACGGCGCCAGAGCTCTGGAGGGAACGAGCGAGCTGTGCGCTCAGCGCGCTCGTAAGGCGGGAATCGGTGTTGAGCCACTCGGCAGCTTCCTGTGCGGTGGTCTGGGAATTGGGCATGCCGGCGCTGTGCAACACAGGCAGCGCGGCGTCGCGCACGGCATCGCTTGCCCAGACAAGGTCGGTGGCGATCTTGGCGTCGTTGTCGTCATCGACGACGTTGGCGTCAAAGATCTGGTAGGCGTCGTAGCTGCGCGCCACGGTGCCTGTCACCGTGATGGATCCGGTCGCGCTCGGCGCGGCCTGCGCGGATGCGGGGAACACAACCGCGCAGGTGCCGATCAAGAGGGCGAGCAGCGCAAACAAGATCGGGAAGGAGCAAACTTTCTTATTCACGACGCTCGCCTCCCTTCGCATTCGCCTTGCGACGAATGTGCATCCAGGCCGCAGCAGCGCAAAGCGCCGCCGCGCCGGCAAGGTACGTCAGAGTGACGCCCGACATACCAGAAAGGGGCAAAGATGTGGAGTAGGTGTTGGTGAAGGTGGGGGTAGTGTCGGGAAACTCGTGGTCCTTATTATCGGTGTCTTTCCACGTACCGCCGGGGTCAACGGTTCCCTTCCTGTAGGTCACCGCACAGTCGATTCCTCCTTGGGTGTTATCCTTTGCCACAACCTTGAACCTATAGACCGACTGATCAAACTTGTAATGCGGATAGGTCGAGCTTTCGTACTTCTCGCGCACATAGTACGTGAAGGTCTTGGAACCATTGTTAAGGTCCGTGAGCTTATATGTCTTCGACTTGAAATCGACCGTGCTCGTCGCATTACCGTTTTTTTCAGTTTTGACATTCGCAGGATCAGGATTAATTGTTACCGTTTCCGGTTTGGTGAAGTTCGGGTCGTCCTCGTTCGCGAGTTCGAATGTGAACGCCTTCATCTCGCCACCATCAACCTTCTTGGTCACCTGAGGCGTCCAAGAGCCCTTGGGTTTGTATGCATTAGTAAAGGTCTTGTCGGTGTTGCCATCGGTGATCTTAATGGAGACATCGCTACCGTTGTTCGGAGTAAACGTTTTCGCCTCATTATTTTTGAGATTAGTAACCCTTACATTCGTAACTAAATAGTAGATGTAATCAATATCCAGCACCGGCCGCTTTTCGGTTGTAGTTGTAAGCTCAATCTTGTAGATGGTCTGGTCGTAGTCCACGCCAGGGACGCGATCCGCAACGTTGCCGGGGTCCTCAACGAGGTAGTAGACGTTCGTTCCAGCGGAGTGGACCCTGCCCAAATCAAAGACAAAGTTACCTTCAGCGTCGTTCGTGGCCCCATCGTCATCGCCAACTATTGAACAGCCATTGAGCTGCAATTTGCCATCATCATTATTATTAAAGCTAGGGACACCACCGCTCTCGCCCGGCTCCAAGAGTTGGAACCTGAATTTTCCCGCATCATCCGCAGTAAGCGCGCGGCCTTCCAGTGCCTTAGTGCCGTTGAGCTTCATCTTGGGATACACGTTCACCTGCGTGGTGAAGCCAGCGATTACGTCGCCGTTGGTCATGACTCCGCCTCCGTGGATGTTGGAGCGGTTGCCCGTGATGAAGAGGGACGCAGCCGCAGTAGCAGCATCCTTATCATACTGAATCGGCTCAGATTTAAGGCCAATCATGTACTTAGCTTGGGCGCCCTCGTACTTGCCGATAGACGTTGGTGTTTTGTCGATCGTGCCCGACCAATTGGCAGCTCCACCACCAAGCATCTGTCCCGTTACGGCAGCGATATACGGCAGCGATTCAGCGTTAGCACTATCGCGAATAAGAAAAAGATCCTGGTGACCGGCTTTTTTAAAGTCTTCAGTTATTTCGCCGCCTTCGTGGTTAGGGCGCCAATCCGCGTCATCGTTCTTGTCGTGGGTGCCGCCCGATCGGTTATAACCACTACCGTCAGGTTTACCGTCATAATTACCGAAAATCGCGATGCCATTGGTATCGGTAATGGCAGTCTTACCAGTCGGGCAAGCGGCAAACCCGCCGCCAAAGCCACTGGCATGATTGTTGGTAATCAGCGCGTTATATATATTGAGGCTCGCCGGCTGAACGTTGTTGTCGCTGCTGCCCTGGACGAATACGCCACCGCCGCCCCAGTCGTTGGTGGTATTGGTCGTATTGTTAGTGATGTAGGCTTTCTTGCCGCTCACATTAAATTCGCCAACTGTAGGCGCAGCGATACGGATGCCGCCACCCTCTGAGTTTTGCGCCACATTGCTGGCGATGATTCCACCATAAAACGCAAACCCGGAAAGAGGTTTATTCCAAGCGCCAGCATAAACGCCGCCGCCAGCCTCGGCAGAGCAGTTGCCCGTGATGTAGCCGCCGCTAATAACCAGACCGCCTTTTTTCTGTCCCTGATTGTGGCTAAAGGCAGCAATGCCGCCACCACCGTGACAACCGTTACCTTTGTGTCCTTCATCGGTATAGAACTGATATTTGTTGTTAGTAATGTAACCATTCGTAATGGTCACCATAGAGTCCTCAGCACAAATTCCCGCGCCATAACCGACTTCATTATCATTTGTACCGTTACCGGAGATAATACCGCCAACCATGTTTACCGTAGAATTCAGGGCATAAACGCCGCCGCCACTGGGGGCATAGTTACCAGCGATTACGCCGTCAGAGATGTCAAGAGTTGAGTTCTCGACAGAAATACCCGCACCAGCGGCGCCCTCCGGACAATATCCGCCGCAGACATACCCGCCGTCCACGCTGATGGCCGAACTGCCCGCTGCGTACACCAAATTTTTGACACAGTTGTTTTTATCCTGCGTAATCATGCCGCTCTCAAGATTGAGGTGGCCACCGCTATTGATTACGATGAGCCTCAAGTCCTTTGAGCCTGAGCACGCCACGATGGCACCCTTGACATGAGCCTTATACGCCTTAAGAGTCTCGGTTGTACGGGTTCCGTTTGCGACCGATTCGGTTACGTAGTAGGTAAGGCCAGTCGGAATGCCATTGGAAGTATCGTATTCCATTAAAGCGAGATTGCCGCATTTATTTGTTTGAGAAGTCGTAGTCTCTGTCGCGGCAACTTGCTGACCGTCCTTGACAGTCAACGTTGCGCCGCCGGTTATGTTGAATAGGGGCTGGCTCTGACTTGTATACTTAATTTTGCAGCCATTTAAATCCAGCGTGATATTGCTGCCGTCCTTGTTAAGCGCGATTGTCTCGCCGGTCTCGACATCATTCATAAGCTTGAAGCTAGCAACACCGCTTGCATTTGCCAGTTTTTTCAAGTCGTCAGCTGTTCGTATTTCAGTGGATGCCGTTTTAGTCTGCCCGCCTTCCGCAGCCAGCATTACGGCATTGCCATCCGACAACTCGCCATCTTCGGCCTGCAGCTTACCTTCAGGCTGACCCTGCTCAACACCATTTGAAGGGTCGGCTTCGTCGCCCTCGGTCTCGTCACTATTCTGGTTTTCGGTATCCCCGTTGTTGGTGTTTTCTACATCAGTAGACTCAGTTGAGGAACCCCCCCCATCACAGTTTCCTCGGTAGGAGCTGCCTGGGCATCGTTGGCAATGGCCTGCGAGATCGGGGGCATGACGAGCGACAGTACCAGGCTCAAAACGGAGGCTCCGCACAAAACGCCTGCCAGTACACGGCGCGTCGCTTTTTTACTCTGCTTAGATTTGTCTGAATTCGCTTTCATCGATGTCTCCTCCCCAAGAGACCGCGATCTTGCTCTTTCACCATCAAACTTGGGCGCGCAACCTATAATTGCTCGCGCTCGATATGCATATTATTATTCTTTGTTTAAACAACGCAAGCCTAACAATGTCAATTTTACTTCGCGTTGCCTTAACTTCTTAACAATTATTCAAACTATGCATTGTTTTTCGAGGGTTAAATTTCGGAAAGATGCTGGTAAACTCGTTAGCAAATCTAGATAAATGACACTTTATCATTGTTTGTACAACATTTTGTTTTAACCCGCTCAATCTGTGAACGGTCAAAATTGCGCCGTGAATGGCAGTATATCTACCTGCAAATATTAGTTTTGAGCTAATTGGTCAATTACTACACAACCAGTGTGTGCCGACATGTTCATACATCGACACTTGAATGACATCGCATGTTACCGGCTGCAAATCTCCTCGCTACAAAAAAGCGTTCCAACAATCGACTGTTGGAACGCTTGGAAAACCACCACAAAGGCGCTCTGCCCTCTTTGTGGCTGCCCCCAGGCGCTACAGAAGATGTTCCTCGATAAAGACCGCAATGCCGTCATTGTCGTTGCTGGCGGTTACAAAATCGGCGGCGGCGCGGGTGGCGGCGCTGCCGTTTGCCATGGCAACGCCCACGCCGGCGTCGGCCACCATGCAGGTGTCGTTATCGGCATCGCCAAACACGCAGATGTTCTGGAGCTCCATGTCGTTGAGCTCCGCCACGCGCACAAGGCCGCGAGTCTTGGACACGCGCGGATCCATGAATTCGTAGAGCCGCTGCGTGGTTTGCAGAGCTGCCGCCTTAACAGTGTCATCGGCAAACGTCGACGCCCGCTCAATCACCCGCGGCATTACCTCGGGTGCCATGGTAAACATCACCTTGGGCTGCGGCCCGCGCAAGAACTCGGCAAAATCGACCACCTGGTAGGGCACGCCGTCGACGCGCGACAGGTGCTCGACGCACGCATTGCTCTCGGGCACGTAGAACACGCCGTCTCGGGGGCAGACGGGCGTTGCCGGAAGGTCCGCCATGTGCTTGCAGATGCGCGCGATGGTCTCGCCCGGCAGCGGATAGCTCAGCTCGTTGATGTCGTGCGCACGGTCGATGACCTCGGCGCCACCGCAACCCACGAGCACGTCCACCAGGCCTTCGATGCCCCAGAGCTCGTACATGGCCTCGGTCGCGTGGGCGTCGCGCCCGGTGCACAGGCCAAAGAGCACACCGCGCTCGCGCAGGGCGCGGATCGCCGCCACGGTGCGCGGGGACACCGTGTGCTGGCTCGTGAGCAGTGTGCCGTCGATATCGCAGAACACGGCTTTGATGTGGCTGAAGGTAGTGTCCATGGGGGCCTTTCTGGGTTGTGCGGCGGTGTGGGGCATATTCGCAAACGGCGTACATGGTATACCAAGGCGCAGGCGCGGCCCGTTAAAGCAAAAACCACCACAAAGGTGCCTGGCTCCTTTGTGGTGGAAATGACGTTTGCGGGCCAAACCATCACAACATTCGATGTTTTTCGGCAAAATCGCGATTTTCATCGAATGTTGTGATGGTTTTACTGCCTTGCGGCACGATCAAAATGCCTGCGACCAAACAGCAGCAACGCCGCAGGGACCGCCGTCACGACCATGCCCGCCCCCACGAGCGTCCGCTGCACACCAAACGTCGCCGCCAGCCACGGGGCAATCGCCAGCGGCGCCACGCCGGCAAACATATTGCCAAAGCCCATGACCGAATTGACGCGACCAAGCTGCTCGAGCGGAGCCGTCGTTTGCACAATGGTGTTGTGGAGCGGGTTGACGACACCCCACGCCACGCCCAGGACAATCTGGCCGACGAGGGCTACACCCACGTACGGTGTTCCCACATAGAGCAAACTTCCCAGGCCCACGGACATAAGCGCCACGAGCAGCGTTTTAAGGTTGACCAAGTGCGGCGGCAAGCGGAGCGCGAGCACGGCACCCAGCACCGCGCCGACACCGCAGGCCGACGAGAGCCAGCCCATCCACTCAACACCGACGTGCAGGACATCGCGGTAGAAGAACGATTCGAGCGGGTCGAAGGCTCCATAGCCAAAGTTCGAAAGAAAAATGATGCAAAACAGCAGGGCGAGAACGCTGTCGGTGAAGACCGTCTTGATGCTGGTCGCGAAGGTGGCGTGGGCGGACGTGCTGGGGTTGGAGCTTTGTCCCGCACGCTCCCCTTCCTCTGCCGAATCGGCATCCGCATGCTCGGCGACATGGCTGGCCTGCGGCCTAAAGCCCCAACCGACGACGAGCGCCAGCACGGTAAAGAGCATCATAAGCACGAACACCGCGCGCGACGACGCAGCCGCCGCGACAAAGCCGCCCAGTGTGGGGCCGACGATAATGCTCACGTTGGAGAACATAGTTATGGCGGAGTTGATGTCTTTGAGCTCGGCGGGGTCGTCGGTGAGATACGCCGGATAGGACGTGGCGATGGGCTGGGCGAATCCCATCACAAAGCCCAGGAGTACCGCGCCGGCAAGGACTGTTCCGGTCGCGCTGCCAAAGGCGATAATTGCCGCGCCCGTCGCCAGCGTGCCGACGATGCTCAACAAGAAATGGCGACGTGGGCCCCAGGCGTCGAGCGCCGCACCACCCGCAAAGGACCCCAGAATCACAAAGACGTTCATAAAGAGGACAGCCAGTGACGTCGCAACAACCGAAGCGCCATCCGCATAGGTGAGCGTTCCGATGACGCCGATAAAGTAGCTGGTCTGAAAGCCGGTGTAGATGAGAAAGCGCATCGCCACCAGGCGCTTGGCCTGCGCGGACAGCGATGATTGAGGCTTTGAGAAAAGAGAGGCGAGCATGAAGACTCCTTGTTTCATACGAATGCGCACGGTGGGTATTCGCCACCGTCTGTCAAATCAATCTATCCGCATGAAACATTAAGGACGCATCAGGACCCCTCTCTCCGTTTTTCGCTCAGTATGAACTACTTGGTAGATTGTAAAGCATGTCCCACACATCTACTAAAGTAAAATCCGCCACAAAGGTGCCTGGCCCCTTTGTGGTGGAAATGACGTTTACCCAGATAAAACCTGCCAAAATAAACCTGTCCCTTTTTGGCAGGTTTTAGGCCAGATGATCTTGGATGAGGTCACAGATGGCTCGGGCGTCGTTGATGTTGATGGCTCGGGTCGCGAAGCCGGCGTCGAAGGCCTGGCGCGCCAGGGCCTCGTTGCAGGCAAGGGCCAGCGTGTGACCGTCGACCAGGTCGAGCGAGCTCTTGCCGCGCAGACGGTCGACACCGGAGCGCGCGACCACGATGTTGTCGAAGCCCTCGGTCTTGTAACCCTCGATGATCACCACGTCGACATCGTTGTAGCGCGACAGCAGCTCGCGCGCGGGCATCTCGTCCTCCTCGCGCGTGTCGGAGTACTCCGCCCAGTGCGTGGCGCAGATGAGGCCCACGTGTTTGGATCCGGCCTGGTGATGGCGCCACGTATCCTTAGCGGGCACGTCGATATCAAAGCCGTGATGCCCGTGATGCTTGAGCGAACCCACGCGCAGGCCGCGGCGGGTGAGCTCGGCAATGACCTTCTCGACGAGCGTGGTCTTGCCCGAGTTTTGGTAGCCGATAAACGCGATTGCGGGGACGGCCGGTGTCGGAGCTGCGGGCGCGACGGCGACGGGTGCGCTCGCGGGTGCGTCGCCCGCGGCACCCACGGCTTCGACAGCAGCAGCCTGACGCTCTGCGCGGTCCCACACGCCCGAGCGGCCGCCCTCCTTGTGCAGCAGGCGCACGTCGACGATCTCCATGCCGCGATCGACTGCCTTGCACATGTCATAGATCGTTAAGCACGCGGCACTCGCGCCGGTCAGGGCCTCCATCTCGATACCCGTCTTGCCCGTCACGCCGGCCGTAACCAGTACGTGAAAGCCAACCTGCCCGTCCACGCGCGCCGGCGCCCAGCCCTCGGGCACGTCTTCGGCCGGCGTCCCCGCCGGAGCGACGGGCGCAATGTCGCACTTGCTCTTGGTAATGAGCAGCGGATGGCACATGGGAATGATATCGCTCGTTCGCTTGATAGCCATAATGCCTGCCACACGCGCACAGGCAAGCACGTCGCCCTTTTTGGCGCGATCTTGCAGCACCATGGCCTGCGTCTCGGGGTGCATGAGGATGGTGCCCTCGGCGATGGCAATGCGATGGGTCTCGGCCTTGTCGGACACGTCGACCATACGTACCTCGCCCTTGGCGTCCACGTGCGTCAGCTCGTCGCGACGGGCGTCACGGGCGGGCTCGGCGACAGCGCTGGCAGTCGGCTGTGCGGACGCGTCGGCATTGCCAGCATTCGCCGCAGCCGTGACTTTGTGGGCAGACATCGCGGCCCTGCGAGCGGCCTTGGTGGCATCGGCGTACCTGCTCTTGGCCATATGATCATCCTCCGATTTGGGACATAAATCGTTGCGTGCCCTCAATTATCGCGTGTTCCTGCGGTTTGTGGGCCACGGCATCGCGCCAAATCGAAAGTACCTGCATATCATCACCACGGCGCAGGGCGTCGCGCACCGAATACTCGGCATCGCTGAACAGACACGGACGCACGTTGCCATCGGCCGTCAGGCGCAGACGGTTGCAATTCGCACAAAAATGGTTGGACATGGCGCTGATGAAGCCGACCGTTCCCGCCGCACCCGGAAAGTGCCAGTAGCGCGCAGGGCCCGCGCCGGCAGGAGCGTCGTTGATGTCGAGTGGCTCGAGCTCGCCCAATCCCGCCGCGGCGGCCCCGGCATTGATGCGCGCCCGCAGCTCGTCGCTCGGCACGGTATCACTCGCATCCCACAGCTCGGGATTGAGCGCGGGCACATGCGGGTCCACAGCGCAATGCGAGCTCGTGCGCTCGTCGCCGATGGGCATGTATTCGATAAAGCGCAGGTGGATGGGGCGGTCGACGGTCAGTCGTGCGAGGGCCGCCACATCCTGGTTGAGCCGGCGCACAACAACGCAGTTGACCTTAACGGGCTCAAAGCCCCAAGCCAGCGCCGCGTCGATGCCAGCCATGGTCTGCTCGAGTCGACCCAGGCGCGTGATCTTTCCAAAGAGCGTAGGGTCGAGTGTGTCGAGCGAAATGTTGACGCGGTTAAGCCCCGCATCTTTGAGCTGTGGCGCCAGCTTGGGCAGCAGGGCGCCGTTGGTGGTAAGCGAAATGTCCTCGATCTGCGGAATCGCGCGGATGTCGCGAATGAGCGGAATAATACGGCGGCTGACCAGCGGCTCACCGCCCGTCAGGCGCACGCGGCGAATGCCCTCCCCCGCCACCAAGCGCACAAAGCGGGCGATTTCCTCGGCGCTGAGCAGCTCGTCGTGCGCGCGGGGCGCCACGCCATCGGCCGGCATGCAGTAAATGCAGCGAAAATTGCACTTGTCGGTAACGGCAATGCGCAGGTAGTTGATATCGCGGCCAAAGCCGTCATGTTGCACGTGCCCGTCCACGCAGCCCTCCCCTCACGCGGCGTTTTATTCTTCGGAAAACATAATACCCCACGCGAGAATCATGCCGACACCCGTACGACAGGACAGGTCGCTTCGAGCAAAACGGACTTTCCGAGCCCATCCTCAGCACAGACCATCACAACATTCGATACTTTTCCCGATTTTGACAAAAAACGTCGAATGTTGTGATGGTTTGCCTGCCCACGGCACCCCGTAGAAGGGCCGGAACGCCCCTAAAGGCCGTCGTCCCAGTGACGAATCACGAATTCTCGCAGGTCGTTCTGCCGCTTTTGGAACGCTTCGCTTCGGTCGCACTTGAGACCCATAGCGAGTGCAATGGCGTTCATCGCCCGGTGCAATTGCAGCTGGTGGGCAAACTGAGTCCCGGTGAGGACGATCATCCTAAAGCCCAGCGCGCTCAGCACGGTCATACGCTCCGCATCCAACGCGCTGCGCTGTTTATCAAGATGGTCCGAGCCGTTGTATTCAATCCCCGTACCGCTCGCAGGCGCATATACGTCGATCTCGAAATACCCGGCCTTTGCGAGATACTTGAACTCGTTGGGAACATCGACCCGATGGTTGAGCTCGATCTTGGCGTATCCCAGCCCGCCCTGGGAACGTTTTGCTACGACCATGATTGCGGTGGCCGTCTCCATGGGCGACCGCGCGCCATCGTGCACGCGCTTGAGCACGGCGGCCGCGCGTACAGCCCCCTGACGAGATCGGTTCTCATTGCAATAAGCAATCAAGTCGGCAACGGTATACCTCTGCCCCATCTCGATATAATCGCCTGTCGACAGATGATTCAAATGGTATCGGGCGCAGATTTCGCAGCCATATTCCAGCTGCTCGGGCTCGCTCATCCATGAACCCGCTTGGACAAAGCACATGGCCTCATCAACCACCAGAAGGCCCTCTGCCACCTCGATAAGATGGCCTGGAGGTACCGGCGCTCCAAACACGCGGCACCTAAATCCAGCCGGCGTCGAGCGCTCAAAATCAAAGTTGACGAGCGTGTCGATATGATCGAGCTCTTCTCGTGGAATACCAAGCGAAACCAGATAGTCGGTAACGATCCCAACTGCCGTTGAAGCCCTCAGCCCCTTGGCATCGAGTCCCAATTTGGGCAGGCTCGCTGTCGGCTCCGCCTCGTTAGCAAGCGAGTCCTCATCGTATAGGCTGCTTGCTCGCGAGAGCGGCTCGGACGGGCGCGCCACGTTGTGGTACAGCCAGGCAGTCTTATGGGACAGGACGATCGGCAGGTCCATGAGCCCTCCAATGGAGTCGGATAACCAACCTTATTCCCCTGCCCACGGGTCCGCACACCTTCGTGCGCAAGAAAGCGATTCCATCCGATCGAGTGGCAGAAAAACCATCACAACATTCGATGCTTTTCCCGTTTTGGCAAAAAACGTCGAATGTTGTGATGGTTCGAGGCGAGGTAAGGGGGCACGAAGAGGTCAAAGCATTGTGCTCGGAGCGTGACTTTTTCACCCCGATGCCAACACAAACCTTGACTCTACAATCGTTGTAGGGTTTTCACTACACTGGTACGTAAACGACCCAAGCCAGAAAGTGCCCCGCCCATGGAACACGACCTCACACGCGGCAATGTCCTCAAGACCATCGCGGTCTTTGCCCTGCCCTATATGCTCTCGTACTTTTTGCAGATGCTCTACGGCATGGCCGATCTGTACATGATGGGGCAGTTTAGCGGCGCTGCCGGCATCACCGCCGTGGGCAACGGCGCACAGACGCTCTATATCATTACCGTGACACTCGTGGGCCTGGCCATGGGAACGACGGTCATCGTCGGCCACGCCGTGGGCTCGCGCCGCTTCGATCGCGCCGAGACCGCCATCGGCAATACCATCACGCTCTTTATGGGTGTCTCGGTGGTGCTGGCCGCTGTCCTGCTCGCACTGTGTCCGCAGATTGTGGCACTCATTGGCACGCCGGCCGAAGCGGTCGAAGGAACCGCCGCCTACCTGCGTATCTGCTTTATGGGCATTCCGTTTATCGCCGCGTACAACATCCTCTCGGCCATCTTTCGCGGGCTGGGCGATTCGCGCTCGCCTATGTACGTGATCGGCGTGGCATGCATCATCAACATCGCGCTCGACTTTCTGTTTATCGGCCACATGGGGCTCGGCCCCGTGGGCGCGGCGCTCGGCACGGTGACCGCGCAGACAGCCAGCGTTGCCCTCGCGCTCGTGTGGCTCAAGAGCCGTCGCACAAACATCCACGTTAAGCGCAGCGACCTGCGCCCCCAGCCCGAGGTACTCGGCAGCATTCTTAAAATCGGCGTGCCCGTGGCTGTGCAGGACGGCTGCATCCAGGTGGCGTTTATGTTTATCACCGTCATCGCCAACCACCGCGGTCTGGTCGACGCCGCCGCCGTGGGCCTGGTCGAAAAGATGATCAGCTTTTTGTTCATTGTGCCGAGTTCCATGGGTGCCACCGTCAGCGCACTCACGGCGCAAAACGCCGGCGCGGGCAAGGGCGACCGCGCGCGTCAGGTACTCAAGGACGCCATGACGATCTCGGTGGTGTACGGCTGCCTGATCACGGTGCTGATGTGGCTGGTAGCGCCGGCGTTTATCGGCTTTTTTGCCAAG
This sequence comes from uncultured Collinsella sp., assembly GCA_905208535.1. Classification (GTDB taxonomy): domain Bacteria; phylum Actinomycetota; class Coriobacteriia; order Coriobacteriales; family Coriobacteriaceae; genus Collinsella. Next base: position 38,232 of record CAJLPI010000016.1, on the reverse strand, counting down.
GACCCCGCGGTGGTCGCGGCCGGTACCGGCTATATGCACAGTTATATTTTCGATGCAATCTTTGCCGGCATCCACATTTGCTTTAGCGGCTTTTTCGCTGCATACGGCAAGAGCTACATCGGCTTTGCGCACAACGTGCTGGCTGTGGCACTCATTCGCGTGCCGGGCGCGTGGCTGCTGTCGAACGCCTATTCCGATACGCTGTTCCCCATGGGCATCGCCTCGCCGTGCGGATCGATTCTGTCGGCGGTCATCTGCGTTGTCGCGTTTACCGTGCTCAACCGGCGCGGGGCTTTTGACAAGTTGGTGGCATAGCGGGGCGACGCAGGCCCAGCGCCTCTCCCCTGTTTTACCGAAAGGAGCGGTCCTGTGACCGACATGCCAAGCGAACACACCGAGGGCCTGCTCCGCATTGGCGAGGTGGCGCGTCTGTTTAACCTGAGCGTGGGCACGTTGCGCCATTACGAGCAGATGGGCCTACTGGACCCGGCGCACATCGATCCGGCAAGTGGGTACCGCTACTACGGATCGCGACAGCTCTCCACCCTCAATACCATCAGCCACCTGCGCGTTCTCGACTTGCCACTCGCGCAAATCCGTGAGTTTGTGACCACGCGCGATGTGGACCTTATGCAGCGGCAGCTGGCTCAGCAGCAGGAGCTCATCGAGCGCAAGCGCCGCGAGCTGGAGCGCGTGTCGCGTAAGATCGATAACCGGCTTGCGCTGCTCCACGATGCTTTGAACACCGAGCTCGATACCATTTGCACAATCGATGCGCCCGAGCTTCGCTGCGCCGTGTTGCGCGAACGCGTCAACCCTACCGACGCCTATGCGCTGGAGTGGCAGATTCGTCAACTGCAGAAGGGCCAGCACGAGACCTTTGTCTTTCTGGGCAACTTGGGCGTCGGGATTGGCGCCGAGCGCCTCGCCGCCGGCGACTTTGATGGCTACGACGAGGTCTTCCTGCTGCTCGATGACACCGATGATTACGTGGGCGACGTCGAGGTGCGGCCCGCCGCGCGCTGTCTGACCATAAGCTTCCGCGGTACACATGGGCAAGCAGCCCCACGCTACGAGCAGCTGCTCGGCTATATTTGCGAGCACGGCCTGACACCCGCCGGTCCCTCACGCGAGATCGCCCTCATCGATGACATCATCAGCGACGACCCGGCAACCTACGTGACGCAGATCACGGTGCCCGTTGCCCCAGCAAAGTAAGAACCGCCCGGAAGGCATCGTGCTTCCGGACGGTTCTTCAATTTGGCTATCGATGCCTTACGCCTCTGGCACCTGACCAGTAGCCAAGATCTGCTCGAGTGCGTCCTCGTCCAGCACGGGCACACCCAGCTGCTCGGCCTTGGCGAGCTTGGAGCCTGCTTTGGGACCGGCGACCAGATAGCTCGTCTTCTTTGAAACACTGCCCGAAACCTTGGCGCCGAGTACCTTGAGCGCCGCGCCCGCCTCGTCGCGCGTGCGGTTGACGAGCGTGCCGGTGAGCACGAAGGTCAGACCCGCGAGCGGCTGTGCATCGGCGAGCTCGCCCGCCACGCCCGCGTCGGCTGCGGCTTGTGCATGCGCGGCGCCCAAGTCGACCTCGAGCGACAGGCCCGCCTGGCGCAGGCGCTCCAGCACGGCAAGGTTTTCGGGCACGGCCAGGAACTGCTTGACGCTCGCCGCAATCTTGGGACCGATGCCCTCGCACTCGGCGATATCCTCTTCGCTCGCCAAGATAAGCTTGTCAATCGACAGGAATCGCTCGGCGATGACCTCGCCCACGCTTTTGCCCACGTGGCGGATGCCCAGGGCAAACAGCACGCGACCGAGCGGCTGGCTCTTGGACTTGTTGAGCTCGGCGATAATTTTCTCGGCCGTCTTGAGGCCCACCGGAATGGGATCGCCCTTCTTGACGCCCTTTTTGCTGTTGGAGCTGGCATAGGTGCGCCCCGTGTCCAGGCCGGCGATGTCGTCGACTGTGAGCTGGTAGAAGTCTGCAACATCGTGGATCAGTCCGGCGGCGATCATCTTGTCGACGATTTCGTCGCCCAGGCCATCGACGTCCATGCAGCCGCGGCTCACCCAGTGGAGCAGGCGCTCCTTGAGCTGCGCGGGACAGTCGATGGACACGCAGCGGTAGGCCACCTCGCCATCCTCGTGAACCACGGGGCTGCCGCACACGGGGCAAACCTCGGGCATGTGCCAGTCGACCGAATCAGCCGGGCGCTTGTCGAGCACGGGACCCACGACCTCGGGAATCACGTCACCCGCCTTGTGCACGATGATAGTGTCGCCCTCGCGCACGTTTTTGCGGCGAATCTCGTCGATGTTGTGCAGCGTGGCGCGCGCGATTGTAGAGCCGGCGACCGTCACCGGGTCGAACTCGGCGACCGGCGTGAGCACACCGGTGCGGCCCACCTGGATGCGAATTTCGCGCAGGACGGTCTGCTTTTCCTCGGGCGGGAACTTAAAGGCAATGGCCCAGCGCGGCGCGCGGGCGGTAAAGCCCAAGTCAAGCTGCTGCTGGAAGCTGTCGACCTTTACGACCACGCCATCGATGTCGTAGTCCAGGTCACCGCGATGCTCGAGGGCCTGGGCGCAGAACTCGTGGACCTCGGCCGGCGTGGCGCAGCGCGCCACGTTGGGGTTGACGCTAAAGCCGGCGCTACGCAGCCAGTCCAGAAACTCACGCTGGCTGTGGACGTGCAGCGGATCGGTATCGGCGATGGCGTAGATAAAGGTGGCCAGATCGCGGCGCGCCGTGACCTTGGGATCCTTTTGACGCAGGCTGCCGGCGGCGGCGTTGCGCGGGTTGGCGAAGGGGTCGCGGCCCTCGGCATCGGCCTCGTCGTTCAGGCGCACAAAGCTGCCCTTGGGCATATAGACCTCGCCGCGCACTTCGATGGTACGCTCGCGGTCGGCGCCCATGTGGGCGAGCGCCGGCTCGGACAGGTGCATGGGCACATCCTTGATGGTACGGACGTTGAGCGACACGTCCTCGCCCGTGGTGCCATCGCCACGTGTAGCGGCGCGCACAAAGGTGCCGTTTTGGTAGGTAAGCGCCACGCCCAGACCGTCGATCTTAAGCTCGCAGGTATAGGTGACGCTGCCGGCACCGAGCGCATCCTCGGTGCGCTGGAGCCATGCGTCGAGCTCGTCCAGATCCATGGCATCGTCCATGGAATACATGCGCGCCATATGCGTGACCGGCGTAAACTGCTCGCTCACGTAGCCGCCCACGCGCTGGGTATAGCTGTCGGGCGTCACCAGGTCGGGGTAGGTCGACTCGATCTCCTGCAGCTCAACGAGCATTTTGTCGAAGGCGGCGTCCGTGATCTCGGGCGCATCGAGCATGTAGTAGCGATAGGCGTGGTAATCGAGCTCGTGGCGCAGCTCGGCCGCGCGCGCTGCCGCCTGGGCATGGGCGTCGGTCGGTGCGGCGGCATCCGCACTCGCGGGCGTTTCGGTATCGATGTCCACGCCGTCACCAAACAGGCTCGATTGCTCCATAGCGGCACTCCTTCGCTCGATTTCAAACGGATACAAGAGTACCACCGGTCGCCATGGCGCCGAATAACCCTTTCGAACCGCATCGAATCGGCAGCCGCCAGACCGGAGTGGATCGCGCGATCAACTCATATCCGTGCCATTTCTAAATGATCCGTTTCCACGTCCCCAACGGATCAATAAGAAAAGAGGGACTGTCCCGCGTTGGCGGGACAGTCCCCTCTGGCTTCGATATGTGCAATACGGCTCGTTAGAAACCCTGGCCATAGCCTTGGCCTTGACCCTGGCCCTGCTGGCCCAGCAGCTCCTCCAGATACTGGCGCAGCTGCTCGTCGGTAATACCGCCGTTGCCGGTATCGGTCGCGCTGTCGTTCTGCTGCTGGTTCTGCAGCTCCTCGTCGGAGCCCAGCTCGACCGTGACCTTCTTCTCGTCCTTGCCGCGCATGAGCGTGATCTCGACCTTCTCGCCCACCTCATGGCTGCGCAGCGCGATGATCAGGCCGTCGGCGCTTGTAATCTCGTCGTCGTCCAGCTTGGTAATGACATCGCCCTCCTGGATGCCGGCCTTGGCGGCGGGACCGTCCTCGACGACGCTCGCCACGTACGCGCCGCTATCGGTGCTCAGCTTGTTGGTGCGGGCGTTGAGCGCGTTGACGCTCGAAAGCGTGGCGCCCAGGTACGGGTGCACTGGCGTCTTACCGTCGATAATCTGGTCGGCAATGTTCTTGGCGTAGTTAACGGGAATAGCAAAGCCCACGCCCGAGCTGGAGCCCGAGTAGCTCTCGATAAGCGAGTTGATACCCACCAGCTCGCCGTTGTCGTTGACGAGCGCGCCGCCGGAGTTGCCCGGGTTGATGGCGGCATCGGTCTGAATCATGTTGGCATAGATGGTGTTACCGTTGGTCGAGCTCATGGCCGTGGAGCGATACAGCGCCGAGACGATACCGGTGGAGACAGACTGCTCGTTGCCAAACGGCGAGCCGATCGCCATGACCCACTCGCCCACGTTGAGCTTGGAGGAGTCGCCGATCTCGATCGGCGTGAGCTTAGAGGCGTCGGCGTCCTTGAGCTTGATGACGGCCAGGTCGCTCGAGGCATCGTTGCCCACGAACTCGGCCTCGTAGGTGGTGCCGTCGTCCATGGTAACCACGTACTGGTCATAGCCATCGACCACGTGGTTGTTGGTAAGGATGTGGCCCTCGGTATCGAGCACCACGCCCGAACCGACGCTGCCCGAGTTGTCCGACTCGTCGGCAGACTGCGAAAGCGAGCCATTCTGGCTGCCGCTCGAAGTGGCGGTAATGGAAACCACGGAGGGCAACGCCTTGGCAGAAACGGCCTCGGCCAGCGTGGTGTCCTCGGAATCAATCGTAATCTTTTGCGTCGATGAACCCGAAGCACCCGCCGTCACGGCATTCTTTCCGCCGCCAATGTTGAGCGTGCCGCTCATAATGAGCGCAATGACCAGCAGGGCGCCGCAGGCACAACCGGCAAGCGCCGTAATAAAGATCGGCAGCTTTTTGGTCTTAGTCTTGACCACTGTGTGCTTGTTTACAACCTGCTGGCTGCCCAGCGGTTGGCCAGTCTGTGTGTCGTAGGCCTGCACGTAGGGAATGTTGTTGCCATCGGCAGGCGTTGACTCTACCTGCACACGCGGCTGCTGTTGGGTCTCGCCGGCGTTGCCCGCATCCTGGGGACGCTGGGAATCGTACTCGCTCATAGCTGCGATCCTTTCGTCAAATAACCAAAGGCCCGCCAAACATGTGGCGGGCCATCATTGTTCACGTTGAGTTGTACCCCAATATGCGGGCGCAAGTGTATGAGAACGCAATCTTTTAGGAAGGCTTAAGTTCTGCTGCAAACTCGAAAGGAACCCGCACCTGCGGCAAAACCACCACAAAGGTGCCTGTCCCCATTGTGGTGGAAATCTAGTCCTTAAACAGATAGCCCACGCCGCGGACGGTGGTGATGTGTGCCGCGATCTGCGGGCCCACCTTGGAGCGGATGCGTCGAATGTGTACGTCGACGGTACGCGTGCCGCCGCAGTACTCAAAGCCCCACACGCGGTGCAGCAGCACTTCGCGGCTGTAGGCGCGGTTGGGGTGCGTCGCCAAAAAGCTCAGCAGCGAGTACTCCATCAGCGTCAGGTCGATGGGCTCGTTATCGAGTGTCACCTGGTAGGTAGCCAGATTAATCTCGAGGTTATCGATGTTGAGCACATCGTCGGCGGTGACGGTCTCCTCCTCGCCCATCAGGCGCTGCGCGCGAGCCTTGAGCTCGTTTGGCGTCGCCGTGGGGCATACAAAGTCGGCATGCGCGTGATTCGGCAGGCGCAGGGTACCGAGCGCCTCATCGTCGACGATCACCAACATGGGGACACCGCCGCGATCGTCAAGCCACTTGGCAATCTGATCGATGCGGTCGCTGCGGATGCCGTCGGAGTCGAGGATCAGCAGGTCAAAGTCGTGCGCCGCAGTCGGCGAATCGGGGGTTGCCAGGCTCACCTCGACACCCAGGGTGGTCGTCAAGCTGCGGGCAAACTCGTGGAAGCGCGTCGTGCGCGCCATGAACAGGGCACTCTTTTCGGACATATCGGCCTCCAAAGAAATGAGCTCAATCGTACTGGAACAAGCCAGCGCGATTAGGAGTTCGCCAGGTAGTGCTTGATCTCCCACTCGGTGATCGTGGACTCAAACTTATGCCACTCGTCGCGCTTCTTTTTGAGGAAGAAACTGTGGATGTGCTCGCCGAGGGCATCCTTCATAAACTGCGAGTCCTCAAACACATCGAGCGCCTCTTTGAGCGAGCGCGGCAGCGGCGCGTAGCCGGCCTCGACCATCTGACGGTCGGTAAGCTTGAGCGTCTCGGCCGTGGCCTCGGGCGGGAGTTCCAGCTTGCGCTCGATGCCGTCCAGACCAGCCGCCAGCGTGACGGCGTTGACCAGGTACGGGTTGGCCATGGGGTCGGGACTGCGCAGCTCGATGCGCGTGGACAGCGGCTTGCCGGGCTTGTAGACCGGAATGCGGACCATACTCGCGCGGTTGCGCAGGCCCCACGTGGCGTACTGCGGCACGGAGTCGCCACCCGTGGTGATGCGCTTGTACGAGTTGACCGTGGGGTTGGTGATGGCACTGATCTCGCGCGCGTGCGCCAAGATGCCGGCCATGTAGTGCTTGGCGATTTCGGAGAGGTGGTACTTCTCGTCGTCCTCGCCCCAAAAGACGTTGTTGCCGTCGTGGTCGAACAGCGACTGATGCAAAAACATGGCGCTGCCGTCCTCGCCCGCCAACGGCTTGGGCATAAAGGAGGCGTGGCAACCGCTCTCGTAGGCCTGCTGCTTAATGATGAGTTTGGCCGTGGTGATAGCGTCGGACATGCTCAGGGCCTCGGCGTGACGCAGGCTCATGCCATGCTGCGAGCGACCGGCGGCGTGGAAGGTGTACTCCACGGGCACGGACATCTTCTCGAGCGTGAGGACCGTGTTGCGACGCAGGTCGCGGGCAGCATCACTCACCGAAAGATCGAAGTAGCCCACGTTGTCGAGCGGCTCGGGGGTGTGCTCGTCGGGGAAGTAGTAATACTCCAGCTCGGCGCCCACGTTGAGCAGATAGCCGGCCTTCTCGGCCTTGCGGAACATGCGGCGCAGGGCATCGCGCGGGTCGCCGGCGAACGGTTTGCGATCGGGAGTGCACACATCGCAGAAAACGCGTGCAACGCCGTTATGGCTCGGGCGCCACGGCAAAATCTGGAAGGTCGAAGCATCGGGGAACGCCAGCATGTCGGCTTCCTCGGGCGTGGCAAAGCCCTCGATGGCAGAGCCGTCAAAGCCAATACCCTCCTCAAAAGCGACCTCGAGGTCCTCGGGGCTAATGGCAAAGTTCTTGAGGCGGCCGAGAATGTCGACAAACCACAGACGCACAAAGCGGATATCACGCTGCTCTACGGAGCGGAGTACGTAATCGATGTTCTGCTGGTTCATGTCGCTCCCCTTTCTTTCGGGCGGGTTTCGACTGGTCTATATCGCAGATACTATCGCAGAAAAATGTTTCCGCAGGGTTAAAGCGTATCAAGCGCTCAAAAAACGTGCGCGAACAGGCCGTCACGAACGAATGGTTAGCGCGAGGTCGAGGCGCGGTGTTCAATGTGGCCGGGGACCTCGATGCGCTTGGGGGCGAGCTTTGCGGCGTCGCCCACCGTAGTGGTAACGACGTCGATGCGCTCGGACAGGCGCTCGACCACGCGCTCGGCAATGGTGAGGGTGTCCTGCGCGGCCGTGGTCACACCGCCAAAGAGCACGTGGTTCCAAGGGTAATCGTCAAACGTCGCGATCTTGAGGCCCGCCGGCAGCGAGGGACCCAGCTGTGCCAGCGCCTCGGTCAGACGCAGGAAGACCAGGCCGTTGACGGCAATGAGGCTGAGCTTTTTACCCGCATACTCGCGGATGGTCTCGTCCAGGCGACTGACGCCCTCGACACCACCGTCGGCCAAGGTGACGACCTCGCCCGCAAGACCGCGGCGCGAAAGCTCGTCGGCAAAGGCCTCGGCACGCTCGCGACGCACAGGGCTGTCGTCGCTTGCCTCGGTGAGCAGGCACAGGCGCTCGCTGCCCGCAGAGGCCAAGGCGTCTACCAGGCCGGCGACCAGCTCACGGTTGTTGGAGGTCACCAGATCGACGCCACCGTCGGCAACATCGCGGTCGAGCAGCACGACGGGCAGGCGTCCCGCAGCCGCGGCAATCGCCTTGTCGTTGCCGCCACAGGTGTTGACGACCAGGCCGTCCACACCGGCATCGATAAGTCTGGTGAGCGACTCTGCTTCCTTGGCGGAATCATTGCCGCTAATGGCAGTCATAAGCGAGCAGCCGCGCGCGGCGGCACTAGCGGAAAGCCCTTCGAGCATGGCGCTGGAGAACGGGTTAGCAATGTCGGCCAAGATCACGCCGATGAGGTTGGTGCGCGAGCTGCGCAGATTGCGCGCGGCGGCACGCGGGCGATAGCCGGTGCGCTCGATAACCGCCGCGATGCGGGCGCGGGTTTCCTCGGTCATCTGCCCGGGGCGGTTATTGAGGTAGCGCGAGACCGTGGCCGGGCTCACGCCCGCCTCGGCGGCAATGTCCTTGATTCTCATCTGCGCCATAGCGCACCCCATTTCCCAATTGTCGGCGGTCTGAGCCATTTTAGGCATTTTTTAAAAATCTCGGTTGCAAAACGCTGTAGGTGAGTATACTACAACTCGAAACGAAACCGATTTCGTAAACCGATTTCGGCAAGCGTTGGCACGGAGGTGCAAAGATGCACCCTACCGTCTTGGCACCTCCGTGCCAATGCCATATCAAAGGTGTACGCACGAGCAAGAAGGAGCTGCGCGACCATGGGTAAAACGGTTCTTACCTTCGGCGAGATCATGATGAGGCTCTCGCCCAAAGACCATCTGCGCATTGAGCAGGCGACCGAGTTTGATGTCCGCTACGGCGGCGCCGAAGCCAACACCGCGCTTTCCCTGGCCTACCAGGGTGACAAGGCAGCTTACGTCTCCGTTGTCCCGGCCAACCGTCTGGGCGAGTGCGCCCTGCGTTCGCTGAAGGTCTACGACGTCGATACCTCGCGCGTCGTGCGCCAGGGCGACCGTCTTGGTTCCTATGTGTTTGAGGTCGGCGCCTCGCAGCGCGGCAACGGCTGCGTCTACGACCGCAAGTACTCTGCCATCAACATGGCCAAGCGCGACGTCTTTGACTGGGACGAGATCCTCAAGGGTGTCGATGTCTTTTACTTCTCCGGCGTGACGCCCGCCGTCTCCGACGAGATGGCCGCCGCCTGCAAGGATGCCCTCACCGCCTGCCGCGCCAAGGGCATCACCACCGTTTGCGACGTGAACTATCGCGGCAAGATGTGGTCGCCCGAGAAGTCGCAGGCCACCATGAAGGAACTCCTGCCGCTCGTTGACATCTGCATTGCCAACGACGAGGACGCTCCTGCCGGCCTCGGTATGACCTGCGTCTCCGGCTCCCTTGCCCACGGCATCGAGGAGCGCGACACCTACGTCGAGATGGCCCGTCAGATCTGCGCCGAGTACGGTTGCAAGAAGGTCGCCTCGGTCGTCCGCAACATCTCCTGCGTCGAGCGCTCCATCTGGATGGGCATGCTCTTTGACGCCGAGAGCGGCGAGCACTGGTTCTCCCCTGCTCACGACGTGCACGTGCTCGAGGGCGTTGCCGCCGGCGATGCTTTCAACGCCGGCCTCGTCCATGCCCTCATCAACGACTTTGCCCCGCAGGACGCCGTCAACTACGCCATCGCCGCCTCGATCCTCAAGCTCACCATCAAGGGCGATTCCAACCTGGTGACCGCAGACGAGATCGCAGCCGTGGCATCCGCCGCCGACGGTGGCACCCGCGTCGCGCGCTAAGCCGTCCCCATTCCGCGGGCCGCAGCTTTCCATACCCATACCCCTGCGACCCGCTCCCCGATTTCTCCGGTCGGGCAAAGCCACCAGTCCCATTCCGGTTTTGTCTGGCATTCCCTACACGACTGGTTGCGAAGCCGGTTTTGGAATTGCTTGGACCCCAAGCAGTGCCTCCGATAACCAATCCAAAATCGGCTCCCGACCAGCACATTTGGCAATCACGCGCCCGTGCGCGCCTCACATCGAAAGGAACACCATGTTCGATCAGTTCTACACCACGCTTGAATCCCTGGGCATCGTGCCGGTCGTCGTGCTCGACAAGGTCGAGGACGCCGCTCCGCTCGCCCACGCCCTGATGTCTGCCGGCATGAAGTCCGCCGAGGTCACCTTCCGTACCGCTTGCGCCGCCGAGTGCATCGCCGCCATGGCCGAGGCCGAGCCCGAGATGTGCGTCGGCGCCGGCACCGTCCTGACTGTCGAGCAGGTTGAGCAGGCCCGCGCCGCCGGTGCCAAGTTCATCGTCTCCCCGGGTTACAACGAGGACGTTGTAAAGCACTGCATCGGCATCGACCTGCCCGTCCTTCCTGGCACCGTGACCCCCTCCGAGGTTACCGCCGCCGAGAACCTGGGCCTCAAGACCACCAAGTTCTTCCCCGCGGCTCAGTATGGTGGTCTGAACACCATCAAGGCCCTCGCCGCTCCGTTTGTCGGCCATCGCTTTATGCCCACCGGCGGCGTGAGCACTGCCAACGTCGAGGAGTACCTGAGCTCCTCCGCCATCATCGCCTGCGGTGGCACCTGGATGGTCAAGCCCGCCCTGTTCGCCGATGGCGACTTCTCCAAGGTCGAGCAGATTGCCCGCGAGGCCATGGACGTCGTCAAGAAGGTCCGCGGCTAGGTTTAGCTCTCTATCGTGAAAGGGGGCGTGCCCTAGACCTCGCCCCCTTTCTTTTAAAGCGGCTCGGAAGCGCGCCGTTTCCGTCACGAACAAGAACCAAAACCGTCTTGTATGCTGATAGAACGTGACGGAAGCGACACGCGCCCGAGCCGCTTTGCCTACTCGGCTGGCAGTCGCGCCCAGCTGAGCCACTTCGACAAAAGCCGAGCCACCAAAACAGCTGCGGCGCCGTCTGGAGGAATGGACCCTTGCTTCCGGTTTTTTCCTCCAAGCGGCGCCGCAGCCTTTTCATGCCCCGATTGCGCCCCCGCACTTGCGGTGAAATACGGACTGCTTACGCCGCCAAAGCCGCAAAACAGTCCCTATTTAACCGCAACTAATGTAGGGAACGAGTTAGATGGCCGAGTCTTTGGACAGCTCGAAATAGTCGGGATGCAAGGCGATAACCGGGCCCTGCTCCTCGGGCATTAGATGCAAATGCGTCTCTGCCAGATAGCTCGCCGTGTCGGTATCGCCCTTCTTAATGGCCTCAAGAATCCGGCGATGTTGCCGACGAATCGGCTCCCAATCCAAATCCTGCGACACCATACGCAGCCAGTTGTATCGCTCAAAATGCGTGTTGACGCTCTTCATCCAATCCCACAACATGTGGCGGCCGGCAATCTCAAAACATGTCTCGTGGAACAGGTTGTCCAGATCAAAAAAGCGACGCGTTTCGCTATGGTCGAGCGACTCGGACTCGGCAAGAATCTGCTCGAGCCGATGCTTTTGCTCGGGCGTGGCGGCAGAGCAGCATTTAATGAGCACGCTTCTCTCGAGTTTCTCGCGCAAGAAACAGGCGTTCTCGGCGCGTTCCATGCTGATTTTTGAGACATAGGTGCCGCTTTTGGGACGCGTTTCCACCAGCTCTTGCTCGCGCAGGCGCACAAAGGACTCGCGAATGGGCGTGCGCCCGATCCCCGTCTCCTTTTCCAGACCAATCGCCGAAAGGCGCGTGCCGGGCCTAAGCTCGGCATAGATGATCTTAGAGCGCAGTGCGTTGTATGCCTGATCTTGCAGGCTCTGATAATGCTGGTGTTGTTCCATAAAGCCCTCGGATGAAGCTCACGGTTTGTCGAATTACACCACGTAATACTATCGCATCCCCCATCCCACGGCGATGTTTGAGGGGTAGGGCCGGGATTCGGCTTTTGACCGATAAGTTGTTGCAATTAGGTGAACGTTCACCTAATTTCTTCTATTTCGCTTTGCAAATGGATTCCCATACGTATACTAAATCTCAACGAAACCGATTTCGTCAAGCCTGGGCAATAGGATGCTAAGACGCACCCTACCATCTTGGCATCCTATTGCCCATGCCATGCCATTTGCTTTCTTCCCGTCTCGTTGAGCCCTTCAGTCCCATTCTGGCACAACGAGACATTCCTAGACGACTGACCATGGGGCCGGCTTTTCTGCCGTTGAGGCAGTGCCTCCGATAACCCTCTTTTTGCCGGCCCAGGTCAGACATTTCTCTTTAAATATCCTTCAATCGAAAGGATGCAGCAGCATGCGACCGCTCATCATCATGCATGGCGAGAAGATCGACTGGCGTCATACCGTCATAAGAATGCTGATGTATCTGGCGGGCGTTGCCGTGCTGGCACTCGGTATGAGCCTCCAGACGGCATCTGGCCTGGGCGTCGCCGCGCTCACGTGCTTTGCCACGACCCTATCCATGCTCACGGGCAAGACGCTCGGCTTTTGGATTACAACTACCTATGTCGCTTACATCGCGGCGCAGCTCGCCATCTTGCGACGCGAATTTCAACCGCGCATTTTGCTCGAGCTTTGCTTTTCAACGCTAATGGGCGGCTTCACCGATCTGTTCATGGCGTTCAACCCGCTGCATCCCACGGCGCTCCCCGCGCAGGTTGCGACCATGCTGCTCTCCCTCGCTATCACCGCATTTGGCGTCAGTCTCGTCGTCAACATGGGCGTTGTCCCCAACGCACCCGACGGCTTGGTGCAGGTCATTGCGGAAAAGCTCAAGCGCCGTTTTGGAGACGTAAAGGTCATGTTCGATTGCTCGCATGTCGCCGCCTCGCTCACGCTGTCGCTGGTATGCATGCACAACTTAGGCGGCTTTGGCGTAACCACCGCCATCTCGGCACTGTTCTTGGGCCACATCATCAACTTCGCCAACAAGCTGTTTGCCCAGCGATTCGTCCGCATGGCGTTTGGCGCCAAATAGCGAACAGCCGCGGAGCAAACGAGGCTCGAGTGCCCGGCATATCGATGTCGCAAATAACGACGCACGCGCTATACGGACGATGAGGAATAGCCCGTCGCAAACCCCGCAAGCGGAGCTATATGTTGCTATAACTTGACATAAATTGGTCCATTGCCAGCCGGCATGCAAAAGGCCCCAAGCCATTCGCGGCTTGGGGCCTGCCTGGTAACACAGGTCTTTCGGACTACGCTCGCTCGTATTTCGTGGCGCGGCCTGTCCCCTGTTTCATGATCGCGTTTCGGCTGAGCAGAGATTCGAGCGCGGACAGTGTTCGCGCACGGCTCAGTCCTGTCTGTTTCTCGATCTCACTTCGTGATCTAAATAAGACGAAAACCGTTTGCGTACGGCTTAGAACCAGACGCAAACGGTTTTCGTCTTATTTGCGTACGGAAACTAGATACAAATTTCACGTTCATACGACTATTTACCAAACGCATAGTGTTTTCGTCCGGCAATGCGTCCGTAATCCAAACAAAAAGGCCCCGAGCTCGTGTTGAACTCGGGACCTCTTGCGCCGCGCATCTATGAGAGGAGAAATGCGATGCGCACGGGCGCTACTCCATGTAGCAGATATCGCGACGAGCGGCTGCAACCGTTCACCTTTTAAAAGTGAACGTTCACCTGATTCTAGGAAAACCTGACTTTTAATTCCTCCGCTTCTCCTATACTGAACTTGTAATAGAAGCAAGACTTATATAGATGAACGTTTCTTTTGGAAGGATTGTAATGTCTAACCTTATGGACAGCTTCCGCCTGGACGGCAAGGTCGCGCTCGTGACCGGCGCCACCTATGGCATCGGCATGGCCATGGCCGAGGCGCTCGGCGAAGCCGGCGCCAGGATCGCCTTTAACGCCCGTCACGCCGACAAGGTCGCCGAGGCCGAGAAGCACTACCGCGAGCTGGGCTTTGATGCTCACGGCTATGTTGCCGACGTCACCGACGAGGCCGTCGTCGCCGAGCTCATCGCCAAGATCGAGGCCGATTTTGGCACCACGCCCGACATTCTGGTCAACAACGCCGGCGTCATCCAGCGCACCCCGATGCTCGACATGAGCGCCGAGGACTTCCGTCGCGTCGTCGACATCGACCTCAATGCCCCGTTCATCGTGTCCAAGGCCTGCCTGCCGGGCATGATCGCCAAGGGTCACGGCAAGATCATCAATATCTGCTCCATGATGAGCGAGCTGGGCCGCGAGACCATCGCCGGCTATGCCGCCGCCAAGGGCGGACTCAAGATGCTCACCAAGAACATCTGCTCCGAGTTTGGCGAGGCCAATATCCAGTGCAACGGCATTGGGCCCGGCTACATCGCCACGCCGCAGACCGCACCGCTGCGCGAGACGCAGCCCGACGGCAGCCGCCACCCGTTTGACCAGTTCATCATTGCCAAGACGCCGGCCGCCCGTTGGGGCACGCCCGAGGACCTGAAGGGCCCCGCCGTGTTCCTGGCTTCCGACGCATCGAACTTCGTCAACGGGCACATTCTGTACGTGGACGGCGGCATCCTCGCATACATCGGCAAACAGCCGCAATAAGGAAACTGGGCGAGGCGGTCGGCAGTTAAGTCTGCTGCTCGGACAGTCCTGCGCAAGACGGAAAGCACATTAAGTGCTTTCCTTTGCGTGCGGAACTCGCGACAGACTTAACTGCCGACCGCCCGCATGGCTCATCGCGGGTCGGATTAGCCGCCGCCCGCGCACAGAAACAAATAACTGAAAAATAAGCTGAAAGGTTAACTCAAATGAAGATTGCTCTGATCAACGAGAACTCTCAGAACTCCAAGAACCCTATGATCGAGGCTGCCCTTAAGAAGGTTGTCGAGCCCATGGGCCACACTGTCTTTAACTATGGCATGTATGCCGACGCCGACTCCAAGCCTCTCACCTACGTGCAGAACGGCATTCTTGCCGCCGTGCTGCTCAACTCCGGCGCTGCCGACTACGTCGTGACCGGTTGCGGCACCGGCGAGGGCGCCATGCTCGCCTGCAACTCCTTCCCCGGCGTGCTGTGCGGCCATGTTGCCGACCCGCTGGATGCCTACACCTTTGCCCAGGTCAACGATGGCAATGCCGTCGCCATGCCCTTCGCCCTCAAGAACGGCTGGGGCCAGGAGCTCAACCTCGAGTACACCTTCGAGAAGCTCTTTGGCTTTGGTTCGGGTAACGGCTACCCCGCCGAGCGCGTTGAGCCCGAGCAGCGCAACAAGAAGATCCTCGATGGCGTGCGCGCTGTGACCATGCGTCCGCTCGTCGACGTCCTGGGCGAGATCGATCAGGATCTGGTGAAGGGCGCCCTCGCTGGTGAGCACTTCCAGGAGTACTTCTTTGCCAACGCCACCGACGAGGCCATCATCGCCAAGGTCAAGGAGATCTTGAGCCTGTAATAAGGCCCACGGGGCGCACCGACCCCCAACAAACCGCCAGACAAAAGGCGCCGCGACGATCCATGTGTCGCGGCGCCTTTTTTGATTGGCTATCGCTTGAGTCACCGCAAGGCGGCCGCTCCCCTATTTGCCAAGAGCCTACAGCTCGCAGGCGACCTTGTAGCCGTCGCCGATGGCATCACGGATGTTGCCGCACTTCTGGGCATCGCCCAGCACGTGGGTGGAGACACCGGCAGCGGCAAGGTCGTCGGCAAGCTTGGTATTGGGACGATAGCCCATGGCAAGCACCAGCGTATCGGCATCGGCGATGGTGTGGATCTGGCCATCCTTTTCGTACGAGATGGTGTCCTCGGTGATCTCGGTCACCTTGGCCTCGGTCAGCACGTGAACGCCCTTGGAGAGCATGCGCGTGATGAGCACCGCGCGACCGGCGCCGCCCTCGTTGGCAGCGAGCGTCTTGGTCATCTCGATGACGGTGACATCGCGGTTGGCCGGCGACAGGTCGTTGACCAACGGGGCCAGGTAGTCGGCCGTCTCGCAGCCAACGGTGCCGCCGCCCACGATGACGATCTTCTTGCCCGGGAACGCCTTGCCGCCCAGCAGGTCGTCAGCCGTCATAACCTGCTTAAAGCCCTGCATAAAGGCCGGAGCGATGGGTTCGGCGCCATAAGCCAGGACAACCTCGTAGCCCGCGTAGTCGCGCTGGATGTCCTCGGCGGTCAGCTCGGTACCAAAGACGCACGTGACGCCGGCCTCGGCCAGGCGACGGTACTGATACTTGATCACACGCGTGAGCTCCTGCTTTGCCGGCGGAACGGCCGCGATGCGCATCTCGCCGCCCGGCTCGTCCTGCTTGTCCACGAGCACCACGTTATGGCCACGCTTAGCGGCAATGTAGGCCGCCTCCATGCCCGCGGGACCGGCGCCCACAACGAGCACGTTCTTGGCCTCGGCGGCAGGCTCATAGCCGGCCTCGTCGCGCTCCACGTCCGGGTTGACGGTGCAGGAGATGCGCTTGCCAAACATGATGCCGTTCAGGCAGCGCAGGCAGCCAATGCAGGGACGGATCTCATCGGCGTTACCGGCAGCCGCCTTGTTGCAGAACTCGGCATCGCACAGGTTGGCGCGGCCCATCATGCAGATGTCGGCAGCGCCGTCCTCGATCAGCTCCTCGGCAATCCATGCCTCGTTGATGCGGCCGACCGTGGCAACGGGAATGTTCACATGCTTTTTGATTTCGCGCGAGCAGGCGGCGTGCGAGGCCTGCTGCGTGCCGGCGGCGGGAATGGCGGAGCCGCGCTTGATGGTAGTGCCGCCCGACACGTGGATCATGTCGACGCCGGCCTTCTCCAAGCGACGCGAGACATAGATCATGTCGTTGAGGGTCAGGCCGCCATCGGTGTACTCGTCGCCCGAGATACGGACGTCGATGATAAAGTCCTTGCCGCAGCGCTCGCGAATCTCGGCGATGACCTCGAGCAGGAAGCGCATGCGGGCGTCGAGCGAGCCACCGTACTCGTCGGTGCGCTTGTTATAGAGCGGGGTCAAAAAGCCGCCGAGCATGCCGTGGGCGTGTGCCGCATGGACCTCGACGCCGTCGACACCGGCCTTCTGCATACGCACGGCTGCGTCGCCAAACTGATGCGTGAGCTCGTGGATCTCGTCGACCGTGATGGGACGCGGCGCCTCGCGGGCATAGGACGGGCCCACAAAGGACGGAGCGATCAGGCGCGGCGTGCCCGGAATGTTAAAGGCCATGTAGGCGGGATGGAAGAGCTGCGGCATGATCTTGCAGCCATACTCGTGGACGGCCGCGGCGAGCTTTTCCCAGCCGGGAATAAACGCGTCGTCGTAGCAGCACATGTCGCCCGGCAGATAGGTATAAGTGGGCTCGACCGTCACGACCTCGGTGATGATCAGGCCCACGCCGCCCTTGGCACGGGCGCGGTAGTGGTCGACCAAATCGTCGGTCACATAGCCGTGATCGGCAAGGTTGGTAGACACCGGCGGCATAAAGACGCGGTTCTTGACCTCGGTCGTACCGACCTTGATCGGGCTAAAGAGCATCGGGTAGGCAGAAGACTCCATGCAGGCTTCCTTTCGTTTGAGCCGCTCGGCGGCAGTTACTGACCTACCTATCGTAGCAGTAACCGCGCGGCGCCCGACCGTGCGCGCTCCCCAGCCTCTGCTCGACCCATAAAAAAGTTGCGGTGGAATACGGAGTAGATAAGGCCTTTGACAGCCAAAACAGTCCGTATTTCACCACAACTGAGGGGTGGGATGGGTTAAAGGCCCAGGTAGGTGGTCATGCCTTCGACGGCGAGCTTGGCGCCGGCCACGGCATGGACCACGGTGAGCGGTCCGTTGACCACATCGCCGGCGGCGAATACGCCCGGCACCGTCGTCATACCATGCTCATCGACCGAAAGAAGGCCGCGATGGTCGGTCTCCAGACCGCCCGTCGTCAGCACGAGCTTGTCCTTGGGCACCTGCGAAGCCGCGATCACAACCGTGTCGGCTGACGCATGGTCGAGCTCTTCCTCGTAGCCCACCACGTTGTTGTCCTCGTCAAAGATAGCCGTCTCGAACACCGGGCCGTTATCGTCGATGGCACAGATTGCCTTGCCGCACACGATCTCGGCACCGTCGAGCTCGGTCAGCTCGACCTCGTCATCGATAGCCGAGATATGGCGCGAACGGGCATACACGGTAACCTTGCGGGCACCCGAGCGCAGGGCCGTGCGGGCGACATCCATGGCCACGTTGCCGGCGCCGATGACCGCCACGTTCTGACCGATCGCGACGCTTGCGGGATCGACCAGGTAATCGATTCCAAACAGCACGTTGCCGCGCGACTCGCCGGGAATGCCCAGCTTACGGGCACGCCAGGTACCGGTGCCCACAAAGACCGCATCGTAGCCGTCGCGCAGCAGGTCGTCGATATGCAGCGCGCCGCCGATGGTGGTCGAGGGGCGAACGCGCACGCCGAGCGAGCACATCACATGGCGGTACTTTTGCACCAGCGAGCGCGGCAGGCGGAACTCGGGGATACCGTACTCCAGCACGCCGCCGATCTCGGGGCGCTGCTCAAACACCGTGACGGCGCAGCCCAGCTGAGCCATCTTAATGGCCACGGTAATGCCGGCAGGACCGGAACCGACCACGGCGATCTGCTTACCACACGATGGCGCGGGCTTCCACTCCTTACGGTCCAAATACGCCGTCGAGATATAGTTCTCGATGCTCGAAAAATGCACCGGCGTGCCCTTGCGGCCCTGGATGCACGAGCCCTCGCACTGGCCCGAATGGTTGCACACCATGGAGCAGACCGCGCTCATGGGATTGTTCTGGAACAGCAGCTCGCCCGCCTCTTCCAGACGACGCTGCTTAAACAGGTCGATAACCTGCGGAATGGGCGTCTGAACCGGGCAGCCCTTAATCTGGCAGAACGCCTTCTTGCAACCTAGGCAACGATTTGCCTCTTCGACAATATGGATAGCCACGCAACTCCCCTTTTTGATGTAATCCAATAGGGCGACGATAAAGACCCTTCATCGTCGCCCGAGTAAAACAAACTCAATCGGCCGCCACGGCAAGAGCCGATGCTATATCTCGCGGTGCGAAGCCCCACAGCGAGCGGACATGCGCTCGAGTGTCGCCAGGCAGCCAGCCGCCGTCGCCGGCACGCTGTTCTCGACCACGCAGGGAATCCCCGGGCAGGCGGCAGCCGCCCAGGCCACCACGGGCTCAAAGTCGTATCGTCCCGTCTCGCCCACACCGTGGCACACCAGGCGCGAACCCGTACCGTCGCACCAACCGGCTTCGTCCTCGTTGTCAACGACCTCATAATCCTTGGCGTGCAGCACGCGGATCTTACTGCCACATAGGTAGAGCATACGCGCCGTGATTTCCGGCGCCTCGCCAACCACGCTGGGGTGCAGCAGCGACACCGGGTCGTAGATCACGCCGAGCGCCGGGCTCGAGATGCGCTCCAGCACCTTACGGCAGCGATCCGGCGTGTTGACCGTCTCGTTCCAGCCGGGCTCGATCAGGATTTGCCCGCCTACGGCCTCGGCACGCTCGCAGACATGCGCGAGTCCGTCCATGAAAGCATCGAGTGCCTCGTCGGTCAAGCGATCGTCTGCGACACGGTTCTGCGCGTTGGGACGGCCGGTCTCGGTGCCAACAGGGCATCCGCCGAGCATCTGGGCAAAGTTCAGGCACGCCTCGTACTCGGCAAAGTTATCCATGAGCTGTTGGCGGTCGGGCGTCGCCAGGTTCTTGTAGCAGCCAAGCACCGCCACCGTAATACCCGCTTCGTCGAGCACCGCACGCAAGTGATCGGCAAGCTCGCGAGTCAGGCCGCCCCGGTCGATGCCCATCGATGCGTAGAGCACCTTGCTCGGCAGCTGAATGCACGAAAAGCCCAGCTCCCCTGCCATGCGAATGCGCTCCTCGACGGTTCCCTGCGGAAGGTCGTGCAAACGTACGCCCGGAGTAATGGCCCCCACGCTATTCACATCCCTTACGAGCGTTGATGCCCGGGGTGTATCCGCCAAACGGGTCCTCGATGGAGCACACGCCCGAGGGAGCAAGCGGGTCGCGCTTGCCGGCCAGCTTGTCGTGGTGCATGGTCTCGATATAGGCAAGCACCAGCGGGGCCACGCCCTTCGCGTCGTTTTTGACGACGGGCTCGCTCATGTAGTAGCCAAATGTGCCCTCGCGGTGTGCAGTGTTGCCAAGGCCCGCAACCAGGCAGATGTTGTCGAGCGCGAGCTGCCCGTCATGCTCGGACAGGCACGTGTCGCAGATGCCATCGAATGCGCGGCGGCCGTACTGGTAGTAGCGCTCGCCCAGCACGCCCAGGCGCACGCCCTTCATGATGGCGTTGGCAAAGATGGCGCTGCCCGACTCCTCCAGGTAGTTGGGGGCGATGTTGGGCAGGTTGATGACCTGGTGCCACATGCCGGTCTTCTCATCCTGATACGGCAGCATGGCATCGATCAGGTCGTGGAACATCTTGCGGATCTCGTCCTTCTCGGCCGACATCGAGGGCGGCATGAGCTCCCAGGTGTCGATGAGCGCCATGGCAAACCAGCCCTCGGCGCGCAGCCAGAAGTTGGCCGAAAGACCGGTGACCGGATCGCACCAGAACTGCTTGCGGCTCGCGTCGTAGGCGTGATAGTACAGGCCGTTGAGGGGGTTGCGCATGAGGTCGTGCACGACCTGGAACATATGGAAGCTGTCCGAGCAGGCGCGACGGTTGTGGAAGCTCAGCTCGTACTGCATGTAGAACGGCTGCGCCATGTACATGCCGTCGAGCCAGATCTGGTTGGGATAAACGGCCTTGTGCCAAAACACGCCCTCTTTGGTGCGCGGCTGGGTCTCGAGCTGACGGTAGATGGTATCCATGGCGGCGCGGTACTTGGGCTTGCCGACCAGGTCATAGAGTTTGTAGAGGGTCTTACCCGCATTGACGTTATCGAGGTTGTACTCTTGGGGATCGTAGTGCTTGATGGTGCCATCGTCCTGGACAAAGAAGTCGATGTAGTCGTCGGCAAAGGTCAGGTAGCGCTGCTCACCGGTAATCTCGTACAGCTCGATGAGCGCCTTGATCATGCAGCCGTCGATATAGTTCCAGGTGTTCTCCTTGCCGGCGCGAAGCTTTTCGATGTTCCAGGCCGGCGCCTGAGGCGTAGAGGTCTCGATCAACTGCTCGATATAACGGTCCAGAATCTGATTGCAACCCATTGCTGTCCCCTCTGACGTTATTGATGGGTGAACGTTTCCCCTAGTGTAACGCGAACGGGGATTATAGGGTGAACGTTAACCCTATAATCCCCGTGAACGGCAAACTTTTAACGGCAAACGGCGGTGAGGCCCGCAGCGATGCGATGCGCCAGGCGCTCATAGCCGGCAGGGCTGTAATGCAGACCGTCCGGCATGTAGAGCTCGCGGTGCTCCGGCAAAAACGGGCTGATGCCGCTTTGCGCATACAGGTCGATCACCGGCACCGAGTAGCGATCGCAAACCTCCAGCATCGCGCGCACATAGGCGTCTTGCGTCAGGCCCAGATGGTTGGCCTCGTTGCTTGCCGGGATATCCTTCTCGTGTTTGCCGCTCGTCTTGCACGGCGTCATAAACACCAGCTTTGCCTGAGGCGAGCGCGCCGTGATGGTGCGGATCAGGTAGTCGAGCGCACCGTAGAACTCGTGCACGTCCGTGCTGCCCAGCTCGCCCAGCGGCACGTTGCGGCTAAAGTCGTTCACGCCGCCAAAGACGATGCAGATATCTGCCGCGTGATCGATGCCGTCCAAGCGCTCGACAAACGAATCGGTACGGTCGGCCTTGACGGCAATACGCGAGCCCTTGATGCCGTAATTCTCGACAGTGGTGCCGCCCAGCAGCGCACCCAGGTGCGAAGTCCAGGAGATATCGTTGCCTCCCCCGCCGCATCCGTTATCGCCCCAGGTGGTCGAATCGCCAAAGCAGCAGATGGTCGATTCGCTCAAGTTTTTCGTTTCCATATTCTTCTCCTCACCCGCACACCGGCGGTCATACAGGTACATACCGTTCATTCGCAACATCCGAGGAGCTATGCGTGGGCGCATTCCGCAACTTGCGAATCGAGCCATTCGATATCCTCGGCAAGATGCGCCACGCCCAGGTGGTGTCCACCCGGGCAGACCTCGTGCAGAAGGTTTTCGTCCTTGCCCAGCAGCGCGTAGGCGTCGCGAACGATATCGAGCTGCTCGTCTACGTTCGCAAGCCCGCGGGCGCCGTTGAGATGGTCTTTCTCGCAGCTCTGAACCAAGAGCGGCCGTGGCGCGACAAGCGATGCAATGTCGCCCATGTCGAGCAGACGCCAGAGTCCAGACGTGTAATTGCAGCTGCAATTGCCGTTGAGGTGCAGTAGCGAATCATCAACGCCGTACAGATAGCCCGAGACAAACGCCTTGCGCACGCGCGGGTCGAGCGCGGACAGGTACAACGTCATGTAACCGCCGCCCGAAAAACCAAAGCAGCCCAGGTCGTCCATGGCAATGTCACCGCGTGTCTCCAAGTAATCAATCAAGCGCATGTTGTCCCAGGCGTTGAGGCCCGCGACCGTAAGACCCAGCGGCTCGGCCATACGTGCTTGGTTCAGACACGTACCGCGCAGATAGCTGTTCTCGTCGTCGCCCTGACCCTTCCAGTCACGACGGTATCCCCAACCACGCGCATCGGGGCAGACGGTCACATAACCCATGCGCGCCAAACGCAGACCGTAGTCGTAATTGAACTTACGCACGGCATCGTCGACCGCCGGCACGCCCGCAACGCCGGCTATGCTTGCAGCACCCGCCCCCTGGTGACCATGCGGGCAGATATAGCAGCGCTTGAGTCCCCGCTCGTCAAGCTTGGGGCGGGACGGCTCCAACAGGTAAAACGGCATCCACACATCGTGCTCAACCTGCAACACCGCATGAGTACGCACGATGCCGCCGGCAACCCGCACGCGATTGAGCTCACGAATCTCAATCGGGGCGCGGTCCATAAGCGAAAGACCCAAAATATCGTACAGACGAGTCCTGGTCGCAGCCTTCCATGCCTCAAAGTCTGTGGGAGTCTTGCCCGTAAATGCGGCCGAGCGCCCTTCGCGCTTCAGTCGGGCGCGCAGCGCAGGCTCGTCCTCGTAGTACGTCTCGATGTGCACGGTGCGGCCATTGGCAGATAGCCCGGCCGTCTCTACCGCATCACCGTCGCCGCCCTCGGGATCCCAACCATCCGTGCCGGCAAGCACTCGGTCACGCGCATAGCGTTCGGAATTCTGACCAGTCAGGCAATGCGCCCACGGCACCCAAGCGACAGTATCGCCCGCCGGGCCAAACAGGGTACCACCGGCATACAGGGTGCCGTCATGTGCCGCTGGCTTATTCCAATCCCACCAGCCCTCGAGTGAAATATGGGGGCCCAGCCAGCATTCGAGCAAAACGGTCTGGGCCCACTCGCGCCATGGACGACCCAGATAGACCGATCCGGGGGCAATGCCCTCATCGGCTGTAAACGAACAACCATGAAACACAAATCCGTACGGCTCGCCCTGAGGCGTGGAGGCTGCCGTTACATACCCGTTGACATCCATATCGCGGTTGAGCGAGCGAATCTCACACCCCTCAAAGTAGGCACGCGCGCCGCCAAAGATAAAGTCGACATCGCCCTCGATCCGGCAACGTCGAAAATACTGCCGCCCCACGCGGCGCGGGGCGAACTGCTTGGGGCCTATAAAGCCGCTCGGCTTGGCCTCGCGCGGCGGCAGCGGCCCCAAAAAGAGTGTGTCCTGGTGTCCCTTAATGCAGCAGACATCGACAACCAGGCGGTCACCATCGGCATACAGGGCAATCGCCTGGCCGACCTCGCGCCCATCACCGGCGTTGTTTTCGATTGTTAGACCCGCAAGCGTCACGTCGTCGGCATCGACCAGCACCGTGTACGTACGGAAGGTGCCGAGTCTTCCATCCTGGCCGCTACCATCTTCCGAAGGCATCTTGGCACCCAGGCCTCCCACGATACGCACGCTGTCGGCCGTCTCGCCCTCGAGCGTCACATGCGGACGACGAATTTCGACCCGTTCGCGGTACTCACCCGGCGCCACCAGCACGCGCACCGGCACGGTCGCATCGGGCACACACCGCTCCGCCGCCTCGAGCGCCGCCGAAATGCTGCGATACGCGCCTTCGCGTTCGAGCGATACCTCAAAGAGCTGTTCTTTACCACTCATCTGTCATTACGCTTTCTGTCACAGAACACCCACCGTGCAATACCGGCACCTATAGATTGCGTGCGACAGCCGGGCAGACCCGACCGTCGCACGCCTCAACATGCCGTATTCACTTGTGCAGGAGCACTACCCTACGCGTGGATAACCTTGTCGACGTTTTGCAGCTGCAGCTCGTCGCCATCCTGACCCTCGATGCGCACGTCCTGCAGGTCGAGGACTTTCACGTTCTGCGCGATGATGCCCTGGCGCACCATGGGCTCCACGCCGCAGGCCATGGCCGGCACAAAGGGCTCGGCATCGGCGGCAAAGGTCACATGGACATCCTGGAACGTCAGGCGCGTCACCTTGCTCTCGGGAAGGCCCGTGATATAGGCCGCGGCCGCATGGCAGTTGATGGCCTCGATATCGCAAAACGTCGTGGCGCCAAAGCCGGGCGTACGGTCGTCGACGGGCAGCGCCTCGCGAGACTGCACGTAGTCGGTCTTGCCGTCCTTGTCGCAGAAGTAGAACGAGTTGACCACGAAGGGCGTGAGCACCTTATCCATGCGAATGTGCTCGAAGGTGATGCCCTCGTTGACGGCGTCCTTGCCGCGTCCGCGGCGTGTCTTGACGCGCAGGCCGCGGTCGGTGCGCTCAAAGAGGCACTTGCTCACGGTGAGGTCCTTGATGCCGCCGGCGGCCTCGGATCCCAGCACCACGGCGCCGTGGCCGTCGTGCATGTAGCAGTGCGAGATCAGCACGTCGTGCGTGGCGGGACGGAGCTCGGGTTCAATGCCCAGTTTGCCGCTCTTGATGGCGATGCAGTCGTCCCCCACCGAGAACTGACAGCCAAGGATGCGGACAAAACCGCAGCTCTCGGGATCGAAACCGTCGGTGTTGTGGGAGTTCTTGGGACCCTCGATGGACAGGCACAGGGCATCGACGTGCTCGCACAGAATGGGATGGATATTCCACGCCGGGCTGTTGCGCACGGTAAAGCCGGCAAGACTCACGTTTTCGCACTCGGACAGGAAGATCATGCGCGGGCGGGCGATCTCGCGGCCCTCCTCGGGACGGAAGATGTTCTTAAAGTCCTTGTTCCACCAGTTGTCCTCGGCAAAATCGGTCTGGCCGTCGATGGCGCCGCGGCCATAGATGCACACGTCGTGCACGCTCAGGCCCGTAAAGGTCGAACAGTAGGTCGAGAAGCTCTCGCCTTCCCAGCGGCCCAGGGGCAGCATGTCGGTGCCGGCATACCCGGCGCCCTCGTCGCCCGTGACCGTGCCCGGAATGTAGGCAAGCGCCGCGCGGTCGTGACGGGCCAGCAGCACCGCGCCCTCGGCAAGCTCGATGTTGATATTGCTCTTAAGGAAGAGGGACTTGATGCGGTAGTTGCCGGCGGGGATCAGCACGCGCCCGCCCTTGGGGCAGGCCATGATGGCAGCCTGAATGTTGGTGGTGTCATCGTGCTCGGCATCGCCCTTGGCTCCGCAGTCGCGAACGTTGATGGTAAAGGGCTCCGCCGGCGTGGTGACGCCTACGCTCAACTCGCGCTCGCCGCAGACAAAGCGGATCAGGTTGCGCTTGCCGGGGGTCAGGCCATCGACATAGGTCTCGACCGTATTCGTGGTACCGGCGGGCTCATCGTTGACAAAGATCTCCCACGTATCGGCACAGGTAAAGTAGCCGCCATCGTCGAGCTCGATAACAGCCGCGCGGGCATTGCGCCAGATAACGTTCGTCTCCATGGGTCTCTCCCTCAAATGTAATCAGAAGTTCATACTACTCGTTTTTAAAAAAGGGCCGCACCCGCCGGTGGATCTCCGGTGGCACGGCCCTTTGGTTTGGACAATGCGTTGGCCCTACTCGGCGGGAATTACGCTGCCGTCCTGGAAGCCAACATTGTTGTGAGCGAAGCAGTCCTCGTACTTAAAGCCGGAGAGCTCCTCGCAAAGCGCCTTGACCTCGGGCTTGACGTCGGCCATCTTGCCACCCTCCTTGACACGGTGAATCTCGTCGCAAAGGATGTCGCACTGCTCCTTGTCAATCTTGATGCCGCGGGCAAGGACAGCCGCGAGCAGGAAGAAGCCGGCGCAGCCGATGAGCATGTAGCCGCAGATGTACAGAGGCACGGTGGCGGGCTGGGTCACGGCGTCGCTGTTGCCGGCGGTCTGAATGAAGCCGGAGGCAGCAAGGACGATAGCCCATACGTTGACGGCAACAGCCTGGGCGATCTGCTGGCAGAGCTGCTGTGCGGAGCTGTAGATGCCCTCGCGACGACGCAGGGTGATGAGCTCATCGACATCGGGGATGTAGTTGAGCAGAACATCGGGCAGATACTGGAAGCCAACGTAGAAGAACTTCCAGATGGCGAAGATGATGGGGTAGGCGATCATGGCGATGGCGACCGTGGAGGTGCCGTTGATCTGACCAAAGGCGAAGTAGTTGTAGGCGATGATGCACGCGGCGCAACCGACGTTTGCCAGGTACCAAGACTTGTGGAAGCCCTTCTTGGCCATGAGGGCGACCCAGATGGCGGTGCAGACGATAGCGACGACCTTGCCGGGCATCTCCATCACGGACTCGTAGGACTTAGGAATCTGCAGACAGTAGACGATGAAGAAGGACAGGCACGCAGACCAGCAGGCAGCGGCGAGCTTCGTGGAGACCTGCGCATACAGGACCTTGCGGAAGGACTTGTTGCGGAAGGTGGAGACAACGTCGATGAAGAACTTCTTGATACCCTCGCCGACGCTCTCGATCTTCTCCTGAGCGACCTCCTCGGGGGTGTGCTCCCACGTAGACAGGTACACGCACAGCAGCGAGATTGCCATGACCGAAGCGTTGATCGTAGCGATGATGAAGTAGCTGAACGGGTTGGTCTCGCCGAAGGTGCCAAAGCCAAAGCCGACGAGTGCTGCCATCAGGAAGCCGGCGGCGTTACCAAAGAGGTGCTTGTAGCCGGTGAGGTACGTACGCTCCTTGAAGTCGTCGGTCATCTCGATGGTCAGCGGCGACAGGTTGGCGGTGCAGAACGTGTACGCGACGTTGTAGATCAGGTACAGCGCAAAGTAGTACGGGAAACCGAACGGCGTAGCCACAAAGATGAGCGGCTCGGCGACCATCATCGGGATAGCCAGCAAGATCCAGAAACGGCGGCGGCCAAAGATGCGGCCGATCTTAGTGGCATAGAAGTTATCGGCCACAAAACCCATCAGCGGGCACAGAATGGCGTTGAGGTAGATGGCGAACGAGCTGATCAGCGCAGCCTCGCCTGCGGACAGGCCGCACTCCGTGGACAGGAACAGCACCATGTAGCTGTGCGTAAAGCTCAGGGCGCCGGAGTTGAGCATACCGCCCATACCAAAGCCCAAGCGCGTCCAGAATGTGATCTTGCGCTTTTTTCCGATCTTATTAGTCATCGAGCTCCCTCTCTTTTCTCGATTGTCTTGTAACAAGACATTGGAGTCCATACCGACGTCTGTCTGCATGTCGTCCACTCGCAGGGTGAACGTTTAGCTAGATTATGCGCGATTGCTTATGATAGGTGAACGTTCACTTGTATATTATCCTTGAACGGTCGTTTTTTGCCGTTAAACGGACATCTGACTTGAAAAAATCCCGATTACATGGGTATTGAGTGGGTTTAAATTTGAGGTCGATTAGGTGAACGTTTATTGTTTTCGCCGCTCCCGTACCCTCAGAAAGACACGCCCGAACAGACAGAACAAACATGGCCCCGCCGGGAACACTCCCGACGGGGCCATGGTCAATAGCGCCCTATGCGAACCCATTTACCGCTACAGGCAGACGCCGTCCTTCCAGATGCTGATCTCGTGACAGCCGCGGCGCTCGGCACTCGTAAGCTTGCCGCTCGCCGTCTCTAGCACCAGCTGGTACAGGTCGTGGGCAGCCTCGTCGAGCGTACGCTCGCCCGTGGCGACCACGCCGGCGTTAAAGTCCATCCAGTTGGCCTTGTGGTCGCACAGACGCTGGTTGGTGAACACCTTGAGCGTGGGCGCCGGTGCGCCAAACGGCGTGCCGCGGCCGGTCGAGAACAGGATTACGTGGCAGCCGGCAGCCGTCAGGGCCGTGGTGGATACCATGTCGTTGCCCGGACCGCACAGCATGTTCAGGCCATGCTTGGTAGCCTGACCGGCATACGGCAGTACGTCGACGATGGGGGCAGATCCGCCCTTTTGCACGCAGCCGCAGCTCTTGTCCTCGAGCGTGGTAATGCCGCCGTCCTTGTTGCCGGGGCTCGGGTTCTCATAGACGACCTCGCCGTGGCTGATAAAGTAGTCCTTAAAGCCGTTGAGCATGTCGGCAGCTGCGTTAAAGACGTCCTGGCTCTCACAGCGATCGAGCAGAATGCTCTCCGCGCCAAACATCTCGGGCACCTCGGTGAGCACCGACGTGCCGCCACGGGCGACGACCATATCGCTCACGCGACCGATCGTGGGGTTGGCGGTAATGCCCGAAAGACCGTCAGAGCCACCGCACTTAAGGCCAATGACCAGCTCGGAGGCCGGAATGGGCTCACGCTTGGCCTGCTTGGCCAGGTCAGCAAGCTCGGACAGAATCTTGTGGCCCTCGACCTGCTCGTCGGCTACATCCTGACAGGTGAGGAAGCGAACGCGCTCGTGATCGAAGTCACCGAGCTCGTCGAGCACCTGCTGGTGCGTGCAGTTCTCGCAACCGAGCGACAGGAACAGCACGCCTGCAGCGTTTGCGTGACGCGAGAGCGCCACCAACAAGCGGCGCGTCTGGGCATGGTCGGCACCGGTCTGCGAGCAGCCAAAGGGATGTGGGAAGTAGTAAACGCCCTCCAGCGAGCCCTCGACCAGATCCTGAGCCTGCTCGCACATGGCACGTGCGACCTCGTTGACGCAGCCGACCGTGGGGATGATCCACAGCTCGTTGCGCGTGGCGGCGCGGCCGTCAGCGCGGCGGAAGCCCATAAAGGTCTCGGGCTCAACCGGCTCAACGACCGGATGCGTCGGGTTGTAAGCGTACTCGACCTCGCCCGAAAGGTTGGTCTTGACGTTATGCGTATGAAGCCACTGACCGGGCTGGATGTCGCCCGTCACGTGACCGATAGGAAGACCGTACTTGACGACGTCCTCCCCCGCCGCAATGGCACGCACGGCCATCTTGTGGCCCTGCGGAATATCCTCCGCGGCCACGACCTCGCCCACCCCGGGAACCGCAACGGCGGTGCCCTTGGCAAGCGGCGACAGCGCGACGATCACGTTATCGGCCGGATTGATCTGGATAGTGTTCATTACAAATGGTCCTAACCCTACAGGTTGAGCAGAAGTCGAGGCGCGGGCAAGCCGTCTGGCGCCCGCACCGGGAATTTACGCCTGAGCGTTGGCGAAGGCCTGCTTGACGCCCTCGGCGCGCACGACGGCAAGCGCGTTGACGACAAACTCCTCGAGACCGGCGATCTGCGTAAGGTCCTCACCCCACATTTGCTCATTGCTGAGCACGTCGTGCACCAGCTCGGCATCGTCTGCACCGGCGTGGGCGGCGTAGAAGTCGAGCACGAAGGCATCGTCCTGAGCGGTGTACTCAGTGCCGTCGGCACGGCGTAGGTGCAGGCCGTCACCCTCGCGAGCAACGAGCTCCTGCGTATAGAAGGCAATGAGCGTAGCGAGGCTCGTCGCCAGGCACTTGGGCAGGTTACCGGTCTCGGCAACATAGTCCTTGAGCGTGGGCAGGTCGCGAGCACGCCATTTGGCGGTTGAGTTGAGGCAAATGGAGAGCAGCGCGTGGTCGATAAACGGGTTGTCGAAGCGGTTCTCGACGGCGGCGGCAAAGGCCTTGCAGTCCTCGACATCCAGATCGGCGGCAAGCGTCGGGATGACCTCGTCGTAGAGCATGGTGTTCATGAAGCCACGGACGGTCTCGTCGTGCATGCAATCGCGCACGATGTCAAAGCCGGCAACCCAGGAACCCGGGACAAAGGCAGTGTGGGCACCGTTGAGGATGCGGACCTTGCGCTTCTTGTACGGGGTGACATCGGGGGTAACAAAGACACCCGGCAGGCCGGCCTTCATGAAGGGCAGACGCTCCTTGAGCGACTCATCGCCCTGGATACCCCACATCTGGAAGGGCTCGCGCACGGCCAGGAAGGGATCCTCGTAGCCCAGGCGCTCGGCCACGGCAGCGGCCTCCTTGGGGTCGCGGATACGGCCGGGGACGATAGTGTCGACGAGCGTGGTGCAGACGGTGCAGTCGTTGGCCATCCACTGCGAGAACTCGTCCTCCCAGCCCCAATCGCTTACGTACTGGTTCATGATGCGCAGCAGCTCCTCGCCATTATGGTCGATGAGCTCGCAGGCGAGCACGATGACGCCCGGCTTGCCGGCAGCCCAGCGGGTGTGAAGGACCTGGACAAGCTTGGCGGGGAAGCTCGCGGGCGGCATATCGTCGGCCTTGCAGGACGGATCGTAGGCAATGCCAGCCTCGGTGGTGTTGGAGACGATAATCTCTAGGTCGTCGGAGACGGCAACCTCCATCATGGCGCGGTAGTCCGCCTCGCGGTACGGATTGAGGCAGCGGCTGCAAGCGCTGATCACACGGGACTCGTCAACCGTGTTGCCGTTCTCCTTACCGCGCACCAGCACGGTGTACAGGTCGTCCTGGGCATTGATGCCGTCGGCAAAGCCAAAGGCGCCACTGATGGGCTGCACCATGACAACCTTGCCGTTCCAGCCGGTTGCCTCGTTGCCCATGTCAAAGAAGCGGTCGACGAAGGCGCGCAGGAAATTGCCCTCGCCAAACTGCAGAACCTTCTCGGGCGCGTCCTTGGGCAGCAGGTAGCCCTTGTAGCCGATCTTCTCGAGCGTCTCGTAGCTGATGTTCTCCATCGATGTGTCTCCTTAGGCGTTTGTTAGCGTGCAGGCAAAACGGGGGCGCCGCGTGTGGCAACGGCGCTCCCGAGTTCGGTGTGATTCGATGCGGGTTTAGGCCTCGACGGTATCCAGGTCAAAGCCGAAGTAGCGGACCGCGTTGTTGTAGCTGATGTCGCGCACAATGGCTCCCAGCAGCTCCATGTCGGCGGGGTACTTGCCCTGCTCGACCCACTCGCCGATCACGCCGCACAGCACGCGACGGAAGTACTCGTGACGCGGGTAGGACAGGAAGGAGCGGGAATCGGTAAGCATGCCCACAAAGTTGCCCAGCACGCCCTCGTTAGCCAGAGCCGTAAGCTGCTCGCGCATACCGATCTCGTTGTCGTTGAACCACCAGGCAGAGCCGTTCTGGATCTTGCCGGCGGTCGGAGCCTCCTGGAAGCAGCCCATCACGGTATCGATCATGGTGTTGTCGATGGGGTTCAGGCTGTACAGGATGGTCTTGGGCAGACCCGTGGACTCCTGGATGGAGTTGAGGAAATCGGCCAGCTGGTCGGACGGCGTGTAGTTGGAGATGCAGTCGTAGCCGGTATCGGGACCGAGCTTGGCGAACATAGCGCGGTTGTTGTCACGCTTGCAGCCAAAGTGCAGCTGCATGGCCCAGCCAAGGCGGACATACTCGCCGGCGACGAACTGCATAAAGGCCGTCTTGTACTTGAGGACCTCGTCCTCGGTAAGCGGCTCGGCGGCAAGGCCCTTGGCAAAGATAGTCTCGATCTCGTCGGCGGTAGCCGGAACGTACATAACGTAGTCGAGCGCGTGGTCGGAAGCGCGGCAGCCCAGCTCGTGGGCAACGTCGTAGCGCTTGGAGATGGCGGCCTTCATGCCCTCGAAGTCGCTGATCTCAATGCCGGCAACCTCGGAGAGATGCTTGCAGTAGTCGGCGAACTCCTGGCCGCGCTCGATGCGCAGGGCGGCATCGGGGCGCATGGCGGGAACGACCTGGATGTCAAAACTGTCGTCGGCGGCAATCTTCTTGTGCCACTCAAAGCTGTCGGCGGGGTCGTCGGTAGTGCAGATCATGCGGACGTTGGACTGCTTGATCAGGTTGCGGCAGGTAAAGCTGGCCTCGGCGAGCTTGGCGTTGGCAAGGTCCCAGACCTCCTGAGCGGTTTTGCCGTTCAGGACGCCCTCGTAGCCAAAGTAACGCTTAAGCTCCAGGTGGCTCCACTCAAAGACGGGGTTGCCCACGCAACGGCCCAGGGTCTCGGCCCACTTCTGGAACTTCTCGCGAGCAGAGGCATCGCCGGTAATGAAGCGCTCGTCAACGCCGTTGGCACGCATTAGGCGCCACTTGTAGTGGTCGCCGCCCAGCCAAACCTCGGTGATGTTCTCAAAACGCTTGTCGTCCCAGATCTCCTTGGGAGAAATGTGGCAGTGGTAGTCAACGATGGGCATGCCCTCGGCAAAGTTGTGGAACAGCTCCTCACCGGTTTTGGTGCTCAGCAGGAAATCCTGATCGTCCATGAAGTTTTTCATCAAACAACCCCTTTGTTGGCGGAGCGGGCGCACGATGCGCTCGTTATCCTCTAGGTGAACGTTCACTATACTAATTCATTGCGACTTAAAAGGTGAACGTTCACCTAACCACCATGGGGTGAACGGTCGATTTTGCCCGTTCAACGGTTACTGAAGCCGTGACTTGTATGTATTGCGAATTGGCAGGCGTCCCCGAATACCGAACTTGAGCGCTTTGGCCAGGTGGGTCATGTTCCGCCGTGCATTTTTGGGAGTATTCAGCATCGGAGCGCACCGCGCACCGTCTTCGAAGCCCTATCTGATGCTCATATTGCGCCCAATCGGCATAAATAAGTGCCCCCGATGGCGAATTACGCCATCGGGGGCACTTAAAACAGTCGTCCTAACCTCTTTCGGGACACGCCATTGCTGAATACTCCAAAAAAAAGCACGTCGCAAGAGGGGGTACCTGACTAAACGGCTAAATTCCCGCAAGCTCGCAGTAGCGGTCGACGTTGCTGGCAAACACCATCTCCACAGCACCCTTCTGCACGGGCTCCGCCGGAGTTTTACCCCACAGCAGATACTCGCCCAAGGTCTTGGCGCCACGGTAGGCCAGGCTCACCGGGTCCTTATAGACAATATTGGTAAAGATGCCACGGCGCAAGGCCAAGGCGCTCTCGGGGAACAGGTCGTTGCCGATTACCATGACCTTGCCGGCCTTGCCGCTTGAAACAAGCGCGTCGGCGACCACCTCGGAACCAACGGCAAAAACGCTACAGATGAGCTCGGGAGCATCCGGCGCACTCAAGCGCTGCTCAAGCTCGCGCTCGAGCTGTTTGACTTGCGCATGGGCGCCGGCAAGGTCCTCAACCCGCCATGGAATATCGTGTTCGCGCAGGTAATTATGAAAGGCGCGGGCGGTCAGGTAGTGTGAGTCGGTATAGGGATCGCCCGCCAACAGGAGCACGCGGGCGTCAGCCCCAGAAGCGTGGACCAGGTTAGCCGCCTGCTCTGCCATAAGGCTGCCCGCCGCGGAATAGTCCGCCAGACTGGCACCCAGGCGATCGAGGTGCGGTCGGTCGCCGTCGACGAGCTCAATCGCCACGCCCGCCTCGGCAATCTGCCTCAAGAGCTCGGTCGCGCGGTCATCACCCGGAACATAGGCAAGCAGACCATCGATCTTCTCGCCTACCTGCAGACGCTCATCAATCTGCTCGAGCGCATCGGCGTAGCCGCCCACGCCAAATTCTACGCGCTCAACCGTAATGCCCTGATCGATGACCTCCTGCTCAAAGCGGTTGCAGCCTTCCCAAAGGTAACGGAAAAAGTACGCCCCCTCGCACGATGCGCGGGGCAGGCAAAACACCAGGTTGATATCCTTGCGGCGCAGGCTCGAGGCACTTGTGTTGCGATGGTAGCCCATGGCCTCGGCCTTGGCATTCACCTTGGAGCGCACGGATTCGCTCACGCCGGCCTTACCCGTCAGGGCCTTGTGCACGGTATTGATGGAAACGCCAAGCTCGGCGGCAATGTCCTTCATGGTTACGCGAGCGCTCATGGGGTTACTCCGTTATAGATAAGTTGCCAATTAACAGTACAGGTAACGATACCCCAAAATCACTCTTTAACTCACCGCGCTCGCCCCCATATGTGCAAAGCGCCCCGCGAACGGATACTCGCGAGGCGCCTGGATGCCTGGATGTCCGGGCCTTATTTGATCCCGCGGCCCAAGTCTTCGGCAATTTTGTCTACGCCCTTAAGTGCGGCGCAGGTCTTTTTGTTGGAGCAATGTCCCGTGCAAACGCCACCTTGAGCGCAGTCGGCGCAGGTGCCCTTGCGATAAATGCGCACGCACACGGCGACAAACGCAATGGCGATAACGGCCAGCACAACAATATCGATAGGTGCCATAGAAAGCCTCCTCTAGTTAACCACCACTTACTTTACCCCATTCTCCACCTGCCAAAAAGGGACAGGTTTATTTTGGTCGGTTTTATCTGCGGAAACGTCACATCTTAACTTCTGGAGCAAAGCAATCTGTCCCCCATTGCACCAAAAAGCCCGAGTGTCGCTGGGACACCCGGGCTCGTGAAAAGGGGCTAATCCTTATTCGGACTTAGGCGGAAACCGTGGCAGAAGCGGTGTTGGTCTCGTCCTCGTCGGTCCATGCATGCTTGGGCATGGGACGGAAGATCTGGAAGAGCATCGCAGCCAGCAGCACGATGGCCACAACCGTCCAGATACCAAACTGCCCAAGAACAAGCAGGTTATAGAACTGGTTGATGAACAGGCCGATGACCCAAGCAAAGGCACACTCGTAGCCGATGGCAATCGCGGTCCACTTACCGGAGTTCATCTGGTTACGGATGGTGCCGATAGCGGCAAAGCACGGAGCGCACAGCAGGTTGAAGGCACCAAAGGCGACGCAAGCACCCATGGTCGGGAACATAGCCGCAAACGCGGTCCACAGGCTCGGGTCGGTCTCGCCGGCGTCGGCAACGGAGAGCAGCGAGCCGGCGGTGGCGACAACGTTCTCCTTGGCAACGAGGCCCGAGACGGTCAGTGCGGTGGCCTGCCAGGTGCTAAAGCCGAGCGGGGCGAAGATCCAAGCGACCAGGTTGCCGAACATGGCAAGCACGGAGTAATCCATGAACTCCTCGGGGATGCCCTCCATGGAAGGCAGGTAGCCAAAGGCGCCGTTGTAGCTACCAAAGTTGGAGAGGAACCAAACGACGACGGTGGACGCAAAGATGACCGTGCCGGCCTTCTTGATAAAGGCGAAGCAGCGCTCCCACACGTGCAGCGCCCAAGAGCGGATCGCCGGGAAGTGGTAGGCAGGAAGCTCCATAACAAACGGCGTCGGGCGGCCGGCGAAGAGCTTGGTCTTCTTGAGCATGAGGCCCGAGGCAATGACGGCAAAGACGCCCAGGAAGTAGAAGAGCGGGCTGATCCACGCAGCGGTGGTAGAAGAGTCGCCAATGATGGAACCCATAAGCAGGGCGATGATCGGCAGCTTGGCGCCGCAAGGGATGAACGTGGTGGTCATGACCGTCATGCGGCGGTCCTTCTCGTTCTCGATGGTCTTGGTAGCCATGACGCCGGGGACGCCGCAGCCCGAGGACACGAGCATGGGGATAAAGGACTTACCGGACAGGCCAAAGCGGCGGAACACGCGGTCCATGATGAAGGCGACGCGGGCCATGTAACCGCAGTCCTCCAAGAAAGACAGCATCACAAAGAGCAGGAACATCTGCGGGACGAAGCCCATGATGGCGCCGATGCCAGCCACGATGCCGTCGCAGACGAGCGAATCGACCAGACCACCGTCCTCGGTACCGCCCGCCACGAGAGCGTCATGCACCGCGGTGGTGATACCCGGGACATAGGGGCCGTACTGTGCCGGGTCGACCGAGTCGG
This sequence comes from uncultured Collinsella sp., assembly GCA_905208535.1. Taxonomy (GTDB): domain Bacteria; phylum Actinomycetota; class Coriobacteriia; order Coriobacteriales; family Coriobacteriaceae; genus Collinsella. Next base: position 2,237 of record CAJLPI010000016.1, on the reverse strand, counting down.
CATTGTCGCCCGCAGCCTCAACAGCTGCGTCATAGGCGTCGCGACCCTGACCGAGCACGTACCAGCCGTCGGTGCCGAAGAGCTGGTCGTTGGTGAAGTCGGTCACCGTGCCGCCCAGGGTGGAAACGGCGATGTAGTACACGCAGAACATGATGACCACAAAGATCGGCAGGCCCAGGATACGGTTGGTAACCACGCGGTCGATCTTCTCGGAGGTGCTCATCTTGGCCGGAGCCTTGGTCATGCACTCGTCGATAATGTGGGCAATCACGCCATAGCGCTCGCCGGTGATGATGGACTCGGCGTCGTCGTCGCAATCCCGCTCGCACTGGGCGACCAGCTGCTCGACGCGAGCGGCCTTCTCCTTGGTGAGGTTGATGAGCTTGCAGGCGTCCGCGTCGCGCTCGAACAGCTTGACAGCGTAGTAGCGACGCTTGTTGGCGGGAACGCTCGCCGGCAGGTTGTTCTCGATGTGGTCCAGAACGTCCTCGATAGAGGAATCGAACTTGTGCTCCGGCACCTGGCCCTTGGAAGCAGCGGACTTCTTGACCTGCTCAAAGAGCTCGGTAATGCCCTTGTTCTTAAGAGCCGAGATCATCATGACCGGGCAGCCGAGCTTCTTGGAAAGCTTGTCCGTGTCAATCTTGTCGCCGTTTTTCTCCACGAGGTCGGCCATGTTGAGGGCCACGACCACGGGCAGACCGGTCTCAATGACCTGAAGCGCCAGGTACAGGTTGCGCTCCAGGTTGGTGGCATCGACCACCTGGACGACCACATCGGGCTCGCCGCTCATGAGGTAGTCGCGCGAGCACTGCTCCTCGGGGCTGTAGGGGGAAAGCGAGTAGATGCCGGGGAGGTCCGTAATCGTGACGCTCTTGTCACTCAGGAGCTTGGCTTCCTTTTTCTCAACCGTGACGCCGGGCCAGTTGCCAACGTAGCCGTTGGCGCCGGTGATCAGGTTGAAAAGCGTGGTCTTGCCGCAGTTGGGGTTACCCGCCAGCGCGACATGGATCTGAGAATCCGCCATTCAATCCTTCTTCCTTGTGTGCCCGCGCTGCTTTCTCCGCACGGGCTGGATAATGTGCTTCAACATTGCAAATTTAAGTTAGAAAAACCTAACTTTATCTGCATAAATAGTTGCCGCGGGCCCTTACTGGACCTCGACGACGGCAGCCTCCTCCTTGCGGATGGAAAGCTCGTAGCCGCGCACGTTGATCTCGACCGGATCTCCGAGCGGTGCAACCTTAACGACCTTGAACGAAGTGCCCTTGATGAGGCCCAGGTCCATAAGGTGACGGCGAAGCGCGCCCTCGCCGTGAAGCTTGACGATGGTAGAGCTCTCGCCCACCTTAACGTCACCCAACGTCTTCATATTCTTTTCCCCCTTTCAGCTTTTATGAAATGCTGCGAACTAACCGACGGTCATGATGTGCATGGCGACCTTGGTATCGATACCAAAGCGTGCGCCCAGCACGGTGACGATGATATTGGCGCCACTCGAGCTCACCACGTGAACCTCACTGCCCTCGACAAAGCCGAGGTCCTTGAGGTGGTGCTTCATGTCCTCATTGCCCTTTACACGAGACACGTGCACGGTTTCGCCCGCTTTCACCATCGAAAGCGGCATGGCCGGCATCTGCGGTCCGCAAGACATGAGTGTGCTCCTAACCTCAGTTCGTCCTCAACATCGACGCAGCAAAAGTTAACCACGTCTATGTTCGCTACAGTAAACTAGCACGTGGTTAACTTTTTGGAAAGGGTCCCTATTTAGATTTCGAAAAAGTTTCCTATACGAAACAAAAAGGCGCGGCAAAGAGCTGTCCTTTGCCGCGCCCTGTCATGCTTAGAGCGAGAGGTTTCTGATCGATGTGACGCAGGAAGCCTCGTCTACGCCCGAAACGCGGAAGATGATGTCCTCGCCGCACTCGCCGTAGAGAGCCATGAGCCCCATTACATCGCGGCCGTCGGTATGGCGATCGCCGATGCTGACCGATACGTTGCTACGATGCTTGGCAATAATGTCATAGAGCAGCGCAACCGGGCGGGCATGCAGTCCCAACGGATCTTTAATCGTCTTTGTAAACTCGACCATGTCCCCTCCCACGGCATCGCACATTCGGCCGGCAAACCCAGCCACGTGGTAGTTATTGTAGCGTTAGATGCTTGTCGAGAGCTCCTCTGAAGGTAGCGTGCAGAGATGTGGTGTAAGAGGCGGGGCATGCCCCGCCTCCGCCCTT
>CAJLPI010000015.1:0-57627 GCA_905208535.1 uncultured Collinsella sp. | reverse complement strand
GGCGGAGGCGGGGCATGCCCCGCCTCTTACACCACATCTCTGCACGCTACCTCCGGAACCCGGTTCAAATTGAGTTATTGCGCCGCGTTAGGCCAAAACGTCCGACAGGATCTCGATCAGACTGTCCACGTCGGATTCCTCGCAGACGAGCGGCGGCAGGAAACGCAGCGTATGGGCACCCGTAGCGTTAATCACGGCACCAGCCCCCAATGCACGGGCCACAACGTCGTGTGCATCACCCGCAGTATCGTCCAGATCGCAGCCGAGCATCAAGCCGCGGCCACGCACCTCGGTCACGTTCGGCAGCTTGGCGAGCTTTGCCTCCATATAGGCGCCTACCTTGGCAGCGTGGTCGGCATAATCGCCGCGCACGAGTGCGGAGAGCGTCGCGGCACACGCCGCGATGGCCAAGCAGCTACCGCCAAACGTCGAGCCGTGGTCGCCCGACTTAAACACGTCGGCAATCTCCTTCTTTGCTACGACGGCACCCATGGGCACGCCATCAGCAATGCCCTTGGCAAGGCTCATGATGTCGGGTTCCACGCCATAGGCTTGGAATGCAAACGGCTTGCCGCAGCGGAAGATGCCGCACTGGACCTCGTCGGCGATAAGCACGGCGCCCACTTCGTGTGCCAGGTCGCGCGCTGCCGCCATAAACTCCTCGGTCATGGGGTGCACACCGCTCTCGCCCTGAATCGGCTCGAGCATCACGGCGCAAATTTCGCCCCCCAGCTGCTTAAAGATCGCACGCAGTTCATCGATATCGTTGGGCGTGCAGGCCACAAAGCCACCCGGCAGCGGGCGGAAACTATCCTGCAGCCAATCCTGCATGGTGGCGGCAATGGTCTCGAGCGTACGGCCGTGGAAGCCGCCGCGCATGCACACGATGGTGTTGCCGCCATTACCGGCACGCTTGGCGTACAGGCGCGCGAGCTTCATCGAGCCCTCGTTGGCCTCGGCGCCAGAGTTGGCAAAGAAGGTCTCCCAAACCTGCTCATCCGTAGCCGGGGCACCAAGAGCAGCTGCCGTGGTCTCATCGCCGGCGACAATGGCATCGGCAAGCACACGCGCACCATCTACGTCGTCGTTAGCGAGCTTGGACAGCAGCGCCGCGACCTGTCCGCGCTGCTCGATGTAGAAGTAATTGGAGACATGCATGAGCTTTTTGGTCTGTGCCTCGAGCGCCGAGAGCACAGCCGGGTCGCCATGACCTAGGCTGCACACGCCGATGCCGGCAAGAAAGTCGAGGTACTCACGACCATCGTCGCCGGTGAGCTTCATGCCGTGACCCTCGACAAACTCGACCGGAGAGCGGCCAAAGGTATGCATAACGTAATGGGATTCAAGCGATTGCTGAGCTGCAAGTGACATGGGATGCCTTTCGTTGGGCGCCAGACGGCGCAGGCCTATGGGTGCAGGAATGGGGCGGCTGCGAGTCAGTTAGACCGTCTGAAGCTTCTCGACCTCGTCGAGGTTCTCGGTCAGACGCGCAGCAAACGTCGAAAGCGGATGCGGATGCGTATCGAACTCGTAAGCCGTCTCGGTGGAATGGATCACGGTACCGACGCCGGCATCGGTCAGCAGCTCCAGCAGCAGCGAATGCGGCGTGGTGCCGTTGATGATGTGAGCGCGAAATACGCCGCCGGCAAGCGCATCGACGGCCGCACGCAGCTTGGGAATCATGCCCTTATCGACCTCGCCGCCGTAGAGCATTTCGTTAACCTCGTCGAGCGTTAGGTTGGAGATGAGTGAGTCTTTATCGCTAAAGTCCTTGTACAGGCCGTCGACGTCGGTCAAAAAGATCGCCTTATGCGCATGCAGCGCCGCCGCAACGGCACCGGCGGCGGTATCGGCGTTGATGTTGAAGAAACCGCCGTCCTCCCCCGCCGCGACGGTAGCGATGACGGGGATGTACTCGCTATCGAGCAGGCGCTCGATATAGTCGGTGTTGACGTGCGTGACCTTGCCTACGCGGCCGAGTTCGGGGTCGAGCGGCTCGGCGATGAGCGTACCGGCATCGCTGCCCGAAACGCCCACGGCCAGGTTGCCGTGATGGTTGAGCGCCGCGACCAGCTCCTGGTTGACCTTACCGCCCAGCACCTCGCGCACGATATCCATGGTCGCCGGCGTGGTCACGCGCTGGCCGTTCTTAAACTCGACGGGAATATCGTAATGGCTCAGCGCCTCGTTGATGGCCTTGCCGCCGCCATGCACGATGACGGGGCGCATGCCGATGATCTTAAGCAGGACGATGTCGCTCATCACGTCGCGGCGCAGCTGCTCATCAACCATGGCGGCTCCGCCATATTTGATAACAACCGTCTTGCCGGTCAGGTTCTTAATCCACGGCAGCGCTTCGAACAGCAGCTGCGCGGTTGCTTCGTTGGATTCGCTCGAACGACAATCGCGTGCGAATTTCATAATCTGCCTCGTCTTTCGTATCGTTATCGCGCCGTGCTCCGCTGTCCGCAATCGCGGCAAGATGCGCAGCGTGCCTGGAATCTAGGAACGGTAGTCGCCGTTAATGGAGATGTACTCGTGCGTGAGGTCGCAAGTCCACACGGTGGTCGCCGCGTCGCCCGCGCCCAGGTCTGCCGAGATCACGATCTCGGGCGCCTCGAAACGTCGTAGAGCCTCGTCCTCGTCAAAGGGAACAGTCAGACCGTCGCGACAGACAGGCATGCCCATCATGTCAATGGAAACGTCTTCCTGATTAAACTTCACGCCGCACTTGCCAAGCGCCATAGCAACGCGGCCCCAGTTGCAGTCGTGGCCGGCGATGCAGGTCTTAACGAGCGGCGAGTTGGCAACGGCACGGGCGGCGATATCGGCCTCCTCGTCGTTGGCGGCGCCGGTAACGTTGACCGTAACAAGCTTGGATGCGCCCTCACCATCGGCGGCGATATTGCGCGCCAGGCTCTCGCACACCTCGTGCACGGCAAATGCCAACTCGTCAAAGGCATCGGAGCCCTCGACGATAGGCTCGGCATCTGCGGCAGCGGCGCCGGAGGCAAGCATGATGCAGGTGTCGTTGGTCGAGGTGTCGGAATCAACCGTTACCTTGTTAAAGGTCTGCTTGACGGTCGAGAGCAGCAGGGCATGAAGTGCCGCAGGCTCGACGGGGACATCGGTGGTGATAACTGCGATCATGGTGGCCATGTTGGGCATGATCATGCCCGAGCCCTTGCACATTCCGCCTACCGTATAGACATTGCCCGCATGACCCGCAGCCTCACTGACGTAGGATACGGCGTACTCCTTGGAGTGCGTGTCGGTCGTCATGATGGCGCGAGCGGCATCGGCGCCACCGTGGGCGGAGAGCGCCTCGTAGGCAGCAGGAATGGCGGTCTCAAACGTGTCGATCGACAGAATCTGGCCAATCACACCCGTGGAGGCAACCAGAATCTGCTGGGGCTCGCAGCCGATGACCTGCGATGCGATGCTGCACGTCTCGCGCGCGCAGGCAAGGCCGGTCTCACCCGTGGCGGCGTTGGCATTGCCAGAGTTGACCGAAACACCGGCGATGATACCGTAGCCCTTGTCGGCACCGCCCAGGTTGGCACGGCTCACCTGCACGGGCGCCGCGCAAAAGCGATTGGTGGTAAACACGCCGGCACCGGGACAGGGTTTATCGGGCACGACGAGCGCGTAATCCAGACGCTCGGGGTTCTTGCGGAACCCAGCGTGGATGCCTGCGGCTTTAAAACCAGCCGCAGCCGTAACGCCACCCTCGACGGCGCGAATCTTGATATCAAACAGCTCGGTATTCATCGTCTTTATGACTCCTTATGTCAAACAAAAAAAACGGACATCGGTTGGTGCGCCATGCCAGTCGTGATCATGAGACCAGCTTAAGAGTGGCGCCCCACTCGATGCCCGACTACCAAATCGTTAACAATCGAATGTGCTACACCGGGCACGCCACTGTAGGCAAGCCTCGTCGCTCGTCAAAGCCAAAGACGATATTGGCGCACTGGACTGCTTGGCCCGCAGCGCCCTTGCACAAATTGTCGATAGCACCCGTCGCCACCAGCACGCCCGCGCGCTTGTTGAGCGCGAGGCCAATCTGGGCAGCGTTGGTGCCGACGACCGAAGCCGTCTTGGGCTGCTGGCCGGCATCGAGCACGCGCACAAAGGTGCGACCGGCGTAGAACTGCTTGTAATGGTCGACAACGTCCTCAAGGGTCAAGGTATCGAGAGCCTGCGGCGCGAGCGGCAGCGTCACCGTGGAGAGCAGACCGCGCTTGAGCGGTGCCAGGTGCGGGGTAAAGACGACGCGATCGGTCAGGCCAAGGATTTGCTCAATCTCGGGCGTGTGGCGATGCTTGCCCACGCCGTAGGCCTCCAAGTTCTCGTCGGCGCTGCAAAAATGGGTGCGGGCGTTGCAGGACTTACCGGCGCCCGTCACGCCGCTAATGGCATCGACAATCACGGGGCCGTTCTCGGCCACCCAGCCCGCGCGCACGGCGGGCGCGGCGGCAAGGCTCGTTGCGGTGGGATAGCAACCGGCGCAGGCGACCAGCACGGGTTTGCCGTCGGCATGGTCGGATGCGGCGGTCTCCAAGTCCTGGCAGAACAGCTCGGGCAGACCGAAGGCACGGGTCTTGAGCAGCTCGGGGCTCGTATGCTCGGCGGCATACCAAGCCTCAAAAACGGACGCGTCGTTCAGACGGTAGTCGGCCGAAAGATCAAAGCAGGAGACGCCCGATGCAAGCAGCACGGGCACCTGTGCCATGGCAGCCGTGTGCGGCACGGCCAAAAAGACCGCGTCGCAGTTCTTGAGCTCAGGGGCATCATGCGTCGTAAAGACAAGATCGCTTACGCCGGTGAAGCTCGGGTGCACCGCAGACAACGGCTGGCCGGCATCGGCGTTGGACGTAATGGCAGCAAGTTCAAACTCGGGATGACCGAGGACGAGGCGAATGAGCTCGGCTCCGGCATATCCAGCCGCGCCGACGATTCCAACCTTCAAAGACATATCAGACTCCTTGTCTGCGATTTATGCACCGATGCGCATTTCGCAGCGGTCGTTATGAAGTGGGTTGAAACTTTAGCACCAAAAGATGCATTAATACGTAAATGGCTTGCATATTCATGCATTGAAACATTCCCGACACATTCGCTTGAAGGAATTGACAAATGGAGCGGGCCCCGTATTGACCGGCGCTCCTAACGGCGCCGGGCAATACGGGGCCCGCCCATGCGAAAACCAAGTTGTTAGGATGAGCCAGCTGGCTAGAGCTCGACCGGCACCCATTCGTCGTGATTGCAGATAAAAGCCTCGGGATCCTCGACGCTAAAGAAGACGAGCGTGGGGTCGTTAGGCCCCTCATAGTGCTCGCCCAGGCGCTCTAGATGCTTCCACCCAGCTTCGCGCATTTCGCCTAAAGCCCGGTCATCCAAGCCGGCACGCCCGCGCAAGATGAGCCAGCCATGGCCCGGCCACCAACTCGTGGCCTCAAAGCGCTGGTTTTGCAGCAGCTCTTGCCACACATCTTTGGTGCGCGCTGTTACAAACCACAGCTTGCCGTCCTGGATCTGCGCAAACGAAAACGGACGCACATGAGGCTGTCCGTCAACGCTCGTCGCCAAATACCATGCCGGCACCGACGTCAGATACTCCAACACCGTATTCAATCCGTCCATGTGTCCTCCTGGCGCTAGCTAATTCGGAACGGGTAGTTAATTTGAGACGCGCTAGAGCTCCAGGCGCTCCTCGCTGCCGTCGATATCACAGAAGCGCGCGGCAATGTTGCGGACCGAAAAGAAAGCAAGGCGGCCGTCGTTGGCACTCTCGTGTTCCTCGCCGATGCCCACCATGTGCTTAAAACCCGCTTGACGCACCTTGTCGCTCGCAACTGCGTCGTCCTCAAGTGCGGCTTCGCCGGTCAATACGATCCAACATTCCCCCGGCTTCCAGCCCGAGAGCTCAAACTTGGGATTCGCACTCAGCTCCGCCCACACGTCCTTGTCGCGCGACGTGCAAAACCACAACTTACCGTCATCGACCATGGCAAAAGAAAACGGCCTCACACGAGGCTGATGCCCGTCGGCCACATCGGTCGTGGCCAGATACCACGCCGGAATGCGCCTGAGATATGAACAGGCGCGCTCAAGCTGAGCCGTGCGATCGTTGTCGGTCATAGGGACCCCTTTCTTGCGCTCGAATCGCGCCTAAACAAGTTGAAGGTTGATGACGATGACGCAGATGAGCAGCAGCGCCGTCACCACCGCAGCCAGCGCATCCCCGCGGCGAAATGCAAGCGCATGCAGGCGCGTGCGGCCCTGCTCACCGTGATAGCAGCGTGCATCCATGGCAGCAGACAGCGTCTCGGCATGGCGGAAAACGCCCGTGAACAGCGGAATCGCCACACTGCCGAGCATACGCACGCCGCCGAGCGGACCTCCCGTCACGCGTGCACCGCGGCTTGCCTGCGCATCGGCCGTCTGCTTCATCTCGGTGGCAAACTGCGGCATAAAGCGTAGCGCGATACCCATGATCATGCCGAGCTCGTGCGCAGGAAGTCCCACACGCGCAAACGGCGCGAGCAGGCGCTCAAAGCCCGCGGTGAGGTCGAGCGTGGGCGTGGTGAGCGTAATGGCGCTCATGCCGGCCATCATCAACGTCAGGCGGCACGCCATAAAGGCGGCAGAACGCAGTGAGCCCTCGCTTATCTGCAGAAAGCCGAGCTGCCACAGGATGCGCCCACTCTGATCGGTAAACAAGTTGAGCACCGCGACCACGACGACGATTGCCAGCAGCGGCGCCATCGATGATAGGACCCGGCGCAACGGCACCCGGGACACGGCATAGATCAGCACGGCGAAAATTGCGACCGGGGCCAGTCCGCGGAAGCTGCCAACCGTGAGCGTCGTGATCAGAAACACAAAGCCCAAGAGCAACTTAGTTCGCGGGTCCAGGCGGTGGATTGCACTATCGCCGGGATAGTAGCTGCCAAACGAAAACGCCTCCATTAGCAGCCCTCCTCTCGCGCGACCGTCTTGGATTTAGCAATGTCCGCGACGTTAGAAGGACCGTCCGAGCGACCGATTAGCAGGTCCACCAACTCGTCTGCCAGCGACTCAACCGTATAGAGGCCGTCAAAGCGCAGCGGCACGCCCGCTTCCGCGAGCGCCAACGCCATGCGCTGGGCGGCGGGAACGCCCAAGCCGATCGACTTGAGCTCATCCGCATGCGCAAAAACCTGAGCGGGCGTGCCCTCGGCAAACACCGCGCCCTCGTTCATCACGACAATACGGTCGCAGCAATTGGCCAGGTCATCCATACTATGCGAACCCATGACAACGGTCAGGCCATCGCGGTGAAGTCGACCGATAAGCTCAAGGAAATCCCTGCGCGCAGCCGGATCGAGCCCCGCCATGGGTTCATCGAGCACCAGGACCTCGGGCTCCATGGCGAGCACGCCGGCGAATGCCACACGCCGTTGCTGACCGCCCGAAAGCTCAAAGGGACTCTTGTCGCCGACCGTGGAAAGATCGAGGCCCACGCGCGAGAGTGATGACTCGACACGACGGTCGACTTCATCTTGCGGCAAGCCAAGGTTGTGCGGACCAAACGCCACGTCCTGCGCCACGGTTTCGGCAAACAGCTGACGCTCAGGATACTGAAATACCACGCCGACCTTGGCCTTAACCGCAGCGGCGTCTTTCTTGTTTGATAGGTCGAGCCCCAGCGCGCGAACGGATCCCTCCTGGGGGCGAATCAAACCGTTGAGATGCTGGACCAGCGTCGACTTACCCGAACCGGTATGACCTGCCAAGCCCAGGAACTCGCCGCGACGCACCGTCAGCGATACATCGCGCAGCGCCCACGGACTGCTGGGGTCGTTTCCCCAGAGAGCCTGTTTGCTCGATTTGCCCGCAGTGACCGAGCGCTTATGCCAGCGGCGGCGCTCGCGCGGACTGAGCGAATAACTGTACGAAACATGGGATAGCTCTATGACGGGCTCCGACGCTGCTGTTCCATCGTTTGCAGAGGATGCGTTGTCGAGCATACGAGGATCGGACTCAAAGGGCCGCCCCACGATGTCTACCCCACTCCGCTCGGCATAAGCCTGCGCAATCTCGGCGACCATATCCGCCTCACGCACCTGCGCGCAAACGGGTACGCCCTTCGCACGAAGTGCCCTACCTAGACAGCACGACGCCGGCATATCCAAGTTGAGCTGCGCAAGTTCGTCCGCCCGCGTCAAGATTTCCTCGGGCGTACCGAGCATGGCAACGCGCCCCGCCCGAAACACCGCGACACGATCGGCCTCGGCGGCCTCTTCCATAAAGTGCGTAATCATCACGATGGTCATGCCGCGAGCGTGCAACACGCGGCAAACCTTCATGAGGCCCTTGCGTCCACGCGGATCGAGCATCGAGGAAGCCTCGTCCAAGATGAGCACGCGCGGTTCCATGGCGAGCACGCCGGCAAGCGCCACGCGCTGCTTTTGGCCACCCGAGAGCGCGTGGGTCTCGTGGCGCTCAAAGCCCACCAGGCCCACGCCCTTCAGCGCCTCGCGTACGCGCTGCGCAATTTGCGCCGATGGCACGCCAAGGTTTTCGAGACCGAACGCAACGTCATCTTCGACAAGCGTTGCCACCAGCTGATCGTCGGGATTCTGGAACACCATGCCTGCGGTCGAACGAATGTCGTAGACCAGCTCGGGATCGGACGCATCCATACCGTTGATACGTACCGTGCCCGCATCGGGCTGCAGCAGCGCATTCAGATGCTTGGCAAACGTCGACTTGCCCGACCCATTGCCACCGAGGATGCAGAAAAACTCCCCGTCCTCGATGTTCAGATCGACGCCGTCGAGTGCCGGTACGGCACCGTCATAGCTAAAGGAAACGCCCCGACACTCAATCATGCGCGGCCTTTGACCTGGTCCTTCTTGGGCGTAATGAGATTAGAGACCGCCTTGTACACCGCCAGCGTCAACACCGAGTTGAGCACGGTCTTGATGAGGTTGAACGGCAGCACGGCAGGAATCATGAGCGGGGCGATCACATCGACCGAGCCATACCAGAACCAAACACCAATGGTAAGGTTTGCGACCATAGACAACGCCGTAGCGGCAATGACGCCGAGCGCTAGGCCAATCACGGCACCCTTATAGGTATGCATCTTCTGGTAGACGATAGCCGCGGGCAGAATATAACCCAGCGTAGCCACCAGGTTCATAAGCGCACCGACCCAGTCACCCGTGGTGAGCGCATGGATAACGATCGCCATGGCGGCAACAGCAGTGCCGGCGCCGGGGCCATACGCAAAACCGCACACCATCGCCGGTACCAGCGACGGGTCATACGTCAAAAACGGCGCCGAAGGAAGGATGGGCAGCTGCACGTACATAAACAGGGCGCCCAGGGCGCACATCAGCGCCATGGTAACGAGCTGTTTGGTGCTCCACCTATTCGTGTTCTCAAAATGGATATGCTGCGACTGTTCAGACATAAGATCACCTGCCTCTTTCATCCGGACTCTAACCGTTGGTACTGGAATCTCACCAGTTCAGCCGGCATGCGAACCAACGCACACACGGGTCGCGGACTCATCGGCTCGGCCGCAGGCATCTCGCCTGCGCCACGGCGCCCCTTTGACACCGCCCGATTTACCGCCAGTGGGGAATTTCACCCCGCCCTGAAACAGCAATTGCAAGTGTAGCACCAGTAGGCTTTCGCGCAAGTATGCCAAGGGTAATTTATGGCGGGGGAAACGCTCTAGAAATGCGGCCGGGACAGAGCAGCGCGACAATAACGTACCCGCCCATCCCAAAGTGCTGCGATTTTCGCGGCAAAGCCGCGAAACAGCAAAAGGGAAAAGCCACCGCAACAACCACGTTCCCCATCCATCCCAAAGTAGCGCGCCTTTCGCGCAAAGCGCGAAACAGCGAAGGGGACACGTATCCCTATCGACCACGTCCTTCTCCGCCCGCCGACCTCAAGGCCGTAAACGCAGGGAATCCGGGGGCGTGACGGGGGCTTCTCTCCGGAACATTCCGCAGGACGCAAAGAGGCTCCGCAGCGCGAAGCGCGATGCGGAGCCTCTTTGCATGTCCGAGGACGTTCCGGAGAGAAGCCCCCGTCACGCCCCCGGATTCCCGGTGGGAGTTCTAGACCTTGTCGGCCTTAGTACATACCGCCGCCCTGCTGACCAGCGGTAGCAGCAGCGATAGCGTCCTCAAGCTGAGTGTTCTTGGGCACATCGGAGACGGTGGCCTCGGTGATGAGAATCAGGCTGGCGACAGAAGCAGCGTTCTGCAGGGTGACGCGGCTGACCTTGACGGGGTCGAGGACGCCCATCTCGATCATGTCGCCCCACTCGCCGTTGGCAGAGTTGAGACCCTGGCCGGCGGGCAGCTCGGCAACCTTGTCGACCACGACAGCGCCCTCAAAGCCAGCGTTCTTGGCGATGGTGGCGACCGGAGCGGTCAGAGCCTTCTTGACGATGTCGACACCGATCTTCTCCTCAGGGTCGTCAAGCTCAACGGCGTCGAGTGCAGGAGCAGCGTCCATGAAGGCGACGCCGCCACCGGCGACAATGCCCTCCTCGACAGCAGCGCGGGTAGCCTGCAGAGCGTCCTCGACGCGATGCTTGATCTCCTTGAGCTCGGACTCGGTAGCAGCGCCGACCTTGATGACGGCAACGCCACCGGAGAGCTTGGCCAGGCGCTCCTGGAGCTTCTCGCGGTCGAAGTCAGAGGTGGTGTTCTCCATCTCGCCCTTGATCTGAGCGATACGGGCGTCGATGGCCTCCTTGGAGCCAGCGCCGCCGACGACGACGGTGTTGTCCTTGGAAATGGTGACGGACTTAGCGGTACCGAGCATATCGGCGGTGATGTCAGCGACCTTCACGCCCAGCTCGTCCAGAGCAGCCTGACCACCGGTGAGGACGGCGATGTCCTCGAGGATGCGCTTGCGGCGATCGCCGTAGCCCGGGGCCTTGACGGCGCAGACGTTGAGAGCGCCACGGATCTTGTTGAGGACGAGGGTCGGCAGAGCCTCGCCATCGATGTCCTCAGCGATGATGAGCAGGCCACGGCCGGCGCGCTGGACAGCCTCGAGAACAGGCATGATGTCCTGGACGCTGGAGATCTTCTGGTCGGTGATGAGGATGTACGGATCCTTCATCACGGCCTCCATGCGGTCGTTGTCCGTGACGAAGTAAGCGGAGACGTAGCCCTTGTCGAACTGCATGCCCTCGACGGTGTCGATGGTGATGTCGAACGTCTGGGAATCCTCGACGGTGATGACGCCGTCCTTGCCCACGACCTCCATGGCCTCGGCGATCTTCTCGCCAACCTCGGGGTCACCAGCGGAGATGGTGCCGACAGAAGCGATCTGCTCCTTGGTCTCGACCGGCTTGGCCTGCTTCTTCATCTCGGCGACGGCGGCGTTTACAGCCTTGTCGATGCCGCGACGGATGGCCAGCGGGTTGGCGCCGGCGGCGACGTTGCGCAGACCGTCGTTGACGATAGCCTGAGCGAGCAGGGTTGCGGTGGTGGTGCCGTCACCCACGGTGTCGTTGGTCTTGGTGGCGACCTCCTTCACCAGCTGGGCGCCCATGTTCTCGATGTTGTCCTCGAGCTCAATCTCCTTAGCGACGGAAACGCCGTCGTTGGTGATGGTCGGGGCACCGAACGTGCGCTGCAGCGCAACGTAACGGCCCTTGGGGCCCATGGTGACGGTAACGGCGTCGGCCAGAGTGTTGACGCCCTTGGCGAGCTTAGCGCGGGCATCGGTGTTGAACGTAATGTTCTTTGCCATGGTAGGTAATCCTCCAAAAGAAATGTGACTCGCGTCGCCGCTTCCGAGTCCTATGCGGCGGGCGCGTTCAAAGACGAATCAGAGATTCTGACGAGACTAGGCCTCGACGACGGCGTAGATGTCGTCGGCGCGCATCAGCAGATACTTCTCGCCGTCGACCTTGACCTCGTTGCCGCCGAACTTACCGTAGATGACAACGTCGCCGACCTGAACGTCCATAGGGATGCGCTCACCCTTGTCGTTGACCTTACCGGCGCCAACGGCAACGATGGTGCCGCGCTGCGGCTTCTCCTGAGCGTTGCTGGCGATATACAGACCAGAAGCGGTCTTCTGCTCGGCCTCGTCGGGCTTGACCAGGACGCGATCTGCAAGCGGCTTCAAAGACGACATGCTTGTTTCCTCCTTTGTGGGCCGCGCGGTCATTCCGCGCGGGTTAACCCTTTTTGTTTGCGTACGCGTTGAATGGTACCCACGAATGGCGGGTTATACAACACGGAGTCAAAAAATCTTATTTTTCGGCACTTAGATTTTCTGAATGCCGGGGGATAACTTATGCTCGGCCCCAAGGCGGACCGGAAAGCATGAAGTTTTAGCGCGGCAACTTTGTGAATCAGCTTCTCAAGACTACAATCCTCCAGATGAAATATGCCCAGATGAGAGGAAGGGAGGGCAGATGACTGATGAACTGAGCACCTCGGCGTGGCGAGATATAGCACCGAATCGCGATGCACACGACTCCATGCCGCCCGTTCGCACTCGCCTGCTCGCCCTGGCTCTCGTCTTCGCCCTTCTCGCGGTAACCATCCTCTCCCCCATCGCAGCCGCCCATGAGTTGCATCATGACTGCACCGGCGCGGGCTGCACCATCTGCGCCGAGCTCGCCGGCAATCTGTCGATCGCCCGTGGCGGTGACACCGTCCCCGTGGGCGCGACATCGTTCATCATCCTCTTGCTGATCTCCGCCCTAGCCGTCATCGGCACCGAGCGATCTTCATATGCCCCGGTCACCCTATTATCCCTCAGGGTCCGTCTGGACGATTAGCGGCTCCCAATTGAATCAAATAGCTACCGCGTGCCACAGCGGCATCGCCTTCGGCCGTCAGCACCCCGGCGCAACCGTTTTCAATTCAGAAGCAATCTATGAACAACCGAATCTACCGTCGCCATCCCAAGCGGCGTCCTATTCGTCACCGTGGCCCCATGGCGGCGGCATATATGTCCCTTGTAAGTGCGGTCTTTGCTCTCGCCGATTCTGACGACAATGCGTCCAGCTCGACCCCGTCTAGGGACTCACTGACAAACAGCTTAAAGCCGGCGAGGATTACCCGCCCATCATGAACGACAACCTGGAGAAGCTCGTGAAGACGCTGAACTAGGAGTAAGGAACAGAGACGATGAAGATGAGCATGAAGGATCTGAAAAGCTGGATGACCGACCATCCCTACCCCTGTACGCTGGCAACGATCGGCGGCGCATCGATATGCTCGATGCTCGCCCTCGAGCTGCCCTCCAACCATGAGCTGCGGAAGATGCAGCCCGGACCGGCACTTTTAGAGCTTTTGCTCATCTT
Organism: uncultured Collinsella sp.; assembly: GCA_905208535.1. Classification (GTDB taxonomy): domain Bacteria; phylum Actinomycetota; class Coriobacteriia; order Coriobacteriales; family Coriobacteriaceae; genus Collinsella. The sequence continues at coordinate 44,279 of CAJLPI010000015.1, read as the reverse complement.
CTGCTTCTTGTGCCTGTTGTTCTATCTGCCGCACCGCCGTAAGACCCCCGCAATCGTGGGCATCGCTGCGCTCGCCAGCATCGGTATCGCCGAGCACTTCGTAATCACGTTCAAATCGATGCCCATCCAACCCGGAGACCTGTTCGCCCTCTCGACCGCTGCGACGGTCGCCGGCAGCTACACCTATGAGCTCAGCACTTTCTGCTTCATGGGGCTTGCCGCCGCGGCCTTGGGAATCGCGCTTATCGTCCTCATTCCGCGTGATGCATGTGGGCGACCGCCGCGCCGCGCATCGGAAACGTCCCCCGAGCCCATCGACCATGCGATGTCTGCGTCCTTGAAATCGAAGGACCCAAAGGCGTCTCCGGCAACCGAGGGGACATCGACAGCGCCGAGGGAGCATCCAGTCGCAACCAAATCCAAGCTCCCCCTCTCCGTCGACCGTCGTACCGCACTTGTTGCCGGAGCCGTGCTGGGGGCGCAGGCCTTCATCAGCTATTACGACACCTTGGGCATCAAGCTTCATACCTGGAAGCCCCTCGAAAGCTATTACAGTCAGGGGTTTCTCCCCACCTTCATTTCGAGCGCGCAAAAAATGGTGCCGCCTAAACCCAAGCACTACAAGAGCGGTGAGGCCTCGGCGATCATCAAGCGCCTTGCCGCGCGCTGGAACGCGGGCACGAACGGCATCGCCGACCCCTCCCGTGCCGCTGCCGTCGAACAGTTTGACCAGCTCAAGCCCTCAGTCATCTGCATCATGAACGAGTCCTTCGCCGACCTTTCGATCTTTAACGAACTAGGCTGTGGCTATAAGGGGCCCGAGCGCTTCAAAGCCATCGACAACGCGCTTCTGCAGGGAGTGAGCTACATGAGCGCCTTCGGTGCCGGCACCTGTAACAGCGAGTTCGAGTTCTTAACCGGACACTCCATGGCATTCCTGGGCGCTGGCGTCTACCCGTTCATGACCTACAACCTGGCCCCGAGCGAGAACCTCGCCCGTCAGTTCAAGAGACTCGGCTATCGCACCGTGGCCATGCACCCCAACCACGCCACCAACTGGAATCGCGAGAACGTCTTCGCGGACATGGGATTCGACGAGTTCCTCTCGATCGAGGACTTCGCCGGCGCACCCGAGCTCTGCCGCAAGGTCACCGACGCCGCCACCTACGACAAGTGCCTCGAGGTACTAAAGCAGAGCGACCAGCCGATCTTCATCCACGACGTGACGATGCAAAACCACTCCGCCTATGACACGGGCTTGGTGCCCACCGACCAGCAACTGCACCTTGCCGTCGAAGGTGTGTCCGACAAAGTTATCACCTGGACCAATGAATACTGCTCGCTCATGGAAGCGTCCGATGCCGCCTTCGCCGCCTTCCTGGAAAAGCTGCGTGATCTCGACCGCCCCGTCGTCGTGGTGATGTACGGCGACCACCAGCCGTTCTTCACCGACCGCTACAACGACCTCTACTTTACCGATGAGGACGATGCCACACATACCGAGCGCATCTGGCAGACACGCTATGTGGTCTGGGCGAACTACGATGTCGCCGGCAACGCACAAACGAGTGGGGAACTCAACACAAGCATCAATAACGTCGGTGCACTCGCACTCAATGCCATCGGTGCCCCGCTCACCGCCTACCAACGCGCACGCTTGCAAAACCGAGCGCACATGCCGGCGATAAACGTGGTGGGGGCGCAGGATGCGCACGGCGTTTGGTATACAGCCGAGGCCAAGAACGTTCCCGCCAAGACCGCCAATGCGCGCGATTGCCTGGACCGCATGCAATATCGTAAGCTCTTCGACCACGAAGGCTCGGTCTTTGCCACCCATAAGCAGGCGGCCGCCAACGAAACCGACCCCAACGCAGCTCCGGGAGCCTAGGGTTGACCAATCTCGGGCCCGGTATTCAGAAAAGTCAGTGCAGCAAAATGGCGATGCGGATAGGAACGTAGGCATGGTTTTCACTGCACGCTCGGGTCCCCTGGGGAGCACCGTGCATTTTTTCGAGTATTCAGCAGGCCAGGACGTCTGCATACGCGCCGGACACACCATATTGGTCCCAAGAACGCCTTTGACCGGCGATTTGGGTCGACGGGCAAACCCCGTCAGGACAAAAAAGCGTGCCTCGCGCCGCACCGGACCCCAAAATGACGTCGATCTCCGCAATGCCACCCGACTGCAGCGGCACCGGCAGAGCTCACGGTGCTGAATACTCCATTTTTTGCACGGCCCAGGCGGGGGTACATCAGGACCGGAAAGAACATCTCAACTTTTTTTGCAATCTGCAACTGGAAGTATGCAAAACGCTAAGAGAAAGCATCGCTGATGTCCCAATTGAGCGCGCGGAGCAGCAGCGCTTCCACCCTGCGCCCAAATCCAGCAGAGAGGGGACGCTCCTAACGAACCCCCATCGGCAAACAAACGCGGCTCGAGCGCCATCCCACAATAGGCTGCCCGAGCCGCGTTTAACGGTACGGCATGAATATTAGCGCTCGTAGATTAAGTTGCCCGCCAGGTAGGTGGCCTGAACCTTGGTGGCCTGGAGCTCTTGGGGGTCAACGGTGAGCAGGTTTCGGTCCAGGACTACCAGGTCGGCGTATTTGCCGGGTTCCAGGCTGCCGAGGTTTTGCTCGTCGCCCGCTGCGCACGCGCTGCCAAGCGTGTAGTTGCGTAGGGCCGTTGCCGCGTCGATACGCTCGCTCGGCAGCCAGCCGCCCTCGGGCCAGTGGCTGCGGGGATCTTGGCGCGTGATAGCCGTGTAGAGCACGTTCATGCTGGTAACGGCCGTGATGGGGCTGTCGGTACCGAAAGCTTGACGGATACCGCGCTGCTGATAAGTTGCGAACGGCCACATGATGCGGCTGCGTTCCAGGCCCAGGTCGCGCTCCGGGCCACCCGGGTCGAGCGTGATGTGGCAAGGCTGGCTCGAGGCAATGACGTTGAGTTTGCGCAGACGATCGATGTCCTGAGGCAGCAGATTCTCCAAATGCTCAAGCGTATTATGGCCGTGCTGGGGCAAGCCGTATAGCTCTGCCGCCTCTTCAAAGATATCGAGCGCAGCATGGATGGCGCCGTCGCCGATAACGTGGATGCGCACGGTGTGGCCGCGCTCGGCTGCCGCCAGAACCAACTTGCGCATGCGCTCGACAGGAACCGTCAGGCGACCCTGATCGCCCGGGAAGCGTGGATTGGTATAGGGATCAGTGAGGTATGCGGTATGCTCGCTCGACACGCCGTCGAAGAACTGTTTAAAGCCTGGCGCCGAGAGCAGCGCGTTGTTCGCGTAGCGGGTCTGGAGTTCTTCCAAGCGCGATTGGTCATCCAGCAGCGTGGGAAACAGATGGGCGCGGATGCCCAGCTTGCCGGCGGCCTGCAGCTTGTCGTAAACATCATCGCGAATAAAGTCGCAGCCCGGCATGGGCATGAGCGACATATCGCAGATTGAGGTAATGCCTTGCTCGGCCATACGCTTCATCTGGTCGGCGTATGCGCTCGCGATGCGGTCCTCGCCCAGCCACTCCAGGCAGCGCGGCAGCAGCTGCATGGCCGCAGCCTCGTGAGCGATACCCGTGAGCTCGCCATTTGCATCCTTGTCGTAGCTGCCACCCGCCGGCGGCTCGCTGTCGCGCGTCACGCCGAGTGCCTCGAGCGCGCGGCTGTTGAGCCACAGCGTGTGCCCGTCGCCCGAGTACATAACGCAGGGACGATCAGGAAATGCCGCATCGAGGGAGGCCTTGGTAGGGTGCTCGGGCGGATCCCAGCGGTAATCGCGCCAGCCCTGCGTCACGACCCAGGCGTCGTCGGGCAGGTCCTGGGAAAACTTGAGCGCGTCCTGCACCAGCGCCGCCTCGGACGTGCCCATATCCATGAGCATATACGGTGAGGAGCCAACCGAGGTATGGAAGAAATGCAAGTGCGCATCGTGGAAACCGGGGCAGACAAACTGCTCGCCGTAATCGACCACCGGCGTGGCAGCAGGTGCGGCGTCAATCACGTCATCGGGCGCGCCGACTGCGACGATGCGATCACCCGCAATGGCAATCGCCAGCTCGCGGGCGGTATCGATACCGTCTTGGGCGGTAAAAACGTTCTTGGAGCGAATAATCCGATCGATATGCTGCATGAGCATCCCATCTCTGGCAGGTAATTCAACACCCCCGAGTGTACTCCCCCGCCCTTGCAACAAAACCCCAAGCGGCAAACGGCAACTTTACCAGCCCTAGCGGCAGGTGGCATACTGGAGAGAGCCTGTACGATTTTGCGATCAACCCAGCAAGGAGCAAATCGACCATGACGAAGACCAAGGCACAGCAAATTATGGCGGCAACCGAGGTTCGCGCGGCAGACGACGTCACCGCGGCCATCCAGGATATCGCAGCCGAGTTTGAACCCTACATCATCAAGCAGCGCCGGCACTTCCATAAGCACCCGGAGCTGAGCCTTGCCGAGGAGCGCACGACTTCCGACATCGCCAACCAGCTCGACGCCATGAATATCCCCTACGAGCGTCCGCTCAAGACGGGCCTGGTGGCGACGCTTCGCGGCACCGCGCCCGATGCCTACCGCGAGGACGGCACGCCGCGCCGCCGCATCCTGCTGCGCGCCGACATCGACGCCCTGCCTGTCACCGAGCAGACCGGCGAGGAGTTCGCCAGCGTCAATGAGGGCTGCATGCACGCCTGCGGTCACGACTGTCATATCGCCATGATGCTCGGCACGCTGCAAATCCTGCGCCACATGACCGATGACATCCACGGCGAGATTCGCATCGTATTCCAGCCCAGCGAGGAAAACGGCCAGGGCGCCAAGCTCATGATCGGCACGGGCGTACTCGATGGCGTCGACGGCGCCTATGCCGCGCACATCTGGAGCGAGGTCGACGCCGGTACCGTAAGCTGCGAGCCCGGCCCACGCATGGCAAACACCGACTGGTTCCGCATCGACGTCCGCGGCACCTCGTGCCATGGCGCCATGCCCCAGCGCGGCCACGACGCCGTTATGGTTGCCGCCGAAATCGTCAACGCCCTGCAGACCATCGTCTCGCGCGAGATTAGCCCCTACGAACCCGCCGTCATCACCGTCGGCGAGCTGCACGGCGGCACCGCGCGCAACGTTATCGCCGGCACGGCGTACCTCGCTGGCACGGTGCGCACCTATGGCGACAAAACGCATGAGGAGATGCCCGAGCTTATGCGCCGCATCGTTGAGCACACCGCAGCAGCGCTAGGCGCCGAGGCCGAACTCACCGACTACACCATCGCCAACTACAAGGTCGAAAACGATGCCGCCTCGAGCGAGCGCTGCCGCCAAGCTGTGCTCAAGTGCCTGGGCCCCACAGGCGAGGGCCATTACCGCGGCACGCTTTCGGGCGAGGACTTCTCGGAGTACCTGCGTCGCGTACCAGGTGTGCTCGCCTTTGTCGGCGCGCGCAATCCCCAGATCGGCGCCACCTATGCCCAGCACTCCTGCTTCTACAAGATCGACGAGAGCGTGCTCGCCAAGGGCTCCATGGTAGCCGCCCAGTATGCCATCGACTTTTTGGCCGAGCCCACGCAAGAAGAGCTCGACGGCCCCACGATCGCCGCGGTTGCCGAGACCAATCCCGACCTGGCCGCCAAGCTGCGCTCTGCCAAGGCAACGGCCGCCGAGGCCCGCGACGCCATGCACGACGCCCGCACCGCCCGCCATGCTGCCATCAAGGGCATCCACGATGCGCGGGCTGCCGCTCGCCACGAGGAGAAGCGCGACGAGTAGCCGTCACGCCCACCCATAACAACCTGGCTAGAGCAAAGCGGGGGCGAACGTTATCTCAACGTTCGCCCCCGCTTATGTGTCGACCGCTTTTCTAGCGCGTCCTCCGTCACGACAGGTAAGAGCGAAGGATGGTGAGCCAGCGTGGGGTTTCGAGGTGGATGATATCGGTGGGAACTCCGGCGGGAGCGTGCCCACCAAAGAGCAGGCCCGCGTCTGCCGGGTTGATAAGACGCACGATCCATACGGCAACGACCAGCACACACAGAACAATAACCGCAATGTCGATGCCACGCTTTAGCTTGCTCGATGCCACCTCCTCGCGCACGAACGCGAGCGCAAACGCAATCGGCACCACCCAAAACAGCGGATGGTAGGCAAAGGCCGCCGAAAAATCGAGGCGCAGCGACGCCAGCCAGGCCCTCGTCATGCCACATCCCGGACAGGGAATGCCCGTCATCAGGCGAAACACGCAGCCGATATCGAGCAGGTAAAGTGCGAGCCAAGCGACAAAGAGCGCGCCGATGCAAGAAAGGGCGCGGCGAATGAGCTCCGCCGCGCCCTTATGTCCCTGAGAGCTGTTCACGCCGCTCTTGTCGTTAGGCACGAGCGCCAAGACGGGCGTTGTAAGCCGTTGCCATGGCATTGGTGTTCTTGATGATGATGTTCATGGCAAAGATGGGGCCAAGGCCGCACAGCAGCGCGCCGACAATCTGCCACATAAGAACGGTGGTGCCGTTCTCCTGGAACATCAGGCCATAGCGAGGGGCATTAGCCTGCAGGCGGTTACCAATCTTGTAGTACCAGTAGAGTCCGTAGAAGCCGCAGGTCACGAACGACAGCAAGATGAATGCTGCCAGACCCGGCGTGGAATCGCCGTCATCCTGGCACATGACATTGATGTCGCGGGCAAGGCAATAGAGGAAGTAATACGAATAGATGCCGCAGGTCACGATGGAAAGCAGGAGCCAACCGATCACGCCACGGTCGGTCTTAATCGGAGCATAGCCCATCGGGGCAGGCGCAGGCTGCTGAGCATACTGCTGCTGGCCGGCGTACTGCTGCTGCCCGGTGTACTGCTGCTGAGGCTGGGGCTGAACTGCCTGAACCGGAGTGGGCTGAATCTGCGTGGGCTGCGGAGCAGGCTGGGGCTGAGGTGCGGGCTGCGGAGCAGGAGCAGCGGAAGCGGCACCGATGGCAGAACCGCAGACAGGGCAGAATTTGGCATCATCCGAAATGGGAGAACCACAAGTGGGACAGAACATAAGCTTCTCCTTTTCCTAAGGCGTTGCACGCCTTCAAACCTTACACGTCTATGTTCTCAACAATAGCCGCGACGTTGTTGCGCAACATTGACCAATTTCCGAGATTTTTTTCTGCAACCATTTTCCCAGGTATTTTCTTGCTTCCGCGGTAGAAAAAGGCGCCCCGGGCTCAGTTGCCCAGGGCGCCTCGACCGACTATTCGGTTTGATTGTTTTCGGCAGCAGGACTATCGCCCGGCTCATCCGCCGGCGTGGCAACGGCATTCCAATCGGGTTCCGCAGGCGTCGCCTCGGGCGCCGGTGCGGGGGCAGGGACAGGTGCAGGCTCGGGTGCCGGGGCAGGCTCGGGTGCCGGGGCAGGCTCGGGTGCAGGTGCGGGTGCCGGGGCAGGCGCAGCTCCAGTGGCGGCCGTGGGATTGAACCCCGCAGGAGCAGGCTTCTTCTCACCCGGGAGCACAAACGTCAGGACATCGTCGGTATCCTCATCGGCCCACTCGCTGGCATGGCGCGCTGCCCAGTAACCAATGGCGCGATACTTGAGCATCGTGCCAAACACATTCAGGAACACGGTAACAAAGGCGACGATCATCAAGAACAGGATGAGCGTAATGCCGCCACCCTCAATGATTGCCTCAAGACCCGTGGGGCGATAGTAATAGCTATACATACCAAACGTAGCAATGGCGCCAAAGATGGCGGTGAAAATCCAGGTGATGATATTGGAAACAATGCCCGTCAAAAACTCGGGGAGAATCGATGCGCAGAACAACTTGCCCAGGTTGGCCTTATAGGACTTCCAAACCTTCTCGAGCGAAAATGCGCTTTCCACGCGGCCGGCGACTGCAAAGTGCATCACAGCGGCATCGCCAAACATCTTAAAGAAGATGCCCAGCACAAACGAGACGAACAGGGCAAAGACAAGCAGTCCCATCGAACCGATGAGGGCACCCTCAAGACCGCTCGAACCATAGAAATAATATGAACCGACAGCACCGATTACGGCGCTCTCAAGCACCGAGAACACCACACCAATCACGGGAATAATGGCCACGAACTCGAGCACGCCTGTAATGACAGACGAGAAAATGCCCAGGCCAAACGAGGTCGAGCGCAGCAGCGGGCGCTCCATACCGTTATCGTCCTTGAGCGACAGGTCGCGGCCCCACTCGATAGCAAAGCCCGCGCCGCACACGCTTGCCACGTAAGCGAGCAAAAAGCCAATGGCCGCCGCGATGCCACCGATAACGGGGATAAACAGCACCAGCACCGACACGACGCAGATCAGCGCCGGCAAAAAGGCAATCTGACATACGCGAACCAGGGCACCGGGAACCTTAATCATGTCGTTGAAGGCCTGCGCCATGCAGCCCTTGGGCACGTTCATAGCCGGCTGGGGCGCAACGAACGGCTGCGGCTGGGGCTGGCCCTGCGGGACAGAACCGGCAGCGACATGGGGGGCCTCGGTATTAGGAGCACCGCACACGCCGCAGAACTTGTCGTTATCGCCCATGGGGGCGCCACACTGCGAACAGAACATCGAAATCATCCCTTCGTATCTAGAGCGAATCACCTGGATCGCAAACGATGTCTTTAGCATCATTATCGCCCAATGTGGGGACAAATACCCCAAGATGGCCGATTTGCAACGTAGGCGGCCTTATTCAATGATTCGAAGGGTGCGTCCGCGCTAGTTCGTGCCGCGGAAGCCCTTGCCGACGATTTCGGAGCTATCGACGATGGTGATGAAGGCGCCAGGGTCAATCTCGCGGGTATAGCGGCGCAGTTGCACTGCCTCGCGACGGCTCAGCACGCTCATAATCACCGTGACGCACTTGCCCGAGAAGGCGCCGTAGCCACGGCTGATCGTTGCCGTGCGGTTGAGATGCTTGACGATAAACTCCTCGACTTTGCGCGGTTCGGCGCAAATAATCGTACAGACCTTGCGCAGGTGGATGCTCTCAATGGCCTTGTCGACCACAAGCGTCTTGGCAAACAGACCGAGCACACAGTACAGACCGACACGCGGGCCATACAAAAAGGCCGCGATGGTCACGATGCCGATATCGACCAGCAACAGGGCACGGCCGATCTCAAGCGTCGTGCGGCGCTTGAGGATCATGGCAAGAATGTCCGTGCCGCCCGTCGAGGCGCCAATGTCAAAGACAATGGCACTGCCCAGCGCCGGCAAGATGACGGCAAAACACAGGTCGAGCCACATATCGCCCGTCATCGAAACATCCGTCGGAATGAAGAGCTCAAACAGCGAGACGTAGGCCGAAAGCGCAAACGAGGCGAAGACGCTCCACAGGATTGCCTTGCGCTCCAAAAAGATAAAGCCCAGAACGACCAGGACCGCATTGATAATCCACATAAAAACGCCGACGGGCAGGGTCGGGAACAGCGTGGACAGAATGACCGACACGCCCGAGGTGCCGCCAAAAGCAAAGTGATTAGGGGTTTTAAACGCGACGATGGCAAAGGCCGTGAGGATCAGGCCCAAATTGAGCTCGGCAAAAAAGCGTGGAAAGCCTGGCTCCTGGCTGCGCTTTTGGCCGGCACGCTCGCCGCGCTCGATATCGGTGCGATCAACCACGCGCTCCATCGGCACCACGGGAGGACGATGCATCTCCTCGGCAGCACGCGATGCCGCCTCTGCCGCGGCGGCCTCAATCGCCCATGCCTTGCTTTCTGTTTCGTGCTCGTCAGCCATTACGGCAACCCCTCGTTAACAATTTGGAAACATTGCGCCCATTAGAGTAACGCGGAACGTGGGGATTGCAACCCTTAGTTAGACGAGCGGTATGACTATATCGGGAGCGTACAAAAACGGCCGGCCACGCTTTTGCTTGCGCGGTCGGCCGTTTAATGTTTTCGCAGATAAAACCTGCCAAAACAAACCTGTCCCTTTTTGGAAGGTTATTCGTGCTGGCTGGTGCGGTGCTCGTACTCCTCGGGGGTGATGACATCCTCGATGCGCAGGTTGACGCCCGCCACCTCAAGGCCGGTCATCGCGGCAAGGCGCTCGGTGACACGTGCCTTAACATCGTCGAAGATCGCGGGCGCATAGGCGCCGTACTCGATGATGACGGAGATGTTGACGACCACGCGATTATCGTCGGTGACCTCGACCGTCACGCCCTTGGTCAGATTCTCGGCACCAAACTGCTCCTGCACAAAGTGCATGAGGTTACCCTTCATGCCCAGAACGTGCGGAACCTCGCGGGTGGCCATGGCAACGATCTTCTCGATCACGCCGTTGGAATAGGTCAGCGAGTCCTCGGACTCATCCGCTTCCTCGTCGTCCTCATCCGTATCGGACTCGGCCTCGACGAGAGCCTCATCCTCGAGCGTCACATCCTCAGCTTCGGCGACGACCGCCTCGTTCTCCTCGAGCTCGGTATCGGCTACATCGACCTTCGTATTAAAAGCCATGGTTCCTCCTTATGCCTGCCGCGGATGCGACAGTCGAATACATATTAGCGGCCGCTAAACAGACGGCCGAAGAAGTTGACGATCCCGTTCTCGCCGTCGCGAATTTGGCCGATCACAGCGCCGATCAGCACGAAGAATGCAATGACGAGCGTGTCCCACAGGCCCAACGTGAGCACCAACACGGCGAGGATAAAGCCGGCGACGGCGCCGAGCGTGGTGTTGGGATGACGCACAGCATAGCTCCAGACGGCAGCGCCCGTACCCTTGATGAGACCCATAGCCTCGTCAAAATCCGCGGCTGCCGCGTCTTGTAACTCGGTTGCCTCTGCTTTGGAATCAACAGGTTCGCTCGCCGACGTGGCGCTCTGGTCAATCGTCAGGCGCGGCGTACGAGCGGTCTTATCTTGATTGGCATCACTCACCGGAAACCTCCACGGTCTGGACGGTAGTCTTGGACGGCAAAAAACGGACACGCGCGGTCGTACCCGGCGTGCCGAGCATGGTGTCGCAGGCCTTCTCGATGCGCTGCTGCATCGAGGTGGCAAGAGCGGCAACGTCCTTATCATCGAGCGCGATGGCCTCGACCTTAAAACGGACGTGCGAATCGTCGGAGCCTTGGACGCGGGCCTCGACATGCTCGACCATCACGCGGTCGTCACGCTCGGCAGCAGCCCTGGCGCACGAAGAAAGCGCCGCAAGGGTAACCTCGATATTGCGCTCCCCCGCCGGATGCACGCAGGACGGTTCGCGACGGGCGAACATCAGGCGGAAAAAGCTTACCAGCACGCCGATCGCCACGACGCCGGCGCACGCCGTGACGACGATGCGCGGCATGGGGTCGCGCATCAGCAGCATAAAGCGATACGTATACGGCCCCCAAAACTGGCAGACAAGCGTACCCAGCGCCACGATGGTGGCGGCAAGATACACGATCGCTAGGGCTCGTTTGAGTACGCGCACGCGGCGCTCCCTTCAAATCTCGGCTCTCGAAATGCAAAACGGTTCGCATCATTATAAAAGAGCCGGGTCCGGTGCTCTACGCACGCGGATCCGGCTCATCTATTCCACGAGGCTTGCATGCTCGCTTCATTATGCCCAGATATGCACGGCTTAACCCGTGCGAGCGCTACTCCTCCTCGAGGGCAGCGATGACCTCGTCGGTCATGTCCATGGTGCTGTAAACATCCTGGACGTCGTCGAGCTCCTCAAGACGGTCGATGAGGCGCTGAACCTTCTTGGCGTCGGTACCAGAGACCTCGGTCGGGGTGGTCGGGACCATGGTGGTCTCGGAACCCTTGACCTGGACGCCCTGCTCCTCGAGCGCCTTGGAGACAGCCATGACGTCGTTGGCAGCAGTCCAGACGATCCACTCCTCGCCGGCATCCTCGTAGTCCTCGCCACCGGCCTCGGCGATGGCCATCATGAACTCATCCTCGTCACCGGCAGCACCGTTGGCGATCATGGTCTCCTTCTTGGCGTTCTCGTCCAGGATCTCCTTGGCGACGACGATCTGGCCCTTGCGCTCAAACTGGAAGGCGACGGAGCCGGAGGTGCCCAGGTTGCCACCAGCGTGGGAGAAGGCGGAACGGACATCAGCGGCGGTACGGTTGCGGTTGTCGGTCAGGCAGTCGACGTAGACGGCGACACCGGCGGGACCGTAGCCCTCGTACACGATGTTCTCGTAGACGGCGGCGTCAGCACCCGAACCAAAAGCCTTGTCGATAGCGGACTTGATCTTGTCCTTAGGCATGGACTGAGCCTTGGCCTTGGCAACGGCAGCGGCGAGGCTGGCGTTGTTCTCGGGCAGCGGGTCACCGCCGAGACGGGCAGCAACGGTGATGTTGCGGCTGAGCTTGGAGAAGAGGGCGGAACGCTTGGCGTCCTGCGCGCCCTTACGATGCTTGGTTGTGGCCCACTTAGAGTGTCCGGACATACGTGTCTCCTATCGGTTTCGACCTAAAGCCCAGCGCAGATGCTCGGGCAATATAAACAAACGTCGTTATGATATACCTACTGGCCTGCAAGATAAACCCCAAAATGAAGGCGTCGTGATGATGGCCCCTTTGGTGCAGCAAAGAAACCTGACCCCAATGCACCAGGTTAGGACCAGAGGAAGTCACTGCGGGTGACGGTGGCGCCGATGGCGAAGGGCATGCAGGCGATGACCGGATACAGGTAGCGCATGTAGGTCGAGCCGTTGCACGGACCAATCAGGCACACGGCGAGCACGCCCAACAGCGGCACCCAGATCGCCAGCGCACGCCATGAATGACGACGCAGCAGGTAGACCACCACGGCGATCATAATCCACACATAGGTGGCCGAGCTCATGGTGAGCGAAATAAACGGGATGCGCTGCACCGCCACACGGTACAGATTGATCAGGTGGTCGCACCAGCGCACCACGTTGCTGTCAACCGGATGGAAGTCGAAGTACTTGAGGTTGTCGGGACGCGCCATGATCTCGGCACTACGCGCCGTGCTGTAGACCCAGGCATCGCGGGCACTCGGATAAAAGTAGCCGTAATAGTTATTGATGAGCGCCGAGATATAGCACTCGGGATCCTTTTTGAACATCTGCGCCCAGACCTCAAAATAGGCCTTGATGTCCTCCTGCGAGGCGTACTCGTTAAAGCAGTTCTTGACGGCATCGGACTTGTCGGGGTTGTAGCGGCGGCCCAGGTTCTCGTACTTGAGCACGCGATCGATCACGACGCGCTCCTCGTCGGTCACCAAACCGTCGCAGGGTGCCTCCACGATAGTGCCGTCCTCCTTAACCGTAGGGTTGACGCCCGAGTTGAGGCCGTCGTGCTTTTGGACGAAACGAGCCGTCTGTTGGAACGGAATCGAGAGGATTTCGCGCTTGGAACCAGGCGTGATATCGTGCTCCGGCATAAAGACCTTGGTGAAGTACATATTAGAGGCAAGGCAGAGCGCGAGTACCGCGAGGACGCCAACCCAGCGGAAGCGCGGTGTGGCGCATGAGACCGCGGTGCCCGTCTGCTTAGCCGCACGACGAGCGACATGTACATCCCATGCGCAAAACGCCGCCGCGATTACGCATGCCGCCAGGGGAAACACCAGGCCTCCATTGCGCAAAAACGTGGAACCCATGGCAGCCAGCGCAAGCAACAGCCAGTCGTGGCGCGCAAAGAGCACGGGGGCTTTCTCGCCCGCTCGCTCGACATTGGCATCACGACGGGGCAAGCCGCAGGCCACGAGCTTGACGGTCTGTACCAGCAGCACCAAAAACGCGTCGGCAAACAGCACGTCTTTGGTAAGCAGGGCCGCGTAGTTGGAGAACATGGGCATAAACACAAAGAACAGCAAGATCACGCCGCGGACCGGCAGACTCACGCCCAGTTTGCGCAGCGACGAAATGGAATAGGCCATGCAGGCAGCCGTGATGACAAATTGAGCGCAGGTATAGATGATGAGGCCCGCGTTAGCGCTGTTGAACAGCGAAAGCCCCAGCTGAACGCACGAGCCGATAATGGCCGTGTGCACCACGGGGTGATGTCCGTTGAGCAGCACGTTGGGGTTGAGTAGGCGCAGGTAATCGCTCGTGCCGTTGGGATAGTTGAACCACTGGCGAATCTGCGCGCCGGTGTCCCCCATAAAAAGGCCGGGCAGCGAAGCGATGAGCGTGGGCGCCCAGGCGACCATAAGCACCAGGAAGGGCCCGGCAAAGGGATGGACCGAGAGCACGGCGTGAGCCACACGCCATACGCGGCCAAAGTGCGCCTCCGAAAACGGAATGCGCCGAGAGCTCAGCCAATCTAGACACTCAAAGGCAAGGTAGAAGGCAACGATCGCCAGGAGCATCCAGCCCGCGCCGCCAATCCAGGCGCAGATGATGCGAGCTTTGTCGCCAAGGACAATCTCGGCCGAGTCGGTGAGATCGTAGCTGCGACCGAACACCATGCAGATGGCGAAGAACAGCGACGCCAGAATGATCGATGGACGCCAGGTGTCGCCACGGCCAAAGAACACGTAGCGAAACGGCAAGGTGAGCAGGCAGGCAAGCGCAAGCAGCATGACCGCGTCGGTATGGCCGGCAAACGAGAGGAGTACCTCGTAGCACACGTACAGCATGCCCGAGGCTTTGGGGTCAATCGCCAAGACTGCGTTGCTCGACACCGGGGCGGGATCGATGGAAAACGCCGTGGTCGCCAACAGCGCGAGCAAAAATGCGATGAGCGTCTGCTTGGCGGGGTAGCGCTTAAACCAGACGATGCGGGCGGCGTCGCGCGCAGCCGTTGTGGAGAGGTCGGAATCCTTCACAGTCCAAAAAGCCTTTCTAGAAACCTGCCAAAAAGGGACAGGTTTATTTTGGCAGGTTTTATCTGGGGAAACGTTACGGTTCTGTCATCGTTGCCCAGCGAACCACCACAAAGGTGCCTGTCCCCTTTGTGGTGGTTAGGCGTCCAGGTAGACGCGCTGGGGCTGGTTGCGGCGACGAGCAAAGATGATGAGCGCCAGGCCCGCGATTACGAGCGGCAGGCTCAGCAGCTGACCCATGGTGATGACGCCACCAAGCAGATAACCCAGCTGGGCATCGGGCACGCGCACGAACTCGACGAGGAAGCGGACGATGCCGTAACCCATCACAAACACGCCCATAAACGTGCCCTGGGGCAGCAGCGGCTTTTTGCGGCTGAGCACCTGCAGGATGCAGAAGAGCACAATGCCCTCAAGAAATGCCTCGTAGAGTTGGGAGGGGTGACGCGGCATATCGCCCGCAGTCCCGCCAAAGACCACACCCCAGGGCAGATCGGTCGGCTTGCCCCACAGCTCACCGTTGACAAAGTTGGCACAACGGCCCAGACACAAGGCCAGCGGCGCGCCGATGACGGCAAGGTCTGCCAGAGTCCATGCGTCGAGCTTATACATGCGGCACACGATGATGCCGCCGATAATGCCGCCCACCAGGCCGCCATGGAAACTCATGCCGCCTTCGTTGGTGGCAAAGATCTCGAGCGGATGCGCCCAGTAGTAGCCATCACCGTAAAAGACGACGTAGAACAGGCGCGCACCGATAATGAGGCCAAAGACCACACCGACCACGACACTCGTCAGGTCGTCAATCGTGATGTTAAAGCCCCAGCGACGCTGCGTGCGGTACATGACGACCGCCGTGAGCAGGGCGCCGACCACATAGGCCAGACCATACCAGTAAATCGTGATGGGCCCCGCCGAAATCGCGACGGGATCAAGCATATGGTAGAGGTCGTTGAGCATGTCGACCCTCCTACTCCCTACATACAAATGCGGCCGCGGGCCTTGCGCTCGCAGCCGCATATTTGGGCGTAACGTCTATGCGGAGTATGCCATCCGCAGCTTTCGCATCTTAGAACGGCGCGTACTCGTCGTACAGGTCGTCGGTCTCGCCGGAGGCATTGACCTGCTCGACACGGGTAACGCCGGGCACATGCTCCTTGAGGATGCGCTCGATACCCATGGACAGGGTCAGTGCGCTCATAGGGCAGCCGGCGCAGGCACCCTGAAGCTCAAGCTGGACGACGCCCTCGTCGTCGACGCCCACATACTCCATATCGCCGCCGTCGGCCTGCAGGTTGGGGCGAATCTCTTCAAGAACCTTCTTAAGCAGCTCTTCGTTAACAGCCACAGGGGCTCCTTTCTCACAATTACGCGGGCACGCCCGCGGACAGGGGCTATGTTACTACAGCCGTGTACCCGCTCACGAGCCATCCATGCGCGCGGACACGACTTTCACGAGCAGTCAATTTGGGACGGGGCTCTTTTGGCTGCCTTTTGTTGCCAGCTGGCGTTGCCACGCGCTACTGCTGAGCCTGTCCCTCGGTGCCGATGTGAACATCGACGATAACCTGGCGGTAGCTGATGCCACAGGAGTCGAGGATGCGGCGGCTGATGCGTCCATCATCGGTGTCGGCGTACTTGTTGTCCAGGTAGACAACCTCGCCCACGCCCACCTGCGCCAAAATCTTGGCGCAGTCGTGGCACGGGAACAGCGTGACGTAGACCGTGGAACCCTCGAGGTCCTTGAGCGAGCCGCGGTAGTTGAGCACGGCGTTGGCCTCGGCGTGGACCACGTAGTTGTGCTTGTCCTGCAGCGGGTCGTCGCTCGTACCCCACGGGAAAAAGTCGTCGTTGAGCGCCGAGGGCGTACCGTTGTAGCCCACCGAAAGGATGCGGTGGTTGGTGCTGGCGATGCACGCGCCCACCTGCGTGTTGGGGTCCTTGCTGCGGCGCTGCGCGGCGATGGCCACGCTCATAAAGAACTCGTCCCAGCTAATGACGTCCAGGCGCTTGCCTGACGAAGTTTGATGAAGATCGTCCGACATGGCAGACACCTCCGTAATCGCAATAGTTTGACCCATTGTAGCAGGTGAAAGGTGGGGCGTTTGTCCCACCGACGCCCTCACTTTTACACGCGGCGGGGCTTTTGGTTGATGCGGTAGAGCTCGGCGAGTCCTCGCAACGTCAGCGCGTCGTCGACCGTCAGACTGTGGCCGACCAACGCCGCGAACGCCTCGGCATCGTCGCCGGTGATGACAATGGGCACGCTGCCCTCCCCCGCCGCCTTGGTCGAGCGCATCTCGGCTAGCACCATGTCGAGCATGCCGTCGATGCGGGCCACCTCGCCCAAGACCACACCCGAGCGCATGGCCTCGCGCGTGTTGCGACCGATCACATGCGTTGGCGCCGAAGGCTCGACCTGCGGCAGACGCGCTGCAGCGGCCGAGAGTGAGCGGGCGCCGAGTGCCAGGCCCGGTGCGATGACGCCGCCGACAAAGGTTCCGCGCGCATCGATGACCTCGATATTGGTCGTGGTGCCCAGGTCGATCACGATGCACGGAGAGCCGTAGACGACTCGGGCCGCCACGGCGTCGGCGATGCGGTCGGGACCGATCTCGGCCGGGTCATCGTAGTGCACAGGCATGCCGGTCTTGAGACCCGGTCCCACCGTGAGCACACGCCCCGTGCAGGTGCGGGAAAGCGCCGCCTTCCACGGGCGCTCGAGCGCCGGCACCACGCAGCTCAGCACAGCCGCGGCGGGAACGAGCGCGCCCGGCATGCCCGCATCGGCTGACAGCGCGCCCATGACCTGCGTGAGCCTCATGCGCGCCTCGTCGGCTGTGATGCTCGACGGCGTCGTGATCTCGCACGTCGCAAGCGGGCATTCCTGTGCCGCGGCCGAATCCTCGGCAAACAGGCCAAAGCGAATGAACGTGTTGCCCACGTCGACCGTCAATATATATGCGCACCCATTAAGCATCGTCGGCGCTCCTTTCGTCTGCCCAGCAGTATATCGCCTACCTAAACCAGTCATCCCAAAATGACTAACTTGCGGCTATACTGGTGCGCGGTCGTGCGCGAGCTCACGCGGCGGCCCTTGGTAACCCGACTTCCCGCGCCGTATCCGTAACGGCGCTCCCGGGGGAAGCGGATATACGCAAAGGAGTTTTATATGAGCAATCCCTCGAACCGCGCCTCGATGCGCGGGCAACTCACGCTGCGCGGCGTCGTCATCGGCGTCCTTGGCTGCGTGATTATCACGGCAAGCTCGGCCTACACCGCCCTCAAGATGGGCGCTCTCCCCTGGCCGATCGTCTTCGCTGCCGTCATCTCGCTGTTCTTCCTTAAGCTCATGGGCAACGCCAGCCTCAACGAGGCCAACGTCACCCACACCATCATGTCCGCGGGCGCCATGGTCGCCGGCGGCCTGGCATTTACCATCCCGGGCGCCTGGATGCTGGGCTATGCCGACCAGATCAGCTGGCTCGACATGTTTATCGTGGCACTCGCCGGCACTATCATGGGCTTGCTGGCCACGGCACTCATCCACCGTCACTTTATCGTGGACGCCGCGCTTGAGTTCCCCACCGGCAACGCCGCAGCTCAGACCTTGCGCGCGACCGAGGCTGGCGGCAAAACCGGCAAGCAGCTCTTTGGTTCCATGGCCATCGCAGGCATCTACAGCGTGCTTCGCGACGCTCTGGGCGTGGTGCCCAGCATGCTATGCACGCTCAACATCCCCGGCGTGACCTTTGGCATCTACAACTCGCCCATGCTGCTCTCCGTCGGCTTCCTCGTGGGCTTCGCCCCGGTCGCCTTCTGGTTTGCCGGCGCCCTGCTGGGCAACTTTGGCATCATCGTGGGCGGCACCGCTGCCGGTCTGTTCGACGTTGTGACCGCGCAGGGCATCGTCAAGTCCCTGGGCATGGGCCTCATGATGGGCTTTGGCGTCGCCGTCGTCCTCAAGGACATCCTGCCGCAGGTCGCCGGTATCGTCCGCGGTCTTGCCGCCGACAGCTCCACCGACACCGACGAGCAGTCGCTCATCTCGGGCTCCCTTAAGCTCGACGCCGGCATCATCGGCCTGGGCGCTGCCGCCATCGCCGTGATCGTCGCCATCGCGCTCGACCTTGGTCCCGTCCCGGCCGTCATCGTGACGCTGTTCACCTTTGTCACTACCATTATGAGCGCACAGAGCTGCGGCCAGACGGGCATCGACCCCATGGAGATCTTTGGCCTCATCGTCATGCTCATCGTGGCTGCCTTCGCACAGATCGCTCAGGTCAAGCTGTTCTTTATCGCCGGCATCGTAGCCGTGGCGTGCGGCCTTGCGGGCGACGTCATGAACGACTTTAAAGCCGGCGCCGTGCTGGGCACCAACCCGCGTGCACAGTGGATCGGCCAGGCCATCGGCGGCATCGTGGGCGCCCTGGTCGCCGCAGCCGTCATGGTCGCGCTCGTCACCGCCTATGGCCCGGACGCCTTTGGCCCCGACAAGAGCTTTGTTGCCGCGCAGGCAAGCGTTGTCGCCACCATGGTCTCGGGCATCCCAAGCGTGCCGTGGTTCGTTGGCGGCTTTATCGCCGGCATCGTCATGTACTGGCTCGGCATTCCGGCCATGATGATCGGCCTGGGCGTGTACCTGCCGTTCTACATGTCACTCACGGCATTCCTGGGCTCCTGCGTCAAGCTCGCCTACGACAAGTGGGCCGCACGCTGCGACGCCGAGGCCGGTCTTTCGGACGAGGAGAAAGCCACCAAGGATGCCGCCTTCCAGGAGCAGGGCCTGGTCGTCGCCAGCGGCCTGCTCGGCGGCGAGTCCATCGTCGGCGTTATCCTGGCGTTTGTCTCTGTTGGTCTGAGCCTGCTAGGGTAGGCCGAACAACAACGCACCAGCGCAGAGCGCGGGGTCGGAATCAAACCGGCCCCGCGCTTTTTTGTCTATTTGACCCTTATGATCCTCACGGCGTTTTAGCCATGTCGATTGTCCTGACTTCCAGGTCAACAAACCTTGTCTGACACCTCGCCTAACGCGGTGTAGAGTAAAGACGACAGACGCAAGAAGCGGCTCAGAAGCTAAACGAGGTAAGCATGGAACTCGACAAACAACAGATCAAGCGGCTGCGCGAGCGTCATCATCGTCGTCACGGTATACGCCCTGCACACAGCGAGGCCATGGAGAATGCCACCCGTTTCCTTAAGCAGGCGTTCAACATACGCGAGGGACGCGCGCCCTATCACGTGATTCGCAAGCGCTTTGTAAACGGGGCGCGCCTGACTGGCTCGCACTTATGCATCCTGATCATTGCCATGTTGATCGCGAGCATCGGCCTCGATATCGACTCGGACATTGCCATCGTGGGCGCCATGCTCATCTGCCCGCTCATGGGCTCGGTCCTTGCCATGGCATACGGCATTGCCACGCTCGACCGCGAGATTGCCGTCGAGGCAATTGCCGGCCTCGCGCTGCAGATGGTCTTTTGTCTAATCACGTCCACGCTGTACTTTAAGCTCTCGCCCCTTGGCACCACCACGGCCGCCATCATCGATAACTCGACACCCACCGTATGGGACCTTGCCGTCGCGCTCGCGGGCGGCTTTGCGGGTGGCCTGGGCAACTCGCGCGACCAGGAGCCCGCCACGCTCATCGCCGGCGTGGCCGTGGCGACCGCGCTCATGCCGCCCCTGTGCGCGGCGGGCTATGGCATCGCCATCGCAAGCGGGTCGCTGTTTCTTTCAGCCCTCTACGAGTTTGGCATCAACGTGGTCTTTATCGCACTGGCTGCCGAAGCCGTGCTGCTTCTTTTGCGCGTGCCGCTCAAGCGTGACCTCAACGGCGACGGCATTGTTACCGCCGAGGAAAATGCCGAGGTCGACGAGCTATCGCGCAAGGTTCGCCGCCGCATCATCGTGGGTACGGTGATCTTTGCCATCCCCTGCATCGTTATGACGGCGGGGTCTATTGGCTCGGCGCAGGCCGGCGTGCAGGACGGTTACGGCGTCACCGAAACCACGCGCGAGCTTGCCGCGGTGCTGCCGGGCTTTAAGGATTACACCGTTGCCGTCGAGACCTCGGCCACCGAAGGCAGGGAGGAGGGTATCGTCGAGCGCGAGACTGTCGCCCATGTGACGACAAGCGAGGCGCTTGGGGCACACGACCGCCGTGTAGCCCGCAAGCTCATCGACCTCAATGTGCCCGAGCTCGATCGCGTGGAGTTTGATGTGCAGTAATACGCGACGTGGGATGGATGCGCGCAGCCGCGAGTCACGACATGGCGCAGACGTGACGCGGGCCACGAGCAAATAGCGGGGCGCGGTCCATGGCCGCGCCCCGCTCGCTGATTTATTGCCGTGAATCAGCTGTCCGCATCGACATCGCCAGACTCCACTGTAAACGCCGGACCGGTACTCACCAGATAAAAACGGGTCACCCTGGTATCTCTAAATAGGTAGAGCAAGCCCTGATCGCGTCGGCGCGAAATATACGCCACGTGGACCGTACCGAATTCTTCGCCGTTTTCCTTCTTTAATATCAGGATGTTGGGGTCATCCGTACGCTTAAACTGCCCGTCTGTGCAGATTCCGTCTTGGTCGACCAGCTGCCATCGACAGTTGTCCTCCTCAAGAAAAGCCAGGGTTTCCAGACTTGTTTTGTCATCACGATAGTAACCATCAATGGCAAAGCCTTCGGAAACGCATTCCTGCATATAGGATGTTTCTCGACTTATGGCGAGTTGCCCTGTAGCGCCCAGAAGCACTGCCAGGCAAACCACTGCAACGGTTATCGAGACAAAACGGCGGCTCATGTCAGCCAGCCCGATACTTGTTTAACGGAGCACGAAACATACTTGGTACCTCCGATATCATGGCGAATGTCACCTACGGCCTGTCGGCAATCATATGTTTCCAACATCAAACCATATGGCAACCACTCGCGAGAGGAGTATCGGCGAACGGTGCATTTTTGCGTTCTATTGGGCAAACGTCAACGCGCGCTACAGCTCTTGCTCGACCTATTCAGATCTTGTCGCATACTACCGTAGATCCTCAACGCTTCCGCCCCCAAGAGATCATTTTTAGTACGTAAAGAAGCCCTCGCCCGAGCTTTCGCCCAGCTTACCTTCGTCGAGCATTTTTTTGAGGACGGAGGCCATGGCCTTAAAGTTGTAGGGCATCATCATCTTCTTGAGCAGCGGGCTCACCAGGCCCGGGACCTTCTGATACTGCATGACGATGTTGTAGGCCGTCTGGATACCCACCGTGTCGAATACGCGGAACGGGCCCTTGGGGGCGCCGGTGCCCCGCGTCCATGCAAGGTCGATGCTCTTGGGGTCACTCACGCCCGAGATATACAGGTCAAGGCCCGAAAGCAGCCACGGCACCAGCATGGAATTGAGCAGGTAGCCGTTCTTTTCCTTGTTGACGGGCAGGGCAAGCATGCGGATGTCGTTGGCAAAGTCGACGAGCTCGTCGAAGTAGCGCTTGTCGGTTTGGTCCTGTGCCATGACCTCGGTCATGTTGTTCTTCCAGATGGAGTTGGCAAAGTGCAAAGACAGGTACTTCTCGGGACGGCCGGTGTACTTGGCAAAGGTGCTCGGCAGCAGCGTGGATGAATTGGTCACGATGACGGTCTTTTGCGGAAGAGCCGGGGCGAGCTTCTTGTAGAAGTCGATCTTTGCCTGGGTGTCCTCGGCCATAGACTCGATGACCAGGTCGGCGTCGGCCACGGCCTTGGCAAGATCGAGCTCCAGCTTGAGTGTGGAGTAGGCACGCTCGACGGCGGCGAGCGCCGCCTCCTTGTCGAAGGGCTGGGTGCCATCGGCGATACCGGCGCACCACTCGCCCGTGCCGTCCGCCATGCCCTCGATTGCCGCGATGTACTCCTTGCGCACGTGATCGATCTTGGGCTGGGTGCGGCCGATGCTGCCCTCGCTGCGCAGCCAAATCGTTACATCAAAGCCGCAGTAGGCAGCCTGAAAGGCAATCTGG
Source organism: uncultured Collinsella sp. (assembly GCA_905208535.1). Classification (GTDB taxonomy): domain Bacteria; phylum Actinomycetota; class Coriobacteriia; order Coriobacteriales; family Coriobacteriaceae; genus Collinsella. Next base: position 21,555 of record CAJLPI010000015.1, on the reverse strand, counting down.
CTTCCCAACACGCCGCCGCCGGCAACACAAACGGTCTTGTAGCTCATGGGACGGTCCTCTCTTACGTAATTCCATAGATGTGTATTTATTCAACCGTAAGGATGACGCACGCTGGGGGTGGGTTCTATAAACGGGCGGTATTTCGCGGCAAACGGCTACATATGTTCATTATCTCAGGGTTCCGAGGGCAGTTTTTGGTGCCACCGAGACGTCGTTTTCGGAAGTATGCGGCAAATTCCGGAACTCTTGAGCACATCCTGGTTTTTCGCCAATAAAACCGCAGGTACAGAGCTTGGATATATCCGGTGTGCTCGGCCTATTCAGATTTTGCCGCATACTTTCGAAATCTAAGTTCGCAAAGGGTGATAGTTGGGGCGTTTACGCAACATATGTCCAGCAAAAACGGGTGGTAGCCGGCACGGCTGCCACCCGTTTGTCTCATATCTAGCCCATAGCAGGCCAACTACTTCTTAATGCCGCGTCCCAGACGCTCGGCGACCAACGCAACGGCTTCCTCGCTGGCCGGTCCGCAGCTCGCGCAGCCGTCGTGGGCACGCATCTGGCCAGTGACCTCGTCCATCGCGAGCGGCGCCACCTTCTCGAGCTTAAAGCCCTTACCGGCGCGCATGTTCTCCTTGGCCACGCTAATCATGAGCTTAATACGGTTGAGCTGGTTGACCTCGGACGCACCAGGATCATAGTCCACCGCAACGATGTTGCTCTCGGGGTGCTGGCGGCGCAGCTCCTTGATCACGGCCTTACCCACCACGTGGTTGGGCAGGCACGCGAAGGGCTGCGTGCAGATGATGTTGGGCGCGCCGTGGTCAATCAGGTCGAGCATCTCAGCCGTGAGCAACCAGCCCTCGCCCATGTTGTTGCACACCGAAAGTACCGTACGGGCCTTGTCGGCCATGGTGCCGATGCGCTCGGGCGCCTCAAAGCGGCGGGACTTCTCGAGCATCTCCTCCACCGGCGTGCGCATCCAGTCCACAAGCTTGATGAGCGCTTGCATGCCCGCGCGCGTAGTGGCAGAACTTCCCAACTCGTCCTTCTGCAGCTCGGCGTTGCTCATGGAGTACAGGAAGAAGTCGAGCAGGCCCGGTACCACGGCCTCGCAGCCCTCGCGCTCGATGACATCGACCACGTGGTTGTTGGCTGTGGGGTGGAACTTGACCAAGATCTCGCCGACCACGCCCACGCGCGGCTTGGTGCCCTCGCCCACGAGCGGCATGGTGTCGAACGCGCGGATGGCCTCGCGGCACAGCTTGGTGTAGTTGTGGCGGTTAAACTTGGGCGCCAGCTTGCGGGCACGCGCCATGTACTCCTCGTAGAGCGCGTTGGCGGCACCGGGCGTGGCCTCGTACGGGCGGCAGCGGTAGAGCATCTGCATCATCACGTCACCAAAGAGCACCGCGTAGACTGCCTGCTTAAGCAGCGACGGCGTCAGCTTAAAGCCGGGGTTGTCCTCGCCCAGCGCCACGGCCGAAAGCGAGATCACGGGGATCTCGGGGTGGCCGCTCTCGCGCAGGGCCTTGCGGATGAGCGCGATGTAGTTGGTGGCACGGCAGCCGCCGCCGGTCTGGCTGATGACCACGGCGGTCTTGGACAGGTCGTACCGACCGCTCTCGATGGCCTCCATAATCTGGCCCGTCACCAGAATCGACGGGTAGCAAATGTCATTGTTCACATAGCGCAGGCCAGCCTCGACGGCATCGTGGTCGGTCGAGGGCAGCAGCTCCAAGTTGTAGCCGGCACCGCGGAACACCTCTTTGACCAGGTCAAAGTGGATCGGCGCCATCTGCGGGCACAGGATGGTATAGCCCTCGTCGCGCATCTGCTCGGTAAAGGGCACCTTGGGCCATGCGGTCGAGGCGCTCTCACGCTGTGCCTCGAACGTGTACTTGCGGCTCGCGAACGCGGGGGCATCCGTGGAGGGCGCCACCGGCGCAGCGTCGCCCTGCTCAAAGACCTTGCCCACAGCCGTGGCCTCGGCCAAGCGCTCGGCCTCCTGGTCCTTGAGTGCCGCCATGAGCGAGCGGATGCGAATGCGCGCGGCGCCCAGGTTGGACACCTCGTCGATCTTGAGCACGGTGTAGATCTTGCCACTGGCCTCCAGGATCTCCTGCACCTGATCGGTGGTCAGGGCATCGAGGCCGCAGCCGAAGGAATTGAGCTGGATCAGGTCCAGGTCGTTGCGCATCGTCACAAAACGGGCCACGGCGTACAGGCGACTGTGGTACATCCACTGGTCGACGACGCGAATCGGACGCTCAGGCTTTACCAGATGCGCGAGCGAATCCTCGGTAAAGACCGCAAAGCCAAAGCTCGAGATAAGCTCGGGCAGGGCATGGTTGATCTCGGGGTCGTTGTGGTAGGGGCGGCCGGCGAGCACAATGCCATGGCCACCGTGGTCCTCGACCCACTTAAGGGCCTCCTCGCCCATGGTCTGGATGTCCTCGTGGAAACGCGCATCGGCCTCAAAGGCGGCGTTGACGGCGGCATCGACCTCGGAGCGCGTGATCTTGGGACCGCGCACACGACCGCGACCGGCCTCAGCATCGGCCACGCGGTCGACGGCGAGCACCTGGTACAGGCGGCGCTTGAGCTCGGTCTTGTCATGATAGGGCACAAACGGGTACAGGAACTCGATGTTCTGCTCGCGGATCTCATCGATATTGAGCGCCAACGCCGTGGGGTAGCTCATGACGATGGGGCAGTTGTAACAGTTGCCGGCGGTCGGATCCTCCTTGCGCTCCCAGCGCACGCACGGCATCCAAATGAAGTCGACATCGCGGTCGATAAGGTTCATCACATGGCCGTGGCTCATCTTGGCCGGATAGCACACGCTCTCGGACGGCATGGACTCGATGCCCGCCTGGTAGGTCTTCTTGCTCGACTGGTCGGACAGCTGCACGCTAAAGCCCAGACGCGTAAAGAACGCGTGCCAGAAGGGGTAGTTCTCGTACATGTTGAGCGCGCGCGGAATGCCCACGGTGCCGCGCGGGGCCTCGTCGGGGCTCAGCACCTCGCGGTTAAACAGCAACTCGTTTTTCTTTTTGAAGAGGTTGGGGGCCTCGGTCTTCTGCTTTTTGTGGCCGGCACCCTTCTCGCAGCGGTTACCGGTAATGAAGCGCCTGCCGCCGCCAAAGTCGTTGACGGTGAGCTGGCAGTTGTTGGAACAGCGACCGCAGCGGACATGCTTTTGCGTCACGGTGAGGTGCGCGATATCCTCAGCCGAAAGGATGGTCGAGGTGCCGTCGGCGCCGGCGCGATCGCGGGCGAGCAGGGCCGCACCGTAGGCGCCCATGCAGCCGGCGATGTCGGGGCGCACGGCATGCACGCCGGTGAGCTGCTCAAACGCGCGCAGCGTGGCATCGGACATAAAGGTGCCACCCTGGACGATCACCTGACTGCCGATCTCCTTGGGGTCGCGCAGCTTAATGACCTTGAACAGGGCATTCTTGATGACGGAATAGGACAGGCCGGCCGCGATGTCGCCCACCGTGGCGCCTTCTTTTTGCGCCTGCTTGACGCGCGAGTTCATAAAGACCGTGCAGCGGCTGCCCAGGTCGACGGGGGCCTTGGCATGGATGGCGGCGTCGGCGAACGCGCGCACGTCCATGTTCATAGAGACGGCGAAGCTCTCGATAAAGCTGCCGCAGCCCGATGAGCAGGCCTCGTTGAGCATAATGTGCTCGATGACGCCGTCCTTCACGCGCAGGCACTTCATGTCCTGGCCGCCGATGTCCAGGATAAACTCGACACCGGGCAGGAATGCCTTGGCGCCGCGCAGGTGCGCGACGGTCTCGATCTCGCCGGAGTCGGCCTTGAGGGCCTCGATGAGCAGCGCCTCGCCGTAGCCCGTGGTGGTCACGTGGCCGATGGTGCAGCCGGCAGGGATGTGATTGTAGAAATCGGCCATGATGACCTTGGCCGTGCCCAGGATGTCGCCGTTGTTGTTGCCGTACCAGGTGTGCAACAGCTGGCCGTCCTCGCCCACGAGCGCGGCCTTCATGGTGGTGGAGCCGGCGTCGATGCCGATGAACACGCGGCCGGTGTAGCCGTCGAGCTTACCCTTGGGGACGACTTCCTGGTCGTGGCGGGTCTTGAACTCGGCAAAGTCCTCGTCGGTGGCAAAGAGCGGATCCAGGCGCTCGACCTCAGCACCCTGTGTGTCACCCAGGGCATCGATGGCCTCAATGAGCTGCGGGAACGTGCTGAGCTTGTTGGACTCGTGCGCCATGGCGGCGCCGCTCGCCACAAACAGGTGGGCGTTTTGGGGCACAATGCGGTGCTCCTCGTCCAGGTTGAGCGTGAGGTAGAAGCGATGGCGCAACTCGGAGAGATACTGCAGCGGGCCGCCCAGGAAGGCGACGTTACCGCGAATGGGACGGCCGCACGCCAGGCCCGAGATGGTCTGGGTCACGACGGCCTGGAAGATGGAGGCGGCCACGTCTTCGGGGCGGGCGCCCTCGTTGAGCAGCGGCTGCACGTCGGTCTTGGCAAAAACGCCGCAGCGGCTGGCGATGGGATAGATGGTGGTGGCGTTGGCCGCGAGCTCGTTGAGGCCGCTCGCGTCGGTGTGCAGCAAGGTTGCCATCTGATCGATGAACGCGCCCGTGCCGCCGGCGCAGGTACCGTTCATGCGCTGCTCGATGCCGTTGTCGAAGTAGATTATCTTGGCGTCCTCGCCGCCCAGCTCGATGGCGACATCGGTGGCCGGGATGAGGGTCTCGACGGCGCGCTTGCTGGCGATGACTTCCTGGACAAACTCCAGGTCGAGCCACTGGGACAGCAGCAGACCGCCCGAGCCGGTGATGGCACAGGTCATCTGGGCCGTCGGCAGCACAGTCGCGGCGCCCTCGAACAGATCTCGGGCGCAGGCACGAACGTCGGTGTGGTGGCGCTGGTACTTGGCGTAGACGATCTGGTTGTCGTCGTTGAGCACGGCGAGCTTAACGGTGGTGGAGCCCACGTCGATGCCCAGGTGCAGGTTGCCGCGGGCGGCCTCGGGGTTGAAGATCGCGCCTTCGGGGGCCTGGGCGGCGGTGGCGGTTACGGACTCGGCAACGTTGGGCGTGGCCGCGTCGGCAGCGAGCGTCTCCCCTGCCGCGTTCTTGGCATCGGCAACTGCCTCAGCGACTTTCTCGGCAGCAGCGGTCGCAGCCTTCTGCGCGGCATCCGCCACGGCGGGCGCGGCCTCACGTGCGGCAGCGACCATGCGGTCCTTGATGCCCTCGATGAGTTTGCTCATCTGTCTCTCCTCTTAGTTGTTGGACTCGACGGTTGCGGCGGTGTCGGCCGCGTCCTCGAGCTGCAAGTTCAATAGCTTCATGCCGTATTCCGGCACGTTGATATCGATGGGTTGGCCATACAGGTCGCCGGGGCGCACAAAAGCGAGCACCGTCATAATGCGCGCCATGGCCTCGGGCGATTCGGTGAGCCCACGCTCAAACCAGCGCTGAATCATGCCGACCTCGGCGCTCACGACGTAGGTGACGTAGTAGTCAAAGAACGTGCCCAGCGCCAGGCCCAAAATGCCCGTCTGCGCACGCGGCACCACAGCCTCACGCGCGGTGTCAATGATTCTTTTAATGAAGGCCTGGTCGCCGCCCGGACCCAGCAGCGCACCGATTAAGTCGCGGTTGGCCGCAAGATAACGCAGCAGTTCAACCGAACCGGGCGCCGGCTCGAGCTCGTCGATATTGTGATAGAGATCGGGCAGCTGAGCTGCGGTGATGAGCTCAATGCGCTCACGGATCTCGGCCAGCAAGCCGTCCTCGATCTGATTGATAAAGTCGGGGATATCGCGGTAGTGCGAATAGAACGTGCGACGCGTAAGACCGGCGCGCTCGGTGAGCGACGCGACATTAATGCGCGAAAGGTCGCCGCTTTCGGCAAGCTCGCTGGCAAGTGCCTGGCGAAGGGCACGCTGCGAGCGAAGGGACCGGCGATCGCATTTCTCGAGCTGGGACAAGCGTCCTCCTTGTTACTCAGTCTGTGCGCTATTGCACAGTCCGAGTATTATTGCACACCGTGTGTATCAACACGTAAAGGCAATATTCAGATTGTGGCAAAAGGACTGTCCCTTTGCCACATTATTCGATGACGGTGCGGGAGTTTTGCTTGCGCATGGTGGCGAGCATGTGTTTGGGGACGGCGTGGACCATGCAACTGCCGATAGTTGCGCTCGCGGCGGCTTTAGCTGCATCGCTAGCGTTTTTGGTCGCGTAGCTGTGACGGAAACGCTTGAGCATGGCGATATCGTTGCCGCCGTCGCCATAGACCGCGACCTCGTCCTCGGCAATGCCGTAGTAACCCGCCAGCCAGGCCACGCTCTCACCCTTGTTGCACGCCATGTCCGTGATCTCGAATATCACTGGATCGAACGGCGCGTTGACCACGCGGTCCGAGCGCTCGGCCAGATACGCCTTAAGGTCGCGCTCCAGCTCGGGCGAGGTCACGCGACAGTTGATCTTGCACACATCGTGGCGCAGGATGTCACCGATCGACTGGTCGAAGTACTGTTCCTCGTGGTACCCGCCACGCGCACGCATGCCGCGCATCACGATGCGCTTGATAGGGCTGTCTTTTTTAAAACCCGCCTGGTGCATCTCGAACGAACCGCTCGAAAACATGCCATCGGGCGTGGAGCAATCAAAGCAAATGTCCGGGAACGCCTTGAGCAGCTCCTCGGTAACCTGCGGGTCGATGGTCCAGGTCTTGAGCACCTCGCCATGACTGTCGCGCACAATGGAGCCGTTAGAGCAGCAGGCGTCAAGCGCCAGGCCCGTAAAGCCATGCTCGCCGATCGGCAGCGTCGAGCGCCCGGTCGCGGGAACCACATGCAGACCAGCCTCGGTCAGCTCACGAATGGCGCGGCGAATGGTCCCATCTGCCTCATGCAGGGCGTTCAGCAGCGTTCCGTCTAAGTCACTCGCAAACATCTTGATCATGGGCGTGCCTCTCCTTCGTCTGCACGTTATTTTAGACGAAAGAGAGGCACGCCCATGCAAGGGTGTTCCAACGCGCCAAGGCATTCGCTTCCGCAAAACCACAGTGCCCCAGTGCGTTAAATCAATCGTTACGAGCGACTTTTCAGCCGATAAAACAGCGCTATCGTCAGCGTCAGCACCGCCAGCATGGCTGCGAATACAAACGCCGGTGCCCATCGATCATATGCAACCCCGTACACCAATTGCCCGATCGGCGTTGCGCAGGAAAGGACCATGTAAACGACCGAAAGCACTTTTCCGCAGAGTTCAGTCGGCGCTGCCCGCTGAACAAACGCGATGATTTCAACCGACGCAATGCTTGCCCACACCATAACCCATGCCGAACCAACTGCAAACACGGCGAACGCACATACATCAGTGCCGCACAGTAGCGCGACATTAATCGGCGCGACTCCAAAACAAATCATCGCAACATATCGACATATGCCATTGAAAGAAAACCGATGCGGCCAAATGCCGACCAAGCCGCTGCCGACGAGGCCACCCAGGCCCATAGCTGCCTCAATAAGCCCAACGCAGGACGATTGCATGCCGAGATGCTTTGTAACAATAATGGGAGCGCCAATCGTTAGCCCAACCAACGCAAGGTTCAAAACGGCCGCAAGCAAAATCACAGCGACCAATGATGCGTTTTGCAACAGATACCGAATCGACTCCCGAAAATCGTTTCGGCATGTCGTGCGAGTTGCGCCGTCCTCCATCATTTCAGATGAGGCATTTTGCCTGAGTGCACCCCCAAACAGCAGAGTCGACACCGCAAACGCCACCGACGCGGTTGTGCAAAGAGCATCGATGCCAAAGCACCCATAGACTGCCGTCCCGACCACAGGGCCCAAGATATTGCTCACCATGGTCACCTGCGAAACCAATGCAGTAGCCCGCTCAACCTTCTCTTCACCCGCCATGCGCACCGTCTCAATTTGGAGCATTGGCTTTAGCAGCGATTGAACGCCATATTGAACACAAAGTATCGCTACTATGACGACCGCAAGAGGCAATGAGTGCTTCATGGAGATAGACAGCAGTGATGCAGTCATCAGAGCAATGTCGAGGGACACGAGGACCTCGCGATGTCTTCCCCTATCCGCCAAGATTCCGCCAATCGGAGTTGCGAGTACGCCGGGTATGAACGCTATCGCCACGGCGGCGCCATATAACGTTGACGATCCGCTGCAATCGAACAAGTAAAGCGGATACGCAAAGCACAGCGCCGACAGCATCGAATACGTGCACAGCTGCGCAACCAGAAGTTCCGCGAGCCTGATTGACCGCACTGTTTTTGATTTCAACGAGACGCCGACGTCTCTCAGCCCAGCCATAAGTCCGCCCCCCATACATACCGCTAGTATGTATTTATCGACTTGAAAAGGGCAGCCGGAGCTGCCCTCACAAATCAATTACATACCGTTGGTATCTATATTACCACCCGGCACGGTCCCATACGTCCCAAATCCGTGCCGTTGTCTGGAGCACTTCCTCACCCAAATCGAGTCCCACCGCGGCGGCCATCTGCGCCAAACATTGAGCGCGAGCGAGCATTCGATCCTTGGGCTCGAGCGGACGAAACAGTGGCAGCAACCAGAGATTCGCCAGCAACGATACGGCCTCTGCCGCTTCGCGCGGGCATTCGCACGCAATGGATCCGTCGGCGATGCCCTCCTCGATCACCGGCAAGAGATAGCCATCGACCGACTCGTCAAATGAGCCCTGGTACTGCATCGCCAGTAGACGCGAGCTTTTTACCGGATCCGCCGCAGGACGCATACGTGCCCATAGCTCAATTTGCGGAACAACGGACTCGGAAGCGTAAAGCCTTTTTAGCTTTTGGGCGCCGGTCATATTACCGACGCCAAGCATCGAGCGACGGTGCTCAACAATCGGAGCCATTGCCCGATCAAATGCGGCGTTGAAAATCTCCTCTTTGCTCTTGAAGTGATGATAGACAGCGCCCTTGGTCATGCCATCGAGACGGTCAACGATATCTTGAATGCTCGTCCCCTCATAACCCTGTGCGCAGAATAGCTCCAGTGCCGCGTCGAGAATCTTCGCGACCGTCTCCTCGGGATATTTATTGCGACCCATAATCCGCCCATCCGCAACGCAAGCCTTGTGCCTCATTGCAGCATTTTAACGTTGCGGATGGCAGGCGGTCGATTCTACACCGCGGCGGGGCCGTGTTCGCCGGTACGGATGCGGATAACATCCTCGACCGGCTCGACCCAAATCTTGCCGTCGCCGACGGCACCGGTGCGAGCGGCGTTGCAGATAATGTCAACGATACCGTCGACATGCTCGTCGGCGCAGATGAGGGTGAACTGTACCTTGGGGATCGTGTTGACGAGCAGCTCGTTGCCGCGCACGTATTCCTTCCAGCCATGCTGTGCGCCGCAGCCCTGCACCTGGTTGATAGTCATGCCGCGAACATCAGCAGCAAGCAGCGCGTCTTTGAGAACCTCAAGTTTTTCCTGACGGACGATCGCCGTGATCTTCTTCATAATGAATTCCTCTCAATAATCAACGTATCCCTTGCATGGGACGCGGGTTTCCCAGGTGCCGCAAACCAACCTCAGAGATCAATAAGTTCAACTGACTGGTCTTAGCAGGTTTCCCAAGTGCCGCAGATTGCCGTGAAAGAGGAGCGAAGCGTACTTAAGTACGTGAGCGACGATTGAACGGCAAGGTGCGGTGCTTGGGAAACCTGCTAATCGAGTCCGGAGAAAGAAGGATATGCGCTCTCGCCGTGCTGACTCGCATCCAGGCCCAGCGCCTCGTCGGCCTCGTCCACACGCAGGCTGCCGTGGAACAGCGCCTTGACCACCGCGGCGATCACCAAGTCGAGCACCAGTACAATAACGACCGTCACCACAATGCCCAAAATCTGCGAGATGAGCAGCGACACGTCGCCCGTGTAGAACAGGCCGCCCTTACCGGTCCACGAAAGCTCCGGCACGCAGAACAGGCCCGTGAGCACGCCGCCCAAGATGCCGCCGATGCCGTGGCAACCGAACGCGTCGAGCGCATCGTCGTAGCCGAACTTGGTCTTAAGATGACTGATGGCCAGGTAGCAGACGGGAGACACGATCAAGCCCATGACCAGCGCCGCCCACGGCTCGACAAAGCCCGCGCCCGGCGTGACCACCACAAGGCCTGCAACCAGACCGGTGCTGGCACCCACCAGCGTGGGACGACCAGTGTGCACGCGCTCGACGGCAAGCCACGAGACCATGCCTGCCGCGCTGGCCGTCACGGTGTTGAGGATGGCGAGTGCCGCCACGGCGTCGGCCTTAAACTCGCTGCCGCCGTTAAAGCCAAACCAACCAAACCAAAGTAGACCGGCGCCCAGCGCCACAAACGGCACGTTATGCGGACGGTAGCTCACCATGCCAAAGCCGCGACGACGGCCGAGCATTAAGCAGAGAATCAGGCCCGTGAGACCGGACGAAATGTGTACCACGTCGCCGCCGGCAAAGTCGAGCGCGCCGATGATGTCGCCGATAAAGGAACCATCGCCGCCCCAAACCATGTGGGCGAGCGGCGCATAGACCACGAGCAGCCAAATGCCCAGGAAGGCCGTCATGGCACCAAACTTAACGCGGCCTGCCAGACTGCCCGTAACGATAGCGGCGGTGATCATGGCAAACGCCATCTGGAAGGCGATGTTGATGATCTGAGGGTAGACGGCACCATCCGCAGCATTGCCCTCGGCCGCCTGCAGCACCTGGTTGAGCACCGGCAGGCACAGCAACTGGTCAAAGCCGCCAATAAACGGGCTAGAACCGTCGCCACCGTAGGCCAGCGACCAGCCGGCAACAATCCACAGCACACCAACCAGGCCAATGGCGCCAAAGCACATAAGCATGGTGTTGATGACATTTTTGCGCCTGGACAGGCCGCCATAGAAAAACGCCAGACCCGGTGTCATTAAAAACACGAGCATGGTGCAGATGAGCATAAACGTTGTCGATCCCGTATCGTACATTCGCTCCCCCTTGGTCGCATGAACGTTGTCGGCGCTCATGATGCGGCCGAGGGGCAACTGGTGTAGACCAGATACGGCGTTGTTAAACGCTGCGTTGTCGAATGGAAACGGCACCGCAATCTTGGAAACGGCGCGGCAACGGACGCGAAACGAACGGGAAACGTGCGAACGAGAAGGGCGCGCTTGGCTCCGCTCTGGCTAGCGCCGGAACAGCTCGCGGGCTCGGTCGCGGAGGTCGGTAGCTCGAATGACACCCTCGTAACGATTGATGCGCAGACGCGGGAAGGCGTTAAAGAAGCGTAGGTCGCGGCGGCTGAGTGACACGCTCGGTACCGGGCGGCTCATGCGCTTGCCGGCAAGGCGACGACCGAGCGACGGACGCGGCATACTCGGCGCGGCATCGGCCACGCGGCGGGCAGCGAGCGCCAGGCCGCGAGCACCATCCGAGATAAACGTCGGCATCGAAGTCTTCTCGCGCAGGGCATCGAGCGCCGCGTCGCCCAGCTCGGCCAGCCAAGCGTTAACGGCGCGACCGCGGATATGCGTCTGCGCCACCGAGTCAATCGCCGAATCGGGAATACGTTCGAGCATAGAGTCGGAGGCGTCGGCAAGCGACTCATTGATGCGGTCGGCAAGGTCGGCACGCACACGCTCAAGCTGATCGGACAGACGCCGCCAGCTCGCCAACGAGCACACCGCATCGACCATCATCGCGACCGCGACGATAAAGGCGGCCAAGCGCACGATTAGCACCGGCAGATGGCCAAGCAGCCCCAGCAATGCCGGCTCCACTAAACGGCAAATACACAACGCGCCCAAGCCAAACGCGCAGGCCCAGTACAGGCAAATACGCCCATGTAGGTTAAACGGCAGATGCGAATAGTCCCAAAAGCGAGCGCCCGTCGTTTTTTCGAGTAACACGCCCACGCTGTACTCGATTACGCTGCATACGAGCGCGGCAGCGACAAACTGGCTCGAGGCGTCTGGGATTCCACGCAGCAGCAACCAGCACGCGATGCCGCCCGCACCGTAGATGGGACAACACGGCCCTAGCAAAAAGCCGCTGTTGGCAAAGCGTCCGTGGTTGAGCATGGCGCAGACTGTCGACTCCCATACCCAGCCGCAAAAACCGTAGAAGGCAAACGAGAGTACCAGCGCCGAGAGCGGACAAGCGGCAAGCGTCGCGCCGTCAAATGCCATGCCGATCGCGGTTCCCACCGTCTACCCACTCCTCTTTTCGTTCGATTCGCTGTTCACGCCATCGTCAGCCTCGTCCTTGCGCCGCAGACGGCCGGCGACCGTCTCGCACAGAGCGCACCATTTATCGGCCAGGCACACAATCCATGCCTCGCGACACGTCGGTGGAACCGGGACCAGCGGAAACATATGGCGCACGATGATATTCCGCTCGCGCGGCGTCAGCTCAAAATCTTCCTCGGCACGCGCCAGGGCAAAAAATGGATGCCGAAATCCGTGCAGTCGATGGCTCGGATCGGGGTCGTGCCAATCATAGAGAAAGTAATCGTGCAGCAGGGCCCCGCGCAACAGCGAGGCACGGTCGACCGAAATGCCAGCACGGCCCAAGCACTCGGCAAAGGACAGACTTGCCCGCGCCACCGAGGTCACATGCGTATACACCGTCACGTCGCCATGCTGGATAAACTCGCGCGTCAGGTCCAGACGGCCCGCCTGTGCCAGTTGACGGGCAGCATGGTCTACTTCGCACGCGATTTTCTCGGCACGAGCGACATCGGACATGCTGTCTCCTTCCAGCGACTCCCGGCGACAAGTCGCAGCCTGCACGCAATGAATAAAATCATCATCGAATTTACCAGTATGGCATCGGACAAAACGTTTTGCCCCACCAGTTGGCGAATTACCGCGCCGCCGTCACATATCAAACGCCAAAATGTGCGAGACTGTCTTGTGCAATTGTGCCGGCCGAGGGAGTGCCGGCGCACGATTCGCATGGAGTAACCCACAACGATGCTGCTTACGCAAACGACAACGCCCGAGGACGTCAAGGCTCTCGATCGCGCCGAGCTTCCGCTGCTCTGCGGCGAGATCCGCCACGCCATCCTCGAAAGCTCCGCCGCCGTCGGCGGGCACGTTGCCCCCAACCTGGGCGTCGTTGAGCTTACGGTCGCGCTCCATCGCGTGTTTAACTCCCCCACCGACAAAATTGTCTTTGACGTGTCGCACCAGACCTATGCCCACAAGGCGCTGACTGGGCGCGCGTACACTTATATCGATCCGGAGCGTTATGGTGAGGCTTCTGGCTTTGCCAATCCCGACGAGTCCGAGCACGACTTGTTTGCCATGGGCCATACCTCCACGTCGGTGAGCCTGGGCTGCGGCCTGGCACACGCTCGTGACCTGGCGGGCGATACGTACAACGTCATTACCATCATTGGCGACGGCTCGCTTTCGGGCGGCTTGGCGTTTGAGGGCCTCGACAATGCCGCCGAACTCGACAGCAACTTGATCATCATCGTCAACGATAACGACCAGTCCATCGCCGAAAACCACGGTGGCCTGTATCGCAATCTGGCCGAGCTGCGCGCCAGCAACGGCACCTGTGAGCGCAACGTTTTCCGCGCGATGGGGCTCGACTACCGCTATCTGGACACCGGCAACGATGTGTTGGCCCTGGTCGACACGCTGCAGGAGCTGCGCGATATCGATCATCCCATCGTGCTGCACGTCTCCACCGCAAAGGGCAAGGGCTTTGAGCCAGCCCAGAGCGACCCCGAGCGCTGGCATCATGTGGGTCCGTTTGACATGGCGACTGGGCGCAAGCTCTGCCCGGGCCATCCGAGCGAGCCTGCGCCGCGCACCTATGCCGACATTACGGGCGAGGCGCTCAGCGCCGCCATCGAGCGCGATCCGCAGGTTGTGGGCATCACGGCTGCCACGCCCTACATCATGGGCTTTACACCCGAGCTTCGCGCCGCGGCAGGCAAGCACTTTGTCGACGTGGGCATTGCCGAGGAACACGCCGTGACCTTTGCCACCGCGCTTGCGCGCTCGGGCGCCAAGCCAGTCTTTGGTGTGTACGGCACGTTTTTGCAGCGCGCCTACGACGAGCTGTGGCACGACCTGTGCCTCAACGACGCCCCCGCAACCATCCTGGTATTTGGCGCGTCGATCTTTGGCACCACGTCCGAGACGCACCTCTCGTTCTTTGATATTTCCATGCTGGGCGGACTTCCCAACATGCACTACCTTGCACCTGCCTGCATGGAGGAATATCTGTCCATGCTGAGCTGGTCGCTCGACCACCGCGAGCATCCCGTAGCGATCCGTGTGCCGGGCATTGGCCTGGTAAGCCGCCCCGACTTGGCGCCTGCCGAGGGCGACGATTACGGCGTCGCGCGCTACAATGTCGTGCGCCAGGGCCGCGACGTTGCCGTGCTCGCGCTTGGCGATTTCTTTGAGCTGGGCGAGCGCGTGGCAAACCGTCTGACTGCCGAGTACGGCATCGAGGCCACGCTCGTCAACCCGCGCTTTGCAACCGAGCTCGACCGCGAGTTCCTCGACAGCCTTGCCGCCGAGCATCGCGTTGTCGTCACCCTCGAGGACGGTATCTTGGACGGCGGCTGGGGCGAGCGCGTGGCATGTTATCTGGCATGCACGCCGTTGCGCACACGCACCTTCGGCATCGCCAAGGGCTTCCCCGACCGCTACGACCCCAACGAGCTGCTCGCTCAGAACGGCATGACGGCCGAGAACATGGCCGCCGAAGCCGTAAGGCTACTTAACGAGTAAAAAACCTCCGCAAGGGAAGCACCCCTGCGGAGGTTTTTATTTTCGCGGCGCGATTATCTCAATCTGTAACATCTATGGCCCGAATTCCCGTCTAACTGTTACAGATCTAGACAAACCGTCTTTGCCCCTGACCTTTGTCTCAATCTGTAACAGATAGAGACCTTTTGGCCGTCTAACTGTTACAGATCGAGACATTCGAATTCCCCTGAAGAGAAAATCTCAATCTGTAACAGTTAGAACCCATTTCCTCGTCTACCTGTTACAGATTGAGACAAAGCAGCGAGACAGGCCACCACATCTGCAAGAACCACCACAAAGGTGCCTGTCCCTTTATGGTAGGTAGAATAACCCATAAGGTAAGTATGTTTCTGAGTTATTTCGTGTTGACCCATTTGAGCGGGATAGGGTATAACTCTACTCAACCGCTAGGGATTTTATTGAGAAAGGTGTTCTACCATGAGCAAGAACCTCTCCCAGCAGGTCGTTCTCGACCGCCGCGGCTTCGTTGCCGCCACCTTCGCAACCGTCGCCGGCCTTGGTCTTGCCGGCTGCTCCGACACCAGCGCCGAGGCCGACAAGGGTTCCGCCGCCGGCTCTTCCAAGAGCTCCAATGATACCGAGGCTTCCACCACACTCGACGCCAAGGCATTCGACAAGCTCGTCAACGACGGCCCCAAGGCCGATGACGACGCCATCGCCGCCAGCACCTGGGCTACGGCCGTCAAGGATGCCGGCGTCTTTACAATCGGTGGCGTCCAGACCTCCACGCTCTTCTCCCTCCTCAACGAGAAGGACGGTCAGACCCGCGGCTTCGACGCCGGTATCGCACAGCTCCTGTCCAACTACATTCTGGGCGAGAACAAGGTCGAGATCACCCAGGTGACCTCGGACACGCGTGAGTCCGTCCTGCAGAACGGCCAGGTCGACGCCGTCTTTGCCACCTACACCATCACTGACGATCGCAAGAAGCTCGTCTCCTTTGCCGGTCCCTACTACTACACCCAGCAGGCCATCCTGGTGCTAGCCGACAACGACGACATCAAGAGCGTCGACGACCTGGCCGACAAGAACGTCGCCGTCCAGTCCGGCTCCAACGGCCCTGCCATCCTGGAGGAGCTCGCTCCCAAGGCCAGCCAGCAGGAGTTCAAGACCGACGAGGAGGCCCGCCAGGCACTCCAGCAGGGTCGCGTTGACGCCTACGTCATCGACAACAACATGCAGCAGAGCGCCCTAGTCCGCGAGCCCGGTAAGTATAAGATCGCCGGCAAGCCCTTCGGCAGCAAGGAGCCCTATGGCATCGGCCTGCCGCTCGATTCCGACGGCGTCGCCTTTGTCAACGACTTCCTTAAGAAGATTGAGGACGACGGCGCCTGGACCGAGCTGTGGCAGATCTGCATCGGCGACCGCACGGGCGACACCAATGTTCCCGAGCTGCCCGAGATCGGCGCCTAGGCAACGCGCCTAGTAACGGCCGCAACGAAACCATACGGAAACGCACGGTGCGCTTTATTGCGCTAAACTGTTTCCTTACTGAGTTGTCGGGGCTTCCGTACACACGGGAGCCCCTTTCCTTATCGGCGGGAGGTCCGCATGAGTCTCTCCGAGCTCTGGTCGCTCTATGGCCAGAACTACATTGACGCGCTGCTAGCAACCTGGGGCATGACGCTTGAGTCGTTTGCCATCGCCATGGTGCTGGCCGTCGCCGTCACCGTGATGCGCGTGTCGCCGCTCAAGCCGCTGCGCGTCTTTGGCGACCTGTATGTCCAGGTCTTCCGTAACATCCCCGGCATTGCGTTGCTCATCATCGTCGTCTACGCATTGCCGCCGCTCAAGGTCGTCCTGCCCTACCGCACCTGCGTTATCGTCGCCACGGTGTTGCTGGGCTCGGCCTTTGGCTCCGAGAACTTTATGAGCGGCATCAACACCGTCGGCGTCGGCCAGGTGGAAGCCGCTCGCTCGCTGGGCATGAGCTTCAATCGCATCCTTGCCAAGATCGTGATCCCGCAGGCACTGCGCTCGAGCGTGCTGCCCATGACCAACCTCTTTATCGCCGTCATGCTCACCACCGCGCTCGGCAGTCAGGTGCCGCTTAAACCGCAGGAGCTCACCGGCGTGGTGAGCTATATCAACACGCGCTCGCTCGGCGGCGTCGCCGCGTTCTTTATCTCGGCGCTCGGCTACCTGGGCACGGCGTTTGTGGTGAGTCTCATTGGCAACTACATCGATAAGAAGGTGAGGATCCTCCGATGAGCAAGCACTCCTCCCCCGCGCTCACCATGCGCGATGCGCTCTACGAGGCTCCCGGCCCCAAGATGCGCGCCAAAATTCGCATCGGCACCGTTATCTCGCTTGTTGCCGTCGCCGCGCTCGTTGCCCTCGTGCTGCAGCGCTTTTATGTGACCGGTCAGCTTTCGGTCCACTATTGGTATTTCTTTACGCACCTCACCACCTGGAAGTTCCTGCTTGCCGGCTTTGAGGGCACCGTTAAAGTCGCACTCACCGCCGGCGCCATCGCGTTGGTGCTCGGCCTTGCCCTTATGCTCGGTCGCACCAGCGACATTAAGCCGCTGCAGCTGGTCTGCCGCGTGCTCACCGATTTCTTCCGCGGCGTGCCGAGCCTTCTGTTCATCTACTTCTTCTTTTTGGTGCTGCCCCAGTACAAGATTGCGCTGCCGTCGTTTTGGATGCTCACGCTTCCCGTTGCGCTCGCCGCAGCCGGCGTACTTGCCGAGATCTTCCGTGCCGGTGTCAACGCCGTACCGCGCGGCCAGGTCGAGGCTGCCCAGGCACTCGGTCTCTCCAAAGCTAAAATCACCCTTAAAATCGTCCTGCCGCAAGCTATTCGTTTTATCATTCCGTCGTTGATTTCGCAGCTTGTGGTCGTCGTCAAAGACACCACCGTCGCCTACGTGGTGAGCTACCCCGACCTCATGCAAAATGCCCGCGTGCTCATTACCAACTACGATGCCCTCGTGTCGGTCTACCTGGTGATCGCGGTCATCTATATCCTCATCAACGTCGCGATCAACAAGGCCGCTGTATACGTTTCGCACAAGACCGGCGCGACCATCATCCGCTAACGCTTTACCATTTCGAGTCATAAGGAGCCGAGCACCATGGCACAGAGCACCTCTTCCACCGGCAATCAGCCGCTGATCGAGCTCAGGCACGTCGATAAGCACTATGGCGATCTGCACGTCCTCAACGACATCAACCTCTCGGTCGATCGCGGCGAGGTCGTCGTGGTGATCGGTCCCTCGGGCTCGGGCAAGTCGACCATGTGCCGCACCATCAACCGCCTGGAAACCATCGACTCGGGCGAGATCCTCATCGAGGGCGAGCCCCTGCCGCAGGAAGGCAAAGATCTTGCCCGCATGCGCGCCGAGCTGGGCATGGTGTTTCAGCAGTTCAACCTGTTTGCGCATATGACGGTGCTGCAAAACGTCATGCTGGGGCCGGTCGACGTGCTGGGCGTGTCCAAGGAGGAGGCTCGTGAGCACGCCATGGATCTGTTGAGCCGCGTGGGCGTTGCCGAACAGGCCGATAAGGTACCTGCACAGCTCTCGGGCGGCCAGCAGCAGCGCGTCGCCATCGCCCGTTCGCTCGCCATGCAGCCCAAGGCCATGCTCTTCGACGAGCCCACGAGCGCCCTTGACCCCGAGATGATCAATGAGGTGCTCGAGGTCATGGTTCGCCTGGCCCAGCAGGGTATGACGATGATCGTCATCACCCACGAGATGAACTTTGCCCGCCGCGTGGCCGACCGCGTCGTGTTTATGGCCGACGGCCAAATCGTGGAAACCGGCACGCCCGACGAGTTCTTCGACCACCCCAAGACCCAGCGCGCCCAGGACTTCCTCAACTCCATCAAGGGCCACTAACCCAATTGCCACGCGGGCAAATTCATCAACAGCGTTTGCCCCGCGCCGCCCCTGCGCCATGTCCACCCGGATTCGAAAGCCACGCCCATGATTGGAACCCGCACTTCATCGTCCTTTACCCCGCACGTCGACGTCGATCCCGCCGACCGCCCGCTCATCCTCGTCGCGCCGCGCTGGGAAGAAGCAAAGCCGTTTTTAAGCGAGACGCTCTCCCCCAACGAGGAAATCGCCAGTGTCTTTGTCGATGCTATCCTTGCCGCCGGCGGCCTGCCGTTGCAGATGTCCATCACCGAGGACATTGAGGTTATCCGTCATTACGTCGATATCGCCGACGGCATCGCCATTCCCGGCGGCCCCGATGTCAATCCCAAACGCTGGGGCGACGAGCGTCCTTACGATCCCACGCTGTGCTGCGAGATTCGCGACCGTTTTGAGTTTAAGCTGGTTAACGAGGTGCTTCGCGCCAAGAAGCCGCTCTTTACCACCTGCCGCGGCACGCAGCTGCTCAATGTCGCCACCGGCGGCACCCTGTGCATGGACGTGCCGAGCCTGGGCGCGCGCGAGGGCCGCACGCAGTGGCGCCATACCCACGTGCTCAACGACCCCGTGCACCCGGTCGAAGTCGTGCCGGGCTCGCTGCTGGAGCGCGCACTTGGCGGACGCAGGCTCATCCAGACCAACTCCGCACATCATTGCTGCGTCGACCGCCTGGGCAAGAGCACGCGCCTGGTTGCCAAGGCAACCGATGGCGTACCCGAGTGCATCGAGGTCGAGGGCCAGCCGTTCTGCCTGGGCGTGCAATGGCACCCCGAGTACACCTGGCAAACGCTCGAGACCGACTTTAACCTGTGGAAGTCGTTTGTCGAGGCAGCGGCCAAGGTTAAGCAGGCGCGCTAGCTGGAAAACTGCACAGGTTAAATCCTCCTATGCCAGCGGGGGCGAGCACCAGCCACGGCGCCCGCCCCCGCTGTATTTGGTATGCTCGGTATGATCATCCCTCACAAACAATCAGAGAAATCTCGACCGCAATCGGTCGACAGTAAAGCAAATGGTAAAAACGCTTGCTATGTTTATGAGGCAGTCAATTAAAATCGAAATGCATTGACCATTCCCCAACGGGGTCACGCCGCAAATCCACATGAGCATCGAGGACGGAAACGGAAGCATGGAATTGGCCCAGAGCTGTATGTAGATCGCTACGACGTTGACAAGCAGCAGCATGCCAATCGGACCGAAGCCGGACCCAAAATAGGAAACAACGATCACGCAAGAGACCACGTATGCAAGGCAGACCGCACTCGCCAGAAGAAGTCGATCGCAAAACATATTCAGGTTGAAACACTGTTGAGCATCCAAAACGATTGCGCAGTTAAGGCAGTACAAAACGACACTCGACAGGATAAACGCGCCCAAAAGGGCAAAAGAAGACAGCACCACTCGCGCAACGATAGCGCACACACGCTTCCCTCCCCGAGCCTCCGACAACCCCCACGGTTCCTCAATAAAGCCCGAACTGACAAAGCGCGGCACAATGCAAGTCGCGATGAACGGAAAGAACAATGCATGAGCCAACGGGGCTACGTTGAACAGCAGACCGCGAAAAACCTCTGCATTACCAAATAGAAGGACATCCTCCGCCGATAGCCGAAGCGTCGGGTCTGGGAAAAAGCCCAAGAAACTGTTCTCACGGAGGCTACAGAACCACATCGGGAAAGAATTAATCTGCAATACCACCATGCACGCATAAATTACCAGGATTAAGGCGTACGTCCATTTGCTCACATGCTTCAATTCTGACTGAAGGAATCTTCTAGTCTGACGAGCCATTGACCACACCCCCAGCACGAAAGCTCACGAGAGCGTAAATCAATACCGATAGACAGCTGGCTTCCGCGCCATATCCCAGAAGCGTCAGCTGCCCCATATCGCTATACCCAAGGGCACATCCGACTCCAAGGTACGGCCCCGGAAGGAGGAAGATCCATCGCAAGGATGGTGTAGGCACCTGAAGGAAGGTTCCGTAGAGCGTCAGGCTCATGACAAATCCAATTATTATTGCAGCCCCGCTCAATACAGCGCTGCCCGTAATCCGATAGATGGTCACCGTCTCCAGCGCAACCGATATCACCAATACGGCGTTGACTATCATTGCAGGCAAAAATGCAGCCAGCATGCCATGCACGTAGTTTTGCCCTCCACGTGTTACGGCTATGGCAAAAAGAAGAAGGCAAAGCGCACTATATGCTGCGCCAATTATTAAAGCAGACGAAAATGCATGGGCTAGAGCCCCATAAAAGCGGTTGAGACCTCTTGCCAAAGAAATTCGGTATCCCTCTTCATAGCCGCGCTCCTGTAAAATCACCAGGCAAACGATGAGCGGTACGAACAGAGACGTACCGGCAAAAGCGCTGCGCACAAGGGACTCATCGGGTGCAGAAGGATCGATTACATTCCAGATGAAACCAATATCCTCCCCAAAAACGCTATTGCCACAGGCGAGCAACGTTGTTCCGTTTTTTAGAAAGATGCCGAAGAGAAGGCCGAACGCCAGCATAAGCGCAAGACCAAACTTCGCCGGAAATATCCTGTGCAAACGCATCATATCTGCCTTTATGGGATGGATCGCCCGCTTCATAGCGAGACCACCTTCATCAAGCGCCTGTAATACTCTTTTAGGGACGACGCCTCATCCCTTATGACGTCCATCGATTCCTTTTTTATCAGTTCGCCGTCATGAATAAACAGGCAGCTTGTTGCAACCGATGCCAACTCATCCAAATCATGGCTAGAGATGAGCATGGTCTTACCCTGCTCTCGATTCAATCGACCGACAAGGGCCCATATACTCTCGATGCCCGGTGGCGCGCGCAGACGTGGTGTAAGAGCGTCCCGAGGTCCGTCGCTGCAAGTC
>CAJLPI010000014.1:0-59608 GCA_905208535.1 uncultured Collinsella sp. | reverse complement strand
GGGGGCTGCTGCCAAGGCTTCGCGTGGCGCCGCTCGCGACGAGCGCGAGCCGCGCGAGGATCGCGGTGGCGAGGGCTCGGCCGACCAGGGTCAAAAGCGCCGCCGCCGTCGCCGTTCCCGCAAGCCGCGCCAGGATGGTGGCGAGGGCTCGACCCTGTCTTCGTCTGCACCACAACCGCCCGCCGGCGAATAACGCCCGCGAGCGGATTTAGCTCGCCTTGCCCCGAGCGCATCGGGGTATCATAGCGCTGAATCAACAACCCTCCCTGCGACCGAACGTAGGGAGGGTTGTGTCTTGAAGAGCCATCTGAACATATTGAGCCGTCTGCAAGGTGCCGGCATCCTACCGTTTGCGGACGAATCGCTATCGTTTGCCGAGCAGGCGGCGCACGAGGCGCTTGAGGCGTTGTCGCCAACACGATGTGCCGGCTGCGAGCGCGCCGGTACGCTTATTTGCCAAGACTGCCTGGCTGCGCTCACGCTCATCGACCCACGTCATAGCTGTACCCGATGCGGCGCCCCGTTTGGGGATTTGCTGTGCACTGAGTGTTCGGTCGAGGGCACGTCCTCGGCAATGGCGGAGGCGCTCGACCGCTGCCTGGCGTGCTCCGTCTATGCGCATCCGCTGCCGCGCATCATTAAAGCGTACAAGGACGCGGGCGAGCGACGCCTGGCGCCGTATCTGGCGGAGCTGCTCTACGACACCGCCCTGCATGCCCAGGTCGTAGCGCCCGATCGCTACGGAGGTGTGCTGTCCGGTGCGGATGCGGTGGTGTTTGTGCCTGCGACGGCGGCAGCGTTTCGGCGGCGTGGCTTTGATCATATGGAGGCCATTGCGCGCCCATTTTGCGAGCTGTCGGGTGTTCCCCTGCTCGATGCCCTCGTCAAGTACGGGCATGGCGACCAGCGCGAACTCGGTCGTGAGGAGCGTCGCGAGCGTGCCCAAGGCATGTACGAGACGGTTGAGGACGTGCACGGCCGCCGCTTACTGCTTATCGATGACGTTATCACCACGGGCGCGACCATGGCAGCAGCCTCGGCGGAGCTCAAGCGTGCCGGCGCTGCGGCAGTCGATGGCCTTGCTATCGCACGTGTTTGGTAGGGGTGGTTTTGTGGCAGTGAAGATTGAGCGGTGTGACGAACCGACAAGCGAGCAACTGGCGGCCTCCATAATTCTGACCGGCGCCTCGGCGCTACGCACGATGCGCGCCGAGCGCCGACAAATGGGTTACATCAGCTGGAAGGACCTTAATCCCGATGAAGAGCGCCGTGTGCTGCGCACGTCGTCGCCCTCGACCGAGGACATTTATCTTCCCGACTTGGTGCGGATTGGGGCCGCAAGCGGCGAGGTACAAGAAGATCTTTGCTTGCTGGTGGGATCTGCGGCGCAGCGCCGCCGCATGCCTGGCGTGGGCTGGTCCGTATGCTCTGGGTTGCCCGCCGGCTCGATTCTAGAGGTGGAACCGGGGGTGTACAGTCTATCTCCCGAGGCCCTTTGTGTTGCCGTCGCCCGCGAGGTCGGTTGTATCCAGGCATTTGCCCTGGCCCAGGAACTGTGTTCCAAGATTTCACTGAGCGATCGCGGGAAGTATCTGCCTCCCTACACCTCGCCTGTTGCGAATAGGCTTGCAAAGGACAAGGACCAGCTAGCAGACGTGGGCTACTTTGAAGTCGAGCCGGTGCTGATGCCCGATCGTCTGGCAGATTACCTTGCGGCATGCAAGGGGAATGTGGCCAAACAGCTGCTGCGTCTGTGTCCCTATCTTTCGGAAAACCTGCTCTCGCCCATGGAGTGCATCATGCTCGCTCTGTTTTCGCTTCCGTTTCCCTATGGCGGATTTGCTTGCGGTCCCTTTAAGACCGACTACAAGATCGAGTTCGATGACCGTGCGCAGGCAATCTCGGGGATGCCCCATGCAGTTTGCGATGCATATCAGGAGGCAGCCCGGTTTGACCTGGAATACAACGGTGAGCTGGGCCATTCCTCTCGGAGGGGACGTATCCATGATGAAAAGCGCAACACGGGCTTGATTACTATGGGAATCGAGGTCGCGACGGTCAACAACGAAATGCTCTGTGACATGGAAGCGATGGAAGCGCTCGCATGGCGCATGCACCAGCGTATGCGAAAGCGGTACCGGAATCGTGTCGATGCCCGCAGGAAGAAGCAAGAGGCGTTGCTTAACACGCTGCGGGCGTGTTTTGGGCTTAAGCCGGTCTAATTCACGTCGAAAATAGGGGGTTAATCATATGCCCTGGCCAAAATATGGCAAATATGAGTACTGTCACTAAATCAGTAACAGCAAAATCAAGGAATTTAGGACTCGGAGGCGTCATAAAGTAAGAAGATAATAAACAAATGTAGAATAACTAAGCATCAGGTTGGCGACACTGAGCGCAAAATCTGTCCGAGAGGCTAAAACTGCCTGTTACTAAATTGGTGACAGTACTCATATTTGCCATTTTTTGGCCACAGCACCCTAGGAAGGGTGCCCCGGAGCTCCCCATAGGGGAGCTCCGGGCTTCACAGGGGCACGAATAGCCCACTCCGACCTGCGAAATCTGTACTCGCGATGCGAATGACGCCCCTAACCTTAAACTTTAGCTTGAACTTAGCTATAATGCGCTACGTTCCTACCAGGCTGTGGTTGCGGACGGACGAAATGCCCGTCCTAGTCCAAGACAGACGCGGTCAAAGGGATCCACGTAAGCGACCGCGTGCGCGCGGCGCGATCATGGCGCGTCCTAGATGTAAGCCGCACCGTCCGTTCTACTTTCTTTGGGGCAATACCGCCTCGCGGGCGAGCGGGCCAGTCGTGAAGGTGGCTGCGGCCTCCCGAGCAAACACCCCGGTGCGCAAGTGTGGGGTCAAATACCAGGTCAGCTGGTGGGAACAATCTGATATTCCGCGCATCGCACGGATCGTATACGACACAGAAGGCAGGGTAGTGGACATGGTGAGGGGCAGCTTGATGCACGCGGCTCGGTTAGGTGCTGGGACCGCAGCGGTCATCGCCGTTTTGGGTCTGAGCGGATGCGCGTTCAACCCGCTGTCTACGTTCACGACTCCCACGATCGACCAGATCGAGTACGAGACCGTCACGCCCACGGTGTCGGATGATGCCCTGTTCACCCCCGGTACCCTGACGGTCGCCCTCGATACTTCCGATGCGCCGCAGGCCATGCAGGGCACCGACGGCGAGCTCACGGGGTATGCGGTCGACGCTGCCCGCGCCCTTGCAAGCCGTATGGGCCTTAAGGTCGCCTTTGTCGATGCGTCCTCGGCAGGTTCCGCGCTCGGTGACAAAAAGGCTGATATCTTTATCGGCGAGATCAACTCCACGGATGGGGACGTTAGCTCGCTCGGCACCTGCCTGTACGATGCCGCTTCCGTGTTCGGTAAAACCAGCGATGGTGGGTCGCTGAGCGTTTCCACCGATACCCTTAACACGTCTACTCTGGGTATCCAGATGTCCTCGGCCTCGCAGGAGGCGCTTGCTAAGCAGAGCATCACCGCCAACCAAAAGACTTACTCCAACATCAACGAGTGCTTTGAGGCGCTCGAGTCCGGCGAGGTCGACTATGTGATCTGCGACTCCACGGCTGGCGGTTACCTTGCGCGCCTGATGAGCGAGATCTCCTATGTCGGTGCGCTCGAGGCGCCCTCGACGCTTGGTGTTGCAGGCCTTTCGTCCAATGACGAACTGTGTCGTGCCGTGAGCGATGCCCTCGACGGTATTACGGCCGACGGCACGCTCGAGGCGGTCCACTGCGTCTGGTACGGCACGATGCCCTACGACCTCACCACTAAGACGGTTTCGGGCGCTAACGTGCAGCCGGGCGACTCTGAGTCCAGTGAGACCACGTCTTCCGGCAGCGAGTCCTCCGATTCCAACAATGAGACCGCATCCTCCGAGGACAAATCGTCCAGCCAGGAAGGCACCATCACCGACGACGACATTAACAAGCTTAATAGCTAGTTATTGCTAGGGGTGGTGTCTTCTATACGTTGGAAAGGACACCTCTTCACGGTTTCAACACGCACTGCCGGACTTCCCCAATAGGGGAGCCCGGCTTTTTCATCTCTATAAAACCAGCAGTTCAAAGCCAATTTTCGGGACCAAATACAAAGTCGCCGGCTCCCTCCTATAGCGCACTTTGCCATAGAAAAGTGCGAGACTTCGGTATGCGGTATCAAGCAATCGTTATTCGGGTCTTTAGGAATCCGCGTGATTAAATGCACGGCAATGGGTACATAGCCAGTACAGTAAGTCCCCGAGGCAGATTGGAGCCACGTATGGATATCAAGGTTTCTGGACGCAAGACGACGGTAACCGATGCTCTGCGTGCGCATGTGGACGAGAAGATCGGCGAGGCGCTCAAGGTTTTCGATATCGAGCCCATGACAGTCGACGTCGTGCTTCGCTATGAGAAGAACCCCTCGAACCCCAACCCGGCAATCGTCGAGGTTACGGTTCGTGCCCGCGGTTCGGTGATTCGCGTTGCCGAGCACGGTGCAGATATGTACGCCGCCATCGACCTCTCCGCCGATAAGGTCACCCGCCAGCTGCGCAAGTTCAAGACCAAGGTCGTGGACAACCGCCAGGGCGGTGCCAGCGCAGCGGATGTCGCGCCGGTCGAGCGCGTCGAGGATCTGGCCGACCTGCTGCTGCCCGAGGAGGAGGACGACCTGCTCGTCCGCGAGAAGGTCATCGATGTCACCCCGATGACTGAGGAGCAGGCGCTGGTGCAGACCGATTTGCTCGGTCACGACTTCTACGTGTTCGAGAACGCGACGACTGGCCTCATCAATGTGGTGTATCACCGTAAGAATGGTGGATATGGCATCATCAAGCCCCGTATCGAAACACTTGACGAGTAAAATACGTTAACTTGCATGAGTTAACGGCCGGCGGTCATCCCATGCGGATGGCCGCCTTTTTTACGTAAGGAGTCGCTTTGATGGACAAGGCTGCATCTACCGGCCATTCAGACCGCTGCCGCATCGTCGTCGATACCTGCTGCGACTTTAGCCCCGAGGTCGCCGCGAACCTCGATGTCGATATCTTGGGCTTCCCCTTTATCATCGATGGCGAGGAGCGCACGGACGATATCTGGTCGAGCATCAGCCCTAAGGAGTTCTACGACCGCATGCGTGCCGGCGCTCGCGTGTCCACCTCCGCCGTGTCGCTCGGTCGCTATATCGAGTTCTTTACCGAGTGCGCCAAAGAGGGCACGCCTACGGTCTACCTGTGCTTTACCTCGGCGCTGTCGTCGAGCTACAACTCCGCGTGCCAGGCGGCGGACGCCGTGCGCGCCGAGTATCCTAACTTTGAGCTGTACGTGGTCGACAACGCTCTGCCCTGTGCGACCGGCGAGCTCTTGGCGCTCGAGGCCGTCCGTCAACGCTCGGCGGGACTCACCGCCAAGCAGCTGGTCGACTGGGCAAATGAGGCCAAGACCTATGTCCACGGCTACTTTACGCTCGAGAGCTTTGACGCGCTGGCTGCCGGCGGCCGCATTCCGCCCGCGGCGGCACAGCTCACGGCAAAGCTCGACGTCAAGCCCGAGCTCTCCTACGACCTTGCCGGCTCGCTGTCGCTGATCGGCGTCAACCGCGGCCGCAAGAAGGCGCTCAAGTCCATCCTCAAGTCGTTCCGTGAGAACTACGTGCCCGATCGCACTATGCCCATCGCCATTATGACTGCCGATGCCGAGAAGGACGGCGACTGGCTCGAGGCCGCCATCCGCAAGGAGGAGGGCTGCGCCGACGTCACGATTATCCGTAGTTCCGTCGGTCCTACCATCGGCTCGCACGTGGGGCCCGGCATGGTGGCACTTGCGTTTTGGGGCAAGAACCGCGCCGAGAAAGCCTCGCTTTCCGACCGCATCGCGCGCCGTGTGCGCGGCCAGTAGGCAAGTAGCGCGGCCGTAATCGATCCCAACTCACTGCCCAAGCGCTGGCACCGAGTATTCAACCTGGTAACAACACCCAACCCAAAAGGAAAGGTTTCATGGCAAACAAGCTCTCCGTCGCATTTATCGGCACCGGAATCATGGGTGCCCCCATTGCCGGCCACATTCTGGACGCCGGCTATCCCGTTACGGTCAACAACCGCACCAAGTCCAAGGCCGCGGCGCTTATCGAGCGCGGCGCCGTCTGGGCTGATACGCCGGCAGATGCCGTGGCGAACGCCGACGTCGTCTTTACCATGGTGGGTTATCCCTCCGAGGTCGAGGAGCTCTACCTGGCGGGCGACGGCCTGCTCGCGTGCACAAAGCCTGGCGCGGTCCTGATCGACCTCACCACGAGCTCGCCCGAGCTCGCGCGCGATATTGCCGAGGCCGCCCAGGTTTCCGGCCGCATGGCGTTTGACTGCCCCGTCACCGGCGGCGAGTCCGGTGCTATCGCCGGCACGCTCACGGCTATCGTGGGCGCCACCGAGAACGACATCGCCCCGGTCCGCGACATCCTTTCCACCTTTGCGGCAACTATCTGCTGCTTCGATGGCGCCGGCAAGGGCCAGGCTGCCAAGCTCGCCAACCAGGTGTCGCTGGGCGCCTGCATGGTCGGCATGGCCGATGCGCTGGCGTTTGCCGAGCTGAGCGGCCTTGATCTGGAGAAGACCCGTCAGATGATCCTGGGCGGCACCGGCAAGTCCGGCGCCATGGAGAGCCTGGCACCCAAGGCGCTCGACGGCGATTACAAGCCCGGCTTTATGGTCGAGCACTTTATTAAGGACCTGCGCTTGGCGCTCGCCTATGCCGACGATCGCGAGCTTGCGCTGCCCGGCGCCGACGTGGCCTTTACGCTCTACGACATGCTCGATGCCATCGGTGGTGCCAAGCTGGGCACCCAGGCCATCACGGTCCTCTATAAGGAGGAGGCCGACGCCATCGCCGCCGGTCTGGACTGGTCGCAGTATCGTCCCGAGGAGCACGGTGCCCACGAGGAAGGCTGCGGTTGCGGCGAGCATGGCGACGACCACGAGTGCTGCGGTGGCCACCACCACGGCGAGGACCACGAGTGCTGCGGCGGTCACGGTCACGATGACGGCCACGAGTGCTGCTGCGGCCACCATCACGAGGAGTAGCGCCTATGAGCTGGACGTTCGTGGTGCTTGCGCTGGTGCTCTTTCTCTTTGCGATCTACATCGGCTTTTTGTGCGGCCAGTGGGCCTGCGAAAAGCGCGTCATCACCAAGCGCGACTACTGGATCGCCAACTTTGCAGGAGCGGCGGCAGTCGTCCTGCTGACTTGGGTGTTCTCGCTGTTCCCGCTGGTGCAGTTTGCGCCGATTGGCTGGCTCGGCGGCTTTATCGCCGGCCTTAAGATGAGCTTTGGCGAGTCCGTCGGCCCGTGGCGCAAGCACGACGAGGTTTTTAACGTCAACAAAGCCCATCGCGCCGCCGCCGATGCGGGCGATGCCGAGGAGCGCCGCCGTGCGCGTCGCAAGGGCGCAGCCAACCGGCAGCTCATCTCGGTCACCGATGACAGCAAGGGTGCTGGCAAGCACGCTAAGAAATAGTAAGAAGAGGTAACTATGGCAGAAAATAAAGACGAACAGCTCACCGACGAGGAGCTGGCACAGCTCCAGCTGGCAGAGGAGAACGAGAACGCCGTCGACCGTCTGGTCCAGGAGCTCGGCTGCCCCACGCGCCGCATCCGCCAGTTTGCCGCCCGCGTGCTGCACCTGCTTGCCGAGCGCGATCCGCAGCGCGTCGAGCCCTGCGTACCCGCGCTGATCGAGGCGCTCGACCGCCCCGAGGCGCAGACCCGCTGGGAGGCCCTCGATGCCCTGACGGCGCTCGCCACCACCTGCCCCGAGCAGCTGGGCGATGCCTTTGAGGGCGCCGAGACCGCACTGTTCGACGAGATCTCCTCCACGCTGCGCTATGCCGCCTTCCGCCTGCTGTGCGTGTGGGGTGCCACGAGTGTCGAGCGTTCGCGCGAGGCTTGGCCCATCCTGGATGAGGCCATCCAGTGCTACCACGGCGACCTTGAGTATCGCGACATGCTCGGTTGCCTGTACGAGTTTTGCCAGGGCGAGATCGACGCCGAGGTCGCAGAGAAGCTTGCGCTGCGCCTTAAGTTCGACGCCGAGAACGGCAAGGGCAGCTATCTCAAGGCCCGTTCGAGCGAGATTTGCGAAATGCTTGTTAAACGTTTTGGCCTGGATCTCTCCAAAAAGAAGAAGCGTGCTAGCGTTAAAAAATCTGACGACGCCGAAGACGAGGAGTAACAGATTATGGCGCACGATGTAGTCCTGATTCCCGGTGACGGTATCGGTCCCGAGATTACGCAGGCAATGCGCCGCGTGGTCGAGGCCACCGGCGTCCAGATCAACTGGGACGTCCAGGAGGCCGGCGCCGGCGTCATGGACGAGTTTGGCACGCCGCTGCCCCAGCACGTGCTCGACGCGGTCGCCGAGACCAAGGTTGCCATCAAGGGCCCCATCACTACGCCGGTCGGCACGGGCTTCCGCAGCGTTAACGTGGCCCTGCGCAAGCACTTCGATCTGTACGCCTGCGTGCGTCCCTGTCTGTCGCAGCCGGGCGACGGCTCGCGTTTCCGCGACGTCGATCTGGTCATCGTGCGCGAGAACACCGAGGACCTCTATGCCGGCATCGAGTTCGACGAGGGCGCAGCCGAGGTCGAGGAGCTCTCGCAGCTTGTCGAGCGTTCGGGCCAAAAGACCTTCGCCGCCGATTCCGCGATCTCGATCAAGCCGATCTCCATCGCCAAGAGCCGCCGCATTGTGGAGTATGCCTTTGAGTATGCCCGCCGCTGCGGCCGCAAAAAGGTGACGGCCGTGCATAAGGCCAACATCATGAAGGCGACCGACGGCCTGTTCCTGCGCGTAGCGCGCGAGGTGGCCGCCAACTATCCCGATATCGAGTTTAACGACAAGATCGTCGACGCCACCTGCATGGGCCTGGTCCAGAACCCCAACGACTTCGATGTCCTGGTGCTGCCTAACCTGTACGGCGACATCGTGAGCGACCTGTGCGCCGGCCTGGTGGGCGGCTTAGGCATGGCCCCCGGCTCCAACATCGGTGCCGACTGTGCCATCTTTGAGGCGACGCACGGCTCCGCTCCCGATATTGCTGGTCAGGATATCGCCAACCCCACGGCCGAGATCCTCTCTGCTGCGATGATGCTCGATCACCTGGGCGAGAACGACGCTGCCAATCGCATTCGCGCCGCCGTCTCTGCCACGCTCGACGAGGGTGAGCAGGTCACCGGCGACGTTCGTCGTGCCCAGACCGGCTCCGTTGAGGGCGCTGTGGGCACGCAGGCCTTTGCCGATGCCGTTATCGCTCACCTGGCCTAAGGCATGCACACTGCAAACGCCTAAATAGTACTTAAGTGTTTGCGTATAACCTAAGAATCAATACGCCCGGCGCTCTGTCGGGCGTATTCTATTGAGGACTATGTTTCCTAACAAGGAGTAACTGATATGGGTCTGATTCAAAAGAAGGACGAGAAGGACGAGATCGACGGCATCCAGATCATCGAGCGCGGCGAAGGCCCCGACGGTGACGAGGACGAGAAGATCGATCTGGTCGCCGGTACGTCTGCCGAGCACATTGCCGCCGGCACGACGGCCGAGGAGGAGGATGCTCGCCTGGAGGCAAAGATCGCCGCGGACGCCGCCGACGAGAACCTCATGCCCGAGGAGCAGGACGAGGACGACTCCGATGCGGACGACCATGCATCCAAGCACAAGAAGACGATGATCGCCGCCTTTGTGGTCGCCATCGTGATTGCTGCGGTGGTCGGCTTCTTTATCGGCAACGGTGGTTTTGGCGGCAAGGGTGTCGGCTCGTCGACCCTGACCGAGGACCAGCTCGATTCGACCGTGGCAAGCTATAGCTACAACGGCAAGAAGAGCGACATCACCGCGCGTGAGGCCATCGAGAGCCAGTACAGCCTCGACACCGTCAAGGATAGCGATGGCAACTACACCGCTCCTTCTGCTGACGTCATCCTGTCCTACGTGCGCAATCAGATTCTGCTGGACGCTGCCGAGGACGAGGGCATTACCGTTTCTTCCAAGGAAATGAAGCAGTACGCCGAGGATTCCATCGGCACTTCGGACTACAAGACCATGGCCACGCAGTACGGCGTGTCCAAGGACCAGGCCAAGCAGATCGTCCGTCAGTCCGCGACGCTGCAAAAGCTCTACAAGAAGAAGGTGGGCGATAGCTCTGCAAGCATGCCGACCGCCCCGACCGAGCCTGCTGACGGCAACGAGGAGACCGCGAGCAAGGACTACGCCGACTACATCATCAACCTTGTCGGCGATGAGTGGGATAGCTCAAAGGGCACTTGGAAGGATGCCGACAGCACCTATGCCAAGGCCTTCGCTGACGATGCCTTTACGGCCGATAGCGCCACCTACAAGCAGGCCATGACCGCCTATTACACCGCCTACCAGCAGTATTCCTCGCAGGCTTCGAGTGCCAGCTCCAAGTGGACCGAGTATGCTAACGGCCTCTACGCCAAGGCCAACATCAGCATCTACGGCCTGTTTGCGTAAGATCTGTCTGCACTACTGCGCGCTAACCGATCTACCTGATTAAGCCCGCTAGAACGACAACGTTCTAGCGGGCATTTTGTTACCGAAACCACTAGGATAGGACTTGCGCCCGTGCAAGTGCTTCATCGGGTATCCTCAATTCATCCGGGAAAACGGCCGTAAACGATTGCAAATAACCGGTGAACGGTCGAAAACTACCGTTCACCGATAATTTCTAAACTGGTTCTAACTGGTATTAAGTCAAAAAGACCAATTCACATATCTTCACAATGACCTGCAATTTTTCTACATGCTATTTTTAGCCGCCCTACGTTGTTTAGACACAGAAAAAGATCCGATCTTTTGCCAAAGCATTTCGAAACGGTTTCAAAACCGCAGGTAGAAGTGTTAATGAGCGGTAAACGGTCGATTTTTCGCCGTGAACGGTGCAAAAACGTTTTACTGTATGAATCAACGAAAGCAACCTCTTCTGTGGTGATATAGTGACAACAACACGTCACGTGGTTACTACCAGTTGAGAGACCACTGGTTCTCAAAGAACGCTTTCCAAGAAGCTTTAAGGGCGATTGCCCGTTGGCTTCCGAACATCATCGGACTCAGATCGTACACACCTTCGGAAGGGAAATTTGAATGGTTGGCTTTATTCTTACCGGTCATGGACAGTTCGCACCCGGCCTCGCAAGCGCTATCGCTATGGTCGCTGGCGACCAGCCCGCTTTTACCGTCGTTCCTTTTGAGGGCGACCAGGCTGCTTCCTACGGTGAGGATCTCCGCGCCGCTATTACCGCCATGCGCGAGGAGTGCGATGGCGTGCTCGTCTTTACCGACCTGCTTGGTGGTACCCCGTTCAACCAGGCAATGATGATTGCCCAGGATGTCGACAACGTCGAGATTCTGACTGGAACTAACCTTCCCATGGTTATTGAGCTTCTGTTCCTCCGCGGCAACGCCACGCTCGCCGAGCTTGGCGAGCAGGCCGTGACCGTTGGCCAGACGGGCATCACCGCCCAGACGGTCGCATCCGTTGCCGGCTCCGAGGAAGAGGATATCTTCGGCGACGAGGACGGCATCTAATGGCCGATTTCGGAGCCAACGTCCTGAGCTCCTCGGTTGCCCTTTTAGGCCTGCTTGTCGTCATGGGCTTGATTTATACCATCTGGTCGCAAATCAACATGAAGAAGAAGCAGAAGTACTTCAAGGAGCTGCACACCGAGCTCAAGCCGGGTCAGGAGGTTCTTTTCGCCGGTGGTATCTACGGAACCGTCAAGGGCATCGAAGGCGAAAAGGTCCAGATCAAAGTCCGATCCGGTGCCGTCGTAGATGTTTCGCGTTACGCGATTCAGGAGATCAAGTAACTGTCGTCAGCAAATAACGAAAGGAAGCTGATCAACATGGCAGAACCCAACATTCTTCTTACCCGCATCGATAACCGACTGGTCCATGGTCAGGTCGCTACCCAGTGGAACTCCACCCTGGGCTCCAACCTCATCCTCGTCGCCAACGACGATGTGTCGACCAACACCATGCGCCAGAACCTCATGAAGATGGCCGCTCCCGCCGGCGTCGCTACGCGTTTCTTCTCCCTGCAGAAGACCATCGACGTCATTGGCAAGGCGAGCCCGCGCCAGAAGATCTTCATCGTGGCCGAAACACCGGAAGACGTGCTTACGCTCGTCAAGGGCGGTGTGCCTATAAAGAAGGTAAACATCGGCAACATGCACATGTCGGAAGGAAAGCGCCAAGTCGCCACCTCCGTCGCAGTTAACGACGAGGATGTCGCTGCGTTTAAAGAGCTGCAGGAATTGGGGGTGGAGTTGGAGATCAGGCGCGTTCCGAGCACGCCTGTTGAGGACACGAGCAAGCTCTTCTCGTAATCCTCATGATCCACGCTGTCAGGAGTGAAACCCTGACGTTCTGTACGTGATATCCAAAGTGCGTACATACATTTTGAAAGGAGGAGCAAGATGGAATACTCGATCATCCAGGTCGCTCTGGTCTTCATCGTCACGTTCGTCGCGGCAATCGACCAGTTCAACTTCCTCGAGTCTCTCTATCAGCCCATCGTCACCGGCGCCGTCATCGGTCTTATCCTTGGCGACCTCAACACCGGTCTTCTCGTGGGTGGTACCTATCAGCTCATGACGATCGGCAACATGCCGATCGGAGGCGCTCAGCCGCCTAACGCCGTCATCGGCGGCATCATGGCAGCCATTCTCGCTATCGCTACGGGCCTCGAGCCCAACGCGGCAGTCGGCCTTGCCATTCCGTTCGCTCTGCTTGGTCAGCTCGGCGTTACCCTGGTCTTCACGCTTATGTCGCCCCTCATGTCCTCCGCGGACAATATGGCTCATAACGCTGACACCAAGGGCATCGAGCGTCTGAACTACTTCGCCATGGCTCTGCTCGGCCTGATCTTCGCTGTCGTCGTCACCCTGTTCTTCATCGCTGGCGCTACCATCGGTCAGACCATCGCTTCCGCCATCCCGACTTGGCTGCAGACCGGTCTGTCCGCTGCAGGCGGCATGATGCGCTTCGTCGGCTTCGCCGTCCTGCTCAAGGTTATGATGAACCGCGATATGTGGGGCTTCTTCCTCATGGGCTTTGGCCTCGCGCTCATCACCGTTGCCAACGATTCTCTGGCAACCCCTGCCCTGCTCATCCTCGCTCTCATCGGCTTCGGCATCGCTTTCTGGGACTTCCAGCAGCAGACCGAGCTGAAGGGTGCAGCTGTTTCTGACGGAGGTGACTTCGAAGATGGCATCTAATGAGTATGTGATCCCGGAGCACTACGAGGATCTCACTCCTGCTCCGCAGCTCGACCAGAAGACCCTCAACAAGATGGCTTGGCGC
This sequence comes from uncultured Collinsella sp., assembly GCA_905208535.1. GTDB lineage: Bacteria > Actinomycetota > Coriobacteriia > Coriobacteriales > Coriobacteriaceae > Collinsella. Next base: position 46,215 of record CAJLPI010000014.1, on the reverse strand, counting down.
TCCTGCTTCCTGCAGGCATCGTTCAACTACGAGCGCATGCAGGCCGCTGGCTGGCTTTACTCCATCATCCCCGGTCTGGAGAAGATCCACACCAACAAGAACGACCTCGCGGCTTCCATGAGCCACAACCTGGAGTTCTTCAACACTCACCCGTTCCTCGTCACCTTTGTTATGGGTATCGTGCTTTCGCTCGAGCAGAACAAGGTTGACATCCCCACGATCCGCGCCGTCCGCGTCGCCGCAATGGGCCCGCTCGGTGGTATCGGTGACGCCCTGTTCTGGCTGACGCTCGTGCCTATCACGGCCGGCATCACCTCCAACATGGCCATCAACGGCAACGCCGCTGCGCCGATCATCTTCCTGGTGATCTTCAACGTCGTCCAGTTCGCTCTGCGCTTCTGGCTCATGAACTGGTCCTACAAGCTTGGCACCAGCGCTATTGACGCTCTGACCGCCAACATGCAGGCCTTTACGCGTGCCGCTTCCATCATGGGCGTCTTCGTCGTCGGTTGCCTGGTCGTCACCATGGGTGGCACCCAGATCAACCTCCAGATCCCCAACGGCACCACCCGTGGCCTCTCCGCTACTACCGTGATCGTCTCCGAGAAGGAGGCCGAGAACTTCACCGGTATGGAGGGCATCGATACCGAGACCGCTGAGGCCGGTACCATCGCCATGACCGATGAGGACGGCAACGCCCTCACCGCTTCCGATGCCGACGGCAACGCTGTCGAGTGCGGCGTCACCGATCTGGGCAACGGCATGGAGTCCGTTACCTACGGCACCGTCACCGAGGATCCGGTCAACTTCTCTGTTGCCGACACCCTCAACACCATCGTCCCGAAGCTTGTCCCGCTTATGCTTACGCTGCTGCTTTACTACATGTTCGCTAAGCACAGCTGGACCCCGACCAAGGGCATTCTGCTGCTCTTCGTTCTGGGCATCCTGGGCGCTGGCCCGCTTGGTCTCTGGCCGAGCATCTGGTAAGGCTCTAGCTTGAGGGGTGTGTCCCTACGCGGCTCACACCCCGACCCCTTAAGCCATGTGTATGTTAAAAGCCGCGCGCTCGAAAGAGCGCGCGGCTTTTGTTTTCTTGATGATTCGGGTGTGGCAGACAGATAATGCTAAACACCCAAGGTAGTAGCCTAGTTTGAGCAAAAGGGAGGATAGGATGGCGATCGGAGCGCGCAAGCAACCGCTGTACGATCAGCTGGTCGATATTCTGACCGAAAAGATTGACCATGAATATCGCGCCGGTGACATGATTCCTTCCGAGCGCGAACTTTCGGAGCGCTATGGTCTCTCGCGCACTACGGTACGCCTGGCTCTGCAGGAACTGGAGCGTTTAGGACTGGTGGTTCGGCAGCACGGTCGCGGTACCTTTGTGACCGACCGTTCGGCAAAGGCAACAAATCTTATGCAGTCCTACAGCTTTACCGAGCAGATGCGCGCGATGGGTCGAGAACCCGAGACCACGATTCTCGAGTTTTGCGAGATGGAGGCCGATAAGAATCTGGCCGAGCATATGGGATTGCGTATCGGTGATCGCATTTTTAAGCTTAAGCGCCTTCGTTCTGCCGACAACATGCCCATGATGGTCGAACGCAGCTATCTACCGGTTCGTCAATTTCTTTCCCTAAAGCGACCGCTGCTGGAGCGCAAGCCGCTTTACGATGTGATTGAGCAGGACTTTCAGCAAAAGATACGCGTGGCTGAAGAGGAGTTCTATGCGAGCATAGCCCGTCCCACCGACGCCCACCTTTTGGGAATTGTCGAGGGCTCGCCTGTGCTCGATTTGGTCAGGACTACGTATAACGAGTCAAACGAGGTTGTGGAGTATACACTCTCGGTTGCTCGTGCCGATCAGTTTAAATACAAGGTTTACCACCAGCGTAGCAACTAGTGTCCGCATCGTTTCCATATGGTGATTCTTTGCATTTAACTGGTTACTACCAGATAACCAACCGAAGTGTATAATTGCACGTCAGATGATTACTTCTAGAGAGAGGTATTAGAAATGTTCGAGAAGAGTGTCGAGGAGCTCACCGAGCTCGGCGCCCAGATCACCACGGCCGAGATTGCTCAGCAGCCCGAGCTTTGGCGTGATACGCTCAACATCTATCGCGAGAACAAGGAGGCCATCGAGGCCTTCCTGGCCGAGGCTCGTGCTATGGGCGAGGGCCGTCTGTCCGTTGTCTTCACCGGTGCCGGTACGTCCGACTACGTTGGCGATACCTGCGCCCCGTACCTGCGTCACGCTGGCAACACTGATCTCTACGACTTTAAGCCCATCGCCACGACAGACATCGTGAGTGCTCCGCGCGATTTCCTGCGCGCCGAGGATCCCACGCTCGTGGTTTCCTTTGCCCGCTCTGGCAACAGCCCCGAGAGCCTTGCCGCCGTTGCCGTTGCCAAGGAGCTCGTTCACAACGTCAAGTTCCTCAACATCACCTGCGCTCCCGAGGGCAAGCTCGCCGTTGAGTCTGCCGATGATCCCAACGCGCTGACGCTGCTCATTCCGCGCGCCAACGACAAGGGCTTCGCCATGACCGGCTCCTACACCTGCATGACCCTGCTCTCTACCCTCATCTTTGACGAGGCTTCCGACGAGCAGAAGGCCGAGTGGGTCGAGACCATCGCCAAGATGGGCGAGGAGGTCATCGCTCGCGAGTCCGAGGTTGCCGACTACCTCGCTGGCGACTTCAACCGCGTGACCTACTTGGGCTCCGGCTCCTTTGGCGGCCTTGCTCAGGAGAGCCAGCTCAAGATCCTCGAGCTCGCTCACGGTCTGGTTGCTACTTCCTACGACACCTCCATGGGCTATCGTCACGGACCTAAGTCTTTCGTCGACGATAAGACGCTCGTCTTCGTATTCGTCAACAACGACGCCTACACCCGTCAGTACGACATCGACATCCTCAACGAGATCGGTGGCGACGATATTGCTCAGCACACCGTTGCCGTTCAGCAGGATGGCACTACTGTCTACGAGGGTGAGTCCTTCACCTTTAAGGGCTATGAGGCACTCCCCGAGGGTTACCTTGCTCTGCCGTTCGTGATGTTTGCCCAGGCAATCAGCCTGCTCAACTCCGTGCGCGTGGGCAACACGCCCGATACGCCGAGCCCCACCGGCACGGTCAACCGCGTGGTCAAGGGCGTGACGATTCACCCCTTCACCGCTTAATCGCGTCCCCCTGTAAGGGCGCCCGTCCGCTCATAACGGCGGGCGGGCGCTTTTTGTTTTACGTGAGCTGGGTATAAGCATCACCACAGTCAACTGCTTTAGAAGCAAGGAGTGCATATGAGCACGTACGCAATTAAGGCTGACAAGTTCTTCTTGCCGGCAGGCCCGCAACTGGGCGGCTATCTTATGGTCGAGGATGGCGTCTTTGGCGCCTGGCAGGCCGACGAGCCCTCTTGCGAGATTAAGGATTACACGGGATCGTGGATCGCACCGGGTATGGTCGACACCCACATCCATGGCTTCTATAACCACTCGACTACCGATAACGATCCCGAGGGCATCGATATCAGCTCGACCGAGCTCGCCCGTCGCGGCACCACCAGCTGGCTGCCCACGACGTTCACCGATGGCGTCGAGCAGATTAAGGACGCCTGCGCCGCCATCGCCCAGGCGGACGAGGGTCGCGGCCCCGACTTCTGCGGTGCTCGCATTCAGGGCATCTACCTGGAGGGCCCTTTCTTTACCATGAAGCACGTGGGCGCGCAGAACCCCGCTTATCTGATCGATCCCTCCGAGGAGGTCTTCGACCAGTGGCAGGAGGCTGCGGGTGGTCGCATCGTTAAGAGCGCCATGGCGGCCGAGCGCGACGGTGCCGCTGCTTATGCAGCTGCTCTGAACGCCAAGGGTGTGGTGACCAGCATCGGTCACTCCGACGCCACCTACGATGAGTGCATCGCCGCCATCAACGCCGGTGCCAGCTGCTTTACGCATACCTATAACGGACAGCGCGGGCTGCATCACCGTGAGCCTGGTGTCGTGGGTGCCGCCATGTCCACGCCCGAGACCTACGCCGAGATCATCTGTGACGGCAAGCACGTGAACCCTGCCGCCATCAAGGCGCTGCTGCAGGCAAAGGGCTGGCAGCACACTGTGCTCATCACCGACTGCCTTGGCTGCGGCGGCATGCCCGAGGGCAGCTACACCAGCGGCGGCATGGACGTCATCATGAAGGACAACCTGTGCTGGCTCGCCGACGGCAAGAGCATTGCCGGCTCGGTGCTCACGCTTGCCCAGGGCGTCAAGAACATTGTCGATTGGGGCATCGCCAGCGCCGATATCGCCATTCGCATGGCAACCGAGGTGCCGGCTCGCTCTGCACACATCGAGGATAAGTGCGGCAGCATCATGCCGGGTCGCGACGCCGACTTTGTCGTGTTCGACCATGAGCTCACCCTCGTCGAGACGTATGTTGGCGGTCAGAGCGTCGGCAACGCCTTTACCGAGTAACGATAGAAAAAGACGGCGGGCCCGAATCTGCTCGGACCCGCCGTATGGGTTAAACGCTCAATAGCACCTTCACAGTTACAGCTTGTTAGCAATCTTCTTTGCCGTGCGCTTAACGCCGGCCACAAGACCTCCCGCAGGATGCTCCTTCTCGTATGCTAGGCGCTTCTCACGCTTGGCATACTCTTCGACGATGATGTCGCCATACTCGTCTTCGATCTTGTCGAAGAAGTCGACGGCGCCCTTAATTTCCTCAGCGTTCGGGTGCCCCTTTTGGACACCGCCGGTGAGTTTGAACGGCCCCCACGTATCAAAGCCGGGGCAGCCGTAGACGCCCATAAAGATGGCCTGCCTCATGCGGCAGATGCCATCGATATCCTTGCCGTACCACTTGTTTTTGCCACCGTAGGTCATAAGGCCAAATACCTTGTCCTGCGGCTGCAGCACGTTCGTGAGCACGCGTGCCATGTCCTTGTCGATCTCGGAGTAATAGATGCCCGTGGCGACACCGATCAGATGATATTCGTGCAGGTTGGGATACTCGTTTTTGCCGAGCGCCTTGACGTCGAGGGTATCGATTTCGGGGTGCGCCTCGACGATGGCGTCCACGAGCTTTTTCGTATTGCCGTGGTGGCGTGAGGCATAAAGGATGATGGTTCGCATAAGAAGGCCTTTCAGCTGTAATTGCATCAATGTCTGTATGGTACCCCGTTGCATGGCTGGGATACCGGACGCATCGATGAACGTGCGGGTTTGTCCTTTGGTCAGGGCCGAGACGGGTTCTTGCGAGCAAAAAGCAGTTGTTCGAAAGGATGGACAATGGAATACGCTCTCTCCAACGATTCGATTTCTATCAAGGTCTCCACGGCCGGCGGCTCGTTTACCTCGATTGAGGCTGGAGGTCGCGAGTACTTGTGGCAGGGTGATCCCGCCGTGTGGTCCGGCCAGGCACCGATTTGCTTCCCGATTTGCGGAGGCCTGCGTGATGGTAGCGCCATGACGTTTGCCGGGCATCATGTGAAGCTCGCTCGCCACGGGTTTGCGCGCAAGCAGGAGTGGAAGCTGCTGAGCCAGAGCGAGAACGAGCTGGCGATGTGCCTGGCTTCGGAGGATAACGCCGCGCTGCTGAGCGATTATCCGTACCCGTTTAAGCTTGTCGCTCGTTATGCGCTTGAGGGGGATACCGTGCGCGTCTCCTATGAGGTGACCAACGAGGGCACCGAGGACATGCCGTTCTTTATCGGTGGACACCCCGGCTTTAGGTGCCCGCTCGATGAGGGCGAGGTCTATACGGACTACGAGCTGCGCTTTGAGAAGGACGAGGCTGCGGAGCTCTGCACCGCCGTTCCTTCGACTGGCTTGATTGATGTGGCAAACCGCTCCAAGAACCCCATGGTGGGGAAGACGTTGCCCCTGTCGCACGAGCTCTTCGATTTTGCGGAGACCATCTTTGACGTACTCGAGAGTCGTCAGGTCACGCTTTCCAAAAAGGGCGAGGACAAGGGCGTTCGCCTGAGCTTCGAGGGCTTTCCGTACCTCATCGTGTGGAGTAAGCCCGAGGGCGATTTTGTGGCAGTTGAGCCCTGGGGCGGCCTTTCGACCTGCTCCGATGAGGATGACGTGCTTGAGCATAAGCGCGGCTGCCTTGTCGCCAAGCCCAAGGAGACCGTCGTTCGCTCGTTCACGATTGAAATTCTGTAATTCCGTTTTGTCGACTCGTATCGCGAGGCACAAGGAGCCTGCGAGATAAGGAGCTAAAAATGATCCTCACCGTTACGATGAACCCGTCTGTCGATACGCGCTATCAGCTCGATGAGCTCGTTATCGACGACGTCAACCGTGTGACGCCCGAAAAGACCGCCGGCGGCAAGGGCCTCAACGTGGCCCGTGTGCTGGGTCAGCTGGGCGACGACGTCGTGGCAACCGGTCTGCTCGGCGGCCACATGGGCGCTTACATGGCCGAGCTCATGGACGCCAACGGTATTAACAACGACTTTGTGCCCATCAAGGGCGAGACCCGCATCTGCCTCAATATCCTTCATGCCGGCAACCAGACCGAGCTGCTCGAGAGCGGCCCGACAATTGCCCCCGAGGAGCTCGATGCCTTTACCGCCAAGTTTACCGAGCTTGCGAGCAAGGCCGACGTCGTCACCATCTCGGGTTCGCTGCCCCGCGGTGTCGAGGCAGACTACTATGCCAAGATCACGGGCATTGCCGAGAACGCCGGTGCCAAGGTGTTGCTCGATACCTCGGGTGCTTCGCTCGAGGCCGCCCTTAAGTCCGAAATTAAGCCCGAGCTGGTCAAGCCTAACCTGACCGAGATCAACGGCCTTTTGGGTACGAACTTTACCACCGACGATGTGGACGAGCTCCGCGCCGCGCTCGCCTCTGATGCCCGCTTCTCCGATATTCCCTGGGTCGTCGTGTCCATGGGCGCTGCCGGCTCCGTGGGCTTCCATAATGGCCGTGCATTCCGCGCCAAGACCCCCGATATCCCCGCCGTTAACGCTACGGGCTCTGGCGATTCGACCATTGCCGGCTTCGCGCATGCGATTGCTGCTGGCGCGGATGACGAGACGGTGCTGCGTACCGCCAACACCTGCGGCAAGCTCAATGCCATGGATCCCATGACCGGCCATCTGGTCATGGACCGTTGGGACGAGGTCTACAACGGCGTAGTCGTGACCGAGCTGTAAAAGCCTGGGCGTCGGCCCCGGCATTGCTTGCTAGCTCATGTCGACGACAAGTGCGGTAGCATTATGCTGGGGCGCGACGCCGAGTTTGTCGTGTTCAATCCCGACCTTACCCTGGTCGAGGCGTATGTGGGTGGCAACAGCGTCGGTAACGCGTTTGCCGAGTAGCCGCCAAAGAAGCGATCCGAGAGGGGATTTAGATGATTTACGGTGCATTGGGCGATATCGAGGAGTACCGCGGAATGCTCAAGGGCCTCGACGTGCTGATCGACTGGCTCGAGGAGAACGACCCGGCACAGCTCGAGGTCGGCAGCCATCCGATTTTGGGTGAGAAGGTCTTTGCGAACGTCATGTCTCCCACGACGCGTCCCGAGGCCGAGGCTCACTACGAGACGCATCAGCGCTATCACGACTTGCAGATTGACGTCGAGGGTCGTGAGGCCTTTAAGGTTGCCACGGGCAGCCTGACGCTGGTCCAGGAGTTTGACGAGAAGGACGACTACGACCTGGTCGATTCCGACGCCTCGATCGCCGGCGATCTTGCCGACGACAAATTCGCGCTGTTCGTTGCCGGCGAGCCCCACATGCCCACGCTCGAGTTCCCGGGAGATGGCGCACAGCCGGTCAAGAAGATCTGCTTTAAGTTGCTTGCCGACGCCTACTGGGAGGAGTAGCGAGCTGCTCGGCTGAGCTGTTCGTCTGATGGCGTGATTCCCCTAGGGAAATCACGCTAGGACCCCGCCAAACGGGTTTTCCCTAGGGAAATCACGTTTGGCGGGGTTTTCTGTTTTTGAATAGGGAAGCCTCATTTATTTGCGAAGAACATCGGCTAGCCGCAGGATTGAAATCATCGACCGATAAGTGAGTTCCACTTTTTCGCCCGCAAGCAGTCGTTTCGAGCCAATCTCATCTAGCCCCACAAGCCGAGAAAACAGCGGGCCGCTCATCGTGCCATCGTCAATTGATTCCCTTATGGTCTTCAAAACGTCCGTATCATGAAGCGATGCCGAGCTGTAGGGGGCAACACGAGCGGAACTCTCAATTAACGACGAGACAAAAGGATGGAGATGCTTTGGACATAGTCCATCAAACACCACATCCCCATTGTCGTTCGAGCCGACCAGGCGCCAAGTATAATGATCGACCCAGTCATCTCCGTCATATATGGCGTCCATGAGCAACTTCCCGTCTAGAGAGAGAAACCTATTTGGACATCGGGGCGCAAGACCGCAATCCATATCGGACCTGCAGCAGCTCCAACCCAACGCACCACTTAGGTTCCCTTTCGTGCATGTGTATCAATCTGCCCCGAAATGCCGGTGAATGCAATTCCAGACCCGTTTGTCGGATAGCAATCGACGTATTTTTGTTTTCCGCTCACAACCTTGTATAGATAAATCGTTCCAGCAAAAGAGAAGGGATCGTTCGCAATTTTGTCCGGAAGAACTTGCCACCTCAAAATCCCGCTACCAATATGGTCAAGCTTGACCGTTCCGCCGTCCCCCTCAAAAGTGGCAAGGGGATTTACCCCAGACTGAGAGTCGGCATCGCCCTCCTTAGCAGTTATCAGCAGGCTGCCCGTATAAGACTGCTAAGGCTCACCTTCAGGACAGGCAGCCTTGGCCCAAGAAGGGCCACTCAGGCAGAACAGTCCGAGCAGCATCAATACCAGCAAAAGAAAACCCTTAGTTCTTTTCATCTATATCGCCAATATCTCTCGACATTTGTATATTGTGACTATTTTAGATCTATATGGCCAATTTGAGCCCTCACCATGGCAATTGTTGCAGCTGGGTTTCTTTTCATTAAGATTTCACTTTGGTAAATCCCCGCCCCTAAGCATTAAACCCGAAGTCCACCGAGTGGGCCGCCGTTGACGTGGCGATGTTTGGATTGGCGCGCACGCACTCAAAATCGGCAACAAAAAAGCCGCCCGAAGGCGGCTATCTTGTGTAATGGAGCCAGCGACCGGGCTCGAACCGGTGACCCCCGCTTTACGAGAGCGGTGCTCTACCAACTGAGCTACGCTGGCGGCCATATGATGACGCAACTGAGGCGTCAACGGCTGTCTATGATACGGGACATCGCACATCCGCGCAAGTGTTCTGACGGCTTTTCTCACTTTAAATGCACTAATATTGGAGACGCGATGTCTTGCTCTTACGGGTCTCAAACAGAATGGGGCAGCGATGGCTCAACCCAAGATTCTTCTCACACGCATCGATGACCGTTTCATTTACGGGCAAGACGTTAAGCTGTGGAACGAAGCCGTGGGTTCCAACCTTGTCCTAATCGTCAACGATGAGATCGCGGCGGATTCGCGCCAATGGGCCCCTATGAGGGTGGCGGCGCCCGATGGCGTGTGGACGCGGTTTTTCTCGGTGCAAAGGACCATCGACATCATTCATACCGCAACGCCGCGCCAATTGATCTTGATTATGGTTGCCTCGCCTGTCGACGCGCTGGCTCTGGTTAAGGGCGGGGTGCCCATCACCAAGATCAGCGTCGGCCATATGCGTGCGGGGGAGGGCAAGCGTTCCGTGACGCCTGCAGTCGCCATAGACGATGCGGACGTTGCCGCCTTCAAAGAGCTGCAAGAGCTCGGCGTAGAACTAGAAATCCGCTATCTCCCCAGCTCCGACCCCGATCCCATCGAGAACCTGCTCGCGTGATTACCTGGGGGCGGAGGAAAACGGATCGTATTTTCCCGTGGAGGAGCGGCGAGATGCCCTCGGCCAGGAATTGGGGCCATCTACTACTTTTGGTCGCTTACCTCGAAGCACGATGAAAATCGCAATATTAAAACTGCAGGTAGCGAACGTGCGATTTTTGAAAATAGGGGCGTATGGTCAGGGGTGCGGGAGTAAAAGTAGTAGATGGGCGCAATCTGTAGCGCGCCGATTTCAGGCATGTTGGCACATGTGTCGGAGCTATGAAAAGAGTGTCCCTTTCGACTAGTCTTTTAGAACGTCAATGACTGCACCACAGCTTAAGCCGTTCGCAAAAATGGCTCCTAAATCTGTTTCGTTAATTGAATTGCGTAAATATGGTTAATCAGAGAACCGAAATTTGGTTAAATGTAAACTGTAAATTAGGTTAAACGCGCTGGTAGCAATGGTGATAAATATGCCAAAAAAGTACTACACCAGAATTGTCGAAAATGAGCTCGACCAGCTGCTGGGTATATTCGGTGCCGTTCTCATCGAAGGACCGAAATGGTGTGGAAAGACGACCACGGCCGAGACCCGTGCGGCGTCCAGGCTCCTTCTCATGGACCCGTCCCGCAACTTCGAGAATCGCTTACGCGCCGAGACGGATCCGGCTCTTGCCGTTTCCGGCGAGGTGCCGCGGCTGATTGACGAGTGGCAGGAGGTTCCGAAACTTTGGGACGCGGCACGGTTTGAGTGCGACAACCGCGGCGGCGAGCCTGGTCAGTTCATATTTACGGGGTCGGCGACACCGCGAGACGACGAACGTCCGATGCACAGTGGCGCTGGAAGATTCGCCAAACTGCGCATGGACACCATGACGCTTTTCGAACTTGGGAAATCTAGCGGCGCGGTTAAGCTGTCGGGCATTATTTCTGGCGAAAAGTTCAATGGAGCTTTCGGGTCGTTGGATTCTGCCTCGATTGCCGAGTGCGTTGTCCGTGGTGGATGGCCCGCGGCGGTCGGTCGCGATGCGCTGGCTGCGTCGGCGATGGCGAAACGTTACATCGGCATAGTCGCCGAAGAAGATTTGTCTCGTGTTGATGGCTCTCGACGCGACCCTGAGAAGGTCAAAGCCGTCATCGAATCGCTTGCGCGCAATGAATCCACTTTGGCGTCACTCAAGACGCTCGTAGCCGATCTTGGCGGAGAGGTGTCGAGACAGACGGCGGCATCATATATATCTCTTCTTGCTCGGGTTAGTTTCGTTCGCGATATTCCCGCGTGGAACCCTGCAATGAGATCTCCGGTGCATTTAAGAGACTCAAAGAAGCATCACCTCGCCGACCCGTCGCTGGCGGCCGCCGCACTCGGGGCGACCCCGGAGACACTACTGCTAGATTTCAAGACGCTCGGACTGCTTTTTGAATCGCTGGTGCTTCATGATTTGTGGGTTTATGCGCGAGCAAACGGAATGGGCCTCTATCACTATCATGATTCTCGCGATCTAGAAGTCGATGCGGTCATTGCGGCTCCCGGCGGAACGTGGATTCCGGTCGAAGTTAAACTCAGCTCTGCTCAAATCGAAGAGGCGTCTGACAGCCTTGTTGCTGTCGAGAAACGCATGGTTGCCGCCGGAAACAACCCGCCGGTTTCGAAAGTCGTGATCATCGGGTTTGGTTCGCAAGCCTATGTTACCGAGCGTGGCGTCCAAGTTGTTCCGCTGGATGTTCTCGCGCCGTAACGCGACGGTCGAAGCGGGACGGACGCCACCATTGCGCGCGAGGACACGGCATCATCGATGATGCGGCGGCCACATTCGGCAAAGAGTGTCCCCAACGACTAGTCGTTTAGGAACGTCCCCAATGACTAGGTAGAAAAACGCCCGCTGGCGGTGGTGCCGGCGGGCGTTGCTGTGCGATATGTCGCGTTGCGGGCTTAGTGCCTCATAAAGTGGTATTCGATCACATTGCTGTAGGGATGGCCCGGGCCCACAATGCCCTGCGGGAACAGAGGCTGGTGCGGCGTGTCGGGGTACATCTCGGCCTCGAGGGCAAAGCCGGCGCCCCAGCCATAGTTGGCATCGTCCTTGGCGTGCTCGTCGCCCAGCCAGTTGCCGGTGTAGAGCTGCACGCCCGGGGCAGTGGTGTAGTAGTCCATCTCACGACCAGTCCACATCTCCTCGACGTGCATCGCGCGGCGCAGGTTGCGGCCGTACTGATAACCATCGATGCACAGGCAGTGATCGTAGCCACGGGCCTGCTTGATCTGTGGGTCGTCGGCCTCCATGCCGGGTGCGACGGGGCGAAGCTCGCGAAAGTCAAACGGTGTTCCCTCGACCGGAGCAATCTCGCCGGTGGGGATGTTCTGCTCGTTAATGGGCAGGTAGTGGGCAGCGTTAGCAACAAAGAAGTGCTCGCAGTCCATGCCGGCGTTATGGCCTGCAAGGTTAAAGTACGTGTGGTTGGTCATGGACACGTAGGTGGCGCGATCGCTCTCGCAGCCATACTCGATGCGGAAGACGCCGGTGCGCGTAACGGTAAACACGGCCGTAAAGGTTCGGTTGCCGGGCAGGCCCAGCTCGCCATCCTTAAGCGAGGTGGTCATGCGCACGGCGTTATGGACCTCGTCGAGCTCAACATCCCACACACGTTTGTGCAGACCGTGCTCAAGGTCGCTGTGCAGGTTGTTGGCGCCCTCGTTGGCGGGCATATGCCAGTCTGTGCCGTCGATGGCGATCGTGGCGCCAGCGGTGCGGTTTGCCACAGGGCCGATGGTCGCGCCAAAGCAGGCGGGGTTGTCAAAGTAATTCTCGAGCTTATCGAACCCCAGCACCACATCGCGCACGTTGCCGGGAATGTCGGGCACATCGATACCAAGCACCGTGGCGCCATAGTCCATAATGCGAACGCAGATCTCAGGCCCGTTGAGGGTGTAGCGATGAACGGGGGTACCGCACGGCGCGGTGCCGAAAAGCTCGGAAGTGATCATTTGGTTCCTAACATCGAGGTATTCCGACAAACTGTAGCGCGAACAGGCGAGATTATCACTACACCCCACTAAAGCTGGGGGTATTTTTCTCAAAAAAGTGATGATTGATTTACTGTGGACAAACAAAAAGAAACCCGCCGGGATGCGACGGGTTTCTTCCACAGGGGATATGTGGCAATGAGTTAGGCGTTTGCCTTTGCGGACTCGGCTTCCTTGGCAGCCTTGAGGTCCTCCTCGGTAAACTTGCCGGTGGTGAGCGGCGAGAGGGTGCACTTGTCCTGCTTCGCGTACTCGATGTTACGAGCGATCATCTGCTTGCGATACCAAGCGAAGAGCGCGACGTACACGACGATGGCAACGACAGTGGCGATGATCATGGTTACATCGCCCGTGGTCGCCTTGCCCACGAAGAAGGCCAGGAACTTCTCGACAGGTCCTTCCATGGTGGTCTGAGAAATCAGGCCGGTAACGCCATCGGGGAAAGCGCCGACAGTCTTAGCGGTAAAGGTAACGAAATCGGCGACGAGGGTGCCAGCGCCCAGGAAGACGGGCAGCAGGACAGCGCCAATGACGACCATGCGAATCACGCGGCCGCGGGTGACAACGAGCAGTGCCGGCGTCAGACCCATGGCGATGATGCCACCGAGCGGCAGCAGGCCGTTCCAAGTGCCAGTCGGGGAGAAGGGGAAGGGAACGTTGGCGAGCAGCAGTGCCTCACCCAGCATGACGGGGGCAAGGATGTTGGCAGCAGCCCAGATCTCGGCGCGGCCGGCGATGAAGGGCCAGTCGAGGCCGACGTTGAGGGTACGGCCCTGGAGCCACTTGCTGTTGTTGGCAAAGTCGGAGATGCCCTGAGACAGCGGCTCGACGGCTGCGATGAACCAAGAACCGATCATGGAGAACAGCTCAAGGCAGGTTGCGGCGGTAAAGGCGAGCGTGCAGATCTGCTGCGGGGTCTGGTGCGAAAGAAGGCCGACGAAGACGCCCAGGTAGATACCAATAGCAAACTTGGAGCCCCAGAAGCCGATCATGTTGTTGAGCTTGGCAGCGTCGAAGTCGTACTTATCGAGGAAGGGGAGCACCTTGTCGATGATCTTGTTGAGCAGCATGGCCAGCGGGTTCATCATGTAGTTCATGTGAGTCGTGGTCATGGGGTTCTCCTCGGGAGCACCCAAAAGATCGTTGAACGTGGGCTTCATAAGGTCGGAGTTCATGATCTTCATAACGCCGACGAAGACGACGAGCAGCGTGGCGACGACGATGTTGGCGCCAAAGTAGATGCAGGCAAGGCCGACAAAGGCGAGGTGCCAAACGTCAAAGATGTCGACGTCGATGGTGTTGGTCTTGGCGAGCACGATCATCACGATGTTGACGATGACGAGGACCATCAAGAAGTACAGCGTGTAGGGAGAACCCCAGGTGATGGTGGCCAGCGGTGCCCAGCCCACGTCGGTAACGGTGAGCTGAAGGCCGGTGGACTCAACGAACGTCGTCATGGCGCTCGAGAAAGCCGTCGTCAGAATGTTGATGATGGCGCCGATGCCGGTAATGGCGATGCCGAGCTTAAGACCGCCCTCGAGGGCCTTGGTAAACTTAACTTTGAAGAGAAGGGCAATAACCGTCAAAACGATGGTCATCATAGGGGCTGCGCCAAGGTCGATCAGCGGCTGAAAGACGGCATTAGCAAACCCGATTACTGCGTCCATGTCTCCCTCTTTCCTAAAAGAGTGTTTCCTTTTCCGTATGTTGCCTTAAAAAAGGAAGATGCCGTTCCCGGTCGTCATCTTCCTTAAAGCCAAAGATTGTGCAGAGCGAAGCTGCAAATGATTAGTTGAGACCCTTTTCCTTGATAATGGCCTCAATCTTGTCGTAAACCGGCTTAGCCATAGCAGGCATGCGATAGAGGATCGGGCCGGCGTCGACGATCGGAGTCTTAACCTCAAAGCCAAAATCGGTCTTGGCAATCTGGGCGAAGATGTCGTACTGAGAGAGCATCTCCTCGTTAACGTCCTTGATCATCACGGCGTCGCAGTACAGGTTGTAGCCGCGATTCTTGAACTCGGACTCGATGGCGTCCTTGATCTGATGGCTGGAGTTAACACCGGCGCCACAAGCTGCGAGAACCTTAATCATGATGAATTCCTTTCTCTATGCGGGTTATTCCGCGGATTCCTAAGGGTGGTTGGCTAGTCGGCAGGAAAGTTGTCGACCAAGAACTGGTAGATGGCCTTGGCGTCGGTCATGGAGAACAGCTCCTTGACGCGATCGGTGCCAAGAGCGTTAACGAAGTCCATGATCTTGGCGAGGATGCCCACCTGGGCCTCCTTGTCGTCGTTGAGAATCATGAACAGGAACGAGACGGGGAAGGTCTGCGAGGGGTCGATCATGGAGTGCCACTCGACGGGGGTCGTCAGCTTGACGGGGACGATGCGACGGGTGTGAACGAACTCGACCTCGGTGTGAGGAACGGCAAAGCTGGGCAACTCGGGGTCGACGACAGACATATCCATGCCGGTGGGGTAGCCCTTTTCGCGCTCGATGATGTTCTCGAGAAACGCGGGCGCCACATAGTTTTTGAGTGACAGCTTATTGGCGATCTCGGTAAAGACCTCTTCTTGCGTGGTGCGGTCGCAAACAAACACGGTGTCTTCGAAGAACAGATTGCTCTCTGCGGACATGTCTGCAACTCCTTCCGTTCCATGTAGATCGAACATGTTCGAATCTGTTTGTTTAAGTTCTCTGTTATTTAAGTCTAAGAGAATTAGTGTGTCAATCTGTTTTCTATTGTTCGGCAAAGTTCAATTTGCTTTATTGAGGCAACATTGGATTGAAATGATTTTAAAATCGCAGCTTTTTGCCTATGTATAGCTGAAGTTGATGTGTCGGATACATTCGATATTCAACGTTTGGCGTTTACTATCCTACCGTTCACCGGGAAAAACCGACCGTTTAGGGTGAGTGAGCATAAATGTTCGATTACTATAAATGCGAACAAAACCACTCAAAGGAGTAAAAATGATCAAGGCGGAGCGTCAGGATAAGGTTCGTCAGCTGCTCGAGGAGCAGGGCACGGTCTCGGTCAAAGAGATTTCGGATGCGTTGGGCGTTTCGGACATGACGATTCGCCGCGACCTCGAAGAACTTGCGAGCCTAGGCGAGATCGAGCGCGTGCACGGCGGAGCCCGCAGTGCACAGGGCCGTCCGCACGCTATGTTGCGCCATGAGTATTCGCACAGCGAAAAGCGCACTAAGCATGCCGAGGAAAAGCTGCAGATTGCGCGCCGTGCTGTGGAGCTTATCGAGGAGGGCTCGACCATCTTCTTGGGTACGGGCACCACGGTTGAGCAGATGGCCTCGATGCTGCCGACGTTTCGCCTGCGCATTGTGACCAATTCGCTTTCGGTGTTCAACCTGCTCGAGGCGCGCGAAGACTGCGAGCTGTGCCTCGTGGGCGGTATGTATCGCCGCCGCACCGCCGCTTTTGTGGGACCAACGGCCGAGGATACCCTGCGCGCGCTGGGAATCGACGCAGCCTATATCGGCGCCAACGGCATTTTGAACGGCGACGTGTCCACGTCTAACATGGAAGAGGGCCGCATCCAGCAGCTCGCCTTTAGCAAGGCCGACTCGCGCTATCTGATCGCCGACTCCAGCAAGATCGGCAAGCGCGATTTCTATACCTTCTGTCGCCTGGACAATTTAGACGCCGTGGTGTGTGAACCGGGTATTGCTGATGGAGATCGCGCCGCCATCGAGGAGCACACGCAGGTCATCTGCTAGCGAGTGCCGCCGTGCTAGATCAGGCGGGCGTAGTCCTGTGACTGGTGAAAGACGTGGGCGATATAGATCGCATCGCGCTCAAACTTGTAAAGGCACGCGTAGTTGTTGACGGGAAACGATCGATAATTGCGTGTCGCCAGTTCCCGTATGTGGGAGAGGGGCCGTAGGAGCGACTGCTCGCGAAGCAGGTCAAGCTGATATTCAAACTCGGCAACAAAATTGCCCGCTGCACGTGGATTCATGAGGATTTGAGCAAGGTATCCGACAATACTCTCGTACTCATATCGTGCGCTTTTGAGTATTACGACGTTATAGGTCATATTTGTCTCGCATCGCGGTCGCGAAGGAGTCGTAGTCGCTGTAGTCGCCTTGCGATACCTCGTCTTCTGCCAGCATCATACGAGACAGCAGCTTGGCTTTGGCGATTTCTTCTTGCATGAGGCGATACTGGTCGCTGCTGATGCAGTGCATGGCCTCGTAGCCGTTCTTAGTTACGGTGACGTCGCGCTCAGACTCAACAAGTGCGGTGAATGTGGCAGTGTCCTTCATGTCTCGGACGGGCACACAGATGGGCATAGGTATCTCCTTCGCATTGGGACATAATTGTGCCACGTCATAAAAAATTATCGGCGCCGCTGAATTGTCTCAATCTGTAACAGGTAGGACCGAAAAGTTCGGTTAGATGTTACGGATTGAGACAAACGTGCGGCGCGGGCCGCTCAAAAGCAAAAAAGGCAGATACGACCAAGGATGCGGGGCATCTACCGGGAAGGTCGTATCCGCCACACGGAAAGAGGCGCATGGACGCAGCGCCCATGCAATCGGGATTGGTAAGGTGCTCAATCGCGCGCGATAGTCGCGGCGGCCGGTGGAGCAGGCTTGCAAGCAGGGGCAAGTGACACGCTCAACACGATTCTAAAAACAAAAAGGCCAGGATGCAGTTCATCCGGTGGTGTGTTCATCGCCTTCGTTGCCAGATTGTTCTGCACGCTGGCGCGTTGCGACGAGTTATGAGCCCATATCATGCTGAGAAGGCAAAGCCCAAGAACAAAAGTATCCCCGTCGGACCTAAGTTCCGACGGGGGCTACGGTGCGCTATCGCGCTGAATGGGTGTGATTACAATTGAGTGGCACAGGTACCCTCAACCATAGCGGGAACAGCGGCAACGCCCTGCTCGACCATGCAGTTTACATCGATATCGGTGTAGAACGCGATGTGGTTGGTGAGCAGCACGTTGGGGAACTGGCGTAGGTAAGCCATCTTGCGGTTGGCAAGAATGTCGTGCATACGGTTCTCATGGTAGATGCCCACTTCGTCCTCGAAGACGTCCATAGCAAGCGCACCGATCTTTTCGGACTCAATCGCCTCGATGACGGCATCGGTGTCGATGAGCTCACCGCGCGAGACGTTGACGATGGTCACATCTTCGCGCATCTTGGCGATGGCATCGGCATTGATGATGCCGCGGGTGGAGTCCATGAGGGGCACGTGCAGGGTGATGACGTCGGAGTTGGCAACGAGCGTATCCATGTCAACGTACTCGAGGCTGTCGCGGTTTGCCAGCTCGGCATTGGGGTAGGGATCGTAGGCCAAGATCTTGCAGCCAAAGCCGGAGAGGTTGTCGATGACGGTGCGACCAATGCGGCCGGTGCCAACCACGCCCACGGTCAGCGTGCGCAGTTCGCGGCCCAGCAGCCCGTCCAGGGAGTAGTCATTCACCTGCTGGCGCCAAATGGCGGCCTTGCAGCGGCGCAAGGCCATCAGGATGAGCATAACGGTGAACTCGGCAACGCCGTAGGGCGGATAGGCGGTGTTGCACACCTTGATGCCCAGCTCCTGGGCGCGCTTGACGTCCACGTGGTTGAAGCCGACGCAGCGGATAGCGATGTAACGAACGCCCAGCTCGTGCGCGCGCTCCACCAAAGCGGCGGACATCACGGATTTGTTGTTGATGATGATTCCCTCGCAGCCTGCAACGGAGTCAATGTTAGCTTCGGAGAGGATTTGAGTGTCAAAGGAGATGGAGTAGCCTGCTGGAAGATTGGCGGCAGCGCGCATGTAGGCGGCGACCTCGTCGTCGCGCAATTCGAACAGTCTGATGTTCATAGCGTTCCTTTTCTATGTCGGCGTATGATACGTCGCGGCCGGTGCCCGTGTGGCCCGTCCGCCGCGCTCGGGGATACCGTTCCCGTGGCGCATTCATTGTCGTTACGATAATAGGCGGGTTTTTCGTGCTGCAACATCGCATAACCAGCACTTCCACGATTGCTATTTCACCTACGCGGTGAAAGATTTGAATGCGCGTGAAATTGGCAGGTCCTATGACGGAAGGTATAGTTATCTGAGACGATGATAGGAGGGTGCCGTGAGTTCCGATCGAGGCAGGGAAATTGTTCGTATTCTCGAAAGCGGGGCGTCCTGGACCACGGCGTCTCAGATCGCTTCGCAGGTTGGATGCTCTTCCCGTACTGTCAAAAGCGACATCACCGCGCTGAATCGCACCCATGAGGGCATGATTGTTGCCAGCTCGAAGGGCTATCGTATCGAGGATGCCACAGCAGCGGCGCAGCTGCTGTCGCAGCAGGCGAACGAGGTGCCGCAGACGGCCGAGGCGCGCAAGCGTTATATTCTGTTTGAACTGCTGATGCGCCACCGCAAGGTGCGCGCGGCTGATTTGGCGGAAAGCCTCTATATCTCGCTTGCGACGCTCGATAATGAGCTGGTTGCCATCAAACGAGAGTTGTCCGGGTACGGCCTGGTGCTGCGTTCGCGCGCGGGCTCGCTGTATATCGAGGGCAGTGCATCGGGTGAGAAGAAGATGGTCAACCAGCTGATCTTTGACGAGACGAAGGACTATTTCAGCCAAATCGACCTTATCAATCGCTATTTCCCCAAGCTCGACCTCGCGCAGTTGCAGGAGCGCATCGACGCATGCCTGAAGCGCCGCGGGTTCTACATCAACGGCTATGCGCTCTCGAGCCTCATCATACATATTGCCATCTTCGTGGAGCGCACAAGCAATGGGTTCGAGTCGGTACCGACGACGGTCAAGGCGGCTCAGCCCGCCGGTAACGAGGCGCGCGAGGGTCTTGACGAGGTGGCGGGTGAGGTTTGCGCGGCTATCGAGGACCTTTTCTCTGTGCTCGTGTCCGATGCCGATCGCGATGCCGTCCGCTTGATGCTGGGTGCAAACTTGATTCATGCGAATCGTTTTGAACCAAGTGACCCGGAGCACCGGCATGCGCGCGAGCTGTTGGGTGCGATTGTGGAGCGCGTGCACGATCAATTCGGGCTTAATTTGAGCGATGGCGAGTTTGAGCTTCGTTTCTCTCTGCATCTGGCCAATATGCTATCCCGCGTGCGCTGCGGGATGCTGTTGCGTAACCCGCAGCTCGAGGCCATCAAGAGCAGTCAACCGTTTATTTACGATGTTGCGGTGTTTGTCGCCGATGTCATCGCTGCGGAGACCGGCGTTTCTGTCAACGAAGACGAAATCTCCTACATCGCGCTCCACGTGGGGTGCTTGGTGGAGGGGCAGCGCGCCAATGCCGATAAACTGCATGCGCTGGTGGTGTGCACACGTCACAACGCCTACGAGACTCATATCGACAGTTTCCCCGATGCCCTTGATGCTTGTGTGGTGGTTGAGGGTATCGTGCCTGCCATCGACGCGGCGGGTGACATCTCGCGCGTTGACCTCGTGATTTCAACCGTGCCGCTGTCGGGGTATTGCCCGGTACCGGTGGTTAATGTCTCTCCGTTCTTTAGCAAGCAAGATGTTTCGCTGATGCGTGAGCGTGTCGAAGCGCTGCTTAAGGCGCGCCTGCGGACAAACCTTGAGTGCAGCATGCGCACCTTCTTCACCGAGGATTTCTTTGCGATCGAGCCCGAGGTTGACGATTGGCGCGATGCGATTTGCAAGATGAGTGCGCCGCTGATCGAGGGCGGCTACGCGTTTGAGAATTTTACTGAGCGCCTACTGGAGCGTGAGGACATCAGCTCCAGTGCATACTGTGACATCGCGATGCCACACCCGCTCGATATGGACGCCAAGCGCACTGCCGTCTCGGTCGCTCTGTTCCCGCGCGGCCTTGCGTGGAACAACGCGACGGTGCATGCGGTGATCATGCTGTCGATTACCCGTGATGACCGGGCGTTTTTTGGCGAGCTGTTCAATTACATCTCGGGCGTGCTACTCAAGCCCGGTGCTGTGCGCGCCATCTCCCATGCAAAAAGCTACCAGGAGTTCTTGGACGCCCTGTTGCGTTGTGCGTAGGGTTTGCGTACAAGCGGGGGTGGCTACGTCAAAAAGGCCCTCGTCGGGTGGTCGCCTTCTCGCTTGTCGCTTCGCGACATTTCAACTCATAAATAACAACGCCCGCTCGAGCACATACTCGGGCGGGCGTTGCATGAAAGGAGGGCCTTTGATACGCGGGCGAGGTCTACTTGATGAGCTGGTGGGTAGCCATGCGATCCATGGCCTCGATGACCAGCTTGCGAGGCATGCCCAGGTTCAAGCGCACGAAGTCGGCGCCGTTCGCGACATAGAAGGTGCCATCGCCCACGATGACGCCCGCCTTCGCTGCCATGTGGTTGCAGATTTCGGTTGCCGTGGCGCCCGTGCCAGCGATGTTCACCCACGGTAGGTAGGATGCATCCATACGCATGAGCTCCCAACCCTTCATCTTCTCCTCGATGAAGGCGGCGGTCTGTGCATAAGACTCGCGCAGATAGTCGGTGATCTGGTCCAGCCACTCCTCGGACTCATCGTAAGCGGCGATGATGGCGGCGCAGCCAAACGTGTTGGGAGAGGTAATAGAGTTCATCTCCAGGCGATGGCGGAAGATAGTGCGGATGCGCTCGCTGGGGATCATAGAGTAGGAAGTCTTGAGGCCGCCCAGATTAAAGCCCTTGTTGGGCGAGGTGAGTACGATAAGGTTGTCCAGATAACGCTCGGGCAGCTGCAGGGCCGAGATGAACGAGCCGGCCATGATGTGCTCGCAGTGAACCTCATCGACCACCAGTAAGCAGTTGTACTTGTGGCAGATCTCGGCGACGCGGGTGATTTCATCGAGCGTCCAGATGCGACCACCGGGGTTGTGCGGCGAGCAGAACAGGTGCACGCGTGGACGGAAACGATCCATCTGTTCCTCGAGCAGGTCGAAGTCGATGCGATAGGTGCGATCGCGATAGATGAGCGGGTTTTCGATTACGCGGAACCCGTTGTTGTGCGCCGCGTAGCCAAAGGGGTCGTAGACCGGCGTGTTGAGGATGACGCAGTCGTTGGGCTGGCAGAATGCCTGATACAGGTAGTGGATGGTCGGAACGGTTCCATAGGCGAGTGTGATCCACTCGCGCTTGACCTCGTTGTTATGGCGGCGGCGCTGCCAGTTGATGACGGCGTTGTAAAAGCCGTCGTGCGCATAGCCATAGCCGTATGCTCCGTTTTGGGCTACCTCGGCCAGACGCGTGCAGATTGCGGGGGCGGCGGCAAAGTCCATGTCGGCGATCCACATGGGAATGTAGTCATCCCCAGCCTTAGGGAATTTCTGCTTGATGATGGCGGGGTCCCACTTGCGAGCGTGATCGAGCGAGCGGTCAGCCATGGAATCGAAGTCGTAAACCGGCATAAGGTATCCTCCTCGGCGATATAGGCGCGACCCGCGGATGTGGGTCGCACACCGCCGGCGTGGTTCGCATCAGCGGCGTATGTTGCAGATAAGTATGACAAAGATGCATATGGAGCCCCATCCCCAGTAATTGCACGGCCGTGGTGAAAGGGGAGGGGCTTTCACCGTTTCACCGCTACGGTGAAAGCCCGGATACATCATTTGCGGCGCGCTGTCGATACACTCGCATACAGACGCCGCCACTACGGGCGCCGCCATACGACCACAAGGGGGGTTACCTATGAACAAGGAGCTTATGTTCGCCTTGAGCAACGCCGACGCTGTCGCTTGCCGCGAGGGCGAGGTCCGCTCCATCATGCATGCCGAGCTTGACGATATCGCCGACGCCGTCGAGTACGACAAACTCGGTTCGATCATGTTTAAGAGCGCGGGTACCGAGGAGAATCCGGTCCGCATTCTGTTCACCGGCCACATGGACGAGGCCGGCTTTATGGTTCGCTATATTTCCGATATCGGCATGGTTCATGTGATCGGCGTGGGCGGCCCGCGTAAGAACAGCGTCGAGAGCCAGATTGTGCGCATCAAGACGCGTAGCGGCGAGAAAGTTCGCGGCGTGTTGTTTGCCAAGCGCGATACCGACGGCACTCCGACCGATATGTACATCGACTTTGGCTGCGAGACGGCTGAAGAAGTCCGTGAGCTGGGCATTGAGATTGGCGACTGGGGAACCTTTGCGGCCGAGTGCGAGCTCAAGCCCGTGAGTGACATTCTGCTGGGCAAGGCGTTCGACGACCGCGCCGGTGTGTATGTGGTGACCGAGGCCATGAAGCGCCTGGCCAACACCCCGCACGCAGCCGAGCTGTGGTTCGCCGGTTCCTCTTCCGAGGAGGTTGGCTGCCGTGGTGCTCAGACGGCTGCGGCGCACCTGGATGCCGATATCGTCATCCCAGTGGACATCGCTAATCCGCCCGAGTTCGATCGCGGTTGGAATAACAGCCGCAAGAACGGCCACGGTCCCATGATCGTGCACTACGACCGCATGCATGTCCCCAACGAGAAGCTGCTGCACTTCATCGTGGACACCGCCGAGAAGAACAACATCCCCTTCCAGCGTGACCTGTTCAAGGGCGGCGGCACCGATGCCGGCACCGCTCATCTAGTGGGAGACGGCAAGCTGGCAACGGTGATCGGCGTGCCGTTGCGCTACTGCCACGGTTCGTGGTCTGTCATGCGTGGTGCCGATTTGGACGCGGCAGTCGATCTGGTATGCGCGCTGGCAACCTCGATCGATCGCGTCACCTATGAGGAGCTTAAGAGCTTCGAGTAGCGCTTCGGCAGTCAACGGTTTCAATCGGGCGCGCCGTCAAAGCGGTGACGTGCCCGCCGAGCAGAAAGGGATTATCCCGGTGGAAAACAACGATCAGCAAATCATGACCATCATCGGCTCTGCCGGCGCCAGCAAGGGCAAGGCGTTCGCCGCGCTCGCTTGCGTGCGTGAGCGCGACTACGAGGGCGCCCGTGCGCTGCTTGCCGAAGCCAAGGAGGCCGATCTGGCCGCCCATGCCGCCCAGACCGAGGTGATTACCCAGGCCCTGTCCGGCGCGGAGAACGCCGCCGCTGCGAGCCTGCTTATGGTCCATGCCCAGGATCACTACATGACCTCTCAGCTCGCCCGTGACCTCATCGAGGAGATCGTCAAGATCTTCGAGGAGCGCGACGCCGAGGCCAAGCAGGCGTAAGAAACACGTCTGCGAAGGAGCGATGCGCGCTACGAGCGCTGCGGTCCGTTCCTTCTCCAACAGTATTCAATTGCCGTTAGAAAGGGATAAACAATGGCAAAGATGAACATCGTTTTGTGCTGTGCCGGTGGTTTCTCCACCACCATGCTGATGGATCGCATCAAGCAGACGATCCACAACAGCCAGAAGCTCAACGACGATGACTTTGAGCTCAAGGCCATCGCTGCCGACCTGCTGGACCAGGAGGTCGACCACATGGACGCGTTGATTATGGGTCCTCAGATCGCCCATAAGCTCGAGTCCATCAAGCCCCTGATTGAGCCTCGTCACATCCCATACGTGATCGTCGATCAGGAGACCTACGGCAAGATGGACGGTGCTACCGTGTTTAAGCAGCTGCTCATCGCCAAGAAGAAGGCTGACATGGCCCGCGAGGCCGCCGAGGCAAACCAGTAAGCCCCTGTTTGATATTTCCTGAAGTGGAGGATGCGACGTATGTCGGAAGCTGTAGAGAAAAAGCAGAGTGCCTTTGATAAATTCGAAAACCTGCTGAACACCTATCTTGGCCCTGTTGCCGAGAAGATGGACAAGCAACGTCACCTGTCCGCAGTTAAGAAGGCCATGATCGCCATGACCCCGCTGCTACTGATTGGTTCGTTCTGCCTGATCCCGGCCGCCATTCCCAACATGATTGGCGAGACCAACCCCATCTCCGTTTGGATTCTGAACAACACCCAGTACTTCGATTTGGCCTATAACGTTTCCATGGGCCTGATGTCGGTCTTCGTTTCCGTCGTTACCGCCTACCACCTGGCCAAGTCCTATGAGCTGGACGCTCCCGGCTCCATGTCCATGGCCCTCGTTGCCTTCCTGTTGCTCGGCATGGAAATGGACGAGGCCGGCGGCATCGCGCTGCGTGGCATGGGTTCCAAGGGTCTGTTTGTTGCCATGGTCGCTTCGCTACTCGCGGTCGAGGTGTACCGTTGGTGCAAGAAGCGTCACTTCACCATCAAGATGCCTGATACCGTGCCCGACTTCATCTCGAGCTCCTTCGAGATCATCCCGGTCACCGCTATCGTCATCGGCCTGTTCTTGGGTATCCGTGTTCTGTGTCAGGGCGTTTTCGGCATCATGCCCAACGAGATCTTCTCGATCATCTTGGCCCCGCTCGTCGGTTCGATGGACAGCCCGCTCGCGGTTACCTTCTACCACATCCTGCGCTGCTTCATCTTCTTCTTCGGCATTCACCCCTCCGTTCTGTCGCCGATTGTTCAGCCGATTTCCACGCAGTTCCTGGCTGAGAACATCGCTGCGGTTCAGGCCGGTGGTGTCGCTACCCACATCTTCACCCCTGGCCCCATGTCCGCATTTGGCGGTTTCACCGGCCTGGGTGTGACCATGGGCGTTGTTATCTGGTTCATGTTCTCCAAGTCCAAGGTCCAGCGCGAGATCGGCCGCATCGCTTTCATCCCGTCGCTGTTCGGCGTAAACGAGCCGATTCTGTTCGGTGCTCCGATTGTTCTGAATCCGATTTTCTTTATCCCGTTCGTTATCTTCGGCGGCATCCTGTCCTCCATCCCGTTCTGGTTCATGAGCTGGGGCTGGGTACCCTGCTCTACCTTCACGCCTCCTTACGTCGGTGTGTTCCTGGAAGGCTTCCTGACCAACATGTCTTGGACCTCGATTGCGGCCAACGTGGTTCAGCTGGTCCTCGCACTGATCGTGTACTACCCCTTCTGCAAGGTTGCCGAGAAGCGTGCATTGGCTGAAGAGGCTCGTATGGCTGCCGAGAAACATTCCGAGATCTCTGCTGAGGACGAGGCTCTGCTCGAGGATCTTGACCTCGACTTCTAATCAAGTGGAATAGCAGGCGCCTGTACCTGCTGATTTTGAAAGTATGAAAGCCCGGCGATGGGGGAGACTTCATTGTCGGGCTCCTTTGAAAGGCGCTACGTTCGATGAATGCACATGTGGATAATATCCGTACCTTCTTGGACGAGCACGAGCTCGACGCATTGCTGATCAAGAGTAAAACCATGAAGCGCTACCTGGGCACGTTGACCGGTAGCGGTTGCAAGGTGCTCATCACGCGTGACCGCGGTTTTCTCATCATGGACGGCCGCTATGTGAACGAGGCCCAGGGTCGCGAGTTCGATCTGGAGTTCCGTGTTCACGAACAGGGGAAGAGCTATTTGGTCGAGCTCGAGCGTGCACTCAAGGAGTGCGGCTGTGCCACGGTGGGCATCGAGGAGTCCGAAATCTCAATCTCGGAGTATCGCAACTTGGAGGGCTTGGGCTTTGGCACTACGCTGCTGGGCAGCGAGATGGCGCTGATGCGCCTGCGCAAGGACGAGGCTGAGATTGCTGCGGTCCAGCATGCGGTCGATGTTGCCGATGACGTGTACGCCAAGGTGATCGAGCAGTTGCACGTGGATATGACTGAATTTGAAATCTCCGCACTCGTGCACTATTACTCGATTGCCGCCGGTGCCGAGGCAATGTCGTTCGATACCATCGTTGCCACCGGCGAGCGCAGCGCCATGCCTCATGGCCGTCCTACCGACCGTCGGGTCCAAGCACATGAGCCGATCCTGATTGACTTCGGTGTGCAGATCAACGGTTATCAGTCAGATATGACGCGCGTGTGCTTCCTGGGCGCCCCGACCGACCGGATGGCTCATGTGTACGAGACCGTTTTGAATGCTCATCTTGCGGGCATCGATACCATTCGTTGCGGTGTGGTGGCGCGCGATGTGGATGCGGCCGCACGTCGTGTAATCAACGAAGCGGGTTACGGTGAGTATTTCACCCATGGTCTTGGTCATGGTATCGGCATGGGTGGCGACTTGCCGCTGCTAAACCCCTCTGGTGAGATTGTGCTCGACAACGGAATGATCATGTCCTGCGAGCCGGGCGTATATATTCCTGGAGTCGGAGGCGTGCGCATTGAAGACGACGTCTTGTTGAAAGACGGCGTTGCATGCCCGCTTAACCATACTGATAAGCAGCTGCGCATTCTGAATGTGAGGTAGCGCATGGCTAAAAAGCGCAAGGAACGGCCGCGTGCGGCGACCGCGGAGCAGATGCCTTCTCCTGCGGCGAGCACTGTGAGCAAGATTCACAAGGAATCGAAGGCTAATGCATCCTCGATTCTGCCGGCGCCCCCGCTGTCGCGTTTGTACGCGTACGTTATCGACTGGATTTTGGGTGGTATTGTCTCTGGCTTGCCGGCCGTGTTGGTTTATCTTGCGCTGACCCACAAGAACGCGATGCTCCCCGACCTGTACGTGTTTGAGGCAATGGGGTATCCCTGGAGCGTCGGTATCGTGGTCGGACTATCGTGCGTGCTCGCCGCTATCGCATACTTTGTGCTGATTCCGTTGCTGGCGTGGCCGGGGCAAACGCCGGGCAAGCGCATCGCGCATGTTCGTGTCGCTACGCTTGATGGCGGCTTGCCTTCCGTCGGACGCTTGATTTGGCGTCAGGTTATCGTTGGCTTTTTGCTCGAAGGCAGCGGGTATGTGGTGTCCCGATATATTCGCGAGACAATGGTGCTTGTCACCCGCGTTGACGTGAATTATTACTGGGAAATCGCGGGCATGATTATTACAGCGGTGTCTCTGCTCATGTTCCTGATCGTCCCCGCGCGCCGGTGCGTTCACGATTGCCTGGCTGGCACGCGCGTGGTTCCCACTGAGGGGCATCCGCTGTATCAGGACTAGTCACCTGTGAATTTGCCGCGGCGACGTTGTCCGCGGCCTACTTGTTGTATGCATGCGTAATGTCCGGCATGCTTCTACCTTGCCTAACGCGCGCGTTGGGCTAAATGAATTGGTCGGTCTACGACGAAGGAGTTAGAAATGTATAGCAAGAACGTTATGGTCGTTAACCCCACTGGTCTGCATGCTCGCCCTGCAGCGACGCTGGCGACCGAGGCTGCTAAGTTTGCCTCGAAGATTGAGGTTCGCAACGCCTCCAAGGATGGTGACTTCAAGGACGCTAAGTCCATGATTGCCATCATGACCTTGGGTATCACCCAGAACGATGAGGTCGAGTTGCGTGCCGAGGGCGACGACGAGGTTGCCGCCGTTGACGCGTTGGTCGCTCTTATTGAGGGCGGTTTCGGCGAGTAGCGCACTCTTGATGCGGACGGGTGCGCGTTCTTGCGCGCCGTCGATTTTGGCAAGAACGCCAATGCAGATGCCCTTCTCCGAGCAATCGGGGAGGGGCGTTTTATTGTGAGTTTGAGTGGCACGTCCGCCGAGGTTCCTGATAGTTCGCGCTATCTTATCGCCGACTCCAGCAAAATCGGCAAGCGTGACTTCTGCACGTTCTGCCGCCTGGACAATTTGGACGCCGTGGTGTGCGAGCCGGATATTGACGATGAGGATCGCGCCGCCATCGAGGAGCATACGCAGGTTATCTGCTAGCGAGTGCCGCGGGAGATACTTTTGCCCCTGCCATTGCGGAGTATTCACATCATCACGACGCATAATAGGTGCGCGTGCAGATTGCAGGTTCCCCTGTGCGATGAGTTGCAGCTGTTTTACGGTGAGGCATAGCATCCGTTATGCGTAAAGCTCGGTATTACTGTATGTCTCAACCATTGCAATAGTCGGTATTTTTGTAGATATAAGCTCATTTAAAGCTCGGTATTTTTGTATTATTAGATATATCTGAAGGTCGGTATTTTTGTAAACTAGCACGTAAATTATGCTGAGGTGAGATTATGTTTAAACGGAAGGCATATGATCGTCTGCAGGAGTGGAAAGAACGCTCGCAAGGGCGCACTGCGGTGCTTATTGAGGGTGCAAGACGCGTTGGCAAAACGACGCTCGTCAAGTGCTTCGCGCAAAATGAATACAAGGATTATCTGTACATTGACTTTTCGGCTGCTAGCAAAGCCACGCTCGATATATTTCTGAACCATCGTGAAGATGTCGATCTTTTTTTACGCATGCTTCAGCTGCAGTATGGTAAGGCCCTCGAACCGAGAGAGTCGCTGGTCATTTTTGATGAAGTGCAGCGGTTTCCCATCGCGCGCGAATACATAAAGCATCTTGTAGAAGACGGCAGATTTGATTACATCGAGACAGGCTCTCTTGTCTCCATCAAAAAGAATGTCGATAGCATTGTCATACCGTCAGAGGAAGAAAGAATCCCTCTCGAGCCCCTCGATTTTGAGGAGTATCTTTGGGCGACCGGAAAAGATCTTTATGCAGAAGAGATCCGTAAAGCGCGCGAATCTCGGACCGCGCTTCCGGACGGCGTTCATGCGACGTGCATGAGATTATTTGATGAGTATATGCTT
Source organism: uncultured Collinsella sp. (assembly GCA_905208535.1). Lineage (GTDB taxonomy): Bacteria > Actinomycetota > Coriobacteriia > Coriobacteriales > Coriobacteriaceae > Collinsella. The sequence continues at coordinate 16,954 of CAJLPI010000014.1, read as the reverse complement.
GTCGGTGGTATGCCTCAGTCGGTCGACTCCTTTGTGGCAGAGAATGATTTTAGAGGATGCGACAGGGTTAAACGGCAGATTATCGCACTGTACAGGGAGGACATTGCCAAGTTTGGAGGTTCGGACGCTAGACGTGCGCGGGCGGTTTATGACGATATTCCGGGTCAATTATCGGCTGGCCTGTCCATGTAAGGCAGGAACGGCACTTCCTCAATCCGCAGGCTGTTAATGACGATATGCACATGGATGTTGCCGCTGTGGTTATGCCCGTCCGGGTGGGTGCATACAAGGGCTTGGTGGCCGGGGAAATGCTCTTTACAGAATTGCTCCCCCAATGCCTGCGCCCGGTCTACGGTCAAGCCGTTGTCCGGCCCGTCCCGTGGGTCAAAGCTGATGATATAGTGGTGGCTTTTCACATCTTCCCGCTGCTGGTTCTTCCCGTAGCGGAGATTTGCCCGCATACAGGCAACGGCAAAATCCTCCCCGCCGCAGTTCAGCGTAGACAGCCGGTAGTCCTCGCGGGGGATAAGCCTGCCGGTTTCATCAAGGACGGGCTTCATGGTAAACTCGTCATGCTCAAAAAGCAGGTATTGTTCGGCGGCTCCGTAGTCGGCATTTTTAGAGTTGATATGCTTGAGTGTTGCCAACCGCGTCACCTACTTTCTGTAAGACTTCATACTTGAGGGCGGCAAGGTCGGCTATGGCGGCGCGTACCTCGCCGGACAGCGCATTGTAGGGTGCGCCGTACTCGTTCAGATACCGGGCAATCTGGTTGAGGTTGCCGCCAATCTTGCCATACTCGGCGGCCAGCTTTCCAACAGCGGAGAGCAGTTCATCATTGACCGCCGACACATGGATTACGGGGCGTATAGTCGCCCGCCGTATCGCCTGCCGGAGAAATTCGGACTGGCTGATACCATAGGGCGCAAGCCGCGCTGTGAAGTCGGCGTATTCTTCTTCGGACAGCCGGGTTTTCACAACGCGGCTGCGGTGGGGTGTGTTGTATCGCTTCGGCATAGGCTGTAAACCTCCTTTCACTTATCACAAAAAATAGGCTGGTCTGTTAGGTATTTCCGGGGCAGTTCTCGCAAAAAAATGGCCTGCCGGACGGAAATATTTTTGCGGCGCAAGCCGCCATAGCAGGGTTTGGGGAAGGCACTCCCCAACAAGTTTCCCGCGAGGGGCAAAACCGCAGAATTGCGGATTTTGGCACCGTGGTAGAAACTTGCTCTAAGTAAGCCGCAGACTGGCCCTGTCCGGGCTTTTCCGTACATAGAGCGAACAGGGCGGGGCTTTCAGCCCGCTGTTCGCTGCCTTTTTTCTTTCGCCAATATTACTCCGCAGAGGGGCTTTGCTACCCGCTGGCTGCGCTATTTTTCTTTTCCGCTAAAGATACATTTGAAAAGCCGTCAGCTACCCGCTGGACAGAGATTTTTCAAAATTTCTTTTGCCTTAGTAATCCGGGAACGGGGATTTTGGCAACCGGCGGGACAGAAAAATTTTGCTTTCACTTCCTACAACGGAGAGATTTTGAAAATGCCAAATATCCGGGCGGGAAAATTTCTCCCCTCATTTACTACTACAACCGGCAGGGGGCAAAATGGCCGGGAGCCAGAACGGGCAACAAAAAAAGCAGCAAATCTTTTTCAGACTTACTGCTTTCGCTGGTCGCCGGTGGCGGCTGGTATTCAGTTTTGAAAGTTTAGGGCTGGCTGGTATGACGATAACGCGTTTAGCAAATAAAAACTTCTCATCTCAAATCAAAAAGAATACTTTCATAGTCCTTTACAAAATACTTTATATTTGTGCGTCCTTTCTGAATAATTGTGTGGCCTTCCGCTTCCAACTTTTCCTTTTGTGCCTCTACACCGCCGGGATATTTTGCGTTCAATTCCCCGTTTGCCTTTAAGGTTCGCCAATACGGGGTTTCATCTTCAGAACGCTGGTAACTCGCCCATGCTGCAATAGATACAAAAATCCCGGCTGTAATAGGCTCTGTGAAATCCGCTCCATTCAGTTTAGCAAAATATTCACGGATTTTTCCGACAGTGATTACTTTGCCATAAGGAATTAGTTTCATCACTTTATCATATTCGATTGGTGGGGCAAAATACATTCTGCTTCCGCCATATTTCTCAATGCTTTTCTGGTCGGTAATAATCTGAAATTTAGGCATATCCTTGCTATCATGTAGCATGGCATTAAAATCTTTTTTATCTTCATTCGCCATCTCTCAACACCTCCTGCCTTAATTATAGTGGAGCAGATTATTCCATGCAATGAGACGGTTTGAAAATCAGCTTGATTTTTTTCTTGTCTGACATTGGATATAACTCAACGGTCAAAGCGAAATTTGAACAGCGCGGCAATGAGCCGCTGCTTCACATAGTCCTCCACCTCGGAGTTGACCTGTCCGTTTATTTTGGAGAAGTAGCGGATATATCCGGCGTAGTGGGAAAGAACCGTGTCGATTGCGTCCGGGTCGCCCTCATGGGCTTTAACGATTGTTTCATAGGGGAGAAGTTTACTCATGGTCGTTTCCCTCCATGAGCTGGCTGGAGAGGACAGAATGAATGTCATTTGAGTACGTCCGTTCTCGGAAACATATCCACTTCGCTTTTGGCACTATCGGTATACGGGAACATATCCAATCTCTCTCTGGAATGTATACCATACTTTTAAAAGGCAGAATAGCATTTTAACTTATGCTACCCTACCTATAACTAAACATTTACAGTTGCATGTGGCCTATTGTTTTTAGCCGTTAAATATTTTATAACTATTAAATAGCGATACAAATTGTTCGAAACTAATATTGTTTATATCATATATTCTCGCATGTTTTAAAGCTTTATTAAATTGATTTTTTGTAAACAGTTTTTCATACTCTTTGTTAACCCATTTCATTACAAAAGTTTCATATTTTTTTTCTCTCTTTAAATGCCATTTTTGCTGGCTTTCTTTTTAATACAATTAATGCGCTATCCACTTTAGGTTTTGGATGGAAATAATACCTAGGAATTTTTGCTAATATAGAAATATCTACCTCTGCCATTAACAGCAATGCTAGTGATCTGTTTGTATCTAATAACCTTTTAGCAAAACCATATTCCACTATTAAATAACTTATTGTGGCTGAACTTTCAAAAACAATTTTTCGAATTATATTTGTGCTTATGTTGTAAGGTATGCTGCCAAATATTTTATATGGATTGTGGCTAGGAAATGTAAATTTCAGTATATCATCATTTACTATTTGATAGTTAGGATAATTTAAGAGCTTATTACGAGTTACCTCACATAATTTAGAATCAATTTCTATCGCCGTAACAAAATTACATCTCTTTACCAATTCAGCAGTAAAATGACCTTTCCCTGCACCTATTTCAAAGATGTTATCTTTTTCATCTAAACTTATGCAATTCATTATTTTTTCTATGTGATATTTTGAAGTAATAAAATTTTGACTATCTTTTATATTTACTTTGTTCATTATAACCTCTCCTTAAAGGTAAGCGCCTAATATAAGGGTATCTGTTCGCTTGGTCATATATTTGCCATAATAGTAGTAATCACATATGCCAGCATTTTACTCTATGATCCGGCGCTAGGATCTAGCAGTAAGCAAGCATTTTACTACAATTATGGAGGTTACATTTATGCAGACAGAAAGACGAACTGCCGATGAGCAATACCGGCTCATCATGGAATGTCGCAGCAGCGGACTAAGCGATTTTCAGTGGTGCAACGAGCACGGGATCAAACCCGGTACATTCTACAACTGGGTCAAGCGGCTTCGCAAAAAATCCTGCTATGATATTCCGCCGGCAACAGGCCGGGGAGGCTATAAGCCTTCGGAACAACAGGATGTTGTCAAACTTGAAATCGTTGACCAGCCTGTTCTGCACGAAGAGACACCACAGCTTTTAAGCGTGCTTCCGGATCATACGGATACAAACTGTATGGAAGCAACTGCTGAGATCAAACTCGGCTCCGCCCTGATCAGGATTTCAAATGATATAGATCCGGCACTTTTAGCACAGATCATCCGGTCTGTGGGAGGTGCATCATGCTAGGCGACATTACAGCTGCAACAGATATTTATATCATTTGTGGCTACACCGATATAAGAAAATCAATCGATGGTCTGTGCGCCATCATCAGAGACCAGCTTCACTTTGAACCGGAGCATACCACCGCGCTCTACCTTTTCTGCGGCAGACGCAATGACAGGATAAAGGCACTCCTTCATGAGAATGACGGTTTTGTGCTTTTATATAAACGCCTCGATCATAACACCGGAAAATACCGGTGGCCACGTAACCGTGACGAGGTGAAAACCATTACATGGAGGCAGTTTGACTGGCTCATGTCCGGTCTTGAGATCGAGCAGCCAAAGGCAATAAAAAGTGCCTGAAACGCTTGATTTTTCTAGGCTTTTGCACCTGTTTATGGTACAATAGAAGTATCAAAAAACGGAGCAGAAGACCATGCCTTCAGGAGTAAAAGATATCCAGCTCTTAGAGCTTAAGGATACAATCTCACAACTGAATAAAACAATCAGCACTCAGAACGAACTCATAAGTTCATTGCAGAAGATGCTGGAAGAACGCAATGCGAAGGACAGTGAAAAAGACCTTCTGATCGCGAATCTCCAGTCTCAGCTTGCGTATCTTAAGAACAAGGTCTTTGGCTCAACCAGTGAAATACGCCATGACCAGCTGGACGGACAGCTGAATCTGTTCGGTACACCCGTCGGTGATGAAAAGCCTGCGGAAGTGATCGAACCGGAAGTGATCAGCGTCAAGGGGTATACCAAAGAGCGGAAACCCAAGGCAACCTATGATGACAAGTATAACTCTGTGCGCTCCATTTGTAAACATTTTTTTACGGATATAGTAGGACTGTCTATCAAATTTTTCTGTGTTTCTTTACGACACATGAGCATTATCTGCGGCAAATAAACGGTTCAAATTTGACAGCTTGGAGAAGGGGTCCCGTTTTGAGACATATGAGTCGGCGTTAATCTGGCTTGAGGATGCGCGACTGATTAACCGTTGCTATTTATGCAGTGATCCGAGCGTGGGTTACCGCCTGCACGAGGACGCGTCTTCGCTTAAATGCTATATGGCGGACACGGGACTGCTCGTGAGCTTGGCGTTTGATGATGGTCCGGACCTTATGGATGTTCATAGAGACATTCAATTTGGAAGAATTTCAATTAATAAAGGAATGCTAATCGAGAACATCGTGGCGCAGCAGCTTAAGAGTCTGGGGCATTCGCTTTTTTATTACAGCTGGCAGGAGCCTTCCAAAACAGAGGGGAGTCGGCCCAGAACGCGTGAAATTGATTTTCTTGTTTCGCGCGGCTTTGAAGACGCGGCTGGAAAACCGCGGGTCACTCCTGTTGAAGTTAAATCTTCCAAATCGTATTCAACAATCTCGCTTGACGATTTCGGCAGACGATTCGAACGACGAGTCGGAGAAGAGATAGTTCTTCACCCAAAACAGCTCAGGGCTGAAGGGCATAGGATATATCTACCTCTGTATATGACGATCTTTATCTGATCGACGGCATGCGGTCCTGTGGCTCATTGAACCGCAGGACCGTGTATCGTTGGGGGTTTATTGTGATAATGCGCGCAAGCTAAGCCGGGGATCGAGTTTTCGGGATATGTCGGTGAAGTTCCGTCACCGCGGACTGGGTGTCCGTGCGCCCGACGAGGTCGTTGCGTGCCTAGAAGCCCCGAGCTCCAGAAGCCGTACGCTTGTTTCGGGCGTGCTGGTCGAATGCTCCAGCGTGAAAGACCTACGGGTGTAGCTTGCTCGGCCTGTTTGTCTCGATCTGTAACAGCTAGGACTGAAAAACTCGGCTACGTGTTACAGGTTGAGATTTTTCGGCTAGGTCTAATCTATTCATCTCGATCTGTAACAGGTGGGGGAGAAATAACCCGCCAGATGTTACAGATTTAGATTGAGAGGGTTGGCTCGTGTGTTCATCTCGATCTGTAACAGGTGGGGGGCGAAATAACCGGCTAACTGTTATAGATTGAGATTGAGAGGATTGGCCGGTACGTTTGTCTCAATCTGTAACAGGTAGACGCCCAAAACCGGGTTTAGTGTTACAGATCGAGACAAACGGCTCCCGGTCCGCCCAAACACAAAGGCCGGGGGCGGCGCGCCGTGTGACGTGCCGCCCCCGGCTGAGAAATGGGGACAGGTTATGTGGGCAGGCAACCCCGCTAGTCTTTAGTCCAGACGACGGGTCTGCGCCACGTGCTTGTACCAGTAGGCGCTTGCCTTGGGCGTGCGCTTCTGGGTTTCAAAGTCTACGTAGAAGAAGCCATAGCGCTTGTTGTAGCCGTTGGTCCAGGAGAACTGATCCTGCAGGCTCCACAGGAAGTAGCCGCCCACGTTGACGCCCACCTCCATGGCCTTGAGCAGCCAGCGCAGGTGCTGCTCGATATAGTCGATGCGCGGCTGGTCGTCCACAAAGCCGTCCTTGTAGGGGTCCTTGTAGCCCATGCCGTTCTCGGTGATGAAGATCTGCTTGTAGTTGGGGTAGCGCTGCTTAATGTAGACGAGCAGATCGAACAGACCCTCGGGATAGATGATCCAGTCCCAGTCGGTGGTGGGGATGCCGGGCTTGTTCACATGCTCACCAATACCCTTAACGCGCCAGCGGCCGGTGCCCTTCTCGCCCGTACCGTTGTGGTGCAGGTCGTTCTCGCCATCGTAAGCCTTGAGGAAGCGGCACTGGTAGTTGTTAACGCCCAAGTAGTCGTTGTAGAGCGCGGCCTCGCGCATAATCTCGAGATCCTCGTCCAGGATCTCGATGGTGCCGCCCGAGATGGCGGCCAGGCGGTTGGCGCACTCGAGGGTGTCGGGGGCATAGTCGCCGCGGAAGGTGGCGTCGAGCAAAAACTGGTTCTGCAGCACGTGCTCGTTGTTGGCGGCCTTGATGTCGGCGGGGTCGTTCTCGTTGAGCGGGTACTTGAACTCCAACGACTGAATGACGCCGATCTTGCCCTTAAAGCCGCCGTTGTGGAAGGCCAGCACAGCTTTGGCGTGGGCAAGCATCATGTTGTGCTCGCACTGGAAGGCCTCGGCCAGATGAGCTTTGACGCCGTCGGGGAAGGTACCCTCGATGTAGGTGTTGGAGGCGTCAGCCCAGATCTCGTTAAAGGTGAACCAATAGGTCACCTGGTCAGCGTATTCCTTAAAGCAGAAGGTGGCAAAGTCCACAAAGGCGTCGATGGTCTCGCGATTGAGGAAGTCGCCCTTCTCAAAGAGGGGCAGCGGCGTGTCAAAGTGATGCAGCGTGACAAACGGCTCAACGTGGTGCTTGTGGCACTCGGCAAAGAGATCGTGGTAGAACTGCACGCCCTCGGGGTTTACCTTGCCAGTACCCTCGGGGAAGATACGGCTCCAGGCGATGGAGAGGCGGATGCCGTTGATGCCGAACTCCTCGCACAGCTCCAGATCGACGGGGTACTGGTTGTAGAAGTCCGAAGCGGGATCGGGGGAGAAACGGCCTTGGGCTTCCAGAAAGTCGTCCCAGGCAACCTTGCCCTTACCGTGAGTGCGGGTCTCGCCCTCTACCTGGTAGGCAGCAGTGGCGCCGCCAAAGACAAAGTCCTCGGGAAACTGCGCAGGCGGATTGGTGACGCTAGCAGGATTAACGGACATGATGATCCAATCGTCTAAATCGAAGGGCCAGCCGGTCTTGGATGGTCGGCTGGCCCTGAGCGTTACTTACTTCGAAAGCTGCTCGGAGATGAAGGCGAGAGACTTGTCGCCGTTCTGGGAGAGCTCAATGTACTGCTTACCGCGGCAGGCGACGCATTTGTTGCCCACGCGCTCGCAGTCTTTCTGCAGGTCGGCCAGGTAGCTTGCGGCCTGCGGGGCCAGGACGACCAGGTCAAAGTCGGGGAGCATGTCCACGTGGTTGCCATAGGCATCGGCAGCGGTCTCAAGATTGATGCCGCGCTCCTTGGCGGCCTTGGCCAGCGCGTTGGCGAGCAGACCCGAGGTTCCGCCGCCCTGGCAGAGCACGAGCACGCGCTTGCCGTTGAGGTCGCTGGCGGTCGTTGCCTCGGCAGCGGGTGCTGCAGAAGCGGCAGGGGAGTCGACCTTCACGGCCTCGGCAGCAGCGCCGGCGGCAACGCTCTTGGCGTCAGCCTTGCCCTGGAAGGCATCGTTGAGCTTGGCGGCCTTCTCGGCGTTCTTGGCGGCGAGCTCCTCCTGGGAGATCTCGGCCTCCTCGGCGCACTTCTGGGCGTCATAGGCACGGAAGAACGGGTAGTACAGGACAAAGTCGACGACCAGGATGAGGGCGAGCATCACAAAGGCGAGCGGCTGGAAGCCCAAGCCCATGATGGTGCCGATGGGGCCGGGGACGGTCCAGGGCAGGGTGTACATAAAGCCGTTCATGCCCAAGAAGTCGATAAAGATCTTGAGGATCCAGATGTTGGCGATCGGGGCAAAAACAAACGGGACAAAGAAGACGGGGTTGAGCACGATAGGCGCGGCGAACAGCAGCGGCTCGTTGACGGCAAAGCACACGGGGACGATGGCTGCCTTACCGACGGCGCGCATCTCCTGAGACTTGGCCAGGAAGCAGAACATGAAGACCAGGACGAGCGTGGCGCCGGTGCCGCCCATGCAGACGACGAAGTACTGGGCACCCTGGGTCAGGACAGCGGAAGCGTGCTGGCCAGCCTGGAACGCAGCCAGGTTGTCGGTCATGTTGGCAACAAGGGCGGCGGCGATGGCGGGCTCGACGATCGAGGGGCCGTGGACGCCGACGAACCAGAAGAGGCTCATGGCACCGTAGATCACAGCGAGGCCGATGTAGCCGTCGGCGGCGGTGAACAGGGGCTGGAACACCTGGATGACGCCCTGGGCAAAGCAGAAGCCAAAGGCAGCGCGGAAGACGATGTCAAAGACCCAAAAGACGGTGATGCAGACGGAGAAGGGGATGATGTCCTTAAAGGTCTGCGAAATGTTGGGCGGAACCTGCTCGGGCATCTTGACGGTGATGTTGCGCTTAATGAAGAACTTGTAGATGATGCCGGTCACAAACGCAGCGATGAAGGCGGTCAGCAGGCCCTTGGAACCAAGGTAGGTGGTGTTGAAGCCGCTGGCGGCGTCCGTGGCGATCGTGTCGCTCGAAAGGAGCAAGAAGCCGATGATGGCCGCGCACATGCACGAGATGAAGTTGATCTGGTTGTTCTTGGGCAGATCACGGTTCTGGGCGTCGGCGAAGTGCTTGGCCGTGGTGGCGGCGCAGGCGATGGCCAGGATGCCCATGGAGTAGTTGTAGCACTTCCACAGGGCGTTGTTGATGTCATCGGGCCAGTAGAAACCCCAGATGTTGGGGACCGAGGCTACCAGGCAGAAGATGGACGAGAAGATGATGATGGGGATGACGGAGATAAAGCCGTCGCGGATCGCCTTGAGGTACTTGTTGCGGGCGATCGCGTTGAAAAAGGGCTGACCCTTTTCGATGATGGCGATGAGTTGCTCCATGCAATGCTCCTAAGAGTCGGTGGGTTAGCAACGATGGTATCTTTTGGCGTTCGGTTGCCAAAATGTTGACGTTGCCATTTTGCGACACAAAAAAGACGCGAACCGATGGTTCCTGTGCCTGCGAACCGTCGGTTCCTTGCGCGTAAACGTTTGAGCCGCCCGGTGGCTCTGTGTTTGCACAATGGCAACGTTAACATTTGATCGACAAAAGCCGTTCGGGGAAGCAAGATTGTCGGTGAACGGTAGGTTTTGGGTGGTGAGCGTATGGCAGGAGAGGCGTTGGATATACTTGGAGGCGTTCATTTTGTCTGTTGGGATGCCCGCGATGGCATCGTTGACATAGAAAGATCGACCTATGGCCGCTGTTAAAAAATCGGTTTCCGTTAAGGACGTGGCGCGTCTCGCGGGCGTCTCGGAGCAGACAGTCTCGCGTACGGTGCACGATTCGCCCAGCGTGCGCCCCGAGACCAAGGAGCGCGTGCGTGCCGCCATGCGCGAGCTGGGGTATCGCCCCAATTTTGCCGGTCGATCGCTGCGCCGCGGCAAGTTTAAGACTGTCGGCGTCGCCATGTTCAACATTACCGGCACCGGCAACCTCGACCGTATGGAGGGCTTTGCCGCCGCTGCCGACAAACACGGCTATGCCATCACCCTTACTAAAGTAGACGGACACCCCTATACCCTCGAGAGCGCATCGTCGCGCATGAGCGCACTGCCGGTGGACGGCATGGTTGTGATTATGAACCGCATGCCGGCGGACTTTGGCACCTTCGAGCCGCTGCCCGGTATGCAGACGGTGCTCGTTACCATGCTGGAGCACCCGCTGTGCTCGACGGTCGATAACGACCAGTTCGATTGCTCGCGTCAGGTTGTCGAGTACTTGCTGGGGCAGGGGCACAAGACTGTGCACTTTATCTCGTGTCCCGAGCGCTCGCTTTCGGGCATGCGTCGCGAGGAGGGCTGGCGCGAGACGCTGCGCGCGCATGGTATTGAGCCGCCGCGACTCGTCCGTGGCGATTGGACGGCACAGAGCGGATATGCCGCCGGCCAGGTGCTTGCGGACGATCCGAACTGCACAGCCATTTATGCTTCCAACGATGCCATGGCCTACGGCTGCATTCGCGGGCTCGAGTCGCGCGGGAAGCACGTGCCCCAGGACGTAAGCGTGGTGGGTGTTGACGATAGTTTGGGCGATATCGTGCCCGATCGTCGCCTGGCTACGGTGCGCTTTGACAACAAGCGCGTCGGCATGTGGGCGGTCGACAAGATTGCCGGCGCCGAGGGCGCTGCACCCGGTGTGGAGCACATGCTGTTTCCGGGTGTGCTCGTCGAGGGCGATACGGTGCGCGATGTACGCTAGGGTGCGGACCTGTTTGGGTTGCCGCTAATTGTGTTCGAGAATGTTCAGATTGGTTTAAAAACCGTTCACGGGTGAAAAGCAACCGTTCACAGCTCGAAATTACGTTTTGCGCTGTTCTTTTTTGTTTGAATGTTAATGTTCCTGCCATACACAGCGCAGCGCGTATGCCCGGACGCGATGCTCTCCGTTGGTTCATATGTGAAAGGAACGCAATATGGCAACCAAAGAAGAAATCTCGATGGTTGGATTCGAGATTGTCGCATACGCGGGCGACGCCCAGACCGATCTGCTTGCAGCGCTCGATGCTGCTCGCGAGGGTGATTTTGAGAAGGCCGAACAGCTGCACAAGGATGCGAGCGATGCACTCATTGGCGCCCACGACACGCAGACCAAGCTGCTTTCGCAGGAGGCCGGCGGCGGTGAGATGGAGATGACCTTCATCATGGCTCACGCTCAGGATACTCTCATGACCACCATGATCCTGGAGAAGCAGACCCGCTTTACCATCGATGCCTATAAGCGCATCGCCGCACTCGAGGCTAAGCTCGCCTAACGAGCTCTCACAACCAAGTCCCCTTCCAAAAGCTCTGCCGTTACCCGCGGCAGGGCTTTTTCTGCACTCCTCCAAGTTGCGGTGAAATAGGGACTGAATAGGGGCCGGCGGGCGCAAAACAATCCCTATTCCACCGCAACTCATCCCGAAATAGTCATTGGGGACAGTCTTGTTGCGCTCCGTTGGTCCTCCCGTTCGATTTTTGCTCGGTGGGTATACTTCCTTTCGCATTAAACGCCGGACTGAGGAGGTATCCAAATGCCGGATAACGGGTCAATACAAAAAAGAGGCGCGCACGAGATGGCTCATGGGCGTCCTGTCCAGATAACCGAGCACACGACGGTAACCGAGCTGCAGCCCAGCCTGTCCGATGTCGTGTGCGCAAACAAAAAGCTGCAGATTGGCTTTATTGTTGCGCTCGTGGTGCTGGCGTTGCTGTCGGGCTTTGTAGCTCGTCCGCATTTCGCCGATACCAAAACTTGGGACTCCACCATCGAGGTTATCGACCAAAAGAAAGGTAACGTACTGGCGCTCACGACCTCGTGCGTGGCGCTGTCTGCGGGCATTACCGCGCTGCCTGGTGATACGGGAACGCCGGTCGCCGAGCAGCTCGCGCAGCTTTCGGGTAACCTGGGCATCGTGCTCGCCGTGCTCTACCTCGAGAAATATTTGCTCACGATTTTGTGGTCGGTTGGCTTGGGCATCTTAATCCCGTTTGCGTTGGTGCTCTTTGCGGTGTCGCTTGGCGTTCATGGGCGCTGGAGCACGAGCGCTGTCCTGCGCCGTGTGGCGACGCGCGTGCTGGTGGTTGCCGTGATCGGCATGGCGCTTGTGCCCGCGAGCGTATGGGTATCGCAAAAGGTCGACGAGACATATCGCGTCAGCATTGAACAGGCCGAGCAAAAGGCAGCGGACGCTGCGGAAAAGACCGATACCGCGGAGAAGTCGACCGAGACCAGCACAAAATCGAGCAAGAAAAAGTCCGAGACCACGGAGTCCAAAAACGTGCTCGAGCAGTTGACTGACGGGGCCTCGAGCCTGGTCACGTCGGTGACCAGCGGTGCCAAGCAGATGACCGACAAGATCGTGCAGCAGGTGACCGACCTCATCGAAGGCGTCATCGTGATGATCGTGACCTCGTGCGTGATTCCTCTACTGGTGCTCGTGGCGTTCCTATGGCTAGGACACGTGCTGCTGGGGATTGATGTCTCCGGTCCCGCGAACTATCTGACGGGTCGTTTCTTGAGCGCTCCGTCCAAACATGCCAAGAAGAGTGGGCAGTCTGAGTAGGCGGCAAAGCGATCTTTGGAAGATCAACCGTAAGAAGGGCGGCCGAGACACGTTCTCGGCCGCCCTTTTGTCTGTTGAACACATGGTCGCTACGTCTGCGCCGGGCTCAAACGGTCGGCAATCAACCGTGAACGGTATTTGTTCAAAAAAGAACAAAGATAAACAAATAATGGTTGCACCCGATGTTCGAATGTGTTCAAATAAACATGAACAGTGAAGAACCGCACATTCAGATGCCCGGACCTGAGCGCGATTCAACACTTCCAAACAGAAACTACGCACCTGCGTATCTCTCAAGGAGGATGTCATGAGGGTTGTAATCGCTTCCGATGCCGACGGTATGTCGATGAAGGAGTCCATCAAGGAGATGCTCATCGCCGACGGTCACGAGGTCGTCGACTATTCCGAGACCCCTGCTGCGGACTTTGTCGATTCCGCGACCGCCGTTGCCAAGGACCTGCTGGAGCACAAGGATTCCCAGGGCTTCGCATTCGATAAGTACGGCGTCGGCTCCTATATGGCCGCCGTCAAGATCAAGGGCATGGTCGTCGCCAACATTTCCGACGAGCGTTCCGCCTACATGACCCGCGAGCACAACGGCTCGCGCATGGTCACCATGGGCCCGGGCGTTGTGGGCACCGAGGTCGCCAAGAAGATCGCCCGCGAGTTCCTGCGCGCTCAGTACGCCGGCGGCCGTCACCAGATCCGTGTCGACATGCTCAACAAGATGGCCTAACGAGAGCCACCGAGAACTCGAACTTCTACCTCAACTTGTGAATTCAGACGAAAGGACGTTCTGATGAAGAAGACCATCGCAATCGGTTGCGACCATATCGTTACGGACGAGAAGATCTATCTGGCCGACCGCCTGGAGCAGGCTGGCTACAAGGTGCTCGACTGCGGCACCTACAGCCACACCCGTACGCACTATCCCATCTATGGTAAGGCCGTGGGCGAGGCTGTTGCCAGCGGCAAGGCCGACTTTGGCGTGGCCCTGTGCGGCACCGGCATCGGCATCACCAACGCCGTCAACAAGGTTCCCGGCGCTCGCTGCGCCCTGGTTCGCGACATGACCTCTGCCCTGTATGCCCGTCGCGAGCTCAACGCCAACATCGTGGGCTTTGGCGGTAAGATCACCGGTGAGTTCCTGATGGCCGACATTATGCTTGCCTTCCTGGAGGAGCCCTACGAGAAGACTCCCGAGCACGACGCCCTGATCGCCAAGATTGACGCTTGCAATAAGGCCGACGCCGAGGCTCAGGCCGACCCGCACTTCTTTGACGAGTTCCTCGAGAAGTGGGACCGCGGCGAATACCACGACTAAGGGGGTTACGCGGTTTTACCAAACCGCGTAACGGGTCGACGCTGCGCGCCGCTCGCTGACGTTGAGGGTGCCTGTGAGGTTGCCCCTTTTGTTGCGAAGCTTTCTGGTACAGCTAGCTGCTCCGATAACACGTTTGCTTGCTGAGCTTGTGTGCTTCGTTTTGGCGGTACCCGGCATTCTGCAGCTTTTCAATTGACGGCTCGCGTTTCTGTGAGGGGGCGCGGGCCGGTTTTCTATCAGCCCTATTGACTTGGCGGGCTGTCGTAAGAAAGGGAAGGCTCCTATGGAGTTTATTCTTGATAACGGTTCTATTCGTGTGGCGCTGAGCACGGCTGGCGGATCGTTCACTTCGATTAAAGCTAACGGCCGCGAGTACCTGTGGCAGGGCGATCCTTCGGTCTGGTCGGGCCAGGCGCCCATTTGCTTCCCGATCTGTGGTGGCCTTCGTAACGGCCGCGCGATGACCATGGGCGGCCGCGAGGTCAAGCTTGCCCGCCACGGCTTTGCCCGCAAGCAGGAGTGGAAGCTCGAGGAGCAGGGCGACAACATGGTTGCGCTGAGCCTAAGCTCTGCCGACCACGCCGAGCTGCTCGAGCAGTATCCGTATCCGTTTAAGATTGTTGCTCGTTACACGATCGATTCGGAAAAGGTGGCCGTGTCGTACGAGGTGACCAATGAGGGTACCGAGGACATGCCGTTTTTTGTGGGTGGCCACCCCGGCTTTAAGTGCCCGCTCGACGAGGGCGAGTCCTATGACGACTATGAGCTTCGTTTTGATCAGCGTGAGGTCGCCGAGCTCTGTACTGCCGTTCCCTCGACGGGCTTGATTGATGTCGAGCATCGCAGCAAAAACCCGATGGTCGGCCACGACCTGCCGCTGACCCACGAACTCTTCGACTTCGCGGAGACCATCTTTGACGTGCTCGACAGCCGCGTGGTTACGCTGACCGAGAAAACCGGGGACAAGGGAGTGCGTTTGACGTTCCCCGATATGCCATACCTGATTGTGTGGAGCAAGCCCGAGGGCGACTTTGTGGCCGTGGAACCGTGGGGCGGCCTGTCCACCTGCTCCGACGAGGACGATATTCTGGAGCACAAGCGTGGCTGCCTGGTTGCCAAGCCGGGGGAGACCGTCACCCGCGGTTTTGAGATCGAGATCCTTTAACGAGCTATCGTATGTTTGGGGCCGCGCGTGTCGTGCCCCGGAAACAGGAGTTCAACATGATTCTGACCGTTACCATGAACCCGTCGATCGATACGCGCTATCAACTCGACAAGCTGATCATCGACGACGTGAACCGCGTGACGCCTGAAAAGACCGCTGGCGGCAAGGGCCTCAACGTGAGCCGTGTGCTGCTGCAGTTGGGCGACGATGTGCTCGCGACCGGCCTGCTCGGCGGCCACATGGGTGCCTATATGGCCGAGCTTATGGATGCCGACGGCGTCAAGAACGACTTTGTGCCCATCGCCGGTGAGACGCGCATTTGCCTGAATATCCTGCACGAGGGCAATCAGACCGAGCTGCTGGAGAGCGGCCCGCAGATCGCTCCCGCCGAGCTCGAGGCCTTTACGGCTAAGTTCGCCGAGCTTGCAGCGAAGGCGGATGTTGTGACGCTTTCGGGCTCGCTGCCGCGCGGCGTCGATGCTGGCTACTATGCCGAGCTCGTCAAGATCGCCGAGGAGGCGGGCGCCAAGGTGCTGCTCGACACCTCGGGTGCATCGCTGGAGGCTGCGCTGGAATCTGACGCTAAGCCTGAGCTCGTGAAGCCCAACCTGACCGAGATTAACGGCCTGCTGGGTACGTCCTTTACGACCGATGATGTCGATGCCCTGCGCGAGGCGCTTGCCGCCGATGGCCGCTTTGCCGGTATTCCCTGGGTCGTCGTCTCGATGGGCGCTGCCGGTTCGGTGGGCTTCCATGAGGGCCGCGCGTTCCGCGCCAAGACGCCCGCGATTGCGGCTGTGAACGCGACGGGTTCCGGTGACTCGACCATCGCCGGCTTTGCGCATGCCATTGCTGCTGGTGCCGACGACGTCACGGTGCTCAAGACCGCCAATACCTGCGGCAAGCTCAACGCCATGGATCCCAAGACCGGCCACCTGGTCATGGACCGCTGGGACGAGATCTACAACAGCGTTGTCGTGACTGAACTGTAGGGTTACGGCGTTTTATCAAACGCCGTAACGGCTCGACGCTGCAAACGCCCCTAAGCGGCAATCTGACGTTCAATCGTCGGGCATGACCAGAAGGTCAATGCCCTCCTCTTTCACGTCACCTTGCTCGCTTAGGGGCGTTTTCGCTGACAATGCCAAGGCAACGCCGATGTCTTGGTCGCAAGTAGTCATTGGGTGTTCCTATAGTTTTGTCAACCGTCGGGGCTACTCCCGGTAGGGCACCCGGTCGCGCATCACGGCGTATATCGCCCTGAGCCGCTTCCTCGCGACGGCCTTGAGCGCCCGCCCGTGACCCATTCCCCGCGCCCTGCAGGCCCGGTAGTACTCGCCGTAGCGCCCCGAGGACCTCACCAGGCTGTTGCACGAGAAGATCAGCAGGGACTTGAGCCTCGCGTCGCCGCGCCTGGACGCCCTGACCGACCTCACCGACGTGCCGGAGCTCCTCACCCTCGGGGCTATGCCGCAGTACGAGGCCAGGTGGTCGTGGTCCGGGAACCTCCCGATGTCGACCGACACCGCGAGCTGCGCCGCGGTCCTCGGGCCGACGCCGGGCACGGTGAGCAGGCACGCGTAGGTCTCGTCGCCCTCGAGCAGCGCCGCCGTCTCGGCCTCGAGGGCCCCGGCCTCGTCGAGGGCCTCCGATATCCGGGCGGCCAGGAACCTGACCTGCCTGTTCTCGGCCTCGACGAGCGCCGGCGGGGGCGCGGTGGAGGCGGCCGCG
>CAJLPI010000013.1:0-60073 GCA_905208535.1 uncultured Collinsella sp. | reverse complement strand
CCCGCCCCGGAGCCCGCGCCCGCGGCGACAACGCGCCCATCGCCGCGAACGGCAAGACCATCCGCGATCACGCCGGCCACCCGCGCATCTGCGATGCCGGCGCCATCGGCACGCGCGTCAACCTTGCAGCCGTCCACCGCGAGCGTCCCCGACACGTAGATTCCGCACTGCGAGCCCGTAGCCACCAGCGACCCGGTGCCGCGGAGCGTCAGATCGCCCCACACCTCCATGCCGCACCGCGAGATGTCCACGTCGGGCGCGCTCGTCTCAACCACGGAGTTTTGCCCCACAAGCGTCACCACCAGGTCGTCGTCCGCGCCGATGGCCTCGCCCGCGTAGCCGGTAAGCTCCAGATGGCCGGCATCTGTCCAGGCCCACCCGGGACCCGATACACCCGGCTCGTAGTACGTGACGCCCGCAATGAACAGGCTTTCCGCGCCCGCGGCATAAGAAGGCCCGCCCAGCAAAACGCATAGGCAGGCCATGGCAGTAAACAGGATGTAGTGACGGCTGGTGTGGAACGCGGCAGCAAACATAACCGCTCCGATCTTCGCAAGAGCCAATGGAAACTGCGCCAGGAAACTACCTGGTAGCAGCAGTTATTAGTGTAGCGAGATCGGCGAGTGGCGAACGAATTGCCTGTAAACGAACCCCGAAATTAGGTGTAAATCGTTTTGCCAGTCGGTGAAAGGAGGGGCTGCATAACGTCCGCAATGGGCCGTCTGGGGGCTTCGCGAGTTTATTGACCCTCAATTGGGCTCTTACGGCAGTTGTCAGAATACGACCATTATCATTAGGTGCTGCATGTTAACGATTAAACTCTCCCTACCCTGTGAATGGATGTTACGTCATCTTCAGGTGAATGCATTTAATGCCGGTATTGAGATTGATTCCACAGCTAGCGAGCATTGTGACTCACTATAATTTTGATAGTTCATCGATCTTTCCTTATGGAGTTGTTGTAATGATGCCTGAACAAGCGATTAAACCTATACCGTTATCAAAACTACGCTTATGGACCGAGAATCCTAGAGACCCTGTGGATGAGAGCATGAGCGATTCTGAAATCACTAAAAGGGCGATTGTTAATGATAGTGATAACTGGAATCTAGACTCATTAATCGTTGAAATGGACAAACGTTACCATCTAAACGAGATACCTGTAGTTGTCGCAAATGCGGACGATACATTTACCGTCTATGACGGAAATCGTCGCGTAGCCCTATTGAAGTGTATTAAAGATCCAGATTTATATCAGGATGCCTTTAATAGGATCGGTGTCTTTGAAGTGGAACCGGAGTTACGCAATCTAACGGTCTTACCTTGTAATGTTTGCACAAAAGAAATTGCTTTAGAGATTGTCGAACGAATCCATCGATCTTCGAATAAGTGGGGCAAGCTTCAATACGAACAATTCTTGCATAACTTTAGGGGACAGCCCAAGGGCCCTCTTATGTTGCTTGATGAAGCTACAGGCGGAATTGTAGCGACGAATAAAAAATTAAACGAAGAATATGTCGAGAAAAGGTTGTTAACTGAATCGAATTTAAACAAAATTGGATTTTCAATTAAGAATAACGAGCTCGTAACTAATCATAATCTCGAGGAAGCCGTCGAAATTCTGAAAGATATCGCACGGATTAGAAATGAGGATCTGAGCTCAGCAAGGAAAAACGCCGGCAGACTGAAGGATGCGCTAATTGAGCTAAATCCAGACAGGTACGCCAACATTTCTTCATTTAATGAAAGCAAGCCAATTACCAAGCTGGGTGGCAGCAACGCCCCAAACAATAGAAAAGAAATGTCCACCGCGAAGGCTTTGCCCCATAAGAGGAGAAAACCAGTAAAAACCAAAGAAGAGGTTCTGTTTGGCGGAATGCTTCGACCGAAAGGCAGCAGATCAAATGAGCTATATCGAGCCATCGACGACATTTACCATTTTTATTTAAAGAATGAACAGAAGAGATTCCATTATCTTCCAATAGTTGCGTTTTCAATGCGACTGCTACTAGAAATATGCGCACAAGAGTACTTTAAAGCAAGCGATCCTAATAATGATTGCAAGGATGGCGCTTTAAAGCCCTTTTTAAAAGAAGCCAAGAAGAAAATGACGGAGACCGCCAACTTTGAAGATATTAATGAGATTACATTGAATAGCGAATGGATAGATGGCAAATACAATTTTGAGGGAATTCTATCAAAATGGGCTCACGGCACGCTGTCTGCCGACAAAGAGAGCATTGTCCGTGTTTCTAGATTGGCCGGAAACATCATAAGGTTAATGTGGTCTAATTAGTATAACAACTTACCGGTGGCTAATGCCTGATCGGTCTTGAAGCCACCGGTAAGTCGATCGTTCTAAAAGAGCTATGATTTAAGACTAGCGGGCCAAATAAGTCCTGGCCCAAGTATTATCTTCTCTTTGCCAACAGTTTTTAGATTGGCAGAATATCCAATTTCAAGATTACTCTGTTCGTAATCGTTGTAAATGGATTTAATCAATACGTCTGCATCATAAGTTACAACCCATTTACTCTGTGCACTACCGATTTTACGGGCTAATGAGCGATGCTTCTCGTTAGTAAAAGAACTTCGATATAAACCGGGACCCTTTTGGACGTAAGGAGGATCAAGATATGCAAACAGTTCGGAATCTGTTAATCGCCGAGTTATAAACTCTTCAGCATCAAGGTTCGTAACTTCAATTCTGTCTTTATATTCTTCAATTCGTTGTATTTTAGCAATGAGCGTTTTGCGATTGAATCGAGCATCCATTTTATAAGTTCCAGTTTGGTCTAGACCGCCTATAACTCCGCCGCTCAAAATACCAGAGACATTGGTTCTATTAAGATAAAAGCATGCTTTACCTAACGCAAGGCTATCGCTGACATCCTTTGAACGATAAATCTCTCGCATCGATTTCCATGTATCTATATTAAGTTTTGCGTCATTGATAAATTCGCATAACTCCTCGCTGTGATTTACTATCACGTCCCACATGCAATACACAGCAGGATCAAAATCATTAATTACAATCGATTTAACGTCATTTTTTAGAAGCAACTTAATAGCGAGGCCTGCTCCTCCTGCAAATAACTCTGCATAAGCGTGCCCAAGCAGGTTGTTTGCTTCAAGTATCGATTTGATTTCAGGGTAAATCTTCGTCTTACCCCCTGGATATCGCACTGGCGTAAGTGTTGCCGGCACTAACTACACCTCCTTAGCTTGCGCAAATGCTAACAATTGACTATTTTTTAAATCAGAATATTTTACAGTCTATTCGTACTTAAAAGTATAAATACCGAAATCAACAGTTGATGGAATGAAAATACGGTGATAGTTGGCTGTTTTATGGTAAACGGCCTGGAGATTGAATCCAAATTTCCTTATATCCCTTGCATTTGCGGAATCAAGCATCCATGCCTTAAAGACATACGTGAAAAATAGTATATTCCTGTTAAAAACTGCCTTGGCTTTCTCCCGCTTTTGGCCACCGCCAACAACGTTGCGCGCCTCATCTATTTCAGGCTTGATCCATTGGTTAAAATTACTTATGGAAAAACCTTCACCTTGAATGCATTCGTCAGCCCAGAAGGGATTGTTACCATCAGTTGACAATTTAATTGCGTAGTCAAATAATAGCCATTCGGGCGACGATCCATCTCCGGGTAAGGCAATTGTGTTTTTGGAAAGATTCGAAGGCTTATCACCGTCGAGAATAGCGAACGACGCAATGGCGGATTGTCTTAATTGGGAATCTTTAAATAGGCTAGATATAACGTCACCGCCAAGATTTCCGTCGATCAAATGGATATGTCTGTTTAAGTGATTAAATCCATCTGCCTGTTTGCATAGATGGGATATCAACAGGCGAATGAGGCACCTTGCTTCTTCATCTTCGGTGAATACAGGTATTTTCTTTTCAGAGAATAGGTCCGCTCGGGATCTATTTGTGAGATACATCTCTATTTTTTCAATATCAGGGTTGTCCATTTTGGAAACAACACCTGCGCCGTCATACAGGTAAATTACATTCTGTTTTTCTTTAAACATTTGCTTTAACATAAAGATACTGTGAGTAGTAAAGACTATTTGAATATGGAATAGCGTCGAGTATTCAATAAGCAATTGAAGCAAAGCATATTGGAACGAAGGGTGCAGAGTTGCATCAAGCTCGTCAACAAGCAATAGGCTACAAACCGTTTCCGATTGAGAGCTCTCGTCCAAAGCCTCATAATATCTTTTTAATGAGAGCAAGGCGGTTAGAAGTATCAAGACATTCTCTTCGCCGCTAGATACTGTATTTGAATCTACGCCTTCAATATCCGTGCTAAATTCTTGTCTTTTCTTAATGTCTCTTAGACTTTGTGCTTGAAATGAGCTTGCGTGAATTCCGGTGATTCGAGCATAAAGATCGCTCAGCTCAGACTGGGCGTCCTCAGGGAGTATGAATGATGAGTTTTTCAGCGCACCGTCGTCTTGATATTCTCCCCAAGGAATTAGACGAGCCAGTCCGAGATAAAGCACTGGCTTGGCTGGCAACCTATCATGACTGCCTTTTTTGTAATAGGGCTTAATTGCATATCGATTATTGACGGCCGAATTATGCTTTCTAAAAGACAGTCGCGAACCATCTAAATACTCGACTTCAAACAACGACCCCTCTTTATAGCCAGGGGCAGGGTTATTATACTGCCTATCACCTTTTGCTAATTTTTCGATCTTCGTATTCACTTGAGCATTGAGAGAATTAATCATTCTTAATGCTTCGGGATCTTTAAATTGGTGATCTTTCCTGCTGACAGCTTTGTATGCGTTGCTGATCATATGCAGCAGGGTAGTCTTGCAAGTGCCATTCGTTCCCGATATGGCATTAACGCCACAGTCAAATTCAATAGCAATATCGTTTAATTTCTTATATCGATTAATATTGAGACGTTTAACCATGGGCCAGCCAATCAATAAATGCATTATTGCGAAAGTGTCTTATCTAGAAATTTATACGTCTGAATCTCCACTTGATTCAAGTAACCATCTAACTTGGCTCCATTCGCATATTTTGTGGTGCGCAATAATATTGCGGCATTCGCGAAGAAGATGGATTTCGTTCCTGAGCTCTCGATCGGGGATATATAAAAGTCTTTCGCCGTCATCGTTAGTTTGCGCCATTAGGTATACAAGGGTTCCGAGTTCAACATCCTCGGGTTCAGATACGCGCTCGCCAAATTGAGAGACATCACTGCTTTCCAAAACGGCAGTAAGCTGATCACGTACTCTTGCTATCACCGCCAATCGCCTAGCCTCCAAGATGGGGAACAGAATCTCGACCTGTGCTTTCCAGACTCTTCGATCGATTGAGCCCTTATCGGCTCGCAGAGCGATAGCAAGAACATTATTATGATCAGCTTTGACCCTATCATTATCAAAGCAATCTAAAACAGAACAGAGCACATCATAGCTGTTATCAAGCATAAGTTCGAGGTTCTCGGATAAGATATCTGACACCTCAACGTCCCCACCGCAGACGTTGGAGAGCAGCGAGGCGCAGTAGCTTTTTTCTTGACCCGAAAAAGCCATTGAAGGCATTTCATCCACAAGTAAACCATTGAATAACGAAACGCTATACTCGCCTATGCAATCACGATAACTGATAGTCTTGCACCCATCATTTTCATTTTGATCCAGCGAAGACCATCCATCAAAAGAAGTCTCTACAACAAACAATCCATCTAAAGGTGTTGTAGATGGCCACCCGCAGATTAAGCCCATCCAAGTTTTAATGTCTTTCGGCTCAAAACCTGTCAACCAGACGATTCTGTCTTTCAACACGTGATTCTGGATAAGATACTCAGCGGGATTGTAATAATTCCTATATCTTCGTCTTACGTCATTCAGAGCGTAGCGATCAAGCAGCACTTCAACTGGACTCTGAGCATTGTTAAAATCATCCGGTGTGACCACATCAATAGTGACACCTTCCAGCGCGTATTCGCTTTGGGCGGCTTCAGCAATTAACTCCCTCATCCTATTTGGCCAAGGGCACAACTTGGGCAGAAGCAATCGCACATTGTAATTGTCCGAGAGAGAACTCACGACTGATTTTATAAACATCTGAGGACCCGTAACATTGGTCCACCATATGTACGAATGGTCCATGCCCATGAAGCCACACTTTCCTTTAAACCTTAGCGCACTCATTAGCTTCGATGATGTCATCGAAAACAGCATCTTCATTGGGTCCGATGATATTCAAGAACGAATGCCTGCGCAGTTTATAACAATGAACAGTCATAGAAGGTTTAGTCAAAATACCCATCTCGACCATTTCGTCAAGCAGTATCTCCAGAGCGCTCTGGGATTCGCATTTTAGGCATGAGATGTCGAATTCGATCGCTGATTTCTGAATAGCGTCGATACTGAAGCCGTCAAGCAGGGACTTCTGATCATCCTCGCGTTCTGCAGCAAAGCTCAACATGGCGATACACCGAGCAAGCATAAAGTATCGCTCATCGAGCTCCAGAGAGAGCCTGAACTTTTCTCTAATACTGTTGTTCAAATCATTCTTGTTAATGATTTCGCCAAGTTGCTCCTCAAGGAGAGGATACGGAGGCTGTCCATCAGCAGCACGATAATAAACGCCATACTGTTCTTTCATGGTTTCAACCAGTGTATGCCCAAAGAACTGGATGATTCCTGGATAGTAATTTGTGTTTGTAAGGATGGTCTCCAGATGAGGGTACCTATCAACTTGGAAGCCCAAATAAAGCAGCGGCCTAGAAATTAGCTGCAGCGCTTCTTGGGGTGATAATGGTTTGACGCAAATGGGTGAACCAACTTGGCCCGAGAAGCCGTTCTCCTGAATAGCGTTTTTTGCTCTGCAAACATTATGCAAGCCCGCAATCACAAACTTAAAGCTATTAGTAGATTCACTTTTTAGGTCGATAAGAGGCTGGAGCTCCCTGTAATGGTGCTCAGCAATAGCATTGAGAAAATTATCACACTCATCAAGAAGCAACAGAACCCTGGAAGCAAGCTTGGAGTTCATGGCTTTAGCAATCGCTGCCGCAAGGGACCGAATGTCCTCAACCTTTCCAAGCGAAAGTTCAGCTTTTGCACCAAAAGCCTCAGCAACCTTACAGGCAACATCCTTTTCAGTCAGGCAATTAAGAATGTTGACATAGACTGCGAACTCTTTGGAATCAGGTTTTTGGCAGAGGCTTTCGGCTCTTTGAAGAAGCGCAGTCTTGCCCAACTGTCTGCCACCATAGACGATTATGGCTCCACCAGGATCCATAATGCTTCTTAGCTCAGCATCCCTGCCGCAGAACATTTCGTCTGGGGTAGGACCGCCATCGCGTACAAATGGTTGATAAAACGTAAAAGGCAAGGCGCACTTCAGCATTAACTGAAGACGTTCGGGCTCTTCGTGCAAGGCCAAGAACAATGCAAGGACCTGATCAATAACGATAAATTGAAGATGATTGTTGCTCGCATGTGATAGCTCTGCCAAGGCTCTTTTATCCTCGAGTCTCATTGGGCTATCAACAAATACGAGGGACATCCTCGTCAGTCCGGCAGCACGAACTTTAGACAAGATATCTCTAGGCGATAATGAACCGAACAACAGCAAAACATCTAGCTTTGACGGCATTTTAGTGCCAAATGCCGCAATAGGATGACTGTATTGAGTCATTCCGCGAGAAGCGGGGCGTAGCGACGCGGAGTACCTAGCTTGGCCTTGAGAAGTGCGTTCAACTTGCCTAACAGACAATCCAAGAGCTCTCAAGAATGTAGCAATATCCTTGCAATCGGCACTTCCGGTTTTATTTCCGCGCTTTGGCCAACTTCCAACCATTTTCAAGGCGTTTTCTTTATAGCCTGAATCTTTGTAATCAGTATCCCAACTCTTCGGAGCATTCTTATTAATATAGGACTTTGCGAACTTGGCAAAATCGTTTCGGTTGTTAGATTTCTTGCAACAATCAAATAGCTGTTTATAAACATCATCGCTAATAAACTCCGAGAAAACATCGCTCTCGGTAATAGGCGTTACGTCCAAATCAAGCTTGCCAGCATCTATTCTATTCAAATACTCTTCAACTACAGCATAGTTGCCCTCTTCAAACAAAACGGTAGCCTTATCGAGCAAGGAGGATTTTTTACCTTGGATCTTACGACGACAAGAAGATAGCCTGCGATCAAGATCGGTCTTACGCGAAAGCGAAAGATCATCGACCTGCTTCTGAAGTCCCTTAAGGAACCACTTCCAATTGGCATAGTCTTCCAAGTCAAAGAAGAATCCCATGTTCAGACGAGCTATTTCTAGCAAGCGTTCCTTCTGTTGCTCATCAATTTTGTTGTAGGCATACGCCATTTCGAATCGATAA
Source organism: uncultured Collinsella sp. (assembly GCA_905208535.1). Lineage (GTDB taxonomy): Bacteria > Actinomycetota > Coriobacteriia > Coriobacteriales > Coriobacteriaceae > Collinsella. The sequence continues at coordinate 51,686 of CAJLPI010000013.1, read as the reverse complement.
AGTCAGAAATGGCTTTATCCTGCTCGGCATCGGAACTGCCAACCTTGAACTGAGCAAGAACGTCTTCAATTAGAGGACGAGATTCGCGGTCATCATTAGCAACAATCGTTAGAACAGAGCCAAGATCGCTCGAATCGCCAAAACTCAACTCAAGAAATTCGGGGATGCCTTTAATCATCGCCTTTACTTTAGGAGGCGCGCATAGCAGCCTTGCCTTACTTTCGGTCTCGGCTATTGCCTGGTCTCTTCTCTCCTCTCCACCGAGCATCTCAACTATCTGACTATCAAGACCTCGCTCCGGAGAAACATCCCATATTTTGAGCAGCTCATTAAACAGCGGCTTTAATACAACAAATTGCGGAAAGAGCTCATCAAAGTTCTTGCCAAACGTTTCCGCGGTCGCATGCAGCTCATAGTCATAGGCAACTGCAGGAGCGACCATTGCCCTACAATAAGCGGCCAGCTGTAAGGCGCTAGTATCGGCAGTAACGGTAGGAAACGCAGCCTTCAATTCGGAGCCGCGATACAGGTGACGTTCAATTTTAGAATCGCAGCCATAGGCCATCTGAAGTGAAGCCAACTGAGCCCAAGGTCGATCGCCCTCCAACGAGAGGGCCTTAAGAAAATATTGCGCTGCAACTAGCGATTGGATTCTATTTTGCTCATTAAGCAGCTTGCCGACAAATAGTCGAGCTTCATCGTCTGATGGAGGCATCTTGCGTTTGACAAGTATGCTGGCCATTTGGTTCGAATCCATTTCATCCGTGATGTCAGGATGAATAGAAACATCAGAGTTTTCATGTTCGGCTTCTTGGGCGCCCGAATCGACCGCCACACCCTCTGCCTCATTTGAATCATCAGTTGAGGTGAGATTATTACGATCGCACTCATGCACCTCATTCAGAATGACAACCTCGGAGTCTATAGCGAAGTCAGCAGGACCTTGGTCTGATTCCAAGGATTCAGATGATGAAGGTAATGGCGTATTATCTTCGTCTTCTTCATCCGCGAATTCAAGTTTCGCAAAAGCGTCTTCTAATAAGCCATCCTTTAGAACGAACCAATGGTCGATATTTGCGCTATCGACGTTTTCTTTTGGCGCAACGTTGGACAGAACGTTGTTGCCTTCCAACGAAAGTCTTTCGCCTTCGGGAGCGAGGACGCAGTTAATGAGCTGATCATTAAAATAGACCAAAACAGCAGAAGGAGTACTCCCAAAGAGGCTATCGAGCAGTTTTGATTTGTTCACTCCCGAATTTGAATCTTCGACATAGCATAAGTAATCAATCAGAAGGTCGTATGAACGCAAAACCTCTACAATGTCCCTGGACTTAATATCTTTGATGCGCTCAGCAGCCGTGTCTATATTTCTAATGCCGTTTGAAATCCTGCTCTCCGGCATCGGTATTAACCAAGGTGATTTTCGGCAAGCATTCTTGTAGTTATATACGGTTTCTTTGCTACAAAGTACAGCAGCAGGGACCGTTAGGAAATATTGAGTATTGTCACTGACCGCGACTGATTCTAAATAAGTCTTTTTGACAAGACGATCGATAATCGTCTGAACGGCTTCGGGAACGGTATCCCATTCGTAAAACGATGATGCAATTCGAGCAATCTGGCCTGAAGTGAGTCCAAGCCATGACGCGAGCAGCGAGAATGTAAATCTAGCAACATATCCAGCATTCAATACGTCGCTCTGGAGTTTCTTAATGCCGAGTTTTTTCTTGCCAAGAGAAGGCCTTTGAGGCGCTAATGGAGCCGATTCTTTTTCAGCGCATCCACCATCTTCTTCAATAGAGGATAAGGCTTCACTCTTCACTTCGGAAACAGGCAAGACAGGGTCGCTCTTTGCCTGATAAACTGCAGCCTGAGGCTCCGGCTGTTTTATGGGATTCGGGTTGTGGGGTTCATAGTAGACACCTGCTATAAGACCGTAGATAATACGCTGCGGAAAGAGGCCGGCAAGTTCTTCAGAAAGTTCGATACCCCTATCATCGGTCATGTCCTCATGATGTAGGGCCTCCATAAAAAGCTGTTTAGGCCTAACTACATTGTTATTTAAACCCGATTCGCCCTGATTTAAAGACAGTGGGTCATTTTTTAGACTATCAAGCAAGTCTGATGCCTCGCTTTGAATGGGAATAAGGTCTCCCATAAAGGCATCCTTGTCAGACTTAACTCTAACAAACCTCTCAAGTAAAGAAATAATTGGTTGTAATGCAGCAATTAATTGTCGGCGTTCATTTTCGTCAATTGTTTCAATATATGAGCAAAAAGCTGCATCAGCATCATTCACACCGTCGGCGTTAGCGCAATGAATGGCAGCACCTTTTGCTTTCTCATATGCTGATCTTAAATCTGAAAGAGAAAGGCTCAGATCATGAATGGCATCTGTATTAGGTGAAATACCATGCTCTATTGAATCAAGGGCGCTACTCAATCGCTTTCTTGCAACATCAGAAAGCGCATTAAATTGCTCAAGAGCGATTTTGGTATCAAACATTGCTACACCCCTAATATAGAGATTGATGAGCTGATTTTAGCACTCGTGTCGTAGCAATAAACTTCTTCTCGATAAACGGTAAATAGTGGCCTTTAAAGACTTTTACAGTTAGACGATCCAACACGAATCAATACAAACAAACAGCCAACAATCGCCCACTAAAGCTCTGCCAAAAACTTTTCAGCGGCCTTTACCGCATCTCTCGATTTTCCCGTATCAACAGCCCATTCAGTTAGGCATTCTTTCTTATCGTTATAAACCTTCTTGTGCAACTCAAGCGCTTTACGCCCCTCGATGCGCGCCTCATCGATCAAGCCAGCATCCTTGAGCTCTCTTGCTTTGTTAGAGCTAACATTGGCCAGCTGAAATCTAGCTCTCAAATAAGAGGAATCTCCCGTGGGGAAACCACCGCTTTTAAAGCCTCTATAGGCTTTTTCAAGCATGTTTTCAGCTTCAGGATACTTGCCCATCAACATGTTGGCAACGCCCTTGTTGGTAAGCACGATTAAAGCCTGAAGGCTGTTTGTGCCAAACAGAGTCTTACGCGCTTTGTAGGCCTTGTCGTAATACTTCAAAGCCCTTTTAAGGTACTCTTGCCCTTCGGAAGCGTTGCCCTCTTGTTTAAGCTTGGCACCGTATTGTTGGCATGTTGCTCCGTAGTTGTTAATAAAGCGAGCCTCATCGGCATCTAGTTCCTTGGCTTTTTTATCCTTAAGCGCTCTCACAACTTGATTCTGATAGTAGAAAGCCTTGTCGAAGTCTTTGAATCGTTTCCAGGAAATACCAAGATCATTAAGCGCCGAAAGATAAATGAGCCGTTCATTCGGATAATGCTCCCTTACGTCATTTAAAACTTCAACGGTATCTGCGATGGCTTGTTCATGCCATGTTCTTTCGCCTCTGGTTAACCAAAGTTGAGTTTTAAGAGCCGCAGTCTTGAGTTTTGCTCTCAAGAAATAAATGCTAGGTTCATCTGCAGAGCTTGTAGGAGCGTAAGAACATTGAATTTCTTTATAAAGGTCATATGCCTGCTCAACTTGACCGTTGTGCCATGCCGCCTCGGCATATTGCATGCGAGCATTAAAAGCTGCCTCGGATCCAAGAACGTCCACACCTTCTACAGCAAGAAGTTGCCTTGCCTTGAGCACATGAAGTCTATAAGTATCCTTTGCATAGGCAGTCCTTTTATCGTCTGAGCCCAACTGCCCGAGCAAATCTCCGCACGCCTTGAAAAGCTTCAATACGACAGGGCCCTTAGCAGATCTACGAATGAGATCGGCGACAACCTCATGCATTTCAAAGCTATCTTGCCGCTTCCATACAAAGGAAAGATTTTCAAGTTGAGCAATAGCATTAGGATCAATGAAGGATTCCCCCGCTGCCATCATAAATTCGTAGTCCCAGTACTCAATAAAAGCAGCGGTATAGATGGCAGGCTTAAGGGAGGCATCGAGGCCCCGTAAATACACTTCGACGAGATTATCATAATCAACAATGCAAAGAAGGTCGCGCCTTGCCTCCGCGACTGACGATCTATTAATCATGTCAGCAAGCATTATTAAGTATACGGGTATTCCTCTGGCTTTCTCCACAGCCAAGCTACGCAGCTCGGAATCACTGACTCCGCATTTCACCAACAGGTCGTCTGCTTCAGATGAGCTCATGGGCTCAAGCTGAACAGGAAAACGAACCACATTTTTCCATGCAAGTCTGCAGCGCCCAGCGACAATCCAGAGAGACCCCTTTGCCTCCGAGATGGTCTTTGCCCAATCGTATCGACCTATTCGCCATTCACCAGCAACCCAACCCAGCTTCTCAAATGTATCCAAAAAGAAGATAAGCTTCCGTTCATTGCGACCAGTCCACGCTTCGATATCAGACTTAAGACTAGCCGCCAATGACCTTTTCAAATCACTGGAGGTTTTCTCTTCCGTTAGGCTCTTCCATTCATTACACGCTTTGGCACTTTTAATAGAATCGGCTGCATAAACCCCAATCTCAATGGCAGCATTAAGAATAGAGCCACCAAGGCCTTGGGTAAATTGATCAATAAAGGGAGCAGCAAGACCCGACAACATCGTCGAAATCTCGACTCCCTTATTTTTTGCTTGCTCAAAATCAGCGCAGAACTCGGCTTTAGCCAATGCAAAATTCGATGCTTTTGCTCTCCATGCGTAGTAATTCATCCTAAAGGTTGGACTTGGCACTCCGTTGCATGCAAGAAGATCCGAGAGCTCTTTTAGAATCTTCTCTTCAGAGGTTATCTCTTCTCCTTCAAAGCTATGCCTGGTAACAACGGTATTGTGGGTAAACCTATGTGTAAAGTCGGAATACAACTCTTCCATGAGGAACGTCTTCCCAAGCCCGCCGGTCCCGTAGATCGAAAAGACCTTGCCAGTCCCGTTTTCCTTCGAAAGCACTTCGGCAGCAACTTCTTGAATATGCGCTCGCGAACTTGAACGACCGCTCATCTCAGACGACGGCTTCAAGGTGTAGTCATTGGCCATGCTTGCTGCATAGCTCTGATCGTCGCCAAGAACAAAGACATCAGTTCCCATTGCAGTACCCCAATCTTATAGTTTCAGAAGTTATCGATAGTCGCTTCCGGTTTCTTTTCGAAGGGATTTCAGAGTTTTATCCTTTCTGGCCTTACGACCATCAGAGTTCCTAAGTGTTCCTGCAGGAAGGTCATGCTTCTTCTCGTAGGTACCAACCGTACAGTCGCTTCTCGTTTTCCTGACTTTTCCAAACATTCCTTTCCTCCTTACATAGGACGTAATATGCCAGCAATAAATACAAACAGCGAATGGTCCGAGGTATGCGCGGCTCACATAAAGCGAGTGCTCTATAATTCGCTGTGTGAAAGAATCGAAGCTTTATTAGCAATGAGGGCTATAAGGGGTGGGCGGCCCTTTGCAGAAAGCAAAGGGCCGCCCATTGTACTAATTCCTCAATACAAATCTTTCGTATAGAATTTGTCAGCAACATCTGCAAGATGTTTAGCCGATAATTGGCAATATTTAAAATGGCTATCCATTAGTAATGAGGCTAGAGGCTCTTCCTCCACACCATCTTGTCCACGACGCCGGTGTAGCTCTGGATGATCTTGACCACCTTGGTGGACACGGTCTCGTTGGCGTAGTCGGGGACGGGAGCCTCGGGCAGCGACCCCTCCGCATCGAGCTCGACGGCGGTGCGGACGGCCTGGAGCAGGCCGCGCTCGCTGATGCCGGCCAGCGTGAAGCACGCCTTGTCCAGGGCCTCGGGGCGCTCGGTGGAGGTGCGGATGCACACCGCCGGGAACGGATGCCCGACGCTCGCGAAGAAGCTGGACTCCTCGGGCAGGGTACCGGAGTCAGACACCACGGCGAAGGCGTTCATCTGCAGGCAGTTGTAGTCGTGGAAGCCCATGGGCTCGTGCATGCGGACGCGGGGGTCGAGCTGAAAGCCGGTGGCCTCCAGGCGCTTGCGGGAGCGCGGGTGACAGGAGTACAGGATCGGCATGTCGTACCTCTCGGCCAGCGCGTTAATGGCGGTGAACAGGCTCGTGAAGTTGACCTCGGTGTCGATGTTCTCCTCGCGGTGGGCGGACAGCAGCATGTACTTCTTCGGCTCCAGCCCGAGCTCGGTCAGGACGTCCGACGCCTCGATCTTCTCCAGGTTGGCGCGCAGGACCTCTGCCATGGGCGACCCGGTGACGTAGGTGCGCTCGGGGGCGCAGCCGGGTTCCTCAGGTAGCGGCGGGCGTGCTCGGAGTAGGCCAGGTTGACGTCGGAGATCACGTCGACGATGCGGCGGTTGGTCTCCTCGGGCAGGCACTCGTCCTTGCAGCGGTTGCCCGCCTCCATGTGGAAGATGGGGATGTGCAGGCGCTTGGCCGCGATGGCGGACAGGCAGCTGTTAGTGTCGCCCAGGATCAGAAGGGCGTCGGGCTGGACCTGGACCATGAGCCTGTAGCTCGCGGCGATGATGTTGCCCACGGTCTCGCCGAGGTCGGCGCCCACGGCGTCCAGGTAGACGTCGGGGTCGGCGAGCTCCAGGTCGCGGAAGAAGATGCCGTTGAGCGTGTAGTCGTAGTTCTGACCGGTGTGCGCCAGCAGGCAGTCGAAGTGGCGGCGGCACTTCTTGATGACCTCGGACAGGCGGATGACCTCGGGGCGGGTGCCCACGATAATGAGCAGCTTCAGGCGGCCGTCGTCCTCGAATGCGATATCGGAATAGTCCTTGCCCATGCGGCTAGACCTCCTCGTAGTAGGTGTCGGGATTCTCGGGGTCGAAGGGCTCGTTGGCCCACATGACCGTCACGAGGTCCTCGGTGTCGGACAGGTTGGTGATGGAGTGCGTGTAGCCGGGGACCATCTCCACGGCGCGCATGTCCGAACCCGAGACGGTGTACTCGTCGACGGGGAACGGGTTTCCATCGGAGTCCTCCCCCACCTTCCTGAGCTTGATGGAGGCGGTGCCGGAGACCACCAGGAACCTCTCCCACTTGCTCATGTGCCAGTGGTTGCCCTTGGTGATACCGGGCCTCGAGACGTTGATGGAGACCTGGCCGCGCTCCGGCGTGCGCAGGAACTCGGTGAACGAGCCGCGCACGTCCACGTTAGGCTTGAGTCCGTAGGCGAAGTGCCCCGGCTCGTAGTAGGACAGGAACGTGCTCCAGAGCTTCTTGGAGAAGGAGCCCTCGGTCAGGTCGGGCACCGAGAGCGTCTCGCGGCTGTCTCGGAAACTGTCCAGCAGGTAGACGATCTCGCCCAGCGTCTTCACGTCGGTTTCTGGGACGTAGCAGAACTGATCTCCCTCGATGCGCTCGAGCCCCTCGTATCCGCAGCGGTGCTCACGCCCCAGCAGGGCGCCCAGCATCTCGTCGACCAGGTCGTCGATGTAGAGGAGCTCGAGCTCCACCGAGGGGTCGTTCACGGTGTAGGGGCGGCCGTTGGCGATGGCGTCGCAGAAGGTCGCCACGGCGGAGTTGTAGCGCGGGCGGCACCACTTGCCGTAGAGGTTGGGGAAGCGGTAGATGAGTACCGGGGCGCCCGTGCGCTCGGAATACTCGCGGAACAGGCCCTCCCCCGCGAGCTTGGACTCGCCGTAGACCGAGCCCTCGAAGCGGCCCGACAGGCTCGCCTGCGCGGAGCTGGAGAGCATAACGGGGCATTTATTCCCGTGGCGCTCCAAGGTGTCCAGCAGCGTGGAGGCGAACCCGAAGTTGCCCTCCATGAACTCCGCCTGGTCCTTGGGGCGGTTGACGCCGGCCAGGTTGAAGACGAAGTCGGCGCGGGAACAGTAGTCCTCCAGCTCAGCGGGCGTCGAGTCGACGTCGTACTCCATGACCTCGAGGGGCAGCAGGCTCGCATACTTCTCGCGACGGTCCTTGCCGTCCCTTATGTTCTTCAGCGCACAGCAGAGGTTCCTACCCACGAACCCCTTCGATCCAGTGATTAGTACTTTCAAGATTAATTCCATTCCAAAAATCTAGGCAAATTGGTCACTTATTTTGTAGATGAAATAATGACGATACTTCGTCTTTAAATAGGTAACAGGCAATGAAAATACTGCATATCAAAGAAATTGTTGACCACAGCAGTCCATACCAAAACGCAACACAAGAAAGCGCTATCCACAACGAGCACGGTATCACGATTTTATAACAGAGCTTAAAGCCGATTTCTCGGTTTAGTACGAACGCTCTAACTGCAAGATTTACAATAAACCCGAGAAGAACGGCAACATTTACTCCATTTGCGCCTAAAATATTGATAAATAAAGGCGAAAAGCCTACAGCGACTAAACCTGCAATTACCGTTGAAACGGTAATTGTCTTTGTTTTTTTGATAGCATAAAAAACGTTGCCAACAAAGCCAGAGTATCCACTAATTAAAGCAACGACAAGGGCAAGCGGGACTATATCGATTGCATCGCCATAGGAACCCCTGACGAAAAGTGGAAAGGCACACCTGAGCATGGGGAGCAGAAGAGCAAAGGCGGCCGATAAGAAAGTCAGATACGTACGGCATGCACGTGTATAAAAAAGAGAGTCTGCCCCTTTAGAGCTTTCTGAGAATGAAAGGTCTTGCCATGCATATGTAAAACACGTTGTTGCAAGAACTATGACCTGGCCAAATTTATTTCCAACAGAGAACACGCCGCTTGCAGCATTTCCGCTCATATAGTTGAAAACAAGTCGAGAAGCGCTTGATAATAGCCAATAAGAAGCCGTGTTCAAGCATAAGGGCGCAGCAAAACGCAATAGGCTTTTTGTTAGTTCGTTATCCTTTTCTGACGACTTGACTATCTCGCCAATACCAATAGTCCAGCCAAGATAAACACACTGAACTATTGAGCCTATTACATAACTGATATACAGAGCGGAATAGTCAAAATGGAGTAAAAGAATCAGACCAATATTTGTAACTGCAATTACAACACTGCTCAAAATACCAGATAACGTAAACTCAGCGTTCTTTCCATAGCCCCTTGCTACAAAACAAAAAAACGTTGACGTAGATATTGCAACTCCATAACTCATCAACCATACCGGATGACCCAGAGAAAGGGATGAGCACAATACCACTCCAAGTATTACAAATTCTACCGTCGCGCATAGTAACAGATATAGACCAGATCGAACAACTGTTGCCTTACTATTTCTGTCTGAGCGATCATACATAAAACGTAAGACGGCAGACCAAAGTTCGAAGTATGCAATCGAACTTACAATTGTGATAAGAGTAAGCGAAATATCGTAAGCACCGTAATCTTCTGTTGGAATTTGAGAAGTGTATAACGGCAACATAATGATGCCGAGTGCTTTTGATAATCCAGAACCAAGCATAAACAGCAATGAGTTCTTAATAAAGCTTTTTTTACTGCCCATTATCTTGTAAATGCCCCTATGCAGTTTTTGATTTTTGACACAAAAGCGTTTTTAATTGCGCCGCATCTGTTTCTAATACACCATACGCGATGCTCATTATCGAAATAAGAACCGCATGTTGCTTCAATACCTTCATTTACGTAACAATCAAAAAAGTTAGCACGTTTATTAGGGCAGTAGCTATGTCGATAAATTTCGAAGTCGAAATTGTCAACAGGGACCTCAATAGTGTCTTTCTTGATATCCTTCAGAAAGGTTAATCCATTTTCCGTATTTGCAAGAACAAGAGAGGTGCCAAGATCGTCATCAAACGCGGGGTCAATTAGCCAATAATCTGCCAGTGTTATATCTGCTTCATGACGTTTATACAGCTCACACGTATAACATGATTTTCTTAAGGAATAATTGCCCAAGAAGAAGAAGTAATGGCAATTATCGAGGGAAGGTTCTTCTATATTCGATCCATCTGAAAAGTACCAACGCATGTGCTGCTCTCTCCAACCGTGACTTTTCTCGCGAAAGGTCACATCAGTCAAACGGCTCCCCTTTTGACTTTCGACTAGACGAGCGTAATCAGCAAAAAAACCGGGCGAAGGAACACCGTGACAGAAGAAATCAACTGTCAGTAAATTGGAGTACTGTTTTCCAAGATACCGGTTTAGTCCGATAACTTGACAAGGCGTGCCGCAAAACAGGACCTGTTCACCAGAACATAGATGCTGTTTTACACGAGCATAAGTTGGCCACGCCTCACTTTGGACATACTTAGAACGTAGGATTTTCTCCAAGGAATGCGTTTCCGTAGATGCATGTATAACCCTATGGCCCTCCGCATCAAAAACCGCTCCGAACACTACACCATTTGACTCTAAAACTCGCTTGGCTAGTAGACCCATGATTCCGCCAGATGATCCAGCGGCTCTTTCGTCTTTTCGGGAGGCATATAGCGCTTCGATTTCAATCGGGTTATGTTTGGCACTATCCCGAGACGCCTGACAGACATTGAGACACTTGTGACAGGCAATGCACTGATTATTATCTACGCGGGGGTAAGAAAAGCCTTCCCTATCGGTTGTCATACAAATTGAACCCGTCGGACACGCAGCGGCACATGCTCCACATCCTGTGCATAAGGAGGAAATCCCATCGATGTCCTCGATGGTCACTGACTCATTACCTGCCATCTATTCGCCGATTCCTGAAAGAGCTGAAATCAAATATTTTTCGCTATCGGAACGCCATGCGGCAAGCCTATTATGAGCTTCTGAATAATCAATTTTCATTGCAAGGGCCCGATCCCATTCTGAAGATGAAGCTACGTACCTGCAGCTCATTCCAAGACGATCAAGCAAGCCTTCCATTCTTGAATTCATCGATTTTTTGGAGCCGATAGCATCTCGTGGAAAAACAATACATGGCGTTTTGTATAACGTCGAAAATACCGTGGCATGGAAGGAATCGGTACAGACTAAATCAGCATCGCGAATAATTGCAATAAATTCTGACGGGCCAATATCCCAACGCGTTTTGAAAGAGGAGTCAACGGATGCAGGTATATTAATAATAGGAAGACCAAGCTTATTGGCAGTATCCTTGATTTTTGAATCGAATTCGTTACGCTCTCCAAATTTGTATACCGCTATGTAACGTTCCGGAAGCCAGTCAGGTCGAATTGCAATCTTATCGTAGTCTTTATCGGTAAGAAGCATAGTCGGATCAACGACTACCGGAGCTTTAACTCCAGCATCGGCAAGTAGCTTAGCGCCGGAATCCTCGCGTACGGAAACATAATCAATCCCGGCAACAAACTCTGCAAGATTGTCGTAGCACGCATCGGGAAGAACGGAAACGCCAAAGCTTGGAGCATATGCTATCGTGAGACGCTCGCCAACAGCAAATTGCAAGAAATAACCAGGGTCATTGACTCCTCCATGGACTCTTGGGTTCCATACCTGGTCGCTTCCACAAATATAACAATCAAAATCATCGACAGATTTTTTTAATGCTGCAAAATCATAAGTTTCGTTTGATATTACGAGGTGAGCATTCTGAAACTTCTGAAAATACCTACTACGGGCTTGACGAACCTTTTTTGTTAAAACAGTTCCGAGCGCCTGTCGGAAGGTGTTCCCTGAAAAGAAAATACCCTTAAAACGAACGACCGGACTCATCTTTTTATTTAACATAGGTTCATTATCCCCATGATAAAGAATATCGCTGGGTTCATGTCCCTCAAGAATTAACCAGCGCTGCAGGGCATATGCCTGCAAAATAGCTCCATAATTGTCATTAAACGACGGAGTTGAAGTTAAGATTCCAATTTTAGCCACTGTCTACTGCACCGCCTCGTGCTCGCGGCCCTCGAGTGCCAGCTGCACGTACTCGGCCGTCTTGATCTTGGCGATGGTGCCCTCCACGTCGAGTCTCTCGGTGTTATGGGAGGTGTAGGACTCGTCGGCCTGGGTCTCCACCTCGCCGTCCACGACGAACTTGTCGTAGTTCAGGTCGCGCGAGTCGCAGGCCACGCGGTAGTAGCCGCCCATGTCCTCGGACCTCAGTCGCTCCTCGCGGGTCATGAGGGTCTCGAAGAGCTTCTCGCCGTGGCGGGTGCCGATCACCTGGGTGCCCACGCGGCCGAAGACCTCCTGGACGGCCTCGGCGAGGTCGCCGATGGTGGACGCCGGCGCCTTCTGGATGAACAGGTCGCCGGGGTTGGCGTGCTCGAAGGCGAACTGCACCAGGTCCACCGCCTCGTCCAGGTTCATGAGGAAGCGGGTCATGTTGGGGTCGGTGACCGTCAGCGGCTCGCCCTTGCGGATGCGGTCGATGAACAGCGGGATGACGCTGCCGCGCGAGCACATGACGTTGCCGTAGCGGGTGCAGCAGATGGTGGTGCGGCCGGCGCCGTTGCGGGCGTTGGCGTAGATTATGGACTCCATCATGGCCTTGGACTTGCCCATGGCGTTGATGGGGTATGCGGCCTTGTCGGTGGACAGGCACACGACGCGGTCGACGCCCTCCTCAATCGCTGCGTGCAGCACGTTGTCCGTGCCGATGACGTTGGTGCGGACGGCCTCCATGGGGAAGAACTCGCAGGAGGGCACCTGCTTGAGGGCGGCGGCGTGGAAGATGTAGTCCACGCCGTGCATGGCGTCGCGCACGCTCTGGGCGTTGCGGACGTCGCCGATGAAGAAGCGCACCTTGGAGGCGAGCTCGGGCGACCTCTCCTGCAGGCGGTGGCGCATGTCGTCCTGCTTCTTCTCGTCGCGGGAGAAGATGCGGATCTCGGCCAGGTCGGTGTTCATGAAGTGCTTGAGCACGGTGTTGCCGAACGAGCCGGTGCCACCCGTGATCATGAGGGTCTTGTCTTTAAATGCAGTGCTTGATTTCATTATTTATCTCCTAATAACTCGATAAGGTCACAAAACGCCGACGGCGTGTTGTTCCAGAAGTTTTTCTCAAGCTCTTCCACCGTAGGCGGTTCATGAGACATACGGAGGAAGTCGCGAAGCTTTGTCGCCGCCTCAGAGGCATCACTCCTTTCATCCAATAGCAGCACGTCGCCGTAACGCTTCAAGTACGGCATGCTTGGCTCGTCATCTATGGGATAAGTAGCCAATATGGGTTTGCGCAAGGCCATGAGCTCGAACACTTTCGAGGGTGTCATGTTGTCTAGGCGATTTCCGAGGGTGAGTACGAAATCTGCCGAACGCAAAAGCGCCACGGCATCGCCGTGCGAAAGACGCCCCCGAATCTCAATGCGTCGGTCACTCGAAGCTGCCGCATTGAGATCGTCATTGGCTGCATCACCGACGAACACAACTCGCAGCGGTTCCTCCGGCATGCAGGAAAGCACGTTCAGGAAGAAGCGAGGTGAGCGAATCCCCTTGGGAAGAGAACCCGCATAGACGATAGTCTTTACTCCTTTGGGAGTACCAGGATCGTCGGAACAATCGACCATCCTATGAAGGTCGAGCAAGGGGAGATCTAAGAAGCGCATTTTTTCGAACCATGGTTCGTTAACACATCGATCCATATGGAAACAGCGGGCTGACTCCATAGACACGACAACATCGGCATTGTCGAGCAACTCGCGATCCCAACGTTTGCCTCGCTCCTCAAGTTGTTTTGCAGATAAAAAGCGCGGGCCATAACCGCCCACAAAGCTGTCCAGGAACCAAGCAATGTAGTGAAGCCGTGGGTTCCGGGATTTGGCCTCATGCGCAGCGATGAGAGCGTCGATTTGAGTGTATGCCCCCACCACGATGTCGGCGCCGACGCAAGCCTCGCAAACTGCCCTGGTAACGCGTCGAGAATAGCCTTTTGACACAAGGGGCCACGTGCCCAAAGAGCGCAGCATTCCGAAACGGTTGGCCGCGACGATAGCAGTATGGGCAGCCGAACGACCGGGATGTCTCGCAAGTGCTACGTCGACCCAGCGGGGATCGATCTCGCGAAACTCTACCCCATCCTGTCGGTCGTGTGATTCAAACTCATGGTTACAAACCCAAACGACCTCGTGCCCGCGTCGCACTAGCTCCGAGACAACGGCCTGTGCACATATCCCGTTGGCGCTCAACCGCTGAAGTGCAGCGATGACAATTTTCATTGCTGCACCTCGGCTTCGCATTCAGCGGCAGCTTTTTCGCTGCGAATGAATCCCTCGAGGAGGATGACCATGAAAGCAAATCTGTAGGAAAAGAGAATTGATTCATATGCCATAACAACGATCAAGACTATGCACAGGGCTCGGGACATACGTCCATTACATTCCTTAAACAAGGATCCAACATAAAAAACAAGGGCGCAGAATCCAATAATTCCAGAATAATTGAGCGTCTGAATCCATGTCGCACAGTAATTTAGGCCGTCGCTGTCAAACCCGGTGGACAGCGCGTTGTAGCTCATATAAGAACCAAGGTTGTTAAGACCAACTCCAACAACCTGATGAAAGGAGTCGAGAAATCCAAAGCATATGAATCCGCGGATAACTCTATTATCCAACGAGCCTCCGGCAGCAAGCCTCTCGCCCGCCGCGGTTATCCAGTCGACATTATGAAACGGAAGGTACAGAACAGCAACGAGAAGCATTAACGATGCAACAAGAAAGTCAAGTTGTGTCTTCTTCTTAAAAACAAGGAAAAAGATCAATACCACGATTGAGGCAAGCAAACCTGAGTTTGCTGAGCTGAGAGCATAAGTGACCACCAGCAAAACAAATCTAGGAAGTGATTTATCCTTCTCCCCTATGGCAAATATAACCAAAGCCGGCAAGGTGAAAAGTGAATAATAGCTGGGTTCGAGGAAGAGCGAGGACGGCCTGAAATACCATTGGTACTTGTCGGTCCAAGTGTCAAAGGTCTTCTCAGGTGAGAAGACTAGGCTGTCAGATATGACAATGGGGAGATAGCCGCCGCTCGCAAGATGGTAAACATACTGGATAACCAGGTATAGCGCGGCAACAGTGACGAGTAGCAGATAAAGGTCTCGAACGGCGTCCCAGGAGAAATGTCTCCGCGCAACCAATATTAAACCTGCGTAAAAAACTAGCCTCGCAACGAGTGTCCAAAACTCGCCGAAAGAAAAGTAATCGAAAGTGAAACCGCCGATGACACTTAACCCAATCGAGACTAGGTAGAAGAAAAATAGGGAACGATCAACCAAAGTGCCAATAATTTTCCCGTCAGCAATAAGAAAACCAAGGATG
Source organism: uncultured Collinsella sp. (assembly GCA_905208535.1). Lineage (GTDB taxonomy): Bacteria > Actinomycetota > Coriobacteriia > Coriobacteriales > Coriobacteriaceae > Collinsella. Next base: position 36,596 of record CAJLPI010000013.1, on the reverse strand, counting down.
AAGGGGGCAACTAAAATTTCACCGAGCGAAACCACGTTGCCCACGCCGATATACTGTTGTAAAAAGGGCAAAAGAATAACTAGTACGCTGAAACACTTGTTTGCGAACGAGGCTGTCGTTATCGCGACTGGAGCCTTTATCCGCGAACAGGCAACTGAGTTGATTCCGACCATCTACTACTCCATCCCGAAGAAAGCTCGGATAGCAGCATCGGCCGCGTTGTTATCGGCGCGCACGGAGGCAAGCTCGTCAGCACAGGCCTTGTCAAGTACGGCGCGGTCCAGTCCGCAATAGTATTCGTAAATTGCGTCCGCAAGGCCTTTTGCTTCGTAGTCAACCGCCAAACCAAGGCCTTTGGTTTTCACCTCATCGCCCATAATGGACCCCTGAGTACACACCTGCGGGATGCCGTACTGAACGGCGTCATAATACTTGTTGCTCATGGCCCCAACCATCACGGAGTCATTCTCATAGACGTTGTGCACGATGTCCGTCTCGGCAGCGAAGTAAGCGCGCTCCTCAGCATAATAGGCACCATGGAAGTAAACGTTGTGGAAACCGTGCTCCGCAACATGAGCCTTAAGGCGCTCGGCGACCTCTTCCTCTCGGCCGTTGTAGTGCAGTTCGAAGCGCTCGTCGCCACCCAAGGCATCAATCATGGCAATATTGGCTCGCTCATGACGAATCATGCCCCAGTACCGTACGCGGATGGGCGTGCCCTCCGAGAACTCTTTCGTCCTCGGAGGGCACTCGGAGGCCAGCAGGTTGTGCTTAAGCATCACGCCGGAAGCGTTGTCGAGATACCTGAAGAATGCCGGAGAGCTCGCCAGCACAAGGCCAGCATTCCGTGACAATAGAAGAATGAGCTTCCGATAAAATCCTAAACTCTCATGGCTAACATCGCGGTAGTCGAGGATATACCTGCCGCGAAAGTCCCCCTTCAAGCGATCGAGAATCGTAATACCTGGCGTCGAATGCAGTACCACAATCCGGTCATAGCCCTCGGAGTCAATGACGCCCAAGGCGAACTTTCGAAATCGCGCGAAGTGCGGAAGCTTCTTCTGAATAGGGTCGGCATCCTCCACGTGATCGCCGAACACAAAAGACTTGGAAATACCTTTCGGTACGGGCGCATCGGGGCGCCCGTTGCGGTTCCAACTAACCAAATGAAGCTCATTCGAGCCGCCGAGTAGACGAACGTAGTCGTACATATAGGGCATATGGGCTATACGAACAAAACCAAGTAAGAGTACCTTCATTAGGCTTCACCGCCCCTGCGGATACCCTCGAGCACCTGTTCCATTCTCTTCACACACACAGTGCGCGAAAGGTTTTCACGTGCGTACGCTCTTCCGTGCTCGCATAGGCGCGTCAGGCGCTCAGGGTCACCATGGAGCGTTCGTATGGCCGTGGCCAACTCCTCGGCGTTATCAATCTCAACGCAAACGCCCAAATCCTCGCGCTCTACCATGGCAGCGTAGAGCGAGTCTTTTTCTACAGAGCTCACGATTGCCTTGCCGCAAGCGAGAAGGATGGTCATCTTGGATGGAGTACCCGTGTAGATGACCTCACGACGCAGGGGAATTAAGCACACATCGCCAGTGGAGTACACATCAGGCACCATATCGACGGGTTGCAGTGGGTAGAACGCAACGTTAGTAAGGCCCTCGGCGTCCACAGCGTCCATGAAATCCTTCTTCACGCAGCCGTCACCGATGATTTGCACCACGATGTCGGGCTCGTCACGCAAAAGCTTAGCCACCTCGAACATTGTCTTCCAATTGAACTGCAGTCCAACGCTGCCAGCAAACTGAACGTAGAACTTGTCGTGGGAGATATCGAATTTCTTGACGAAGCGATTCTTCTCCCAGGGTATGTCGTAGTTTCTACGGTCATCAAACCAGGGTGGAACGATATGCAGCCTGGGGCGAGGACAGCCCGCATCGGCGCATGCCTCCACCATGTCCTCGGAGAGCACCACAACCGCCGACGACATACGGTATACAGCCCGAGAGAGCAGGTCCATACCAGCGTAAACCATTTTATTAATGTTCAGGCTCTTTGTCTGACCCGGCCACACGTCGTAGACGTTGTAGAGCACAGGCTTGCGCACAAACAGTTTGAGAAGCACCTCTTGGAAAAACACCGTGGGACAAGACTGGAGAAACACCACATCAAAATCGCGGCGTTTAATCGCATAAGAAATCATTTGGAAGGCGTACTTCGCTTCATCCAGATAACGCACAACGAAGTTGCTCTTGTCAATGACTTTGCGTGACAGCGTGTCCACGGTCAGCCCATCGCGTCCTACGAGCGTCCCCGGAAGCACATCATAGGTGTGCTTCCGTTCGCTCTGAATAAGGTGAACGCGGTTACCCAATTTTAAAAAACCGTCAATGAGCTGCTCTGCCATCTGGTTATTGGGACTCGCGGTGTCGAAGCCATCCATGGTGATATATAAAATATTCATTTACTTCCCCGTTTTATTTTTACCGAACATGGCACCAAAGGTGCCGGTAAAGCATTTCCAGTCCATGCGGAAACAGCGATTGCGCACGTAGCGGAGTTCAATCTTCTGTCGCAAACCGCTCTCGAACGTCGCGGCATTGCGGTCAGTCGCCTGCCACAGGCCCGTAATACCGGGTTGGACAGAGAGCAGCTCAGCCTTTTCCTCATCGGAAAAGTGCTGTTCAAGTTCGTCTCTTGTTATGGGACGCGGACCGATGACGGAAAGGTCGCCGTTCAGCACGTTCAGGAACTGCGGCATCTCATCAATGGAGCACTTGCGGATGAACTGCCCGACTTTGGTAATACGGGGATCATCGTCGACCTTGCGCTCGACTTCCCACTGATGCAGCTGCTCAGGACTCAGATACTTCTGGACGTTGCCGGCATCCGCAACCATGCTGCGAAGCTTAAGGATCTTGATGGTCTTACCGCCCTTGCCAACACGCTCCTGCGAGTAAACAGGGCTGCCAGAGGACTCAAGACAGATGAACGCACACACGACCACAATGGGAATGAAGAGCACAACACTCACGCAAAGGCTAAATACAAAATCGAAAAGTCGCTTAACAAATCGATAAGCCAATGTACCGCTCGGCTTAATTACTAAAGCAGCTGGCTTAGCTCCAACAGCTGCGGCACCGCTATATTCCGTTTTATCTATCACAATTTCCTTCAAACCTACGTCCCCGCCCCCGGGGATCCTCCCTGTCCCGTTAAGCAGTCGCCTGCAGCTAGGCGATCGCCTTATTAAGGTTTCGCATGACGCGCTGCTCGGCTGAAAGCACAGCGAGGCCAACGCGCGTAGTTACGCGTCGGCCGCACAGGTCGAGCTCCAGATAAGCAGTGCTCTTGCGTCTGTTAATGGTTTTGATAAGGCCTTCGTGGCCCAGCAGCGGACCTGCCGTCACCACGACCCGGTCGCCGTCTTTTAAGGCCTCGCTCATAGGCACTACGCGGTCTCCCACATGTGTAAAGCCGCCAATAAGCTGGACCTCTTCTTTTGCCAGCGGCACAAACTGACCGTCCTGGGATAGCACCCGGGCAAAGTCGTCCATGCGCAGCAGATACTGTTGCACGGTACGGGGATCTGCCGTATCGCAGATGAGATAGCCGGGAAAGAGCGGCTTGGTCGTGTTGACCCATTCGCCGTGTACCTTGATCTCGGTTTGATATTGGGGATAAAAGAGCTCCATCATGGTGCCAGCCGGCACCACACGCTCGATGCGCTCGCGCATTACGTCTTCGCGACCGTTAATAACCTGGATCACATACCACACGAGCACCACCCCCTTGCTGTCTTACGTGTGGCTCACGGGGTTTGGGTATGGCTTCGCCAGGGCGCTTGTGCGCGAAGGCGCTCCATATTCAAACCCTGAGCCCAGTTAGACAAGCACGTGGCTCTGCCCCACCGTGAACGGTATGTATAAGTGCAGTTGCTAGAGACGCGGACGTGTATCGCAAAAAGACCGCGTCCCCAGCTGGCTGCGTGCGGCCCAGTCAAGCGGGTACAAAACTGGACCGCATGCAGACAGCTGTAGGACTGCTGTGGTTTGCCATAACAACTTATTACACCTTCTAATGCGAACTTATAAATAGCCGCAAAAGCAAGTGCAAAACGTGCATGGCAATCGATATTGGAGCTCGTGGTTTTTCTAACACCGCCGTTACGGCCGGATGCTGATCGACCCTGCGCTTTGTGACTTGCTGGAGCCGTGAACACAGTTGAACTCATGTAACGTTAGTTATCCTAGCACAAGCTGGTAGCGAAACTGATTTGGGCTGCGTTGGACAACATTTCGTTCATTTGACGTGCTTAAGGGGGTTGTTTTGGGATGTTGTTCACGTTGGCGCAGGTTATTGTGGTGCTGGCAATAATTGGGAGCATTCCTGAAGCCCAACTGAAGCAGCGAGCTGCACTGGTAATTGCGTTTGGATAACAAACTATGTACAGACATGGGAAATAAATTGTGCAACTTTTTTTGTGTGAGTGGGGTATGTGGTGCGTGGTGTTTTGCATGAAAAAAGGCCTTCGGAACTCCGAAGGCCTTTACATTCACGATGGTGGAGACGAGGGGGATCGAACCCCTGACCTCTTGACTGCCAGTCAAGCGCTCTCCCAGCTGAGCTACGCCCCCGTGACGAGGAGATACTATAGGGGAAGTTGACGCGGCGTGCAAGGACTTTTTTGAGTCAGACTTTAAATGCCTATTGATATAGGAAAGCGATGGCGGTGCCGGTGTGGACTTGGATCGTGGCTGTTGACCTGACGACGTTGCCGATGCCCGTGTCGGCCAACAGGCCCAGGGGGCTGTGGTCTAGCTCCCATTCTAGGCCGTGTTCGCTTACCTTGGTGTTGGGGGCAATTGCGATGATGGAGAACGTCTTGCCCTCGGCGCCTTCGATGGTCCACGACTCGCCTGCGCGAAGGATGCGGGAAACCACCTTGTCCTCGGCAATCCAGACTGGGGCGTCATCATAGCCTGCAAGCAAGCCCAGCACGGATAGGGCCATATCCGGGCGGCCGCCCGTGGCGCAGGTCGCAACCACTTCGGCACCCGGCCAGCGGCGTCGGACGGAATCGAGCGCCAGTGCCAGGTCGGTATAGTCCTTGTACGGGTCGTGGCGCTCAACTTCAAAGTCGGTGGCGGCATCGACCAGCGCGCGGCCTGCGTCGCTCACCGTGTCGGCATCCCCCACATATACGTCGCAGCTCAAACCGGCACCCAGCAGAGCATCCAGGCCGCGGTCCACAGCGATGACGTGGTCGCACTCCCCTGCTAGCCTATGCAACAGATCCGCGCTTGCCACCACGGGCGAGCCGCAGACCACTAATACCTTACAAACCACGGCCCTCGCCTATCCCTCAAAAGTAAGCACACGGGCAAGGTCAAGCTCCTCGTAGCTGTCGATAAAGATATCGCAGTTGCCACGCACTTCGTCGCGCTTCATGCGGCCGTGCGGGTCATAGATGCCCACGCGCTTAAAGCCAGCGACCCCAGAGCTCTTTAGGCCAAAAACGGCGTCCTCAAACACCCAGGCGCGCTCAAACCTGTGCCCATGACGCTCCTCCAGGCGGCGCAGCGCCAACTCGTACACATCGGGGAACTGCTTGGAGCGCCCTGCCTCGCCCGTCGTGGTAACAAACTCCATGTATGCGTCGAGCCCGGCACCAGCGAGCGCGGACTGCACCAGCTCGGCCGGCGTGGACGTAGCAACGCACATGGCAATGCCCGCCGCCTTCGCCTGCTCCAAAAATGCCAGGAGCCCCTCGCGCGGCGGCACCTTGGAATAGCCATCGATGAGGATGTCGCTCAGCTCGCGATACAGCTCTTCGCCATTTGCGCCAATGCCCCAGGTGTCGTGGTAGGCCTGGCACTCGTCCTCGAGCGACAAATGCTCAAACTGGGCAAAATCGTCGACCGTCACGTCAACTCCGTGGCGGTGCAATAACTCGGGCTGGGCATAGGCCCAAACGGGGGTGCTATTAACCAGTGTGCCGTCGCAATCGAAAATAAAAGCAACGTTGGGGGCGGCGGTCTGGGACATAAACGAACCTTTCGATGTCAAATGGTAAACATCCTGCTAAAAACGTTTTACCAAACGTCAAGCTAACAATCTAAAAACCCTATTTGGTAAAACTGTCAAGAGTTTTACCACGGTAATTCTGTCAGTGGTCTAAACATGGCGCTTACCGATTAAACGCCGCCCTAAAACCACTTTCCTTCATAAAAGTAACGTACAGGTGTTATCGTAGTTTCTGCCGAAAGTTCCACCGAGCACGCGAGGTGGAACGAATCATAGAACTATCGCCGTCCCTTCGATTCGTGCAGCCTTGGACCTTTCGCATCTAGTCACCAAGGCAACACGCTGCCGCGTCATGATGGGATCAAACGTGAGCGATACAAAGCTAAAGCCAACGGCTAAAAAGCCCGCAACCCGTAAAGCCGCCCCGCACGCACCGGAGCTCACCAAGGACGATGTCTATCTATTTGGCATCGGCACGTGGGAGCGCAGCTGGGAAAAGATGGGCGCGCACCCCGACACGCAGAACCGTACGCGCGGCTGGCGTTTTTGCGTTTGGGCGCCCGATGTAAAGAGCGTGCATGTCATTGGCGAATTTAACGACTGGGATGAGGAAGCCAACCCTCTGGTGCCCGTGCATACGAGCGCTATTTGGGAAGGCTTTATTCCTGGTGCCGAGCAGGGCCAGCTCTATAAGTACCTCATTGAGACCAACGAGGGCGAAAAGCTTTACAAGGCCGATCCGTATGCCTTTAAGGCCGAGTGCCCTCCGGGTACCGCCAGCGTGCTGTGGACCCTCGATGGCTACAAGTGGAACGACGCTGCGTGGCTCAAGCGCCGCGCCGGCCACAACCACATGTCGCAGCCGCTCAACATCTACGAGGTGCATATTGGCTCGTGGAAGCGCCACGGCGACGCGCCGCAGGGCGAGCCGGACGAGTACGGCAACTGCCCAGGCCCCATGGACCCCTTCCCCGCGCAGCGCGGCGAGTTTTACACCTACGACGACCTGTCGGTGGAGCTCGTGGACTACGTGCGCGGCATGGGCTACACGCATATCGAGGTCATGCCGCTTATGGAGCATCCCTTCGATGGCTCCTGGGGCTACCAGACGACCGGCTACTATGCCGCCACGTCGCGCTACGGCAACCCGCAGCAGCTCATGCACTTTATCGATGCGTGCCACGAGGCAGGCATTGGCGTGATCATGGACTGGGTACCCGGCGGTTTTTGCGCCGACGCCCATGGCCTTGCAACCTTTAACGGCCACATGCTGTTTGAGCACGAGATTCACCCCAACTGGGGCACGCACAAGTTCGACTTCGCCCGTGGCGAGGTCCGCTCCTTCCTGGTTTCCAACGTGCTGTATTGGCTCGAGAACTTCCACGTGGACGGCATTCGCATGGACGGCGTGTCCAGCATGCTGTACCTCAACTTTGGCATCGACGATCCCGGCCAAAAGAAGTTCAACAAGTACGGTACCGAGGAGGACCTGGACGCCAGCGCGTTTATCCGTCAGGTCAACTGCGCCGTGGAGGCACACTACCCCGACGTGATGATGATGGCCGAGGAGTCCACCGCATGGCCGCTCGTGACCTATCCGCCGCAGGACGGCGGCCTGGGCTTCCACTACAAGTGGGACATGGGCTGGATGAACGACACCCTGCACTACATGCAGACCGATTTTCCGTGGCGCCCCGGCAACCACGGGCTGCTCACATTCTCCATCATGTATGCCTTTACCGAGAACTTCATCTGCCCGCTGAGCCACGACGAGGTCGTGCACGGCAAGTGCTCGCTCATCGGCCGTATGCCGGGCGACTGGTGGCGCCAGTTTGCCGGCCTGCGCACGCTGGCCTTCTACCAGATGACGCACCCCGGTGCCAAGCTCAACTTTATGGGCAACGAGATCGGCCAGTTTATTGAATGGCGCTACTACGAGTCCATCCAGTGGTTCCTGACCGAGGAGTACGAGACCCACCGTCATCATCAGGCGTTTATCAAAGCGCTCAACCACCTGTACACCGGCGAGCCCGCCCTGTACGAGCGCGGCTACACCGACGACGGCTTTACCTGGATTGACGCGGACAACTCCAAGCAGTCCATCGTGAGCTTTGTGCGTCAGGGCGAAGACATCGACGACGACCTGGTGATCTTGATTAACTTTGACCCGGCGAGCTACGAGAGCTTCCGCGTGGGTGTGCCGCGCGAGGGTGACTGGGAGGTCATCTTTGACTCCGACCGTCCCGAGTTTGGCGGCAGTGGATACGCCGGCGAGGAGCCCTACACCTGCTCGAGCGAGCCCTATCCCTGGAACGGGCAGATGGACTCCATTGAGATTAAGGTGCCCGGTCTGGCAGGCGTGGTGCTTAAGCGCCGCGGCCCCAGCAGCTACAAGCCGCCGGTGGTCGAGGCTCCCAAGGCTGCGCCCAAGAAGCGCACGTCTTCGGTAAAGCCTAAGCCTGCGGCTGCCAAGAAGGCTCCGGCTAAGGCGAAGGCCACGACGACCAAGGCCAAGGCCAAGGCTGCCGCAAAGCCCGCTGCTAAGGCCGCAGCCAAGAAACCGGCTGCCAAAAAGGCCGCTACCAAGACCAAGTCTGCTTCTGTTAAGCCGTCTGCCAAGGATGCGTAACAAAACCGTTACAGCTGTAATTACCCGCCCCGACGAGGCGTAGGATACAAGTCATAACCGTTCCGGGAGAAACATCCCCGGGGGAAAGGAACGTATGAATAAGATCTTCGACAACAAGCAGGAGTTTACCGAGCTCTATCGCGATGCCGTCATGAGCATCAGCGGCAAGAGCGTCGAGGCCGCCAGCGACCTCGACCGCTTTAACGCCCTGGCCAAGCTCGTGGCCGAGAAGGCGCGCACCGTTGCCACCAAGAGTGACGCCCGTGTGACCGCCGAGGGCAAGAAGCGCGTGTACTATTTCTCGATCGAGTTTTTGATCGGTCGCCTGCTCGACAACTACCTGCTCAACTTTGGCGTGCGCGACATGGTCGCCGAGGCGCTCGACGACATGGGCTTTGACCTGTCCGTCATCGAGAACCAGGAGCCCGATCCGGCGCTGGGCAACGGTGGCCTGGGTCGTCTGGCCGCGTGCTTCCTGGATTCCATGGCAGCCGAGGGCATTGCCGGCTACGGCAACGGCATGCGCTACCGTTACGGCCTGTTTAAGCAGGAGATCGTCAACGGCAGCCAGGTTGAGGCCACCGACGAGTGGCTCACCCACGGCTATCCCTGGGAGGTCCGTCGTCAGGACAAGGCCGTGACCATTAAGTTTGGCGGCCACGTTGAGGGCTTTGAGGAGAACGGCCGCACGTTCTACCGCACGGTGGACACGCAGGACATCCTGGCCGTTCCTTATGACATCCCCGTTGTGGGCTATGCCGGCGAGACCGTCAACAAGCTGCGCGTCTGGGCCGCCGAGCCGGTCGAGGAGCACTTCGATCTGGAGGCCTTCAACCGCGGCGACTACGCCTTGGCCGATGCCGAGCGCGCCGAGGCCGAGGCCATCAGCGCCATCCTCTACCCCAACGATGCCGGCGAGCACGGCCGTCTGCTGCGCCTGAAGCAGGAATACCTGTTTGTCTCGGCCGGTATCTACAGCCTGCTCGACACCTTTGAGAAGGAGCACGGCGAGAACTGGGAGCTGCTGCCGCAGTTTGTGGCCATCCACACCAACGACACGCACCCCGCCATGTGCGGCCCCGAGCTCATGCGTATCCTCATCGACGAGAAGGAGCTCGAGTGGGATGACGCCTGGAACATCGTGACGCAGGTCGTGAGCTATACCAACCACACCATCCTGCCCGAGGCCCTGGAAAAGTGGCCCATCGGCACGTTCTCCAAGCTCCTGCCCCGCGTGTACCAGATCATCGACGAGATCAGCCGTCGTTGGCACGAGTCGTTCGACACCACGCAGGAGGGCTGGCAGGAGCGTCTGCGCCAGACCGCCATTCTGTGGGACGGCGAGATTCGCATGGCCAACCTGTCCGTGATCTGCAGCCATAGCGTCAACGGCGTGGCCAAGATCCACTCCGACATCATCAAGAACATCGTGCTCAAGGACTTCTATGCCTTGACGCCCGAGAAGTTCAACAACAAGACCAACGGCATCTCGCACCGTCGTTTCTTTGCCGAGGCCAACCCCACCTACGCCAAGCTCGTAACCGAGGCCATTGGCGACGGCTGGCTCAAGGACGCCTTTGAGTTAAAGAAGCTCAAGGAGTTTAAGGACGACACCGAGTTCCTGAAGGCCGTGGGTGCCTCCAAGCGCGCCAACAAGGAGCGCCTGGCCGCCTACGTTAAGGCCGAGACCGGTCTGGTCATTGACCCCAACACCGTCTTCGATGTTCAGGTTAAGCGCTTCCACGCCTACAAGCGCCAGCTCATGAACATCATGAAGGTGATGGACATCTACAACCGTCGCATCGCCGATCCCAACTTCCACGTGACGCCGACGACCTTCATATTTAGCGGCAAGGCTGCCTCGAGCTACACCTTTGCCAAGGAGACTATCCGCCTCATTAACTCCGTGGCCGACGTCATCAACAACGACCCGCGCGTCAACGAGGTCATGAAGGTCTGCTTTATCCCCAACTTCCGTGTGAGCAACGCCCAGCTCATCTACCCCGCTGCCGAGATCTCGGAGCAGATCTCCACGGCCGGCAAAGAGGCCTCGGGCACGTCCAACATGAAGCTCATGATGAACGGCGCCATTACGCTGGGTACCCTCGACGGCGCCAACATCGAGATCGCCGACCTGGCCGGCCGCGAGAACGAGGCCATCTTTGGCCTGACCGCTCCCGAGGTCGAGCAGCTCTGGGCATCCAACAACTACTTTGCGTGGGATACCCTCAACGGCGACCGCGAGCGTCTAGGCCGTGTGATGGACGAGCTCAAGGACAACACCTTTGCCGGCCTTTCGGGCAACTTCGAGAGTATCTACAACGAGCTCATGAACAACAACGACCCCGACCTGGTCATGGCCGACTTCCGCAGCTACGTTGATGCATGGGAGAACCTCACGGGCAGCTACGGCGACCAGGAGACCTGGAACCGCAAGGCCCTGCTCAACACCGCCTCGAGTGGCTGGTTCTCGTCCGACCGCACCATTCGCGAGTATCGCGACGAGATCTGGCACGCATAAAGCGCGCGAGCTCCCTTTGCCGCACGGCATTACTCGACGGACGTGACAGTGCGCCGCGCCCGTCGCTAATGGGTTAGGAACATCGATGACAGAAGGAGAAATCGATGAGTAAGAAAGAATGCATCGCGATGCTCCTCGCAGGAGGACAGGGCAGCCGATTGGGGGCACTCACCCAAAAGATCGCCAAGCCGGCGGTTAGCTTTGGTGGCAAGTTCCGCATTATCGACTTTTCGCTGTCCAACTGCTCCAACTCGGGCATCGACACGGTGGGCGTTCTGACGCAGTACCGTCCCTACCTGCTGCATGCCTACGTAGGCTCCGGCGAGGCGTGGGATCTGGACAGCCGCGACGGCGGCGTGTCAATTCTGCCGCCGTACGAGACGCAGACCGGTGGCGCCTGGTATGCGGGCACGGCCGACGCCATTACGCAGAACCTCGACTACATCAAGGCCAACGACCCCAAGTACGTCCTGATTCTTTCGGGCGATCACCTGTATCGCATGGACTACCGCAAGATGCTCAAGACGCATATTGAGAACAACGCCGACCTCACGGTGAGCGTTATGCCCGTGCCGTGGGAGGAGGCCAGCCGCTTTGGCATCCTGACCACCGACCCCGAGGACGGCCGCATCACCAAGTTTACCGAGAAGCCCGAGAAGCCCGATTCGAACCTCGCGTCCATGGGCATCTACATCTTCTCGGCCGACGTGCTGATCGAGGCGCTCGAGGAGGACGCCCTGGACCAGCGCTCGAGCCACGACTTTGGCAAGGACATCATCCCCAAGCTGCTCGGCGAGAACAAGCGCCTGTACAGCTACGAGTTCCACGGCTTTTGGAAGGACGTCGGCACTATCGCCAGCTTCCACGAGACCTCGATGGACCTGCTGGGCAACAACCCCGAGTTCGACCTCTTTGACAAGAGCTTCCCCATCATGTCCAACGTCACCACGCGTCCGCCGCACTACATTGGCCCGGACGGCCGCCTGGACGACTGCCTGGTCTCCAATGGCTGCAAGATCTACGGCACCGCTCGCCACTCGATCCTTTCGACCGATGTCATCATCGAGGAGCGCGCCGTGGTCGAGGACTCCGTGCTGCTGCCGGGTGCGCACGTTAAGAGCGGTGCGCACATCTGCCGCGCAATTTTGGGCGAGAACTCCACGGTCGAAGAGGGCGTGAAGCTCGGCTCTGTCGATACCACCAAGGATACGGCCGTCGTTGGAAATGACGTCGTTATCGGGAAGGGGGAATGATCCGATGATCAATCGCAAGGCCATCGGTTACATCACCGCTAACTACTCTTCGACCTACGGCAGCGTCCTGCTCAAGGACCGCCCCATCGCGTCTGTCCCGTTTTTGGGCCGCTACCGCCTGATCGACTTTCCGCTGTCCAACATGATGAATGCCGGCATTAAGACCGTCGGCGTCGTCATGCCGGGCAACTACCGCTCCCTGATCGACCACGTCGGATCGGGCAAGGACTGGGGCCTCGACCGCAAGAAGGGCGGCCTGTTCATGGTCCCCGGCAACGCGTATGGCACCACCAAGGGCGGCATGCGCTTCCTGCTGCGTGACATCATCTCCAACAAGACGTTGTTCCAGCGTTCGGAAATGCCCTACGTGGTTATGATGGGCACCAACATCGTGTTCAACCTGGACCTCAACACCATCATCGAGGCGCACGAGAACTCCGGCGCCCAGATGACCGTGGTGTACTGCAAGGCCACGCGCAACATCGAGGACGAGACCAAGCTCGACATTAACGAGAACGGCCGCCTGACCGGCGTAAGCACCGGCGTGGCGTACGGCGATAACGCGTCCATGGACTGCTGCATCATCAACCGCCAGACGCTGCTCGAGATCATCGACCATTACCAGGCCGCCGACTACCTGGACCTGCTCGAGGCACTCCAGGGCGACTTTGGCAACATCGACGTGTGCAGCTATGAGTACAAGGGCGAGGTCGTGGGCGTGTTTAGCGAGAAGTCGCTGTACCGCCGCAGCATGGACCTGCTTGACCCCGCTCAGGCCGACCAGCTCTTCGTTCCCGAGCGCCCGATCCTGACCAAGGCCCACGACGTGCCGCCTTCGCGCTACGCGACCGGTAGCCACGCCTGCAACTCGATCATCTCGGCCGGCTGCATCATCAAGGGCACCGTGCGCAACTCGATCCTGTCGCGCGGCGTCGTGGTCGAGGAAGGCGCCTCGGTGACCAACTCGATCATCAACCAGAGCTGCATCATCAAGAGCGGCGCACGCGTCGAGAACGCCATCCTGGACAAGAACAACGTGGTTCCCACCAACACCGAGCTTCGCGGTACACCCGAGAACATCCTGGTGCTGGGCAAGGCCCCGTTAACTTCCGATACCACCATCGTGCGCTAAAGTTGGCACCGCAACATCGCTCGTAACATGCAGAATAGCCGCCCGGTTCGCGCCTGGCGGCTATTCTCGAATAACAACATGGGAGACAATATGGCAGATTCCAGCAAAAAGATGCAGATCGTGTTTGCCTCGGCCGAGTGCGCACCGTTTGTTAAGACCGGTGGCCTGGGTGACGTGGCGGGCTCGCTGCCTGCGGCGCTTGTGCGCGCCGGCGCCGAGGTTATCGTGATGGTGCCCAAGTACGCCACCATCAAGGACGAGTACAAGGCGCAGATGGAGCACTTCTCCGATTTTTACGTGAGCCTGGGCTGGCGCAACGAGTACTGTGGGCTGGAGAAGCTCGAGCACGACGGCGTCACCTATATGTTCATCGACAATGAGCGCTACTTTGCACGCGACTATCCGTACGGCTTCTTTGACGACGGTGAGCGCTTTGCGTTCTTCTCCAAGGCCATCACCGAGAGCCTGCAGCACCTGCCGGCCGGCTTTGAGTGCGACATCCTGCACTGCAATGACTGGCAGACGGCGCTGGCGCCAGTGTTCTTGCGCGAGTTTTACCAGGGCCTGCCGCTGTATGACCGCGTCAAGACCGTGTTCTCGATCCACAACGTGGCGTTCCAGGGCCAGTTTAGCGACACCGTGATGGAGGATATCCTGGGCGTGGCGCACATTCCGGCGGCCGCCTCGCAGCTGCGTTGCGACGCCTGCAGCATCAACTACATGCTGGGCGCCCTGCGCTATGCCGACGCCATCACCACGGTGAGCCCCACCTATGCCAACGAGATCCAGACGCCCGAGTTTGGCGAGGGCCTGGACGGCGTGCTGCGCGAGCGCTCCTATGCGCTGCAGGGCATTTTGAATGGCATTGACGTGGCGGGCTTTGACCCGGCGACCGACAAGCGCATTGCCGCCAACTACACCGTGGAGGACCGTTCTGGTAAGGCCGTATGCAAGGCCAAACTGCAGGAAGAGCTGGGGCTCGAGGTTCGCGACGACCGTCCGCTTATGGTCATGGTCACGCGCCTGACGCGCCAGAAGGGCATGGACCTGGTCATGTACGCGCTCGACCGCATTCTGGCCGGCGGCGTGCAGGTGGCGGTGCTGGGCACCGGCGACCGCGACTACGAGGACGGTCTGCGCTACTTCCAGGACAAGTACCCCGGTACCATGGCCGCACGCATCGAGTTCGATCCTGCGCTGTCGCAGCGCATGTATGCCGCCGCCGACATGTTCCTAATGCCTTCGAAGTTTGAGCCCTGCGGCCTGTCGCAGATCATCGCCATGCGCTACGGCACCCTGCCGATTGTTCGCGAGACTGGCGGTCTGAAGGACACGGTGATTCCGTATAACGAGTTTACCGGCGAAGGCACGGGCTTCTCGTTTACCAACTTTAACGGCGACGAGATGGGCGACGCCGTGTTCCGCGCGGCGCGTCTGTTCTGGGATAACCGCGACGCCTGGAACCAGCTGGTAACGCAGGCCATGAGCCAGGACTTTAGCTGGACGCGCTCGGCTGACAAGTATCTGGACCTGTACTTCTTTATGCATCCGGAGATTGAGCGGCCGGCGGCTGTTGTCGACGAGTCTGAGGCTGTTGCTGAGCCGGTTGCCGCTGAGGAGCCCAAGGCCGAAGAGAAGCCGGTTGAGGCTGAGACCGCAAAGGCCGAGCCTGAGGTGAAGGCTGAAGTTGCTCCTGGGGCAGAGGCTGAGGTCAAGCCTGCTGCAAAGCCTGCGGCAAAGAAGACCGCGACTCGTAAGACGACGGCTAAGAAGACCACGACCACGAAGGCCGCTGCGAGCAAGACCACCGCTGCCAAGACAACGACCGCGCGCAAGCGCACGACCGCCGCTGCCAAGAAGGCCGCCGAACCCGAGGTCGCTCCTGAGGTAAAGGCCGAGATCGCTGAGGCCAAGCCGGCCGCCAAGGCTCCGGCAAAGACCGCTGCCAAGAAGGCGACCACGACCGCCAAGAAGGTAACAGCTGCCAAGAAGACCACGGCAACGAAGTCGACGGCCGCCAAGGCTACTGCGACCAAGGCCGCTCCGAAGGCTGCCACAAAGCCCGCCGTCAAGGTTAAGGAGGCAGCCGCCGAGCCTAAGGCCAAGGCAGCTGTCGAGGCCAAGCCGACCGCCAAGACCACCACGCGCAAGCGCGCAACGACGACGGCCAAGAAGTCCACGACCAAGGCCGCAGCTGCCAAGGCAGAGGCTAAGCCCGCCGCCGTCAAAGAGGAGCCCAAGCCCGAGGCAAAGCCCAAGCCGGCACCGAAGACCGCTCCGAAGGCTACGGCAAAGGCCGAGCCTAAGGTCGAACCCGCCAAGGAGCCCCCGGTCTCCCCCGCCGCCGCGACCGAGAAAAAAGCGCCGTCCAAGAAGACGTCCGTCCGCAAGGCAACGGCCACCCGCAAGCGCCGCTAGCCCACAGACGATCCAAAACCTCATCAAACCATAAGTAAGGGGCGCTCCAACCGGGCGCCCCTTCTCTGTGGATAGTTGGTAAAACGATTTTCTAGGACAACCGTTCGCCGATGGTAAACGGATGTTGTTTATACAGCCTGTGTACAACAGATATACTTACATCCTGTGCGTAAAGCCCATGGCCAGCAGGCCATGATTCTATTGAACTGGACCGTACTATGAGATTGATACACAACAGCCGCCTGCCGCAGTTTCGCACTCCGTTTGGCGCTGTGACCACTGGCACTTCCGTTTCGCTCTCGGTGATCTTGGAGGATGCCGACCCCAACCAGGCAACGCTCACCCTGCGCACTTGGGTCGATGAGATCGGCGAGTCTCGGTATCCCATGACGCATGAAGGCGACGGCATATTTTCCGTAGAGCTTGAGTGTACCGAGCCCTGTCTTATCTGGTACAGCTTTATCTGCAATATCGAGGGCCAGCCCGAGGTCCGCTTGGGCGCACCGCAGGGTCGCACAGGCGGCGAGGGCGTAACCTACGACTACGCCGAAGTGCCGTCGTTCCAGGTCACCGTCTACAAGCACCGCGAAGTTCGACCCGAGTGGTACGAGCGCGGCATGGTGTACCAGATCTTCCCCGACCGCTATGCCCGCGACGAAAACTGGCGCGAGCGCACGCTGGCCGAAGTCGAAAAACCGCGCAACGGAATCCAGCGCCGCATGATCGAGGACTGGAACGAGCCGCCCGTATACGAGCGCGCCGAGGACGGCTCCATCAAGACCTGGGACTTCTACGGCGGCTCGCTCAAGGGCATCCAAAATGACCTGCCCCGCATCGCGGAGCTGGGCTTTACGGCCATCTACCTCAACCCCATCTTTGAGGCCGCGAGCAACCACCGCTACGACACGGCTGACTACACCAAGATCGACCCAATCCTGGGCACCGAGCAGGACTTTACCGAGTTGTGTGAAGCGGCCGAGAAGCTTGGCATTTCTATTATCCTGGACGGCGTCTTTAACCACACGGGTGACGACTCGATCTACTTTAACCGCTACGGAAACTATCCCGGCGTCGGTGCGTGGCAGAGCGAGGACTCGCCGTGGCGCGATGCGTTTACCTTCCATGAGGACGGTACGTATGACTGCTGGTGGGGCGTGGGCAACATGCCCGCCATCAACGAGAATTCCGAGCTGGTGCGCGAAAAGCTTCTAGGCAAGGACGGCGTTATCCGTAAGTGGCTGCGCGCCGGTGCCCATGGCTGGCGCTTGGACGTGGCCGACGAGCTTTCCGATGACTTCCTAGCCGATATCAAGACCGCCGTGCTCGAGGAAAAACCCGACGCACTGCTGCTCGGCGAAGTCTGGGAGGACGCCTCCAACAAGATCAGCTATGGCCATCTGCGTCGCTACCTGCAGGGATCGGAACTCGACTCCGCCATGGATTACCCCTTCCGCGACATGGTCATCGGCTTTTTGATGGGCTACAAGAACGCCTACCAGGCAGCCGAGGATATCGAAACCCTGCGCGAGAACTATCCCCGTGAGGCCCTGTCCTGCGCACTTAATCTGCTTTCGAGCCACGACCGTCCGCGCATTATCTCGGTGCTCGGCGGCGGCCCCGACGAGTCGCAGCTGCCCGAGTGCGAGCGCAGCAAATGGCGCCTGGACGAGAACTCGATGGGCCTAGCCAAGAGCCGTTTTTGGCTCGCCACGCTCATGCAGATGACCTTCCCCGGCGTGCCTTCGATCTACTACGGCGACGAATACGGCCTGGAGGGTCTAACCGATCCGGGCAACCGCCGCACCCTGCCGACCAAGGACCAACTGCACGACTTCGACACGCTGGCTATTGTCAAAAACGCCTCCGCCGTACGCCGCGCACTGCCGTTTATGATCGACGGCGAGATCAAGGCCTTCGCGCTCAACGACGAGGTGCTGGCATACAACCGCACGGGCAGGGATGGCGAGTCCGCGACGGTTATCATTAACCGTAGTCTGCGCAATTCGCACCGCGTGACGATTCCGGCGCTCGGCGAATGCGCGAGTGACGTGATCAGCGGTCACGAATGCGAGATCCACAACGGTACGGTCACGCTCGATCTGTATCCGCTGGGCTCGTCGATCATCTATCACCATGCCGAGCAGCGCCTGCAGGAGCCGCTCGATCACGGCGCGGGCGTCGTTTGTCATATCACCTCGGTACCCACCGACGACGGCAAGCCCGGCACGATCGGCGCACCCACGCGTCGCTTTATCGACCATCTGGCCGCAATGGGCATGCGCTACTGGCAGGTCCTGCCCGTCAACCCGACGGACTTCTTCCGCTCCCCTTACGCCGGGCCTTCGGCCTTTGCGGGCAATATTGACCTGCTGCCCGAAAGCCAAGAGGAGCTGGCGGCCGACTTTGAGACTTGGAAGGCCCGTGGCGGCGAGGATGCAGACCCGCTCTACACGGCGTTTAAGCATCGCAACGCCGATTGGCTCGAGAAGTACTGCGTCTACATGGCCGTCAAGAAGTACTTTGAGGGCGAGTCGCGTCACGATTGGCCGGCCGATGTCGCGCGCTACAACGAGCATCTGATTGACGACAAGCGCTTCCACGACGAGGCGGAGCTGCAGGCGTACATGCAGTACCGCTTTGACCTAGCCTGGTGCGAGCTCATGAACTACGCGCACAAGAAGGGCATCGAGGTCATCGGCGATATCCCGATGTATGTCTCGGACGATTCGGCCGATGCATGGAGCGAGCCCGAGAACTTCTGGTTGTCCGATACCGGCAAAGCGATTGAGATTTCTGGTGCGCCGCCCGACAACTTTGCGCCCGAGGGCCAGGTGTGGGGCAACCCGACGTTCCGCTGGGGCCACATGAAGCAGAACGGCTACCGCTGGTGGATGGACCGCCTGCGTCGCGCGTTCTCGCTCTACGACCGTGTGCGCCTGGACCACTTCCTGGGCTTCCATAGCTACTTTAGTATCCCCGCGGGCAAGGCTTGCGCCGACGGTCGCTGGCTGGCGGGCCCGGGCAAGGACCTGTTTCAGACCGCCTACGACGAGCTAGGTCCGCTCAACTTTATCGCCGAGGACCTGGGCTATTTGACGCCCGGTGTTCGCGCCATGGCTTCGACCTGCGGTTTCCCCGGCATGGACGTGCTGGAGTTTAGCGACTACGACGTTCGTTGCGGTGTGCATCCCACGCCCGGCAAGATTCTGTACACCTCGACGCACGATACGTCGACGCTGGCCGGTTGGTGCACGCGCTCCTTTGCGGGCGGCGACGAGCCGAGCGGTGTTGAGGTGGCAGCCAAGCTGATGAGTGACGCGCTGACAAGCGACACTCTCCTGGTGATGATGCCGCTGCAGGATGTCCTGGGGCTGGGCGACGACGCGCGCATGAACGTACCGGGCGTGGCCACGGGCAACTGGACCTGGCAGGCTGACGAGGCCGACGTTGCGGCCGCCGAGAGCAAAACCGCACAGCTCCTGCGCAACACGCATAGATTCTGGGGCGAAGCGTGATAAAACGCCCGATATAGGGTACAGTTACAGACGTTTGAATTTTTGCGGGCAGAGTAATCTGCCCGCTTTGTGCTGAAAAGGAAGTATTATGGCGCGCTACGATTACAAGTGCTCGAGCTGCGGCAACGTGTTTGAGGTTGAGCACCCCATGTCCGAGACGCCCGAGGTCGTATGCCCCAGCTGCGGCGCCCCGGCATCCAAGACGTTCTCGGCCAGCGGCATAAAGTTCGACGGCAGCGGTTTCTACAACACAGACCAGCGCAGTGGCGGCTCCAGCACCAGCGCCACCAGCGGCTGTTGCGCCAACTGCCCACATAACCACTAGCGGCAAGCGGTCTCACTACTCAGATTTCCCTATGAGTTGCGGTGAAATGGTTCCTGAATCAGCCCATCCAAAGGCCAAGCAGGAACTATTTCACCGCAACTTTTCTTTAAATCGGATTTCGGGATGATGCTAAGTTTGTATCATTTCAAAACTCTGCCGGATTACGGGGCTGAGTTGACAACCTCTATCCATTCCGGTAAGTAGCAAATTTCAACAAGCCATCTACCTGCGGTTTTATTTAGGCCATATTTGCTGTGGTCGGGCATCACCAATCTAGCCCCGTAATCCGCCCTACTTTTGATAGCAGCAAGTATGAAACAGGGCCATTTTTCCCACTCTTTACCGCTATTGCGATCTCCACTCGCACGACCTTCTGAGTTGCGGTGAAATAAGGACTGTTTGGCGGCTAGAAGCCGCTATTCGATCCCTATTTCACCGCAACTTAGTAGCTACTTGTGGACCAAGCGGGCGCAGAAGTGGCCGTCGTAGGAGTCGGCGTTTACCGGCACGCTTTGGAAGAGGCCTCGATCGTTCTGGCGTACGGATACGAGCTTCTTGGCCTGATCGAACTCGGGGAGTTGCAGAATCTGCGCCTCGGAGAGCGGCTCCAGGCTAAAACCGGTGCCCTCGGGAGAGTTCAGGAACGCTTCCACGACCTGTGTGTTCTCCTCGTCGAAGACCGAGCATGTCGCATAGATAAGCTCGCCACCAGCAGCCACGCGCGCAGCGGCTTCCTTGAGCATCGTCAGCTGCAGCTTGGGCAGCTCAACCGTCACATCCTTTTCGGTCAGGCGCCACGGGATCTCGGGATGACGACGCATGGTTCCGGTGCCAGAGCACGGCGCATCGATAAAGACTGTGTCGAACTTAACCGGCTCGCCAAGCATGGCATCAAACGATGTGAGCACCTCATCAAGCTCGCAAGCATCACCAGAAACCGTACGAACGCCCTGAATACCGGCCTTATGCAGGCGAGCGAGATTCAGATCGCACTTGCGATCATGCAGATCGAGCGCCGTATGCTGACGCTCATAGCCCGTACGCTTGGCCTGGCACATCATCACATAGGTCTTGGTGCCACGACCGGCACCAATCTCAAGGCAGCTACCAGGGCGCGTGGCAGCTGTGGCGATAAGTTGCGCGTTGAGATCAGATGCCACCGCGGCAGCACGCTCAAACGCACCCGAAGCAACGGTAACCTGGGCATCAACCGGGGCATGGCAGCCCGGGAAGACAGGTGCGACGAGCTGCGAGATATACGGATCGGGCTTGGTCGCAAAGGCGTTCTCATGCAGGGCCAGCGGCGCGGGGGCCAGATTGCCGGCAAAGTTAAGCGCACCCTCTGGCGTGTCAAACGACGCCATAATGCGAGCACACAGCCAGCGAGGAAGACCCATCAGGCGCGACAGACGAACCAAGCGTCGCTCGGACTCATCCACATCGGACGCAGTAGCAAAGTCCTCAACATTGTCCGCAACCTTATGCAGTACAGCATTGGCCAAGCCAGCGGCGGACTTAGCACCGCAGCGAACCAGCTCAACTCCCTGACTTACGGCAACACGGCCCGGCGTATGCAGGTAGAGCATCTCGAAGACCGAGATACGAAGCGCCATGCGAACGCGCGGCGCAACCTTTTTGGGCTTATCGAGAAACTGATCGAGCAGCTCGTCCAAAATACCCTGCGTGGCGGCCACACCCAGCGCCAAGCGGGCGGCAAAAGCGGAATCGCGCTGGTCAATAGCCTTGGCGGAAGCACGGGAAGACAACACATCGCGCGCATACATGCCGCGGCGATCGGCCTCCATCAGCACATCGAGCGCAAGCTTGCGCGCGGGAGACAGCTTGCTCATGACAAAACACCCCACGAAAGATCGGCACCCTGCAGGCCAGCAGCCCAAGCAGAAGCGGCCATAGCACGCTTGCCATCGGGCTTAACCTCAAGCAACTCAACCGAGCCATCGGAAAGACCAAGGTAAACACGCTTGGCCTTAACGAGAACCTGACCCTCAACAAGCGACACATCAGCAGGCGCAGCATCGAGCACGCGCACGGTCTTGCCGGCAATCACGCAACGAGCAGGCGCGGTATCGGACGAAGCCAGCACATGGCGCACGCAATCAAGCGCCGCCATGTGCGGATCCAGGCGCATCTCCTGCTTAGAAATCTTGGCAGCATGGGTAACGAGCGCCTCGTCCTGTTCGATCCACACGGCGGTGCCATCGGCAAGAGAAGGAAGCGTATAGGCAAGCAGTTTACCGCCAAGCTCACCAAGCTCCATGGTCAGCGCCTCAGCATGCTTACCGGCAACCGACGTGGAAGCCTGAGCACAATAAGCACCAGTATCCACGCCGTGCCCGATGCGCATGATAGAAACGCCAGCAACCTCATCACCAGCAAGAATCGCACGCTGAATGGGAGCAGCGCCACGCCAACGAGGCAGTAGCGAAGCATGAACATTCACAATACCAAGCGGCGCCATATGCAGCACCTCATCGGGCAAAATGCAACCATAGGCAGCCACACAGAAAATATCAGCCTGGGCAGCCTGGAGCACCTCAACAACCTTAGGCGTCATACGATTAGCCTCAACAACCGGCAACCCCAGCTCAAGCGCCTTGGCCTTAACAGGAGAAGGCTCAAGCTTCTTACCACGCCCACGAACAGCATCGGGACGAGTAATTACAAGCGCAATCTCATTGCCTGTCTCAACAAGCGAAGTCAGCGAAGGCACAGCAAAATCAGGCGTACCCATAAACACAATACGCATAAAGAACGTCTCCTCTCAACCAAAGCCGAGACGGCTACAAAGAACAGCGGAAAGCCAAGTCACCAGCCCATCCGCAATAACATTTCAACAAGAACAAATATACCCAAAACCAAAGAAAGAGCCGCAATAAAAGCAGCTCTTTCAGCAAAGCACCTATCAGCGAAGACGCCCATCCCTGGCCCGACGGCGCCCCGGGGACGGACAAACCTACTCCGTCTCGCCCGGTCGAGCGCCGCGGGCCAGGGCGTCCTGGTACTCCTTGACGGCCTTGATCCTCTGCATCGGCTTCAGTCGCTCGAACATAGTGTTGCCATGCAGGTGATCGATCTCGTGCTGCAGGCACACGCAGAACAGGTCGCCCGAAGCCTCATAGCGAATCAGGTTGGCATCCAGGTCGTACGCCTCGACGACGACATGGTCGGGACGCTCGATCTCGCAGCTAATGCCAGGGATGGACAGGCAGCCCTCGCTAAACGGCACCAGATGGTCGCTCTGCTCAACAATGACAGGGTTGATTAGCACGTACGGGTCGTAGTCGTTCTTGTCGCTGTAGTCGCAGTCAATGGTGACGAGCTGAATAAGCTCGCCGATCTGCGGAGCAGCCAGGCCGCAACCGCCGTTGTCGAACATCATCTTCTTCATCTTCTCGGCAAGCGACTCGATCGCTGGGGTGATCTCCTCGATGACGGCGCACTCCTGACGCAGGCGAGGGTCGGGCGACAGTACGATTCCGTTGGCTTCCATGGCCATCCTTTCGGGTTGTTACATCAAATCATAGGCATCGACGTCAACGCTCACGCTCACGCCGCGCACAGAGCCCACCTCTTTGAGGCAGGCGTCGATATCATCAGAGACATGGTCCCCCACAGGCGACTTCACAAGCAGATGGAAGCGGTAACGGTCCTTGGCTCTCTCGATTACACACGAAGCCGGGCCCAGCACCTGCGGCAAGGCACTCCCCGCCCTCAAAAAGTCGGGCGCGGCGGCATGCCAGCGGCGCTTAAGAAGCTTTGCGATACGCCCGACGTAGTCCTGCGCGTCGTCTCGGTTCGCCGACCACACCAAGATGTTGACCAGGCGAACAAACGGCGGGTACAGCGCGTCGCGGCGCTGGTCCAGGTCATAGTCGGTAAAGATCGAACGGTCGTGCTCAGCGACGGCGCGAATGACCGGATCCTCGGGCAGGTAGGTCTGGATGATGACCTCGCCGGGACGATCGCCGCGACCGGCACGGCCCGCGACCTGCTCCAGCAGATCGTAGGCGCGCTCCCCTGCGCGGAAATCGGGCAGCTTGAGGGCGAAGTCGGCATTGACCACGCCCACGAGCGTGACCTCGGGAAAATCGAGACCTTTAGCGATCATCTGGGTACCCAGCAACACGGCGCAATCCGCCGCATCGAACTGCTCGAGCAGCTTTTTGTGCGCATCCTTGCCGCGCGTGGAATCGGCATCCATGCGAATGATGGCAACGTCCTCGGGCAGCATCTGGTGCAGTGCGTCCTCGATCTGCTGCGTGCCCAGACCCATTTTTGCAAGGTAGCGACTACCACATTTGGGGCAACGACTCGTGGGCGCGGGATACGGCTGCACGCGCCAGGAGGATCCGCATGTGTGACATTGCAGCGTGTGCGTGCGTTCGTGATACGTAAGGGCGGTGGAGCAGTGGTTGCAGGTGGGGACGCAGCCGCACTCGCGGCACATCAGGAACGGCGCAAAGCCGCGGCGGTTATGCAGCAGCACGGCCTTCTCGCGCCGCTCTACAACGCGCTCCAGGCCTTCCATCAGCGGTTTAGAGAACATTGAGCGGCTGCCGTGCGAAAACTCGCGGCGCAGGTCGGCAATGCGAACCGTGGGCAGGACCGCGTGCCCCGGGCGTTCGGGCATCTCGACGCGCGTCCACGTGGCACCGCCGTACGTTCCGCGACGGCAGCGGTCGAGCGCTTCGGCAGAAGGCGTGGCCGAGCCCAGCACGAGTGGGCAGCGGTAGCGGCGCGCCATCTCGGCCGCCACCTCGCGAGCGTGGTAGCGCGGACTGGAGCCCTGCTTGTAACTAGTCTCGTGCTCCTCGTCGATGATGATGAGGCCCAAGTCGCTGAGCGGGCAAAAGAGCGCCGAGCGGGCGCCGACAACCACGCGGGCCGCACCGCTGGCAACCATATCCCACTGGTCCAGGCGCTCGCCGGCCGAAAGCCGCGAATGGAAAACGGCCACCGTCTCGCCAAAGCGCGAGCGGAAGCGGCCGACGGTCTGGGCCGTCAGCGAGATCTCGGGCACGAGCACGCAGGCAGAGCGGCCTGCCGCGAGCACGCGCTCGATAGCGGAGAGGTAAACCTCGGTTTTGCCGGAGCCGGTGACGCCGTCAACCAGCACCACGTCGCCATGGGCGTCAAGGCGGGCGCGCTCGATCTGCGCGAGCGCTTGCTGCTGACCGTTCGTAAGTGCGACCGGCGGTTTGCCGCTTGCAGAGGACAGCGTAGTCTGCTCGCTGCAACCGCGCCAGGCACGGCGCTCCTCCACCACTACGACGCCGCGTTTTTCGAGCGCCTTGATGGTCGCTGACATGCTGTTGTAGAGGAGGTTGAGGTCGCGCGTCGTGACCGGGCCGCACCGGAGCGCCTCGATGAGCTGGCGCTGACGGACCGCGGTCTTGGGCGGCGTATAGTCAAAGCCTTCGGGCGTAAGCATCACCCAACGGTTTTGGATAGGCTTGACGGCGGGGCGCTCAACCGACCATGCGCCGTCATCGCCCTTAACGACGCGCGGACTGCCGCCCGGGGGCAGGAACAGGCGCAGGCACTCGGAAAGCGTCGCGACATACTCGCGGCTCATCCAACGTGCGATGCGGGCAGCCTCGGCGGTAAAGAGGGGTTTGCTGAGGATGGCTTCGATGGCTTTAATGCGCGCGGGGTCGAGGGCATTGTAGCCCTGTAGGTCGCTCAGCTCAGGCGCAATGTCGACGATATAGCCCGCGGCCGCACGGTTACCAAAGTGGACCAGGACCGTGGATCCGATCTGCGCCTCGTTGGCAAGGGACTCAGGGATGCCGTAAGCAAACGGTTCCGACAGCGCACGGGTGGGGATGTCGAGGACCACGCTCGCGTAGGCGGCAGGGGGCTCGGGCGCAGGCTTAGACTGAGCCGAGGCAGCGGCAGGCTTGGGCTTCACCGGAGCTTCCTCCGGTTCCGGCGAACCAAACAGCGACAGTTGTTGAGCCATACACCACCTCTAACGAACGGACCTGAAAGGGGTGGGACAAAATAATCAGTAGAGTTTGTCCCATGGCCGATACGAGTGTCGAGCTCGTTGCGTCACTCGAACATGGGACAAACACTACTGATTATTTTGTCCCAGCAACCCACTCATCGGTACAGAAACAAGAGCCCCGCTCGACGGAACGGGGCTCGGATACATGCGTTTGCGCGTCTACTACAGCGCCATCGTGCGGGCGCGGTCGATGCGTGCCAGGCAGTCGTCGCGGCCGACGAGCGCCATGGTCTCGCCCAGCGGAGGGCTCACCATGTTGCCGCAGACGGCGACGCGCACGGCCTGGAACACCACGCGCTTCTTAAGGTCCATCTGCTCGGGCAGCGGCTCAAGCGCGGCGTCGATGGCCTCGGCAGTCCACTTGTCCACGCCCTCGAGCGCGGCCTTGGCGGCATCCAGAATGGCGCCCATGCCTTCCTTAGCCAGGCCCTTGTTGACGGATTTCTCGTCATACTCGAGCGTCTCGGCCGTAGCGAAGATGGGAGCGGCGACGGTCACGGCGTCGGCCGGCATCTTGGTGCGCGGCTTGACGATGGCGGCAAGCGCGTCGATCCAGTCCTCGCCGTACTCGACGTTGCCCTCGATGAGACCCGCCTCGTGCAGCTCGGGGACCATGATCTCGTCGGCAAACTGGGCATCGGACATGCCGTTGATGTACTCGGCATTGACCCAGTCGAGCTTCTTGGGGTCGAAGGTCGCCGGGTTCTTGGAGATGCGGTCGAGCGAGAACTTGCTAGCAAGAACATCGCGCGGGATGATCGTGGTCTCGCCGTCGAGCGACCAGCCGAGCAGCGCCAGGTAGTTGACGAAGGCGTCGGAAAGGTAGCCGGCGTCGCGGTACTCCTCCACCGAAGTTGCGCCGTGGCGCTTGGAGAGCTTCTTACCGTCGGCGCCCAGGATCATGGAGATGTGGGCGAACGTGGGCACGGGCGCGCCGAGGGCCTCGTAGACCATGACCTGGCGCGGGGTGTTGGACAGGTGGTCGTCGCCGCGGATGACATGGGTGATCTTCATCATGGCGTCGTCGACGACGGTCGCGAAGTTGTACGTGGGCGTGCCGTCGGAGCGGAAGATGACAAAGTCGTCGAGCTCCTTGGCGTCGAAGGTCACCTCGCCGTGAACGGCGTCGTGGATGACGACGTCGCCGCGGTCCTCGGGCACCTTGATGCGCAGGACGTAGGACTCGCCGGCCTCGATGCGGCGGCGGGCCTCCTCGGGATCAAGATCGCGGCAACGACGCTGATAGCCCTGGAAGGGGTCCTTGCGCTCCTGCGCGGCCTTGCGGTCGGCGTCGAGCTGCTCCTTGGTGCAGAAGCAGGGATAGGCCTTGCCCTCGTCCCAAAGTTTCTGGGCGGCCTGCTTGTACAGGTCCAGGCGCTCAGTCTGGGCGTAGGGGCCAAAGTCGCCGCCTACCTCGGGACCCTCGTCCCAGTCCAGGCCCAGCCAACGCATGGCGCGCAGGATGATCTGCGTGTTCTCGTCGGTGGAGCGGGTGGGATCGGTGTCGTCGATGCGCAGGATGAACGTGCCGCCGTTAGCACGGGCGAAAGCCCAGTTATAGATAGCGGTGCGGGCGCCGCCGATGTGCAGCTTGCCCGTCGGTGAGGGTGCAAAGCGGACGCGAACGTCTGATGCCATGGAAATCTCCTCGATTGCAGGATGGATGTCTAACCGCATCAGTATAAAGCAACAAAGCAACCTCCGCACAAAGGGCACCGACCCACTCATTGGGGACAGACTTAAATGACTACCCAATGAGCACCCGACTGGTCATTTAAGTCTGTCCCCAATGAGTAGGTGCGGAAAGGGTGTGAATGTTTGATTTACGCGCTATGATGTGCCCTTGCATAGAGAGCCCGGCGGAATGGTAACGGTCGCCGGGACACGTTTTTGAAAGGACAATCATGTCAGAAGAACTTCGTTCCATTCCACCCCAACACGGGTCCTTTGTTTTTACGTCGGAGTCGGTGACCGAAGGTCATCCCGATAAGATCGCTGACCAGATCAGTGACGCCGTCCTCGACGCAATCCTCGCCAAAGAAATAGAGCTCCAGGAGCAGGGCTACATCGCCCCCAACGGCGTGCCTGCCAACGTGGAGAACGTCCGCTGCGCCTGCGAGACCCTCGTGACCACCGGCACCGTCATCGTTGCCGGCGAGATCCGCACCCAGGCCTACGTCGACGTGCAGGAGATTGCCCGTGGCGTTATCCGCCGCATTGGCTACAACCGCGCAAAGTTCGGTTTTGACTGCGATACCTGCGGCGTCATGAACCTCATCCACGAGCAGTCGCCCGATATCGCCCAGGGCGTCGACGAGTCTTTCGAGACCCAGACCGGCGCCACCACCGACCCCATCGACCTGATCGGCGCCGGCGACCAGGGTATGATGTTTGGCTATGCCTCCAACGAGACCAAGACCCTCATGCCCATGCCGCACTACCTGGCGAGCCGCCTGGCCGAGCGACTGGCTGCCGTGCGCCACAACGGAACCCTGCGCTACCTGCGCCCCGACGGCAAGACCCAGGTCACGGTGCGCTACGAGGACGGCAAGCCCGTCGAGGTCACGACCATCGTCATCTCCACGCAGCACGCCGCCGAGATCGAGGACATGGGCAAGATCAAGGCCGATCTCATCGAGCACGTCATCACTCCCGTCATGGCCGCCGAGAACATGCCGTGGGACAACGCCGACATCTATGTGAACCCTACCGGTCGCTTTGTCGTGGGCGGCCCCATGGGCGACACGGGCCTCACCGGCCGCAAGATCATCGTCGACACCTACGGCGGTTACGGCCGTCACGGCGGCGGCGCCTTTAGCGGCAAGGACTGCACCAAGGTCGACCGCTCCGCCGCGTATGCCGCGCGCTGGGTCGCAAAGAACGTGGTCGCCGCCGGTCTGGCCGACCGCTGCGAAGTCGAGCTGGCCTACGCCATCGGCGTTTCCAAGCCGCTGTCTATCATGGTCGACACCTTCGGTACCGCGCATGTTGCCGAAGACAAGATCGTCGAGGCCGTCGAGAAGACCTTCGACCTGCGCCCGGGCGCGATCATCCGAGACCTGGACCTGCGCCGACCGATCTTTGAGAAGACGGCAGCCTACGGCCACTTTGGCCGCGAAGACGCCGACTTCACCTGGGAGAAGACCGATCGAGTCGAAGAACTCAAAGCAGCCTGCGGCCTGTAGGCTTACGAGAAAAGCCACAGCCAAATAGAAACACGCCAAAAAGAGGTACCGGAACAACCGGTACCTCTTTTTTATTAACCGGTGGCGAAGATGAGTCGACATGGGACGCAGAATAGGTTCCCAGCTGATGAATTTTGCAGCAAGCGTGCCCCTACCATGTATCCTAAGTTCCGAGGGCTTTGGTATTTGGTCGATCGCGAGTTCCGCACGAGCCGGAGGCCACTTAATGTGGCCTCCGTGCGAGCCAGGACTGTAGAGCAGGCGACCAAATACCAAAGCCCTCGGAACGACGGGATAGAACAGGAGCGCATATGGCAGGCAAGCCGCAAACACTAGCTACGACCTCGGCATTCGAGATCTTGGGCCCCGTCATGGTCGGCCCCAGCTCATCGCACACCGCCGGCGCCCTGCGCTGCGCCCAAGTTGCCGCCAGCCTGCTGGAAGGCCGCATCACTAAGGTCACCTTTGGCCTGTGGAACTCCTTTGCCCACACCTACCGCGGCCACGGCACCGATCGTGCGCTCGTCGCGGGCATCCTGGGCCTCGACACCGATGACGAGAACATCAAGCAGGCCTTCGACCTCGCGCACGAGCAGGGCCTCGAATATCACTTTGACATCAAGGGCGACGACGCCTCCATCCACCCCAACACCGTCGACATCGACATGTTCGACGACACGGGCGCCACGGCCCAGGTCCGCGGTGAGAGCCTGGGCGGCGGCAAGATGCGCATCAGCCGCATTAACGGCGTCGGCGTCGACATCTCGGGCATGTACTCCACACTCTTCGTGGCGCACTACGACGTCCCCGGCGTGCTCGCCGCGCTCACGAACCTGCTCGCCTACGCACACGTGAACATCGCCTTCTGCCGCACCTACCGCACCGAAGTGGGCGGCCAGGCCTACTCCGTCTTCGAGACCGACGGCGCGCCCGACGACACCGTCGTCCCCATGCTCCGCAAACTCGACAATGTCGATTACGCGACCTTTATCGAGCTCCCCGGTTCTGCCTCGTCGCTCTCCCCCGGTGTCTCGGCAAAGGAGATCTTCGACGACGGCGAGCAGCTGCTCGATGCGTGCGCCGAGCTCGGCCTGAATATCGGCGCCGTTATGGCCGTGCGCGAGGCGCGTCTGACCGGCGAGGCCCACGCCGTCGCCGCCATGCGCCGCGTGCTCGACGTCATGCGCGAGGAGACCACGACCCCCATCGTCAATCCGCAACGATCGCTCGGCGGGCTTATCGGCGGCGAGGCTAAACTCGTCGATGCCACCGGCCGCAACGATTTGAGCACGAGCCTGATGGGCACCGTTCAAACCGACGCCGTGGCCCGCGCGATGGCCGTGCTCGAGCGCTCCGCCACGATGGGAGTGATCGTCGCCGCTCCCACGGCAGGCTCCGCGGGTGTCGTGCCCGGGTGCGTGCTGGCGCTCGCCGATCACCTTCAGCTTGACGACGAGCAGGTCATGGACGCGCTCTACTGCGCAGCCGCCATCGGCCTCAACCTCACCACGAGCGCCTGCGTCGCCGGTGCCGAGGGCGGCTGCCAGGCTGAGGTAGGAAGTGCGGCCGCCATGGCAGCCGCCGCGCTGGTGCAGATGCTCGGCGGCACGCCCGGGCAGGCGCTCGACGCCAGTTCCATCGCGCTGAGTAACTTGCTGGGCCTCGTTTGTGACCCCGTCGGTGGCCTCGTGGAGGTACCCTGCCAAAACCGCAACGCCATCGGCGTGGCAGCCGCCTTTAGCTCGGCGCAGCTTGCACTTGCCGGTATCAAGAGCCTGGTGCCGTTTGACCAGATGGCGCACGTCATGCTCTCCGTGGGCCACGCGTTGCCGGCCACGCTGCGCGAGACGGCAAAGGGTGGCATCGCGCAGGCTCCGGCCGCACTTTCGGCCTGTGCAAAATGCGGTGTGTGCGGATAGCGACAAAGAACGACTCGAAGGTGGGACAAATGTCCCACCTCTTTTGAATGCCACCGTTTCCATACCACAAACAACTAGGTAATCGCTATAATGCAAGCCCAGTAAAAACACGATGAGCCGCAAGGCGAAATTCGAAGGATATGCATACGATGTCGCAAAACGATCGAACTCAACTGATTCCCGATCCGCAGCAGCCGAGCAGGCACACCGGCGGCGTTCAATCGCCGCGTCCTATCGCGCCGAGCCGCGGTCAGCAGCGAGGTGCGGCAAACGTTTCCCAACGTCCGAACAAGCAGCATCAGCAGCGCCAGACAAATGGCAATGCGCCCAAGCAGCCCCCCACGCACGCTCGAGGCGATCGCGGCCCCGCACGCAAACCCGCCGAGAACAATAAGTCGGGCAAAAAGACGACGCTCTTTGTCGTTCTGGGTCTTATCGTCATTGTCTATATCGTAGGCGTCGTAGCGTTTTCGCAGGTAGCCTACCCCAACACCACTATCGCCGGCGTCGATGTCTCGTTCTCCAACGCTTCGTCTGCCGCCACCAAGGTCAACTCGGCTTGGAAGCACTATAAGCTCACCGTGACAGGCGATGACTTTAGCTGGACCTATCAGCCCGAGTCCGATGAGCCCATTGTCGACGGCGAAGCTGCCGCAAAAGAGATTATCAGCCGCAACGAAGCCATTGTATGGCCGGTTCGCCTTGTAGAATCCTTAAGCGGCAAGACCAAAACAACCGCTAGCTCCAACGAAGTCGATCTTGATCAAGACGTCGACCTGTCCATGCTCTCCGACACCTTTGACCAAAAGCAGTTTGAGAAGGATCTGGGCGCCGCCATCGACGAGTTTAACGAGGGGCGTTCGGGCGCGTTCGAGGCCAATAGCTCCTATGACGAGCAGGCCGGCAAGTTTACCGTCGAGAAGGCGCGCTCCAACGAAAAACTCAACCGCGAGCATGTCATTAAGTATGCCGAGCTCGAGCTTGCCTCGCTGGCCG
The DNA here is from genome assembly GCA_905208535.1 of uncultured Collinsella sp. GTDB lineage: Bacteria > Actinomycetota > Coriobacteriia > Coriobacteriales > Coriobacteriaceae > Collinsella. Next base: position 4,639 of record CAJLPI010000013.1, on the reverse strand, counting down.
AGACCGTAGATCTTTCCAAGCTCGGCAACGATGCCTATGAGCCGCTCAATGGAACGCTGACCGATGATCAGATTCAGTCTGCATGCGATGCCGCCAACAACTTCTTGGGCGTCAACGTGACCCTCAAGCTCAACGGCGAGGATGCCGGCAAGGTTGATGGCAGCTCCGTGTTGCAGTGGATCAGCTTTGCCGATCCGGCCAACCCCACGCTCGATACGTCGCAGATCAGCAGCTGGGCAGCCGAGCTCGCCAACGGCTTTAATACCGTGGGCTCCACTCGCTGGTGGACGCGCGCCGATGGCAAGCAGTGCGCCGTCGAAGGCGGCGACTTTGGTTGGTCCATCGACAGCAGCTCGCTCGCCAAGCAGGTCGAGGACGCCATCAACAACAAGCAGACCGGCGAAATCGAGATCAAGTACTCCCAGAAGGCCGACACATTTACCGCCAAGGGCGAGCCCGACTGGAAGGCCTATATCGACGTCGACCTGTCCGAGCAGCATGCGCGCTACTACGACGAGAGCGGCAACATCGTGTGGGAGGCCAACTTTATTTCTGGCAAACCGGGCGAAGACGCCACCCCCGAGGGCGTATGGCAGATCAACAGCAACGATGGCGCCAGCAAACTCATCGGTGCCAAGGACCCCGAGACCGGCAAGCCCAAATACGAGAGCCCGGTAAGCTACTGGATGCCGTTCGAGGGCAATATGGTCGGATTCCACGACGCCACCTGGCAAAACGATTCGAGTTTCGATAACGCCGAATCGTACAAGTGGTGCGGTAGCCACGGTTGTATCAACCTGCGTCTGGCCGATGCAAAGGCACTTCACGACTGCATCAAAGTCGGCCTGTGCGTGGTTGTCCACTCGTAGTGCAACGCGCGCATTCCCACAACGTGGAGCCGCTGCGACCAATCTAACAGTTCCGAAAGAATCCGCCATATGCGCCCGCCTTACGCGACGGGCGCATATACTTATTGAGGAACTTTCTATAAAGGAGACGCTATGCCGAATGTCCCCACGATCACCCCGGGCCCGAATGATACCGAGCACACGCCCGAAGATGCCGCCGAAACGCTTCCTCTGATTACAAACGTACATGCCGACAAGCAGAACGGACGCACGAACGATACGGCCGAGATTTCCGATGAAGAGGCATATGCCAAGCTCAAGGCAAAGCGTGCCGAGCGTCGGCGCAAAAAGCTCATCCGACGCGGTATCGCCGTCGGTGTCGTTGTTGCCATCGCGCTCATTGCCATCATCGCAACGCTGGTCATCAACGCGCAACCCGCAGGCACCAACGGACCGGTGACCGACATGGTCACCGAAGGCACGTTTACCACCACAGTCGAAGCCAAGGGACAGCTCAAGCCTATTTCAGCCTCGGTCGTCTCCCCTTCCGTCGATGGTACGGTGGCGCAGATCAACGTGCAGGCCGGACAGAGCGTCAACGAGGGCGACGTGCTCATGACCATTAAGAACGACGCGCTCGATAGCGCTGTTTCCGAGGCGCAGCGCGCGGTCGCGGCCGCCCAGGAAGACCTGAACAATGCAAAGTCGACGCTCGCGGCCGCACAGGCCGCACCGACAACGGACAGTGACGGATCGACCGGCCCATCGGACGCAAACGCCAACGCAAATGCCGTCTCGACCGCCCAGCGCAACCTCGCCTCGGCCCAGGCAACGCTGGAGCAGGCAACTGCAAAGGCGGTCGAGCGCACCGTAAAGGCTCCCAGCTCGGGCAACATCGTCGAGCTCAACGCCAAAGTCGGTGCCACGGTGACCGGAGGCACGATCATGGGCGAAGGCGACACGAGCGGCGGCAAGCAGTGCATGCAAATCGCCGACCTGTCCAAGATGAAGGTGACGGTTCAGGTGGGCGAAAAGGATATCGCCAAAATTGCCGTGGGCCAAAGCGCCAACGTGACCTATCCCGCGTTTCCCGATATCGTGAGTCAGGGCACCGTCACGGCTATCGCCTCGGTGGCAAACTCTGACTCCGGCTCCGGTAGCGGCGGCAGCGTGACCTTTAACGTCGACATCCTCATCGAAGCACCCGACAGTCGCCTTAAGCCGGGTATGACCGCCGAGGTCTCGGTAGTGACCGAGAAGCTCGACGACGTGGTTATGGTGCCGACCATGGCGCTGATGACCGAAGACGGCGAGCACTATTACGTCAATCTGGTCACCGATTCGGAAGGCAAGAAGACGCGCCGCGTGAAGGTGACCGTCGTGACGCAAAACGACAACGAGGCTGTAGTCGGTAAGACGCAGGTCAAGCGCGACGACCAGGGCAACGAGATCAACCCAGACGTCCCGGTTACCAAGTTACGCGACGGCGACACCATCGTGACGGATACCGGCACAGGCAAGACGGCAGACGGCGGCGACAATATGTCTGCCGACGAGGGCAAGTAATGCGTCCCGTCATCGACATCCGCAACGTGCACCGCATCTTTGAGAGCGAGGCCGGTTGCGCCCACATCCTGCACAACGTGAGCCTGGCGGTGAACCCCGGTGAGTTCGTCGCCATCACCGGCCCCTCGGGTTCGGGCAAGTCGACGCTCATGAACATCCTGGGCTGCCTGGACAAGCCGACGGCGGGTGATTATTTCCTGCAAGGGCTCAACGTCGCCGAGCTCGACGATGATGAGCTCACCGAGGTGCGCGCGCTGAGCATCGGCTTTGTCTTTCAGAGTTTTAACTTGCTGCCGCGCCTGACGGTGATCGAAAACGTCATGCTGCCGCTGTCCTACACCAATGTGCCGCGTAGCCAGCGCGAGATGCGCGCCGTGCACGCGCTGCAAGCCGTCACGCTGCCGGTCGACCATTGGGACCACCGCATATCGGAACTCTCGGGCGGACAGATGCAGCGCGTCGCCATCGCGCGCGCCCTCGTCAACGACCCGCCCATCATTTTGGCTGACGAGCCGACGGGAAATCTAGACTCGACAACCGGGGCGCTCGTCATGGAAACCTTCCACAAGCTCCAGAAACGCGGCAAGACCATCGTACTCATCACGCATGACCCCGGCATCGCCGCCGAGGCCGATCGAGCCGTAACCATCCGTGACGGGCGAATCCATGACGGCGCATATGTCGCGCATACATCGAATACGTTACGCGGGGCCGTCAACAGCCTGCCCGCGATTTCTGCAACCACCAATCAGCCGAAAGGAGCGAAGGCATGAGCACCCGCGATCTTGTCCAAGAAGCCCTTCACTCGCTCGAGGCCAACAAGGGACGCAGCCTGCTCACCATCCTTGGCATCGTCATTGGCATCGCCTCGGTCATCGCCATGACTTCGCTCATCGGCGGCATCCAAAACAGCCTGGTCAACAGCCTGGGCCTCAACGCAGCTCGCATGGTTCAGATCTATTCGTCCCAAGAACTCTCTGATTCTGACGTCCAGAAGCTTAAAAAACTGGTGCCGCAGATAGAACAGATCGGCATTGTCAAAAGCGCGTATACCGAGTATAAGACCGGCGATAAAAGCTATACCGTCATGGCACAGGGTGTCGATAGCGACATGCTCGACGCCGTGGGTGCCAGTAAGCTCGTTGCGGGGCGCACCTACACCGATGTCGAGTCAAAGGCAGGCTCGCGCGTGGCGCTCATCAGCCGCGGCGGCGCCGATCAGCTTTACGGCAACGAACAGGATGCGCTGGGAAAAACCATCAAAGTGTCCAACGGCGAGGTGCAGATTGTAGGCGTGATTGATGGCGGCAGCGACTCCATGGGCTCGCTCACTTTGTATATGCCACGCGAAACCATCTCCGGCCTATTTGGCGACGAGAATCCTTCATTCCCCAGCGTGACGGCACTTGCCGCCGAGGGCACGGACATGGATGAGCTCTGCAAGACCATCGAGTCCAAGGTGCGCGCGATGAAGGGCATCGCGGAGGATGATGAGTACGACAGTGTATCGGCGACCTCCATGAAAAGCGCTATCGACTCCCTCAATTCCTTTATGGGCGCCTTCTCGCTCATCATGGGTGCTGTCGCCAGTATCTCGCTGCTTGTCGGCGGTATCGGTATTATGAACATGATGCTCACTAACGTGACTGAGCGCATCCGCGAGATCGGCATCCGTCGCGCTCTGGGCGCCAGTCGTCGCGATATCACCGCGCAGTTTTTGGCCGAGTCCTCGGCGCTGTGCGTCACCGGTGGCCTGCTGGGTGTCCTGATTGGCTATCTGCTGGCCTGGGGCCTCGCGATGTTTGCCGCAGGATCAGGGGTTCTCAACGAGCTCGGTGCCAGTGGGGAGATCACACCGAGCTTTTCAATCGCCACGGTGCTGCTGGCCTTCGGCGTCTCCGTCGGCATCGGCGTAATCTTTGGCTTCTACCCCGCTCGCCGCGCGGCAAAGCTCAACCCGGTGGAGTGCCTACGCTACCAGTAAGCCACCACCAGCTACCAGTAAGCCACCACCAACAAGTTGCGGTGAATTAGGGACTGAATATGCTATCTAGCAGCAAAAACAGACACTATTTCACCGCAACTTATTGAAGGGCTGTTTGCGCCAGTTCTGGGCGTCGTCCTCGAGCTATTGATGGATGACGGGCTTGTACGGGTCGAGCTTGCTCGGGACGCTCCTCCTCGCGGGCGGGAGTTCGCGCGCTAGGCGCTGCAAGCGCCTAGCG
>CAJLPI010000012.1:0-65428 GCA_905208535.1 uncultured Collinsella sp. | reverse complement strand
CGCTCGGCTTCGCGACGCCCGCCCGCGCCTTCCGGGCGATGCTCGGCGGCGACGCGGAGGCGCTGCTGGATGCGTACGGCATCGAGGACGTGCCCGTCGACGGGCTCGACCTGACGCCGGGGCTCATCGCGCGGGCGCGCGATGAGAGGGGCGATGCCCCGCTGTCCTAGCCTGAAAGGGAAAAACGGAATAGACGGAACCGACCGTCCGGCTGGGTCTGGGAGGAGGCGCCGGGCGGCGGGCGGAGCATGGCCACCGGACCCATCGAAACACATCTCCACCGTTCCTTCAACTGGGAAAATGCCGACCCGGGGGCCCGAATGGGACCTCGGGGGCGTTCGGCTAGCTGCGGGAACGGCCTATTCGCTCAATGTGTTCGGCTGAGATCGGAAATCAACCCGCGTGTCACAGCGGAGCTGATTCAGTTGAGATTGCCTGAACATTCCGCCCCTCTTTACGCCCTCGGGTATACTCAAAAGCTACTGATTCGATTTGATACCCAGCAACAGCAGAGGGGATAGTATATGTGCGGTTTTGTCGGTTTTGTCGGTGGGACGGATAACCAATCCGAGGTGCTCACCAAGATGATGGACCGCATCGTCCATCGTGGTCCCGACATGGGCGGCCAGTTTATCGACGGCCGCGTTGCCCTCGGCTTCCGCCGCCTGTCGATCCTCGACCTGACCGAGGCTGGCGCCCAACCTATGGCCAACGAGGACGGTAGCGTCGTCATTGTCTTCAACGGCGAGATCTACAACTTCCAGGAGCTTCGCTCCGAGCTCGAGGCCAAGGGCTATAAGTTCCACTGTGGAGCCGACACCGAGAGCCTCCTGCACGGCTACGAGGAGTGGGGCGAGGCAGTACTCGATCGCTTGCGCGGTATGTACGCCTTCGTCATCTGGGACAAGAAGAAGAACAAGCTTTTTGGCGCCCGTGATATCTTTGGCATCAAGCCGCTCTACTACTATCCCATGGCCGATGCGGGTGACGGCGCTCCGGGCGTGCTCTTTGGTTCCGAGATCAAGAGCTTCCTGGACTACCCGCACTTCCACAAGGCGGTCAACAAAAAGGCCCTGCGTCCGTACATGACGCTGCAGTATTCGGCAACCGAGGAGACCTTCTTCGAGGGTGTCTACAAGCTGCCGCCGGCGCACTACTTTACCGTCGATATCCCGACCGGCAAGATGAACATCGAGCGCTACTGGGATTGCGATTACTCTGCCGTCGAGAAGCCGTTCGAGGAGTACGTCGACGAGCTGGATGAGGTCGTGCACGAGAGCGTCGAGGCCCATCGCATCGCCGACGTCAAGGTCGCGTCGTTCCTCTCCGGTGGCGTCGACTCCAGCTATATTGCCGCTTGCCTCATGCCCGACAAGACCTTCTCGGTGGGCTTTGACTACAAGAACTTTAACGAGACCAACTATGCCAAGGAGCTTTCCGATAAGCTCGGCGTCGAGAATGTCCGCAAGATGATTACCGCTGACGAGTTCTTCGGTGCGCTCGAGGACATCCAGTATCACATGGACGAGCCGCAGTCCAACCTGTCTTCCGTGCCGCTGTGGTTCTTGGCCGAGATGGCCCGCAAGGACGTCACCGTCGTGCTTTCGGGCGAAGGCGCCGACGAGCTCTTTGGCGGCTACGCCTACTACGAGGACACGGTCCCGGTCCGCAAGTACAAAAAGATGGTGCCGCTGCCCATCCGCCGCGCGCTCGGTAACCTGGCGTTGCATATGCCGTACTTCAAGGGACATAACTTCCTGGTCAAGGGTGCCGAGATCCCCGAGAAGTCGTTCCTGGGACAGGCTCTGGTATGGCCGGAGCGCGAGGTCGACGGCGTGCTCAAGCCCGAGTACAACACCGGCGATGGCGCCTTCGAGCTTGCCGCTCCCATCTATGCGCGCGTGAAGGGTCAGCCCGAGCTGGTCAAGAAGCAGTACCTGGACATGAACATGTGGCTCCCGGGCGACATTCTGCTCAAGGCCGACAAGATGTGCATGGCGCACTCGCTGGAGCTGCGCGTGCCCTTCCTGGACCGCAAAGTCATGGAGTTCGCCGAGCACATTCCCGACCGCTACCGCATCAACGAGAACGGCAACAAACAAGTACTCCGCCACGCTGCCAACAAGTCGCTGCCCGATGAGTGGGCCACCCGTCCCAAGGTGGGCTTCCCGGTGCCGATTGTCTACTGGCTGCGCGAGCAAAAGTGGTACGACTATGTCAAGGAGTACTTCACCGCGCCGTGGGCAAGCGAGTTCTTCGACACCGACGAGCTCATGCACCTGCTCGATCTGCACTTTGCGGGCAAGGGCGATTTCCAGCGCAAGATTTATACGCCGCTCGTGTTCCTAGTGTGGTACAAGCGCTTCTTTATCGACGAGGACCAGCCCGCTGTTCAGGCTGCCTAGCCTCGGCTTACGAACGCCTGCGCGTAACGGCTCCTCCGGGAGCCGTTTTTGCGTGGGTGCGTTTCAGTTACTATAAAAACCGTCCCTGCCAAATGGCTGAGAAAGGTGAAAGATGCACCATTCGGATTCCGCGACCGTGACCACGGTCGATACGCTTGCCAAGCTTCTCGATGTGTGCGGTGAGCTGCGCGCATCAGAGCAGGTTGACGAGCGTGCCGTGACCGGCTGCTCGTTTGATTCGCGCGCGGTCTCGGCAGGTGACGTGTTCTTTTGCAAAGGTGCTGCCTTTAAGCCCGCGTTTTTGAGCATGGCGCTCGATGCGGGCGCCGTCGCATTTGTGTGCGAGGAGTCGCTGGTCGAGTCTTTGGAGCCGCTGGCGCAGGAGAGCGGTGCTGCGATGCTGGTTGTTGATAGCGTTCGCACGGCCATGGCCCTGTTGCCGCCAGAGGTCTACGACCGTCCTGACCACGACGTCAAGATCGTGGGCATCACCGGTACCAAGGGAAAGACCACGGCCGCTTTTATGCTCCAGTCCATCATCAAGGCGGCGGGCGAGTCCTGCGGCATGATCGGCTCGGTGAACACCGACGATGGTATCGAGTGCTACGAGAGCACCAACACCACGCCCGAGGCCCCCGAGGTCTGGCGCCATATCGCCAACTGTCGCGCGTCTGGTCGCCAGTCCATGGTCATGGAGGTCTCAAGCCAGGCGCTTAAGTACCAGCGCGTCGAGAACCTGCCGTTTGACGTGGCGTGTTTCCTCAACATCGGGCGTGACCACATCTCACCGATCGAGCACCCGACCTTCGAGGATTATTTTGAGAGCAAGCTCAGGATCTTTGATCAGGCTAAGACCGCCGTAGTGAATCTGGGCACCGATGAAGTCGAACGCGTGCTGGAGGCCGCGTCGACGGCCGAGCACTTGGTGACCGTTGGCGTCGAGCATCCCGAGGCGAGCCTGTGGGCAAGCGATGTCCGCATGGTCGGCTTTAACATCGAGTTTAACCTGCATGGCATGAGCGCCGACGAGCCCGAGGCGGGGGAGAAGGTCCTGCTGGGTATTGCGGGAGACTTTAACGTGGAGAACGCGCTGGTCGCTATCGCCGCCGCGCGCGAGATTGGCATCGGAATCGATGCCATCAAGAAGGGCCTCTCCAAGCTGCGTGTGCCGGGCCGCATGGAGGTCGTGGAGTCGAAGGATGGACGCGTGGTTTGCGTTGTTGACTACGCTCACAACCAACTTTCGTTCCGCTCGCTCTTTTCGTCGGTCAAGCGCGCGTTTCCCGCCAGTCCGGTCATTGCGCTGTTTGGTGCTGCTGGAGGCAAGGCGCAGGAGCGCCGTGAGCAGCTTCCGCGCGAGGCCGCACCATATTCTGATCTGCTGATCTTTACCAACGAGGATCCGGCTCACGAGGACCCGATGAAGGTCTGTCGCGAGCTTGCCGAGCATGTTCCCGACGATACCCCGAACAAGATCATCCTCGATCGCGAGGCTGCTGTGCACGCGGCATTCAAGGCGGCGCGCGAGGAATACGTCAGCCCCGATGCGCCCACCATCGTCTTGCTGTTGGCAAAGGGCGACGAGGAGCTCATGCACGTGGGTGATGAGTTCGTACCCATCGAGAGCGATCTTTCGCTTGCCAATCGTTTAATCGATGTTACCCAGTTTGACTAATGAACTGCGATGAGGGCGGCGTCCCGAGCGCGCTGCCGTTGCAAGCGCGTTTCCCCTCAAGCGAGGCGCGCCGCCTAAGACCAGAAGCCCCTTCTACGTAATGGAGTGACCATGTCCCACAATACCCTGCCGACCGTCGCTGAGCTTTCGGGCGAGATGCGCGAGCGTCTTGCCAAGGTTAAGTACGTCTTTACCGACCTGGACGCCACCATGCTCGCGCCCGGCTCGTGCGTGCTGCGCGACAACGACGGCAATCCCTCGACCAAGCTCGTCGAGGCTGTCGTGGCACTTGCCCGCGCTGGTATTCAGGTGGTTCCCACCTCGGGCCGCAACCGCACTATGATCCACGAGGATGCGCGCGTGCTCGGCCTCAACTCCTACATCGGTGAGATGGGCGGCCTGGTCATGTACGACCTCAAAGCCAACGATTGGGAGTATCTGACCGGCGGCATGCCCTACGACCCCTCTTGCGGTCTCACGCCGCACCAGGTGATCGAGCAGACCGGCGTGTGCGAGAAGATCCTCGCCCGCTGGCCGCACAAGATCGAGTATCACAACGACATGTCGACCGGCTACAAGTACCGCGAGGTCACCGTCGGCATGCGCGGCGACATCCCCGATGACGAGGCGCAGGCCATCCTCGACGAGGCCGGCTGCGGCCTGGTGTGGGCCTGTAACGGTCACCTGACGCATCTGTCCAAGCCGACGACGCTCGAGCTCGATCGCGTCGAGGACGGTCGTGCGTTCAACATCAACCCCGCGGGTCTCAACAAAGGCGTCGCCATTGCGCGCTTCTGCGAGCACCTGGGGATCGAGCGCGAGGAGACGCTCGCGCTCGGCGACTCCGAGTCCGACTTCTACATGGCCGATCACGTGGGCACGTTCTGCCTGGTCGAGAACGGTTTGACCAGCGCCGGCGCGCCCGAGTTCCTGGATACCTGCGATAACGCCTACGTCACGCGCGGCAAGATTGTCGACGGTTGGGTGGCAACGGCCGAGCTGCTGGTCGCGGCTCGTTCGTAGCGCGGTCCTATCGTTCTGAGCCATATCTTTTCGAGAGAGAATCTGGTGAGGTAATGTCCGATATCGAGAATCTGGCCGGGGACACGCGCCCCATTGGCGTGTTCGACTCGGGCCTGGGCGGTCTGACGGTTGCGCGTGCGATTGCGACGGCGTTGCCGCACGAGTCCGTCTACTACTTTGGCGACACCAAACGCTGCCCCTACGGCACGCGCACCGAGGATGAGGTGCGCTCGTTTGCGTTGCAGGCGGGCCGTTGGCTGTCGAAGCACGACGTCAAGATTATGGTCATCGCCTGCAACACGGCGACAGCTGCGGCCTTGCGTTTGGCCCAGCAGGTGCTCGACGTCCCCGTCATCGGTGTGATCGCACCGGGCGCACGCGCGGCAATCAACAGCACCCGCACGCGCCGGGTGGGCGTGCTCGCCACCAACCTCACCATTCGCTCGGGTGCTTACACGCGCGCCATTCAGGACCTGGATGCCGGTGTTGACGTATACGGCTGCCCTGCCTCGAGCTTTGTCGAGGTCGTTGAGCACGAGCTCGCCTCGGGTGCACATCTGCAGGAGCAGTGGCTTGAGAACGAGGACATCTTCGATACGCCTGCCGTGCGTGCGCTGGTGGGTGCCACGGTTGAGCCGCTGCGCGACCACGGTATCGATACCGTGGTGCTCGGCTGTACGCATTTTCCGCTGTTGGTGGGACCTATCCGCCATGCGCTGGGGCCTGGGGTGCGCGTCGTGAGTTCCGCCGAGGAGACCACGCGCGAGCTGACCGATATCCTCACGCGCCGCGAGCAGCTGGCGGGCGACGCCGCCGAGCCGCAGCATCGTTTTGCAACGACGGCCGATAACATTGCCGAGTTTGCGGTGGCGGGCAGCTTTATCTTTGGCCAGCCGCTCAAGAGCATTGAGCATATCGATATCGACGAACTGAAATAGATATAAGGGCACCGACCAAAGGCTCACGTCCACCTTTTGCCGAAAGGATTTTTCTATGGAGTATATGCAGGTCAACCGCGCCAACGGCCGTGCCGCCGATGAGTTGCGCCCCATCAAGCTTACTCGCGGCGTCATGAAGCACGCCCACGGTTCGTGTTTGGCTGAGTTTGGCGACACGCGCGTGCTGTGCGCTGCCACCATCGAGGAGGGCGTGCCGGGCTGGCGCAAGGGCGCCAAGGCCGGTTGGGTAACGGCGGAGTATGCCATGCTGCCGGCATCGACCGGCAAGCGCTGCAAGCGCGAGCACGCCAACCGCAAGGGTCGCTCCATGGAAATCGAGCGCCTCATTGGCCGCAGCCTGCGTACCGTCGTCAACATGAAGGCGCTCGGCGAGTACACCGTCACCGTCGACTGCGATGTGATTCAGGCCGATGGCGGCACGCGTACAGCGAGCATTACCGGCGCTTGGGTGGCGCTGCACGACGCCCTCGCCATGTGGGTCGAGGCAGGCAAGATCGAGCGCATCCCGCTCACGGGCCAGGTCGCCGCGATTTCCATGGGAGTTGTCGACGGCAACACCTTGCTCGACCTGGATTATTCTGAGGACAGTCACGCCGAGGTCGACATGAATCTTGTCGCCACCGATACCGGTGAGATGATTGAGCTCCAGGGCACTGGCGAGCAGGCGCCCTTCGACCGCAGGCGCCTCAATGCCCTGCTCGATTTGGGCGACAAGGGCATTGCCGAGCTCATCGAGTTCCAGCGCCAGGCCCTCGTCTAACCTGCCAAAAAGGGACAGGTTTATTTTGGCAGGTTTTATCTGGGAAAACGTCGAAGTATAAGACTGCCGTTGATTGAGAGGGGAGAGAGGCCGAAGTCCTCGTCGTCCTCAACACGGCATTGCTATAGAGACAAGGAGGCCAGCTATGGCACTTGAGAAGATCGACATCGACACCCTCGACCCGGCGGCGACCATTGTCGTGGCAACGGGCAACGCCCATAAGCTCACCGAGATCGAGGCCATTTTGGGCAAGGTCATGCCCGAGGTGCGCTTTGTGGCGCTCGGCCAGCTGGGCGAATTTGAGGACCCCGAGGAAAACGGCACGACGTTTTTGGAGAACGCCATCATCAAGGCGCAGGCTGCCGTCGAAGAGACGGGCCTCATGGCCATTGCCGACGATTCGGGCCTGGTCGTCGACGCGCTGGACGGTGAGCCCGGTGTGTATAGCGCGCGCTACGCGGGCGTTCACGGCGACGATGCCGCCAACAATGCCAAGCTGCTCGTGAATCTGGAAGGCGTGGCAGACGAGGACCGCACCGCGCGCTTTATGAGCGTCGTTGCGCTCATCGATACGGACGGCCTGGTCACCTATGGCGAGGGCGCCTGTGAGGGCGTTATCGCGTACGAGGGCCGCGGCGATCACGGCTTTGGCTACGACCCGCTGTTCCTGCCGGTCGACACGCCGGGCAAGACCATGGCCGAGCTGACGGCGGACGAGAAGAACGCCATCAGCCATCGATTCCATGCGCTCGAGCACCTATCCGCCAAACTGACGGGCGAGGAGTAGGCCGTGCGTGCGGTGGTTCAGCGCGTGCTTAAGGCCGGCGTGACGGTCGACGGCGAGTGCGTGGGCAAAATTGGGCGCGGCTATCTGGTGCTGTTGGGCGTGGGCCACGGCGACACGCGCGCCGAGGCTGATAGGCTGTGGGGCAAGCTCCGGGGCTTGCGCATTAACGAGGACGAGAACGGCAAGACCAACCTGGCACTTGCCGATGTCGACGGCGAGGTTCTCGTAGTGTCGCAGTTCACGCTGTTCGCCGATTGCCGTCACGGCCGCCGCCCATCGTTTACCGATGCCGGCGCCCCCGATGTCGCCAACGAGCTCTACGAGTACTTCCTGACGCTTGTGCGCCAAGATGTCGAACACGTGGCGCACGGCATCTTTGGCGCCGATATGAAAGTCGACTTGGTCAACGACGGCCCATTCACCATCGTCTTGGACACCGATAGTCTGTAAGTAGTCAATTTGGGACGGGGCTTATTTAGCTACTTGCGCGTGGTCGCAACAGGGTGCTATAGTATTAGAGTTTTGTCTATCTTAGGGGTATTATCCCCTTTTTGAATTGCACCTTCTGGAGGCCCTGTTCATGGAAGAGATGGAAGTCAATCACGTCGACGACATCCACGAGAAGCTGACCGATATGGTGGGCGATCGCGTCAAGGTTAAGGCCAACATGGGCCGCACCCGCGTCGTCGAGCGCATGGGCACCATCAAGAGCGTCCACCCTGCCGTCTTTATCGTCGAGGTTGACGAGCGTCGCGGCCGCAAGTCGCGCCAGTCCTACCAGTATATCGACGTCCTCACCGGTCAGGTCGAGCTGTTCGATCCCGAGAGCGGCGAGCACATCTTTACTCCGCTCGGTAACCAGCTCGAGGAGCACTAACGGTGACCGATCGGTCCCTCACCCTCACCGCGCCGGCAAAGATCAACCTCTATCTGGGGGTTCATACCGAGCGCGACGCCCGCGGCTATCACAGGGTCGATTCTCTGATGGCAGCCGTCGGTCTTGCCGATACCGTGACGGTCGCGCCCGCGCCGGCGCTGACCGTCCAGACGGTTCCGGCATCCGATTTTCCCATGCAAAAAAATACGGCTTATCGAGCGGCAATCGCTATGGTCGAGCATTACGGCCGCGAGGCAAACGTGTGCGTGACGATCGAAAAGCGCATCCCGCTGTGTGCCGGTCTGGGTGGTCCCTCGACGGATGCCGCCGCGGTCATTGTTGCCTTGGCCGAGCTGTGGGGCATCGACCGCACCGACCCCGCGCTCGATGATATCGCTCGCGGCATTGGCGCTGATGTACCGTTCTTTTTGCACGCGAGCCCCGCATTCTACGTGGGCGGGGGAGACGTGCTGGCCGCTGAGTATCCTGCGCTTCCGGCGACGCCTGTCGTATTGGTCAAACCGCGCGAGGCAAGCGTTTCAACGGTTGAAGCGTATCGACGCTTTGATGAAAGCCCCGCGCCTGCGGACAAGCCCGGCGCGATTGCTTCTGCCTTGCGCGCCGGCGATGCCGAGGCTGCATATGCGCTCGTTCATAACAATCTGGGCGTCATATCCGCGCAGATGGAACCGCAGATTCAGTCGGTTCTCGACTGGCTGCGCGCACAGGACGGTACCGTTGCCGTGGACGTGTGCGGTTCGGGCGCCTGCTCGTTTGTCATTTGCGACACCGCCGCCACGGCCGAAAGGCTTGCCGACGCTGCCCTGCAAAACGGCTGGTGGTCCTGCGCGACGGAGCTCATTCCCAACACGGTTCGCATTGAAGCGCCAAAGAAATAAAAATTTCTCTAGCACGCGGCGAAAATCTTTGTTACTATAGTCGAGCTAACGGGTTGTGGCTCAGTTTGGTAGAGCACTGCGTTCGGGACGCAGGGGTCGCTGGTTCAAATCCAGTCAACCCGACCAGAGCATGAGGAGGGACCGCTTCTTGCGGTCCCTTTTTTTAGCTATTGTTGTGATACCGCGGCACCCGCGGTATACTCATTCGAGCTTGTCTCGCTGTATTGTGGAGGTCTACATGTTTGGACTGAGGGCTCCTGAGCTCATCATTATTCTCGTTGTTGTCCTGATTATCTTCGGGCCTAAGAACCTGCCGAAGCTCGGCAAGTCCCTCGGCTCTACCGTCAAGAATATCCGCGAGGGTATGGAGGGCGACGATAAGGGCGAAACCAAGCAGGCCGAGGACGTTGTGGTCGAGGAGTCCAAGGAGGACAAGGAGATCGCAGAGCTCGAGGCCAAGCTCGCTGCTGCCAAGCAAAAGAAGGCAGAGGACAGCGACGCGGACGCAGAGTAGTCCCATCCCTTTGGGGTGAGCACCTGACCGGCTTGCCCGCAGGCTAGCCGGTCTTTTTCGTTTTGTTGACAGTTGATCGTTACATCATAGTTGGGGAGATATCCGTATGGACGCAAGCCAGATCGTACTGACCGCCGAGGGCCGCCAGAAGCTCGTCGAGGAGCTCGCTTGGCGTGAGGGCGATTACGCCAAGGAGATCGTCGAGGACATCAAGGAAGCCCGCGCGTTCGGCGACCTTTCGGAGAACTCCGAGTACGACGCCGCCAAGGACAAGCAGGCCCAGAATGCTGCTCGCATTGCCGAGATTCAGGCCATCCTCGCCAACGCTCAGGTTGCCGCCACCACGGGCGATCTGACCGTCTCCATCGGTTCCACCGTTTCTCTGATCGATCCCAACGGTGAGGTCATGGAAGTCACGCTCGTCGGTACCACCGAGACCAACTCGCTCGAGCACAAGATTTCCAACGAGTCTCCGGTCGGCCACGCCATCATTGGTCACGGCGAGGGCGACTCCGTCGAGGTCGTTACGCCTTCCGGCAAGACCCGCATCTACACCATCGCCAAGATCGCACGCTAGACCACGGTCCCGCGTAAAGGTATGTTTTCGCTCCCTGGGACCGAATCCTGGGGAGCGTTTTAGTTTGAGGAGCTAACTATGGCAGAAAACCAGAACGCAGCCGATCAGGCATCGACGCTCAACGACGAGCGCGCCACCCGCCTGGCCAAGCGTGCCTCTCTGTTCGAGGCGGGCCAGAACCCGTACCCCGAGCACTCCGAGATTGAGGACTACGTCGTCGACATCGAGACTAAGTACGCCGAGCTCGCCGATGGCGAGGACACCGAGGACGTCGTGAAGATCGGCGGCCGTGTGGTCGCCAAGCGCGGTCAGGGTAAGATCATGTTCATCGTCGTGCGCGACGCGACCGGCGAGATCCAGCTGTTCTGCCGCATCAACGATATGGACGAGGCCGCCTGGAATACGCTCAAGGCCCTCGACCTTGGCGATATCCTAGGCGTGACCGGCGTAGTCGTGCGCACCAAGCGTGGCCAGCTTTCCGTTGCCCCCAAGAGCGCGACGCTGCTCTCCAAGGCCGTTCGCCCGCTGCCCGAGAAGTTTCACGGTCTCTCCGACAAGGAGACCCGCTATCGTCAGCGCTATGTCGACCTGATCGCCAACGACGACGTTCGCGAGACCTTCCGCAAGCGCTCGCAGATCCTCTCCACGTTCCGCCGCTTTATGGAGTCCGATGGCTACATGGAGGTCGAGACCCCTATCCTGCAGACCATCCAGGGCGGAGCAACTGCCAAGCCGTTCATCACGCACTTCAACGCGCTCGATCAGGAGTGCTACCTGCGTATCGCCACCGAGCTGCACCTCAAGCGCTGCATCGTCGGTGGCTTTGAGCGCGTGTTCGAAATCGGTCGTATCTTCCGCAACGAGGGCATGGACCTTACCCACAATCCCGAGTTCACCACGATGGAGGCCTACCGCGCCTTCTCCGATCTCGAGGGCATGAAGGCGCTCGCCCAGGGTGTCATCAAGGCCGCTAACAAGGCCATCGGCAACCCTGAGGTTATTGAGTACCAGGGCCAGACCATCGACCTTTCTGGTGAGTGGGCCAGCCGCCCCATGACCGACATCGTCTCCGACGTGCTCGGCAAGCAGGTCACCATCGACACGCCGTTCGAGGAGCTTGCTGCCGCCGCACGCGAGAAGGGCCTGGAGATCAAGCCCGAGTGGACCGCCGGCAAGATCATCGCCGAGATCTATGACGAGCTGGGCGAGGACACCATCGTCAACCCCACCTTCGTGTGCGATTACCCCATCGAGGTTAGCCCGCTTGCCAAGCGCTTTGAGGATGACCCGCGCCTGACCCATCGCTTTGAGCTGGTCATCGCCGGCCACGAGTACGCGAACGCGTTCTCCGAGCTCAACGACCCGGTCGACCAGGCCGAGCGCTTCGCTGCCCAGATGGCCGAGAAGGCCGGCGGCGACGACGAGGCCATGGAGTACGACGAGGATTACGTGCGCGCCCTCGAGTACGGTATGCCTCCTGCGGGCGGCATCGGCATCGGTATCGACCGCGTGGTCATGCTGCTCACCAACCAGGCTTCCATCCGCGACGTGCTGCTGTTCCCGCACATGAAGCCCGAGAAGGGTTTCCAGTCCGGTGCCGCTGCTGCCAAGGCTGCCGAGGCCGGCAACACTGCGAGCCCCTTCGTCAAGCCGCTCAAGCCCACGGTTGATTATTCCAAGATTGCCGTTGAGCCGCTGTTTGAGGAGTTCGTCGACTTTGATACCTTCTCCAAGAGCGACTTCCGCGCCGTGAAGGTCAAGGCATGCGAGGCCGTCAAGAAGTCCAAGAAGCTGCTGAACTTCACGATCGACGACGGCACCGGCACCGATCGCACCATCCTCTCCGGTATTCACGATTATTACGAGCCCGAGGACCTGGTCGGCAAGACCCTGCTCGCCATCACCAACCTGCCTCCGCGCAAGATGATGGGCATCCCCAGCTGCGGCATGCTCATCAGCGCCATCCACGAGGAGGAGGGCGAGGAGCGCCTCAACCTGATCCAGCTCGACGCTTCCATCCCTGCCGGCGCAAAGATGTACTAACTAGTTACGCGGTTCTACGAACCGCGTAACGGCTCGACGCTGCGCGGGCCGCATTTGGGCAATCTGACGTTCAACTTCAAGGGCGCGACCAGAAGGTCAGCGCCCTTTCGTTTCACGTCACCTTGTCTCAAATGCGGCCCGCTCGCTGACGTTGCCAATACATCGGCGTTGCCTTGGCCATCAATAGTCATTGGACGTTCTTAAACGACTACCCAACGGCTATTGAGCACATGGCTCGCATGGCAGCCGTCTCTTTTATGTTTCCTTTAGCCGTTGCTACCTAGGATGGGGGTTAGTCGGTAGGAAGGGAGCGTCTATATGGACGACGCGAGCGAGCGTGCAATCGAAGAGGACATGCTCGATCAGTTCAATTACTTTGACGATGAGGATGAGGAGCTAATCGATCGTCGCGAGCCGGCATCGCTTGATTCCTTTGATCTGGTCGATGAAGAGACTGATGAGGTTGAGGACGAATCAACGGAGCCCCCACAGTCTTCGCGCCTTGACTCGCTGCTTTCGAGAGCCCCCATGCACCACGGTGTTCGTGCCGGCGCACTCCATATGAAAACTGACTGGCACCAGATCGTGACGGCAGGCGATGAGCTTGCCGTCGATGCGCCGCTCACCGATAAGTCATCCATCATCTGCCGCACCGGTATGCTTATGCTCGCGAGCGGAACGGGTGCCTGGCGTGTACGCGATACCATGAATCGCGTCGCCGCCGTACTCGGTGTCACCGTCCACGTTGACTTAAGTCTTCTGTCGTTTGAGTGCACCTGCATCGAAGATGGCCACTGCTTTAACGAGGTTGTCAGCCTGCCCACAACGGGAGTCAATACCCATCGCATTTGGATGATGGAGAGCTTCCTAAAGGAAATCGAGACGTATGGGCGCCGGTTTACCGTGCACGAATACCACGAGATGCTCAAGACCGTTGAGAGTTCAAAACCCGATTACTCTCCCTGGCAACAGGGCCTTGCGGCAGCTTGTGCTTGCGGCGCCTTCGTCTTTTTGCTCGGCGGCGGCCCTATCGAGATGGCCTGCGCATTCGTAGGCGCTGGTGTTGGCAACTTTGCTCGCTCTCATATTCTCAAGCAGGGTCTTGGCCAGTTTAGCGCGCTGACGATTGGCGTTGCGCTCGCTTGCGTTTCGTATCTGCTGGCATTGCTCGGCCTTGGCCAGGTCGTACCGGGGGCAATGTCGCACCAAGAAGGCTATATCGGCGCCATGCTCTTTGTGATTCCCGGCTTTCCCCTCATTACGGCAGGCCTCGACATCGCTAAGCTCGATATGCGAAGCGGCATTGAGCGTCTTTCGTATGCCGTGTCGATTATTGTGATGGCGACCCTTGTGGGCTGGATGGTTGCCGAGTGTGTGGGGCTGGCGCCGGATGATTTTGCCCCGCTCGGCCTTTCGCCGCTTGCCCTTACGCTCCTGCGCGTGGTGATGAGCTTTGTTGGCGTATTCGGCTTCTCGGTGATGTTCAACAGCCCGGTAAAGATGGCCGCGGCAGATGGGCTGATCGGCGCCGTGTCCAATACCTTGCGCCTTACGCTCGTCGATGCGCCGACGCTGTTTCCCTTTCTGGGCCTGAGCGTAGGTATGCCTCCCGAGGCAGCAGCGTTTATCGGCGCGCTGGTATCGGGACTGCTCGCGAGCTTAGCCGAAATCAAACTCACCTACCCACGCATCGCCCTCACGGTGCCGTCGATTGTCATTATGGTGCCGGGCTTGTATCTGTATCGCTCGATGTATTACATGTGCACCTTCGACACGGTCAATATGCTCGGCTGGTTTGTGCGTGCAGTGCTCATCGTGGCGTTTCTGCCCGTTGGCCTGGGCGTGGCGCGTACGCTCACCGACCCTCGCTGGCGCCACACCAGCTAATTGGCGCAAGTGAAACTGATCCGCATAACATGAACGTGGATAATCTCCCGTTTTTGGCCTGTTTACGGGCTCAAAACGGGAGATTATCCACGTTCATGGAATGGGTGTCCGAAAATCCACGCTCGTTGGGCCGATGCAGACGCACCCGGCGATTCCTTTTTTGTAGACGTTGTCGTATGGCTGCATGCGGAAAAGGTCCCAACGGTTAACATATACTCCATATGGGTAAAGAGACCAAAGCGCTGCCGCGGGGCGGCGCTTTGCGTTTGAAAAAACTAGCTCGTCTAAGAGGAACTAGCATGTTAGACCGTTTTACCGATCGCGCGCGCAAGGTCATGTCCATGGCCAAGCAAGAGGCGCTCGATCTACACTCAAATAAGGTGGGCACCGAGCACCTGCTGCTCGCGCTTGCCAAGGAGGACGAGGGCATCGCTGCCGAGGCGCTGCGCTCGCTCGATATCTCCTACGACGACATCATGGACACCCTCAAAGAGGTCCAGACCACGGTTCCCGAGCCCAGTGAGGAGACCGAGGCGGCCAAGCTCGCCTTTACGCCGCTCGTCATTAGCGTGATGGAGCGTTCATTCCGCGTGGCGCGTGAGAACAACCAGACCTACGTGTCGACCGAGCACTTGCTGATCGGCATCGTCGAAGAGGGCAACGGCATGGCCATGGACATCCTCATGCGCTTGGGTGTGTCGTCCGCCTCCATCAAAAAGGCTATCGAGAAACTCACCGCCAAGGACCAGGACAAGAAGCGTCCGCTCGCCGGCGCCGGTGCTGGTCGTCCCGGTGCGGGCCTGCCGTTCTTTAGCGGCTCGGATGCCTCTCAGCAAAAGGGGAGTGGCACCGATACGCTTAAGCAGTTCGCGACCAACCTCACGCAGAAGGCGCGCGACGGCGAGCTCGACCCTGTAATTGGTCGCGAAAAGGAAGTCCAGCGTATGATGGAAATTCTTTCGCGCCGCACCAAGAACAACCCGCTTATCCTGGGCGACCCCGGCGTGGGCAAGACGGCCATCGTCGAGGGCCTGGCACAGCAGATCGCTGCCGGCAATGTGCCCGAGAACCTTATGAACCAGAACATCTGGACGCTTGACCTGCCGGGTCTTGTCGCGGGCGCCAAGTATCGCGGTGAGTTTGAGGAGCGCCTCAAGAACGTGATCCAGGAGGCGACCGAGGCCGACGACGTCATTCTGTTTATCGACGAGATGCACACCATCATCGGTGCCGGTTCTGCCGAGGGATCCATCGATGCAAGCTCCATGCTCAAGCCCGTGCTCGCGCGTGGTGCCTTCCAGATTATCGGCGCCACCACGGCCGAGGAATTCCGCAAGTACCTCACCAAGGACCCAGCCTTCGAGCGTCGCTTCCAGACCATCGATGTCGAGGAGCCGAGCGTCGAGGACACGGTCAAGATCCTGACTGCGCTCAAGCCGCGCTACGAGGAGCACCACCACGTGCGTTACACGCAGGGTGCCATCGAGGCCGCTGCGAACCTCTCCAACCGCTACATTCAGGATCGCTTCCTGCCCGATAAGGCCATCGACCTCATTGACGAGGCCGGTGCCCGCGCTCGCATCGCCGCGAATCGCGCACCCGAGCCGGTGCGCGAGGCCGAGCATCGCATCGAGGAACTCAAGGCTGCCGCACAGGAGGCTACCGAGAGCGACGACATGAACAAGGCCGCCGAGATCACCGAGCAGCAGAAGGCCGCCGAGATTGAACTCGCCGAAGCCAAGGCCGCCTGGACCGCCGAGCTCGACGCCAGCCCCCTCACCATCGACGTGAGTCAGATTGCCGACATCGTTTCCGTGACCTCTGGCGTGCCGGTTTCCTCGCTCACCGAGAGCGAGAGCCGTCGCCTGCTGCAGACCGAAAGCGTGCTCAAGACCCGCATTATCGGCCAGGACGAGGCCGTCGAGGCCGTCGCCAAGGCCGTGCGCCGCAGCCGTTCGCCGCTCAAGGACCCGCGTCGCCCCGGCGGCAGCTTTATCTTCCTGGGTCCCACCGGCACAGGCAAGACCGAGCTCGCCAAGACGCTCGCCGAGTACCTCTTTGGCAGCAAGGACGCGCTCATCAGCTTCGACATGTCGGAGTTCGGCAGCGAGTTCGAGGTCTCCAAGCTCATCGGTAGCCCTCCGGGTTACGTGGGTCACGACGAGGGCGGTCAGCTTACCAAGGCCGTTCGTCGTCACCCGTATTCGGTCGTGCTGTTCGACGAGATCGAGAAGGCGCACCCCGACATCTTCAACATCCTGCTGCAGGTGCTGGAGGAGGGCCGCCTGACTGATAGCCAGGGCAAGACGGTCGACTTCCGCAACACCGTGATCATCATGACGTCCAACGTGGGCGCCCGCGAGATCGCGCAGGATGCGAGCGTCGGCTTTGGCACCACCGGCGAGCAGGGCCTCACCTCGAGTGAGATCCGCGGCCGCGCGATGGGCGAGCTCAAGCGCCTGTTCCGCCCCGAGCTGCTCAACCGCATCGACGACATCGTGGTGTTCCAGAAGCTCTCGGGCGAGAACCTGACCAAGATCGCTCACCTGCTGGTGGACGATCTGCGCCAGCGCCTGATTGCGAACGGCATGAACATCAAGCTCACCGATGCGGCCTATGACAAGATCGTGGCCGAGGGCACCGACCTCACCAACGGTGCGCGTCCGCTGCGCCGTGCTATTCAAAAGCTCATCGAGGACCCGCTGTCCGAGGAGCTTTTGGCCGGCGAGTGGGGCGAGGGCGATACCGTCCTGTGCGACGTGGCCGATGGCAAGTTTGTCTTTAGCCACGGCACGGGCGAGATCCCGGCACCGCGTCCGGCGGGCACGCTCGGTGGCGATACCGCCCCGGCGGCACCGCACACCGGCAACGCCGCGCCCGTGAGCGGCGGCGTGACCTCGGGCCCCGGCGGCATGATGCAAGCCGGTTCCGGCGCGCTGTAAGGCGTGGCGACAATTTGATACGCGCAATCGAGGCGCTCCGGAAAGGGCGCCTCGATTTGTAGAGCTGCGGAAGTTGTGACCGTTACGCTATACGGTCCACCGTTAGCCGATGATGCGAGGGCGCTCGGCGTTTTCGACTGGTTTATGCACGCAAAGTCTGGGAATATACAAGACGCATGTCTTACTGTCTAACCAGTTGCGCCAAGGAGGCACCATGGATTACAAGATCACCGGCTACGAGCCCGCCCAGCTGTTCCATTTCTTTGAGGAGGTCAGCGCGATCCCCCGTGGGTCTGGCAACGAGAAGGGCATCAGCGATTTCCTGGTTGCGTTTGCTAAGGAGCGCGGCCTCGATGTGTACCAGGACGAGGTCTACAACGTCATCATTCGCAAGCCCGCTTCTGCCGGCGCCGAGAATGCTCCGACCGTGATGCTGCAGGGCCACATCGATATGGTGTGCGACAAGTTGGGCTCTGTTGAGCACGACTTTACGACCGACGGTATCGACCTGGTCGTCAAGGACGGCGTCCTCACCGCTAACGGCACCACTCTGGGCGCCGACAACGGTATCGCCGTCGCTCTGATGCTTACCGTGCTCAACGACGATTCGATTGCTCATCCGGCCCTCGAGTGCGTATTCACCACCGACGAGGAGACTGGCCTGGTCGGCGCCGAGACGCTCGACAAGTCCCAGATTAGCGCCCGCACCATGATTAACCTTGACTCCGAGGAAGAGGGCGTTGCCACCGTCAGCTGCGCCGGCGGCGTCGTCGTTACCTACACCTGCCCCATCGTGCGCGAGCACAAGACCGGTAGCACCCTCACGCTCGACATCTCCGGCCTGCTGGGCGGCCACTCCGGCAGCGATATCCACCTGGAGCGCGGCAACGGCAACCTCATCATGGCCCGCATCATCGACCGTCTGATGGTTGCCGGCGAGCCCGCCATCGTGAGCTTTAACGGCGGCACTAAGGACAACGCCATCAACCGTGAGTGCAAGGCCGAGCTGGTTTACGCCGACCACGCTGCCGCCGAGGCCGCGGCCCAGATCGCAAAGGACATCATCGCCGACGTCACTGCCGAGCTCGAGGTCTTCGACCCCGGCTTTACCTGCACCGTCGAGATTGCCGACGACGCCGAGGTCGAGGCCATGGACCAGAAGTCCGCGCTTGCCCTCATCCGCGCCCTGCGTCTTGCCCCTAACGGCGTGATTCGCCGCAACGTCGCCACCGACGGCTCCGTCGAGGTTTCCTCCAACATCGGTGTGGTTGCCACCTCTGACGACGAGGTTAAGATCATGCTTTCCCCGCGCTCCTCGATCACCTCGCTGCAGAACGAGTTCAAGGATCGTTTGCAGACGCTTGCCGATGTCCTGGGCTTCGACGCCAAGTTTGAGTTCGAGTATCCCGGCTGGAGCTATGCCGAGCATTCGCCGGTCCGCGACGTCTTTGTCGAGAGCTATCGCGAGCTCTTTGGCTCCGAGCTGCGCATCGAGTCCATTCATGCCGGCCTTGAGTGCGGCCTGTTTGCCGAGGCCCTGCACGGCCTGGACGCCATCGCCGTGGGCCCGACGCTCTCCGATGTCCACACCCCGGACGAGAGCATGGAGCTCGCTTCTGCCGAGCGTTTCTACGAGCTGCTCATCGACGTCCTCAAGCGCCTTGCCGCGTAAAGGTCGCGCTGGCAGCAGCCCGAGCCACGTGCTAGCGGATTGCAAATGACATTACGAGAGGGGGCACCCGAGCTTTTGCGACGGGTGCCCCCTCTCTTCTTTTAAGAAATGGGAAATTGATTGGCGTCTAGCCCATATCCGCCCTGATGAGGTCGAGGGTTCGCTGGCAGTTTTCGCGGACGGGGCCGAGCATATGATCGCGCAGGTCCGCCATGCCGGGCAGGTCGGCGTATTCGTCCATGACCTCTTCCATGCAAATGGGTACCTCGTAGGCGAGGTCCATCATGGTCGCAAAGCAAAACTTCTCGGATAGCCCGGCATCGGTGAGCGCCGTCTCCAGCGCGGGGTCGCCCATACCGTGGTATCGGCGGATAGCACCTGGACCGATGCGCCCCACACGATTTTCGCCGCCAACGCTCATAGCAAGGCGTGCCCGACGTCGCATGCTCTCATACGCCAAGCCCGATGCGACATCGTACATGGGTGCGAGTGCCGCGTTTGTGCCTTTGCCTAGGATGAGCGAGTAGTTTTTAGCGTGTGCGTCAGGCGCTCCGATAATGGCGTTATAGAACAACATATAGGTAAAAAGCACAAGATTCATGTGGTGGGGGACTGTGTTAATCAGTCGTTCTTGGATGTCTCGTGTAGTCGGTCCTCCGTCGGCGGTGTATTTCTGGCTTGGCAATACACCGAGCGCCTGGCAAAAGTCCTCCTGATGCAGCCTTTCGATACTTCCGCTGTTATTGACCATTCTGTCGTACCGTTCAACGACGAGTGCGGCTTCGTCTTCAAATGTGCAATAGGAGACGTTGGCAGTTGGAATGCCAACACGCCGAGCCGTTTTCATGCAGACGAATTCGTTTAAGGCCTGATGTTTGAACCCGACGACACCATTTTTGAAGATATGGGTAGTGGGGGATGACCCTAGACATTCGTACCATTGGCCATCATGCCAAGCTAGTGCAAATTTGCCTTGGTTGCCGCCCAGGGACCAGCTTTCGTTGGAGCCCATCCATGTCTCTCTTTCGTCATCGCGAATTGCTTTAAGCTTGTGAGCGATTTGAGAATTGGTAAGCGGGCGGTATGCGGAGACCCTGCCACGGACGGCGTCTAATTGATCGGCTCGACAAAACTGAACGGCCCCCGCGCAGTCAAGACCGATATGGCACAAGAGGGCGACGGGGTTGTTAGATGCAACATCATGCTCGGTGGCAATGGCGCGACGCTGCTCTTGACTGTCGGGCAAAAGGCCAAATAGGAACGGGCGGACGATGTTATGGCCATACGTGCGATTGGAAAGCGGCATTGTTAGCGATAGCGGTGCCCCGCGATAGGTTGGGGCGTATACAAAGCTGCAGAGTCCATGCTCGTCTTGCCGGAGAGTGCCGGCGATTTCGCCACAAATGAGGGTCGCAAGCTCCATCTCTGCCATTTATTTCACAACCTTACAGCCAAAGGAGAGGTCTGAAGTGCCGGAAAGGCCTTGCTCTGCTGCGATTTGGGCCAGCAAGGCACCATAGGAAGATGGCGTTCCTTGTCGAGCTGGTCGTCTGCCTACGCTTGGCTTGGGCAGGGCATTCGAGTTCGCGATAGGGAGGTTCGCTATCGTCGTCGGATATTCGGAGGGCGATGCGATTGGGTCGTTATCGCTTTGCACAAAGAGACTTATGCCGAGTGCGTTAAAGACGGTCAGCAGCTTGTCGAGTCGAATACCCGTGGCGTCTCCTAGCTCGAGCGATGCGAGCAGGCGCTCCGAAACACCGGCCTTTTTGGCGAGAGCGGCACGGGTGAGACCCTGAGCCTCGCGTGCCTGGCGCACATAGATGCCAGCTTGACGCGGTGTGGTGATGGGAAGGGTATCCATGGCGATCTCCTAACGTGCAGAATATTGCATATCAGTATGACATGCAAAAGTCTGCACGAAAAGGCATTATGCAAAACTCTGCATGAGGCCTCTACATTGACGTTGAGCTTATGAGAGGCGTTTTTTATATCGCGAGAATCCCCAGATGCTCAAGCAAGATCTTAAGCCCGATGAAGATGAGCACGACGCCACCCACGATGCTGGCAGGCTTTTCGTAGCGCGCGCCAAAGGTGTGGCCGATCGCTACGCCGGCGACGGAGAAGATAAACGTTGTGACGCCGATAAGCGATACGGCGGGAACGATGTCGACCGAAAGCGCGGCGAACGAGATGCCCACGGCCAGGGCGTCGATTGAGGTGGCGATGGCGAGGATCAGGTACTCGCTCAGTTCAATCTTTTCGGCATTCTTGCCGTCGCCTTCATCCTCGTCCTCGGTAAAAGCCTCCCACAGCATTTTGCCGCCGATGAAGGCCAAAAGGATAAAGGCAATCCAATGGTCGATGGGGCCGATGATGCCCATAAACTGGCTGCCAAGCGCCCATCCGATCACGGGCATGCCGGCCTGGAAGCCGCCAAAGAACAGGCCGAGCACTACGGCGACCTTAAGGTTGATCTTCTTCATGCCAAGGCCCTTGCAGATGGATACGGCAAAGGCGTCCATCGAAAGGCCAATGGCGAGCAGCACGAGCTCTACGAGTCCCATGGTTTGGCTCCCTCCTTGCGGGCGAACCCGCGTGTACTTCTGACAGGGGAGCAACAAAAAAGACCCGTGGCGTACGCGCTGCGCGTACAACCACGAGTCTCGTTCATTAAGGCAAGCCAGACCGTTTCGGCCAGTATGTTGACTTGCCGCGCCACCGGAGGCGAACCCGGTCACGCGACTACTCCCTCATTCATGTGAATCCCGATGCTACCACATGAACAGCTCATTTGGGTTGAGGCTCTCAGCGGTGTTCGCTCATTCTGTAAGCATCGGATTTCGCGAGCGCCGCGGGGACAAACCGTGAGAAACTATTTAGCGTTTATGGAGCGTATGCGATGGGAGCGATGCCTTGGATAAGAACGAGCTGCAAAAGCGTATGGAACAGGCCATCCGCCTGACGGCACCTGGTCAGCCGATCCGCACCGCCCTCGACATGATCATCGCCGGTCATCTGGGTGCCCTTATCTGCGTCGGCGACACCGAAAACGTGCTCGCTGCCGGTAACGACGGCTTCCCACTCAACATTTCGTTCACCTCGAACCGCCTGTTCGAGCTCTCCAAGATGGACGGTGCCATCGTTATCGACGGCGACCTCACCCAGATCCTGCGCGCCAACTTCCACCTCAATCCCGATCCCTCGCTTGCCACGAGCGAGACGGGCATGCGTCACCGCACTGCCGCTCGCATGTCGGTGCTCACCGATGCCATCGTGATCTCGGTCTCGGCCCGTCGTGCCGTCGTCAACGTGTACGTCCACGGTAAGAGCTACGAGATCCAGCCCGTCACTACCATCATGAGCTCGGTCAACCAGCTCGTCGCCACGCTCCAGACCACCCGTCAGTCGCTCGACCGTTCCTTGCTGCGCCTGACGGCCCTTGAGCTCGACGACTACGTTACGCTCGCCGACATCACCGGCATTTTCTCGAGTTTCGAGATCATGCAGCAGGCAAAGACCGAGCTTAAGGATTGCATTGTCAAGCTGGGCAACCAGGGCAAGCTCGTGCAGATGCAGCTCGAACAGCTCGCCGGCTCCAGCATGGATACCGAGTACGACCTGATGATTCGCGACTACGCGAGCGATTCCTCCGAGGCCAATGCCGAGAAGATCCGCGCCAACCTGAGCCGTATGACGCCTAAGGACCTGTCCGACCCACAGCATGTGGCGGCGGTTCTGGGTTACGACGACCTGGACGAGGACTCCGTCATGACGCCACTGGGCCTGCGCACGCTTTCGCGCGTGTCCGTCGTGCGCGACGGCGTGGCCGAGAAGATCGTCGACGAGTACGGCTCGCTGCAGGAGCTCATGGATGACATCAGCGAGGATCCGGAGCGCCTGGGCGACTTTGGCGTCAACAACCCTGCCATTCTTGCGGACTCCCTGTACCGCATGAAGGGCACCAAACAGGGGAACGCATAATGGCACCCGTATGCGCCGTGGTCGTTGCCGGCGGCAGCGGCCAGCGCTTTGGAAATCCCGGCGGCAAGCAGCTCGTTAACGTGGCGGGCCGTCCGCTCATGAGCTGGTCCATCCGCGCGTTCGATCGTAGCAACAAGGTCGGCCACATCGTGGTGGTGTGCCCTGCCGAGCGCCGTGCCGAGATGCGCCGCCTGGCCATCGACCCGTTTGACTATGACACGCCCATCAGTTTTGCCGATGCCGGCGACACCCGCCAGGACTCCACCCGTGCCGGCGTGCATGCGGTACCGGCGGGTTTCGAATATGTCGCCATCCACGACGGCGCCCGTCCGCTCATCACGACCGAGGCCATCGATCATGCGATCGACGTGCTTGTGGGCGACCGCTCGCTCGACGGCGTCGTGTGCGGCCAGCCCGCGATCGACACGCTCAAGATTGTCGACGGCGATAATATCGTCGAGACGCCGCCGCGCGAGCTCTACTGGGCCGCGCAGACGCCGCAGATCTTTAGCGTCGACGCCATGAAGCGCGCTCACGCCGCTGCTATCGCCGAGGGCTTTATCGGCACGGACGATTCGTCGCTGGTCGAGCGCATGGGGGGACGCGTTCGCTGTGTCCAGAGCCCGCGCGATAACCTTAAGGTGACGGTGCCCGAGGACCTGCGTCCCGTAACCGCGATTCTGCTTGGCCGCATGGCTGAGGGAGAGGACCTTCCCCATGTTCAGTAACCTGCGCATTGGACACGGCTACGACGTTCATCGTCTGGTGGAGGGGCGTCGATGTATCATCGGCGGGGTCGACATTCCCTACGAGCGCGGCCTGCTGGGCCACTCGGATGCCGATGTGCTCGCGCACGCCTTGGCCGACGCCATTCTGGGCGCCTGCCGCGGGGGAGACATTGGCAAACTGTTCCCCGACACCGATCCTGCCTATGAGGGCGCCGACTCGATGGTGCTGCTCGCTCGCGTGATGGACTATGCGCGCGAGCTGGGCTTTGAGTTTGTGGATGCCGATTGCACCATTGCCTGTCAGCAACCCAAGATCACCCCGCACCGCGATGCCATGCGCGCCAACCTTGCCCATGCCCTGGGCGTTGACGTCGAGAACGTGGGCGTCGCCGCCACCACGACCGAAAAGCTCGGCTGGGAAGGCCAGGGCGAGGGAATTGGCGCTTGGGCCGTCTGTCTGCTACAGAAAACCGTTAAGGAGTAACGAATGCGTATCTACAACAGCGCTACCCATAAAAAGGAAGAGTTCCAGCCCATCGAGTCCGGCAAGGTTCGCATGTACGTGTGCGGCCCTACGGTCTACGACAACATCCATATCGGCAACGCCCGCACGTTCATCAGCTTTGACGTGATTCGCCGCTGGCTCATCGCGAGCGGTTACGAGGTCACGTTCGCCCAGAACCTCACCGATGTCGACGACAAGATCATCAAGCGCGCCAACGAGCAGGGCCGTACGGCCGCCGAGGTCGCGACGGAGTTCTCCGACAAGTTCATCGGCGTCATGCGCGCCGCCAACGTGCTCGATCCCGATGTGCGCCCCCGCGCCACCAAGGAGATCGGCCCCATGATCGCTATGATCAAGACGCTTATCGAGCAGGGCCACGCTTACGCAGCCGATAACGGCGACGTGTACTTTGCCGTGCGCAGCGATCCCAACTATGGTCAGGTCTCGGGCCGCAACATCGATGACCTTATGGTTGGCGCGCGCATCGAGGAGAACGAGGACAAGAACGATCCGCTCGACTTTGCCCTGTGGAAGGCCGCCAAGCCCGGCGAGCCCAGCTGGCCGAGCCCCTGGGGCGAGGGCCGTCCCGGTTGGCACACCGAGTGCGCCGCCATGGTGCATCGCTACCTGGGCACCCCGATCGACATCCACGGCGGCGGCTCCGACCTTGCCTTCCCGCATCACGAGAACGAGTGCGCTCAGGCCACCTGCGCCTGGCACCAGGGCTTCTCCAACACCTGGATGCACACGGGCATGCTGCTGGTCGATGGTGAAAAGATGTCCAAGTCGCTCGGCAACTTCTTTACGCTGGCCGAGGTCCTCGAGCAGCACTCCGCTGCCGCCCTGCGCCTGTTGATGCTGCAGACGAGCTATCGCTCGCCGCTCGACTTTTCTTGGGAGCGCCTGGAGGGTGCCGAGAACTCGCTCACGCGTATTGCCGGTACGGTCGAGAACCTGCGCTGGGCTGCGAACCATGCGACGGCCGATGCCGATGAGGCAGCATCCAAGGCGTTTGCCGCCAAGGCCGCCGAGACCCGTGTCACCTTTAAGGAGTGCATGGACGACGACTTTAACACCGCCGGTGCCATGGGTGCTGTCTTTGGCTTTGTCACCGAGTGCAACCAGTACCTGGAGCAGGCGGGCGATGCTGCCGATAAGGCCGCAGTCCTGGCTGCCGCCGATACGCTGGCCGAGCTGCTCGATACGTTTGGCGTTGAGCTCCCCGAGCCCAAGGTCGAGCTGCCGCTGGGTCTGCTGGGCGTTGCCGCCGGCCTGGTCGCCTACACGGGCGACGACGTGGACGAGGCCGCTGCCAAGATTCTCGAGGCCCGCGCCGATGCCCGTGCCGCCAAGAACTGGGATCTGGCCGACGCCATCCGCGACCAGCTCAAGGACCTCGGGCTGACGATCGAGGATACTGCCGCCGGCACCCGTATTAAGAGTCTCTAGTATTTGTCGACCGTTCGAGGTGCGGCAGATTGCCTTGAAAGAGGAGGGCATAGACCTGGTGGTCATGCCCGACGATTGAAAGGCAAGGTGCCGTGGCTCGGACGGTCGATTCTTGTTCGTTATCTATTTAAGGAGGCCGTTTTATGGCCGACAATCGCAAGCGTGCACCTCGTGGCGGCAAGCAGGCCGCTTCCGGCTCGCGTCCGATTCGCCGCAACGACCGCGCTGCCGCTCCCAAGGGCCAGCGCGATCGTACCCAGGCCGCACGTCCGCAGCGCAACCGCGACAACGTTCAGGCTCCCAAGGGCGAGTTTATCGAAGGTCGTCGTGCAGCCGCCGAGGCGCTGCGCACTGGTTTTCCCATCAAGTGCGCGCTCATTGCCGAGGGCGGGGAGCGCGATGCCGCCTTGTCGCGCCTGGTCGACGACCTCAACGCCGCGGGTGTCCGCATTAAGTATGTGCCGCGCGCGCAGCTCGATGCGCTGTCGAGCCATGGCGCTCACCAGGGCATTGCGCTCGAGGTGGGTAATTTCCCCTATGCTGATGTCGCCGATATCCTCGATCGCGCGGGTGACGGACCGGCGCTCGTCGTCGTGCTCGACCATGTGACCGACGATGGCAACTTTGGTGCGATCGTGCGCTCTGCCGAGGTTGTGGGCGCAGCGGGCGTCATCATCGCCAACAAGCGTGCCGCCGGCGTGACCGTGGGCAGCTACAAGACCTCCGCCGGCGCCGTCATGCATCTGCCTATCGCGCAGGTGCCCAATATCGCCCGTGCGCTCGATGACCTCAAGGCCGCCGGCTTTTGGGTGGGTGGCGCTTCCGAGCATGCCGAGGGCAGCTGCTGGGATGCTCCCTTCGAGGGCCGCGTGGCGCTCGTCATGGGCTCCGAGGGCGACGGCATCTCGCGTCTGGTGCTCGAGAAATGTGACTTTTTGACCAAGCTTCCCCAGCGCGGCATGACCGAGAGTCTCAACGTGGCCCAGGCGACCACCGCGCTGTGCTTTGAGTGGCTGCGCCGCAATGCCGGCGAGCTCATGGGGGAGGAGTAGCGCATGTCCAAGAAGAACCGCGCCAAGTCCAAGGCCAAGCGCTTTGGCGAAGGCTCGGCCAAGCCGATTGTTTCGGCCACGACCTATGGCGTGGGCGGCAATGCGTTTGCGCAGGCCATCGCCGACCCGGTCTCGACGGTGCACTCCAATAAGCCCGAGCTGCTGGTGGTCGACGGCTACAACGTGATCCACTGCACGCCGCGCTACGAAAAGCTCGTCTACGACCATTCCGATGATCCGTATTCCAGCGACGTTCACGATATGGCGCGCACCGCCCTCATCAACGACGTCGCCGCCTTTGCCCAGGGCCGCTACGAGGCCGTGATCGTGTTCGACGGCGCGGGCAATATCTCCAACGAGCGCCCCAACCTGCCGGCCCGCGGCGTGCGCATCGAGTTTTCGCCGACGGGCGTCTCTGCCGATACTGTGGTGCAAAAGCTCTGCATCGAGGCACGCGAGGAAGGCCGCGCGTGCTCCGTGGTGTCGAGCGACGGCACGATCCAGGCCGTCGTCATGGGTAAGGGCGTTACGCGCATCTCGAGCCGCATGCTGGTGGACGAGATCAAGCAGATAGATAACGATGTTCACGAGGCAGAGGAAGCTCCGCAGATCAAGATGACCCTGGGCAGCCGCCTGAGCCCCGATGCCCTGGCCAAGCTCAAGGCCCTTCGCGGGAGGTAGGGGAGTATCTATAGAGACCCGTTTCCCAATTGGCCGGTCCGTTGATTTGTAATCAACGGACTGTGGGTTGCCGCCGCCAGAACGAATAGTTTTTGGTTTTGACGAACAGATAAGACTGTTCGTTCTGACGAATGGTTTTTGAGATGTGGTCGGTCGAAGGGTCTGTTGCGCCCCGTCCCCAATTCCTTTATCCTAAACAGGCTTCGCGCGAAAGCGCCAAGTGTGCCAGTGTGGCGCAACGGTAGCGCAACTGATTTGTAATCAGTGGGTTGCGGGTTCGATTCCTGTCACTGGCTCCATGAGAGTTTCGGGCTCTGTCTCTATATGGGACAGAGCCCGTTTCTATTTAGGTGGTGCGCCATCGGGTTAGCGCCCATCCCGTTTTTGGTTTGTCTCGTCCTCCAGTTTGTCTAAATCTGTAACACCAAGACCGATATTCGGCATCTAACTGTTACAGATTGAGATGAAACTTAGGGTGTTTTAGGAATATCTTGATCTGTAACATGTAGAAGCGGAATAGGCCTCTTGCTGTTACAGATCGAGACAAGGGCGGGCGCGGATCTGGATGTCCTGCTCGAGCGTGGATTTCTGGATACGCGAGCGAAGAAAATCTCCCGACCGGAGAACGAGCGTGGATAATTAACTTGGATAGGGAGCTAAGGTAAACACCGATTGTCTATCGACGGCTTTAGAAACAACGACCCCGATTTCATTGTGGAATCGGGGTCGTTTGTGCCTCAGGAATCCGAATGGATTAATCGAGCTCCTAAGGAACTTCTTGGGTTCTTGCTAATGGTCTGCCGAGGATGTCCCCAATGCAAACAGCGGGCATCTACTCAATATAGCTGGGGTTCTTCTTGATGATCACGCGTGCAGCGATGAAGGAGACGACGATGGCGATGATGGCGACAACGCATGCCAGCACGAAGTTACCCATGGACCCATCGGGAGCGATAAAGATGAGTGCCGAAAGAAGGCCGGGGCATGCTCCCGCAACATACTCTTTCAGAACAAAGATGCCTGCAGGGAGTCCAGCGCAGAGCGCGCCGATTGCCGTGCCGACAAGCAGGCGGGGACGCTCGATGAGGCAACCGTAGAACGCGGGCTCGGTTACGCCACAGAGTGCGGTGACGGCAACCGTGGTGACCATACCCCTCTTCTCTTTGTTTCCCTTCATGGCAGTTGCCAGGGCGAGGCTCGTGCCGCCAATGCAGAGGTTCGAGATGAATCCAAAGATAATGGGTGCCCAACCGAGCTGCGCCAGGCTCGTAACTTCGATTGCGATGTAAGCCTTATCGAGACCGAGCATGACGAAATAGGGGTTAAGGGCTGCCAGGATCGGAGTAGCGATAAATGCCACGTTGTCCATAAGCCACGTGACGGCATCGCTCAGCGCGTAGCCCATCATGCTGCCGGCGGGGCCAAGGATAATAAGCTCGACGGGCACGACGATGATCATGGTGAGCAGCGGCTTTAAGAACAGTTTGGTAACGTCGGGAATGATCTTCTGAAGGCCGCGGTCGACAAAGTACATGAATACAACGCCCAGTACGATGGGCACTACCGTACTCGAATAGTCGTTCGTCGGGATGGGAATACCAAGAAAGTCGAGACCCTCGGCACCGCTAATGGACGAGCTGATCATGATCGCGCCCAGCAATGCGCCCATGATGGGCTGCATCTTCATGACGGCCGCGAGCTGATAACCAAGATAAACGGGTAAGAAGCTAAACGAAGCGCTAAAGATCGCCAACAGGACCTGGGCGGTTCCGCTATCGGTGCTCAATCCGCAATAATTGACCAGGAGATTCTTGATCGAAAGAATGAGTCCGCCAACGATGAGCGCCGGGACGATGGGCATGAATACCTGTGCAGAGACGTTCCCGAATTTCTCAATCAAGCCCATGGCGGTGTTACCGCTTTTAATGCCTTCTGCAAGGTCTTTGGCGGTTTGGGCATCGTCGGCAACCGTGCCACCGCCGACTTCGATTCCCGCGAAGTCGAGGAAGTCGTTGTAAGCCTCGGTGACGTTGGGGCCGATGATCACCTGAAGCTGGCCACCGCTGACTACTGCCCCGAGCGCCTGATCGGCCGATTTGGCGAGCTGGAGATCGATGATCGAGGTGTCTCGTGCGTCGATGCGAAGGCGCGTCGCACAATGAGTTACCGATGTAATGTTCTCTTTGCCGCCAACAGCCTTTAGGACTGTTTCGGACATTGCCTGATATTTCATCTCTTTCTCCTAGCCTTCCTGCTCCTGATACTTCGAGATAAGGTCTCGGTACCAATACCAGCTCTTTTTGGGGGTGCGCTCCAGATTGTTCTCGAAGTCGATATGGACAAGTCCGTATCGTTTTTCGTAGCCGTTGATCCAGCTATACAGATCCATCGTCGACCAGAGGTAGTAGCCCTCAACGCGCGCGCCGTCGCGCTTAGCCCTCATCATGTGCTCGATGAACTGGCCCAGAAGCTCGATGCGGTCATCATCGTGGATCATTCCGTCTGCGTCTGGTTGCTCATAGGCGCCATGTCCGTTTTCCGTAATAAAGATGCGGGGCGCGTCATAGCGCTCGTGGACATCCATGATGGTTGAATACATGCAACCTGGGAGTATTTCGCGGCCCCATTTATTGCGGGGAACATTGCTGTCGCGGGCGCTTTCAAACAAGGGCGCAATGCATTTTCCTTCGACCTTTTTGCTCGAACCGCCCTTATTGTTCGCCGAAACGGCAAGCTCTCCACCGTGCCAGTCGGTTACATACTCTCGGCAATACACGTTGAGTCCAATAAAATCGACTTTACCGTCTCTGAATTCTTCTACGTCATTTGGGGATCGATAGAGCGAGACGCCAAGTTTTTCAAGGATTTCGTCCATTTCTGGCGGCAGTTGACCCTGAAGCGCTGGTGCCAGAATCATGCGATTGGCGAAAAAGTCTGCGTATCGAAATACGTCATCAGGGTGCTCGGTTGCCGGGTCGAGTTCGACAACGCCGCCATCGTGGACGGCGCCGATGATGCCGTCGTAGCCCATTTGACGATATGTTCGGACTGCGAGTGCGCTCGCGCGCATCAGGTTGTACTGAAACTGCATGTACGACTGAACGTCGAGCGATCGATTGGGGGGATAGTTGCCCAACATGTTTACGCAGTAGCTGTAGAAATGCGGCTCGTTAACGGTAGCCCAGATTTTGACGCGGTCTCCAAAGCGCTCAAAGCAAATCTTGGCGTATTTGCAGAACCACTCTGCCATGTCGTTGTTCAGCCATCCGCCTTTGCAAGCAAGCGTGAATGGTAGATCGTAATGGAACAGCGTAACGTTGGGCTCTATGCCATTTTCGAGGCAACAATCAATGACCCGATTATAAAAATCGATACCCTCTTCATTCACTTCGCCGATACCCGTGGGGATGATTCGACTCCATGAAAGAGAGAAGCGATAAGTGTTTTGTCCGCCTTCTTTCATCATGCGGATATCTTCTTCATAGCGATGGTAGAAGTCGCAAGATACATCACCGTCAACATGGTTGATGTTCTTATTGCTTGTGTGGCTAAAGAAATCCCACTCGCCAAGGCCTTTGCCGTCTTCGTTCCAGGCACCCTCGCACTGATAAGACGCCGTGGCGGAACCCCAGAGAAACGGCATGTTGTTCACGTTGTCCATGAATCCCCTTTCCATCATTCAACACGGTGGATACGTGTGGCGGAATTACGATTAAGATGACGTCAACTGATTTGAATCATAGGAGAACGACCAAAGCTGTTTGATTCAATAAATGAACCATGATTTCGAGGAGAGCGGAAAGAGGGATCACGTGAATATCAATGACTTCGATGTGCTCAATCGCATTAGCTCAATCATCAACAGCGAGTTTGGGTCAAACGATGCCGCCATCGCTCGATATCTCATCGCTCACATTAGGCGTTCGAGCGAAATCAATGTTGCCGCAATAACCCGTGATGCATTCGTGACCCGTTCCGCTGTTCGTCGTTTCTGCAATCGATTGGGCTACCAGTCTCTTAGCGATTTGAAAGAATCATTTACTCAATCAGTCTTTCCAAGCGACTTAAGCCATCGAGAGGAGGAATTTGGCTACGAGGAGTACAGGGCAGAGCTCGACGTTCGCATGATCGAGATGTTCGCTGAGGTTGAAAGCGGCGTGTCCGATATCGCTATTAAGCACCTTGCCGACGAAATTGATGGCCATAAAAACGTTGAAATCTGGTGCACCAATAATGTGAGCGCCAATCTCGTACGATTTCAGCAGGAAATGTTTTATGCGGGCAAGATAGTTCGCATAGTTGCTGGGGCTAACGTCGCAGAATTGAAAAACATGGGAGACGTTTCGCAGTCATTGATAATTCTCGTATCGGTCTCCGGGCTATTTGCGTCACAGGCACGTGAGTATCTTGATTGCCGTTCGGGCAGGAAGATTCTAATTACTGCGTTTAGCAACGATGACAAATCGAGGTCTTTTGACCGTGTATATCGTCTTGGTAATGCGGGAAACGGAATTGACCGACTCGGCGTTTATTCGAAATATGCCATGACTTATTTCTTCGACTTGCTATCGTCGTGTTACTTGAGTCGCTACCCCTGCACCAAGGGGGAGCCGCTCTATGGGTCTACTTTGGCCTGGCCCGAGTAGTTCGGCTCTATAGTTCTCCCGCCTAGAGAATGAGCGTGGATAATCTGCCACTTTGGCCTCAGAAACACGCCAAAAGTGGGAGATTATCCACGCTCGATGTCAAACGGGAGAAAATCCACGCTGAATTGTGCCGGTGAAGGCCGATCACGACCTATGTAATAAGCGCAAGGGATCCGTTATCGAGGGTCGAGACTGCAGACATACTCCATCACGCCAAAGTGTGCCCTTGGGAAATGACGCCAGCATTGCCAAATTCATCACTCCACATAATCAAACTCAGCAAAACCGCAGGTCACGGCTATATAGATACGCCCGGAACCGTGTATCTAGAGGTTTTCGTTGACAGCCCCCAAGGTTGCATCGTATTATCTTTTTCGTTCGCGGGGGCGGCGGTCCAAAAGACCAAAGAACCTGCGGATACTTGAACGATTGGGAGTTTGCCCGAGTGGTTAATGGGGACGGGCTGTAAACCCGTTGGCTCTGCCTACATAGGTTCGAATCCTATAGCTCCCACCCGTCAAGTGCCTGTATAGCTCAGTCGGTAGAGCACTTCGTTGGTAACGAAGAGGTCACCAGTTCAAGTCTGGTTGCAGGCTCCATCCGGCGGTGTAGCTCAGTTGGTTAGAGCACACGGTTCATACCCGTGGCGTCACTGGTTCGAATCCAGTCACCGCTACCATAGGTAACACGGTGGCTTCTCAATAGTATGTTGAGAGGCCACTATGGTATAAAGGCAAAGTCCCGTCCGGGGACGACCTGTTAAGAGGAGGGCTTTATGGCCAAAGAGAAGTTTGAGCGCACTAAGCCGCATGTTAACATCGGCACCATTGGTCACGTCGACCACGGCAAGACCACGCTGACCGCTGCCATCACCAAGGTTCTCTCCGAGACCGAGGGCTGCAAGGCTGACTTCACTGCGTTCGAGAACATCGACAAGGCTCCCGAGGAGCGCGAGCGCGGCATTACGATCTCCGTCTCCCACGTCGAGTACGAGACCGCTTCCCGTCACTACGCTCACGTTGACTGCCCGGGCCACGCTGACTACGTCAAGAACATGATCTCCGGTGCTGCTCAGATGGACGGCGCTATCCTGGTCATCGCCGCTACCGACGGCCCCATGGCTCAGACCCGCGAGCACATCCTGCTCGCCCGTCAGGTCGGCGTTCCCTACATCGTCGTCTTCCTGAACAAGTGCGACATGGTTGACGATGACGAGCTCATCGACCTCGTCGAGATGGAGACCCGTGAGCTCCTCTCCGAGTACGATTTCCCCGGCGACGACATCCCCGTCATCCGTGGTTCCGCTCTGGGCGCTCTCGAGGGCGACGCCAAGTGGATGGACGCCATTCGCGAGCTCATGAACGCTGTCGACGAGTACATCCCGACGCCTGCTCGTAACAACGACCTCCCGTTCCTGATGGCCGTTGAGGACGTTATGACCATCTCCGGCCGTGGTACCGTTGCTACCGGCCGTGTCGAGCGCGGTGAGCTCAAGCTCAACGAGCCCGTCGAGATCGTCGGCATCAAGGATACCCAGAACACCGTTGTTACCGGTATCGAGATGTTCCGTAAGTCCATGGACTTCTGCGAGGCTGGCGACAACGTCGGTCTGCTGCTCCGTGGCATCAAGCGTGAGGACATCGAGCGCGGCCAGGTTCTCTGCAAGCCCGGTTCGGTTACCCCGCACACCAAGTTCACCGGCGAGATCTACGTTCTGACCAAGGAGGAGGGCGGCCGTCACACCCCGTTCTTCGATGGTTATCGTCCTCAGTTCTACTTCCGTACCACCGACGTTACCGGTACGGTCAAGCTCCCCGAGGGCACCGAGATGGCTATGCCTGGTGACCACATCACCATCGAGGGCGACCTCATCCACCCGATCGCCATGGAGGAGGGCCTGCGCTTCGCTATCCGCGAGGGTGGCCACACCGTCGGTTCGGGCATCGTCTCCACGATCATTGAGTAAATTAGCTCTTTGATATAGCTGACTTAGAGAACCCGGCACTTATTTGGGTGCCGGGTTCTTTTCTGCAATGGATATTGAGCCGTTGCTGGTGTCGAGAGGATCGATAATGGTTCTGGG
Source organism: uncultured Collinsella sp. (assembly GCA_905208535.1). Lineage (GTDB taxonomy): Bacteria > Actinomycetota > Coriobacteriia > Coriobacteriales > Coriobacteriaceae > Collinsella. The sequence goes on along the minus strand of CAJLPI010000012.1, from coordinate 31,280 downwards.
TACACCGTCGATTAGATCTCGCTGGCCCCATTGATGTGTTCCAAATATGAATGGATTCAGCGAGAACCAATTGATTCGAGGTTTTCATTGACAGCACTTACATAGAGCTGATAAAGTACCATCTCGTGCCCGTACGGGGCGGATATGAAAGGTTCAGGATACATGCGTACTCTAGTTACTCTTGCGTGCACTGAGTGCAAGCGCCGCAACTATACGACCACCAAGAACAAGGCGAACATGCCTGATCGTATGGAGATCAAGAAGTATTGCCCCTGGTGCCGTCACCACACGCTGCACAAAGAGACTCGCTAGTCTTTTGTCATATACGCCAGTAGTTCAATTGGTAGAGCATCGGTCTCCAAAACCGAGTGTTGAGGGTTCGAGTCCTTCCTGGCGTGCCAGTCATTATTCCGTAAGCTCCCAATTGGGGGCTTACGGTTTACTCATGTATAAGCGCATTGCGCGGAGGTAACCCAAATGGCCAACAAGAAGAACAAGAAGAAGGCTCAGCAGCCGGCACCTGCCAACAACGCTGCCGCCAACTCCAAGGTTGAGGCCAAGAAGGCCGTTGCCAAGAAGAACGAGAAGGCTGCGAAGTCCAAGAAGAACGAGAAGCCTGGTTTCTTCGCCCGCACCAAGAAGTATTTCGCTTCGGTCAAGTCCGAGATGAAGCGTGTCACGTGGCCCGATAAGAAGGAGCTCGTGAACTACTCGGTCGTCGTTTGCGCTTCTCTGATCGTCGTCGGCGTCGTCATCGCTCTGCTCGATGCTGGCTTTGGCGAGGCTCTTGCTCTGTTCTCTGGATTGAGGGGCTAAACCATGTCTAAGCGTTGGTACGTCGTTCACACTTACTCTGGATACGAGAACCGCGTTAAGTCCGATCTCGAGCATCGCATCGAGACTATGGGCATGCAGGACCGTATCTTTGATATCGAGATTCCTATGGAGCGCGTCACCGAAATTAAAGAGGGTGGCAAGCGCGAGACCAAGGATTCCAAGATCTTCCCGGGCTACGTCCTGGTTCGCATGGAGATGGATGACGATGCATGGACGTGTGTTCGCAACACGCCCGGCGTCACCGGTTTCCTGGGCGGCAACGGCAAGCCCGCTCCGCTTTCGCGCGACGAGTACAATAAGATGACTCGTCGTCCCGGTAAGGGCGATTCGCCCAAGCGTACGTCGGTTGATATTCAGGTCGGCACGTCCGTCCGCGTCACCGATGGCCCGCTTACCGACTTTGATGGCAAGGTCTCCGAGGTTAATACCGAGGCAGGCAAGCTCAAGGTCACGCTGATGATCTTTGGCCGCGAGACGCCGGTCGAGCTCGACTTTAACCAGGTCGCTGTCATCGCTTAAGTTTGCGTCCGTTCGCGCGAGCGTGCTTCTTCTGTGACTGCTCATCTCAGGAGTGCTTCTAACACGTGCGTGCTTACGATATAGCAAGTACTTCACACTCGTGATTCGAAAGGAATGACCATGGCTGAGAAGAAGGTTGCCAACGTCATTAAGCTCCAGATTCCTGCTGGTGCAGCTAACCCCGCTCCTCCCGTCGGCCCCGCTCTGGGCGCTGCTGGCGTGAACATCATGCAGTTCTGCCAGGCCTTTAACGCCGAGACGCAGGACAAGAAGGGCGACATCATCCCCGTTGAGATCTCTGTCTACGAGGATAAGTCCTTCTCCTTCATCACCAAGACCCCGCCGGCGGCTCACCTCATCAAGAAGGAGCTGAACCTCAAGTCTGGTTCCGCTAAGCCCCAGGCCGACAAGGTTGGTCAGCTCTCCCAGGAGCAGCTCACCAAGATCGCCGAGATCAAGATGCCGGACCTCAATGCCAACGACATTGACGCCGCCAAGAAGATCATCGCCGGTACCGCCCGTTCCATGGGCGTCACCATCGCTGAGTAGCGATTTCTTATGGTAACGACGGGTGCTCCGACCTGGGCGCCCGTTAAATGTGTGCAATAGGGCACACGATACGATGTGGGAGGGCTCACGCCCGTTTAACCACAGGAGGTAATGCACATGGCTAAGCATGGTAAGAGCTATAACGCCGCTGCCGAGAAGATCGATCGCGCCACGCTCTACACCCCCCTTCAGGCTGCCAAGCTCATTAAGGAGCTCGACACCGCCAAGTTCGACGAGACCGTCGAGGCCCACTTCCGTCTGGGCATCGATACTCGTAAGGCTGACCAGAACATCCGTGGTTCCATCTCCCTGCCCCACGGCACCGGCAAGACCGTTCGTGTTGCCGTCTTCGCCGAGGGCGAGAAGGCCCGCGAGGCTGAGGCTGCCGGCGCCGACATCATCGGTTCCGACGAGCTTGTCGCCCAGATTCAGAAGGGCGAGATCAACTTCGACGCCGCTATCGCTACGCCGAACATGATGGCCAAGGTTGGCCGCATCGGTAAGATCCTTGGTCCCCGTGGCCTCATGCCGAACCCCAAGCTCGGCACCGTGACCATGGACGTCGCCAAGATGGTCTCCGAGCTCAAGGCTGGCCGCGTTGAGTACCGCGCCGACCGCTACGGCATCTGCCACGTGCCCCTGGGCAAGAAGTCCTTCACCGAGCAGCAGCTCGTCGAGAACTACGCTGCCCTGTACACCGAGATCCTGCGCGTCAAGCCCTCTTCTGCTAAGGGCAAGTACGTCAAGTCCATCTCCGTGTCTTCCACCATGGGCCCTGGCGTCAAGGTCGATCCCGCTATCCAGCGCGACTTCCTGGCTGAGTAACTAACAGTTACTGCCTGAGCAAAGCAAGCATTGCTAAAGAGACCCGGTTCTGCCTCGTGCAGGACCGGGTCTCTTGCTTTTGAGTCAACGAAACCACCACGAAGGGGACAGGCACCCTTGTGGTGGTTTTACTTGTGTTGTACTTTAGCGCGATGTAGTACTACCCGAGGCCGAAGGGAGCCCAACATGTTTAAGAACACGCAACAGCTCCTAGGCCTAGCGCTACTAGATTGGATAGCGCGCTAGGGTTGGAATCTCGCTATAACGATTTGTTGTACCCGGGTGCGCTATCGTCTGCCGCTTTCAGGCGTGATGAGCGACACGGGTATTTTTCTATCTCTAGGCCTTCTCTCTCTCCTGAAAGCCATCTGTCATAAAACGGTCAATCAGGAGGAACATATAAGCCGCAAAATCACAATCTTTGACGCCACCCTGTGCGACGGTGAGCAGTCGCCGGGCGCCAGCATGAATACCGAGGAAAAGCTCTTCATCGCCCGCCAGCTGGTGCGCATGAACGTGGACGTTATCGAGGCGGGCTTTCCCATCTCGAGTCCTGGTGACTTTCGCTCCGTACAGGAGATTGGCAAGATTGCGGGCGACCGATGCACGGTATGCGGCCTGACGCGCGCTGTCGACAGGGATATCGAAGTGGCTGCAGAGGCGCTCAAAACGGCCCAGAGGCCCCGTATCCATACAGGGCTGGGTGTGAGCACCAGTCACCTGCGCGACAAGCTCCATATGACTGAGGAAAGGGCAATTGAGTGAGCGATCCATGCCGTCAAATATGCTCGCAAGTTCGTTGACGATGTTGAGTTTTATGCCGAGGATGCCGGCCGCTCCGATCAGGAGTTTCTGGTGCGCATTATCGAGGCGGCCGTAAAGGCCGGTGCCACGGTCGTGAACATCCCCGATACGATGGGCTACAACATGCCGTGGGACTTTGGCGCCCGCATCCGTGACCTGCGCGGGCGCTGCGGGTGCGGCCGGTCAGCGTGCGGTCGACGTGATGGAGTATCGCGAGTACGAGATTGAGCGCATTGCGCGCCAGGCATTTGAGGCGGCGCGCAAACGTCGCGGCAAGGTGACGAGCGTTGATAAGCGCAACGTGCTGGAGACGAGCCGCATGTGGCGCGAGATCGTGCATCGCGTGCAAGACGAGGAGTACTCCGACGTGGAGCTTGAGGACCTGCTCGTCGACAACGCCGCCATGCAGCTCATCAGTCGACCGGCAGACTTTGACGTCGTGGTGACGGAGAACATGTTCGGCGACATCCTGTCCGATGAGGCGGCTCAGATTACCGGATCGCTCGGTATGCTTGCCTCTGCCTCGCTGGATGATGGCGTATCGCTGTTTGGGCCGAGCGCTGGCAGCGCTCCTGACATCGCGGGGCTCGGCGTGGCCAATCCGCTGGCTCAAATCTTGTCGGTGGCGATGCTGCTGACCTACGCGCTCGACATGGGCGAGCAAGCCGCGTGGATCGAGAGCGCCGTGGCGCGCGTGCTCGACGAGGGCTGGCGCACCCGTGACATCGCCGATGTCAACACCCCGGCAGATAAGATCCTCGGCACCACGACGATGGGCGACAAGGTCGTCGCCGCGCTGTAGGCGATGCCGATTCAAGCTGTCAAATATCTCAATCTGTAACATCTAAGGGGCAAAATCGTTCCTACCTGTTACAGATTGAGATTTTCGGCCGAGCATCCGTGGTCTGTCTCGATCTGTAACAGCTAACCGATTATTTGGGCCCTACCTGTTACAGATTGAGACAAACCGTTGGGACAGGTCGGACGAGTCAGCAAAACCACCACAAAGGTGCCGGTCCCCTTCGTGGTGGTTTTTAGCGCAACGAGGTGTTCCCAGCCGACCATACGGGCGGCCTTGCGCTCACGCTGCTCGATGACAGCGCATCTTTAGACGCGAAGTGCGGAACCGGGTGCATATACGAGCCGCGTAGCGTTACGAATTCATGGGAATGACCGTATCGCCAATTTGTACGCTTGCAATCTTGTCTGTGTCACAAACTTGCGAGAACGGCCAGGTCTTGTGGACATCAGTGGTGCCGTTATCCAGTTTATTTGCGAAATAGCCGCTGTGGCTGGTTGCGTCCTCAACATGACCGTCTTTGAACGTCACGATGAGGGGTATGTTGCCAACGGCATCCATAGACTCCTCCATGTTTTGAGACATCTTGCCGCTGTTGTTGTCGTGTTCGATGGAACGATCTATGTTGTAGCGGACTGAAACGCCAACGCAGGATACGGTGGCCTCTTGAATCGTCGCCTTGGTGCCGTTAAAGTTGACCGATTTGGGCGCGGGAATCGTAACGGATGTATCTTCGTAATTCAGCTGGAACTTAAGATCCCATGGGCCCGTAAGTATTTTCTTATACTCGGGAAGCTCTTTGCCAGCACGTGGCACAACGAGAGAGTTGATATGCGTGCGGACGGTCCTGCCCATAAGGCCGGGTGATTCAACGCTGAACTGTGCAAAGTATTGAATGCTGGAGTCATTGGGGTTCTTGTCAATGAGCCATGATTGGCCTTGGCCGCCATGCTCGCCATCAACGTATACGTTTCCATCGACACTTCCGGCGATAGTTCCGTTCTCGCCCGGCTCGGAAAGCTTTTTCAGGGCAGCGGGATCGTCGAACGTAAGCGTATAGGCGATGGTAGCCATATCCTTGTCGCCCATGATGGCGTCGGCGGTCACGGTGACTCCGTTGTTGGAGCAGCTAGCACCGACGGGCCGGCCAATACGGTCGATGATCTCGGTTTGAGAAGCAGGTCCGTCAAAGATGTCGGAAAGCATGTCAGAAGGAAGCGGCAGGACGCCTGTTGCCATAGCCGTGCCAGCGCCTCCAATGACGATAGCGAGGACTGCCGTTACAGCGGCAATGCGAGCGACTGTTCTTACGGGATGGCGGGCGATGCGCGGCTTGCGTCGCGTGCCATTAAAGTTGCTTTGAGCGGTCGCCGCATCGCTCGAGGCGACGGACTGAGCAATCGAGTTTGCCATGTGCTGCTTCGCATTATCGGTAAACGAAATGTGCTCCAGGGCGTGGCGATAGTCATTCGAATTCGTAGTCATTGTGGTCTCCTTTCAAGGAAAGCCGAAGTGACGCACGTCCGCGGCTAAGGTGCTGGGCGGTTGCAGCTGGCGTCGCGTGAACGGCGTCTGCGATTTCCCTGATGCTCATGCCTGCGTAGTAGTGCAAAAAGATGGCGATGCGCTGTGCTTGAGGCAGGGCCGTGACAGCGGAAAGAATGGCGCAGTCGCGTTGCGCGAATTCTTGCTCGGTATGTGTTACGGGTGCGCAGAAATCGGGGAGCGAATCGAGGTCGACAACCGGGTGATTCGCGTGCGTACGGCCGATATCGCGACATGCGTTCAGTGCGACTCGGATCACCCAAGCACGTTCGTGTTCGAGCGAGTCGAACGGTTGAGTGCGTTGGAGAATCTTGATCAGCGTGTCCTGGCAGATGTCTTGAGCGTCGTCAGCGGATCCAAGGGCCGAATAGCACAATCGAAGGATGAGGTCGGAATACGTGTCGACCAAGCGCTTTGCTTCCCGCTCGATCTGATCGGCATCGCATCGGAGCGTGCTATTGCGGTTACGGCGTGCAGGCATAGTGTCACCTCCAATTGGTCGTGGTGGATATAGGGAAGGCGTCTCGCGAGGTCCCTCTACATACAACACGGTCGAGACTGCATAAGTTGACAAAAAAAGACGGCACGTGAGCGCCGTCCTTACAAAACAATGAGTGTTCTCGTTAATTACACAAGCACCGTGATGGACAGGTCGGACGAGTCAGCAAAACCACCATAAAGGTGCCTATCCCCTTCGTGGTGGTTGTTGGCAGTTACCAGGGGGTTCTGGCGGTTGAAGACTCGATTGCTTCGTGGCGTTTGAGCTCGCGGCGCATGGTTTGCGAGTTGAGCCAAGCGGCCTTCCAACCGCGCGTGGGGTAGCGCGCCTCGTCAATTTCGATCTTGGTATAGCCGCAGGCGTTGACAATCTTCGTTCCGCATGGGTGTTGGCGCTCGCGTTGAAAGTTGGGGCCGTAGCTTTGGTGCACATGCCCGTGAATCATATAGTCGGGACCCCAAGACTCAAGAGCCGCATTAAAGCACTCGAATCCTCGATGCGGCAGGTCGTCCAGGTCGCCCATGCCTGCGACGGGTGCATGGGTAAGTAGAATATCGCATCCGTCTACCAGTGCGATTTTTCGCGATAGCTTGCGCATGCGTTTTGCCATCTCGCGCTCGGTATACATGTTCGCGCCGTCGCGGTAGCGCATGGAACCGCCCAGACCCGCAATGCGAATACCTCGGTACACATATACGCTGTCCTCAACACAAATGCACCCGCCCGGTGCATGGCGCGCGTAGCGGTCGTCGTGGTTGCCACGAACGTACACAAGCGGTTTGTTGATGACAGTGACCAAAAACTCAAGATAGTCCGGATCCAGGTCGCCTGCGGATAGAATCAGGTCAACGTCCTCAAAGCGCTCCTTGCGAAAACATTCCCACAGGCAGCGCTCCTCTACATCGGCAATGGCTAGGATATTCATAGGGCACGGACCTCCGGCTCGTTATCGAGCTGCGGAATCGAGCCTATAACGTTGTCAGCCAGCCAGTTCATCTCGACAATCTGCGTACTCGGCAGGGGAGGGAAGCCCTCAATCTGAACCACGCCGTCCTGGCTGTGGAGCTCGCCGCCAAATGGGTTGATGGAGCCCTCGACAATGCCGTTGCGAAGCAGCTGCACAAGTTTACGCGTCTGATAGGGTAGGCCCGGAGCGTAGCGAATATCGATGACGCCGGAGCTCATACCGTACCAGTAGTTGACGGCGCGCACCTGCTGGTCATCGGCGGTCTCGTCCCATGTGCCGTGCAGTAGGCTGCGTACGATGAGTTCGTAGTAACGGCCCCAGTTCCATACCGGCATAGCAATACCGGTAACTTCCTTGCCGTTTACCAGACGGTGAAGCCCGTAGGCGGTGGGGTCCTCGAGAGACTTGGACATATCGGCGCCGGTCATGACGCTCACGCCCTCGCGACACATGGCTTCGGCAAGACCGCCGGCGGGAACATCTCCCCAAGTGAGGATAATCTGCGCACGAGGGTCGAGCAGCGAGGCACCGATAGCGAAGGCGTTGATTTCGCTCAGCGCGCCCGAGGCGAAGACCGACGCATGGTAGCCAATACGGTGGTTGTCGGCCATGCTGGCGGCAAGGGCGCCCAGTAGGAACTTGGCCTCGTACATCTTTCCAAAGTACGAGCGGACGCTTTGGTGGGGAAGGCCGATTGAGCAGTTAAGGAACCGCACCTGGGGATACTCAACGGCTGCCCTGAGTGTGTATTCCATCAGGCGGTGCGAGGTCGAGAAGATGACGTTGTCTCCATGTTTGACAGCCGTTTCCACGGCGGCGTAGAACACGTCCGGATCGTGGCAGTCCTCGAACGCCTCGGTGCGCACGATACCGCCAAAGTGCTCATCAAGATACCGGCGGCCCTGGTCGTGTAGGCTGTCCCAGCTCGACGTGGCACAGGGAAACTCGTGGATAAAGGCGATTCGCATGGGATTGGCAGTGGAGTAGACGGTCTTGCTCATAAAGAAGTTGAGCACGCCCGAGGTAGCTTTTGTCGGTGCGCCCTCTTTCTCGTTGGGCTGCGGCGCTTCGACAAGATCGACTTTGTCCTCGTCGCTTTTGCCGGCAATGACAAGCTCGCGCCAAATCTTGCACAGACGGTTGACGACGATATCCGTCGGCGTATCCAGCAGACGGTCCTGGTTGTAGACGTTGAGGTAGACGAGCATGGCATCGGCAGGCGTAATGTCCAAGTGGTCGCCGCCCGCGCGAAGATAGGCGCGCTTAAAGAGCAGGAAGGTGTGACGTAGGTAGTCGACCTTCTTTTGAGGCCATTTTTCGACAAGATCTTGGCCGAGCATTTTGGCAAGCATCTCGTAGCTGCCCTCGCGCGAAAACTCAATCTCGTACAGGGGGCATACGTACCAAAAGGCGCAAAACTCACCGTACAGGCGGCTCTCGACGGAATCCCACTTACCGGGGTACAGACGCGTCACCTTGGCCGAAACCGTCGGAGCGTCAAGGAATTTGAGGACGCTGACACGCTTGTTGCCCTCTTGGACGTAAAAGCGGTGCATGAACTCGGTGACGATGATGGGGTCGCGGTAGCCCTCGGAGATTTGGATATCGTAGAGGTTGGACCATTTGCGGGCGAATTCGGTATTCCAGGGGAGCAGCGGCATAAAGTTACACGAAAAGGCGGACTGGCGACCTTTGGTAACCGTGCCGACGACCATTTCGAGCGGAATGTCCCGCAGGCCGATGTTCTCGCGCTGCCCGCAGGGAAGCTGGGCGACCAAGCTGTCGAGGTCCGTAAGATATGGATGCTCGCTTTGGCTGATGGCGCGACGGCGTCCCTGTTCGCCGCGCTTGCGCGCTTGACGATAGGCCTCTTCCATGGTGTCTACTCCCTTAGTCGTTTAAACAACGATATGAACCATGGTACCACGATGCGAAACCACCACAAAGGTGCCTGTCCCCTTTGCGGTGGTTTTAGGCGATGATGGGGGCGATGGCGCGGATGCAGGCGTCGGCTGCCGTAAAGGTGGTGCTGTCGTCACTGACGATAAAGATGATCTTACCCTTAATGCCAAAGTCGCCGATCTCGCTAAAGAGCACGTAGGGTTCCTTGTCAAAGCCCGAGATGGGTGAAACGGCGACCTTGGTGGCACAGGCGAGCTCGTCTGCCAGCGCATCGAGCGAGTCCCACTTTGACGTGTCCTTCACCGCGACGGGAACGACAACGCGTCCAAAGGGCATGAGGTGCACGAGTGTGTTCTTGGAGATGTTGGAGTTGGGGACGATGATGGTCTGTCCGCAGGCGTCCTCGATGGTCGTGTGGCGCCAAGTGATGTCCTGGACCACGCCCGACACGCCGCCGACCTCGATATTGTCGCCGGGCTTGATGATGCCCATAAAGGTCACTTGCATGCCGCCGATAAGGTTTGATAGCGTGTCCTGAAAGCCGAGCGAGATGGCGATGCCGCCGACGCCAAGAGCGGCGACGAGCGCGTTTGCGTTAATGCCAAAGCAGTTGTCGAGGATAAAGCTGCCGCCGATCATCCAAATGACGGCACGCGCGATGTTGATGAAGATGCTCGATGCGGGAAGCGGGTTGTCGTCACGGTTGAGTAGGTGGTGCAGGGTCTTGGATGCCACCTTGGCGGCGACGGCGGTGCCAAGGGCCAGGACGGCGGCCCAAATGATGTTGTGGACCCACCGTTGCGAAAAGAAATGAAGAATCGGCTCAAACAATTCCATGTAGGGGGAACCTCCTAAAGATACGTCCATCCATGATACCCACCAAAAGGCCCGTCCGATCATGTTCGGACGGGCTTCTGCGCTCGGTATAAGGTTTGAATAGTACGGGATGTAGGCCACGTGGCGTAATCTAGCGACGGCGCTTCCAGATGATGCCCAGAACGATGATGACGATGCCGCCGATGAGGCACGCGCCGACCATGACAAGCGTGCGATCCCCCGTTGCGGCGAGCTTGCCGGCCGTCTTTTTGGTGGTGACCTGCGTGGTCGTGGTGGTCGACGTGTCCGGCTTGGGCACGCGCGGGCGCGACCGGCGGCGTACGGCACAGATGCCCACAGGCGGAACGCACCCGCGCGGACGCGGGCATGGCGCGGAGGACCCGAGGTTGGTAGCTTGGCCCGCTCGCGGCGGCGCAGGTTGGTGGGGGCTACTCGGCCTTATCCTCACCCTTATCGACGTCTCCCGTGACGAAGAGACGGACTTGGCCGTCCTCGATGACCACTGTGTCGGCCTGGTTGAAGGCAAAGTCGAGCTCGTCTAGCTCATCCTCGTAGTTTTCGGCAAGCTGGCGGACGGCGTTGCCCGTGTCCAGCGAGTCCATGATGAGGGCCTTGTGCGTACGGTTGGCCTCCTTGGCCTTCTTACGCATCTCGACGGGGTTGAGGCGGGCTGTCTGCCTGCTCACCTCGTGGAGCACTCCTATGATGACATTCGCGGCCTCGTAGCCCTCGTCCTTCGCGGCGTCCGCAAGCTTCAGCACGGGGCCGCCGAGCTTGGAGACCTTCTTGCCGAGCATACGGCGGTACTCCTCGCGGCGCTGGGCGTGCTCGCCCAGGCACTTCTCGACGATCTTCTTGTTCTTCTTGATGCGGGCTGCGGTGTAGTCGCTCTCGAAGCGCATACCGACCTGCTGGGCGATGAGCATGAGCTGGAACGCGAGGACCGCGCGACGCTCCTTCTCCTGGAGAAGGGTTATCTCGGAGGCGATCTCCTTCTCGTCCAGCTTTTTCTTTCTCGCGAGTGTCTCCGTGAGGTCCTGGATCTCGGAGAGCTGGTAGTTCCACGCTTCCTCGGCGGCGCGGGTGGCGTCCTCGATGACCTGGAGCCCGACGGTGAACTTGCCCTCCGTGGTGGCGGATTCCCCGAGGTTCAGGGAGAGCCGGTAGAGCGCGTCGTAGCCAGCCTTGAGCCTCGCATCACGCTGGCGCTCCATGACGCGCTGAATCTCCTCGATTCCCTCTTGCAGGCCTTCGAGCTTGTCGTTTATCTCGTTCATGTAGGCCATGCCGACGGCCACCGCCGCGCTCTGGAGCGCGATGTTGGCGACGGCTTGGGGCTGTAGTCCCGCCTGCTTGATGCCGGCCATCTTGTTGAACTTGCCCGTCTCCTTGTTGAAGCTTGAGAGCAGGTTCCAGCCGTCGGACTGTCTCACGCAGAGGTCGGCCCATGTGACGCCTTCGGGGAACTTCACGACGGCGAGCCCGCGCGTGGCCGCCGCCTGGCCCCAGGTGGCGCCGAGCGGGACGAGCTGATCCACGGCGGCGGCCAAGCGTTCGCCGCTGCGCAGCGCGAGGGAGCGGGTGGACGCCTCCTCGATTCGTGCGAGCTCGGTGGCGCCGAGGGGTGCAAGGGACTCTTCTGTCGGTCTGCCCTGTGGGTCCTCGCCGGTGCCGAATAGCCAGTCTCGCAATGACATGTGCCGCTCCTCTCCCGCATGTTTTTGCTGATTATATAACGATGGTGGCTGGGCGCGAATGGGGCGCCTCGCGGTTGAGCCTGGTTGAATATCGGAATATCGATATGATATGCGAAAACCACCACAAAGGTGCCTGACCCCTTTGCGGCGGTTTTGACGTTTATGCAGATAAAACCTGCCAAAATAAACCTGTCCCTTTTTGGCAGGTTTTAGCTCAGCAGCATGCGGTCGTTGGCGAGCTCGCCGCCCGAGACCTCCTCAAACTTCTGCAGCAGGTCGGCCACGGTGAGCGACTTCTTCTCGTCGCCGGCCACGTCGTAGATCACATGGCCCTCGTGCATCATGATCAGACGGTTGCCCAGACGGATGGCGTCGTTCATGTTGTGCGTGACCATGAGCGTGGTCAGGTGGTTCTCGTCGACGATCTCCTCGGTCAGGTTGAGCACCTTAGAAGCTGTCTTGGGGTCGAGTGCCGCGGTGTGCTCGTCGAGCAGCAGCAGGCGTGGCTTGGTGAGCGTGGCCATCAGCAGGGTGAGTGCCTGGCGCTGGCCGCCTGAGAGCAGGCCGACCTTGGCGTTGAGGCGTGTGTCCAGACCGAGGTCCAGGCGTTTGAGCAGCTCAACGTACTCGTCCTTCTCGGCCTTGGTGACGCCCCACGAAAGACCGCGACGCTGGCCGCGGCGCTTGGCTAAGGCCAAGTTCTCGGCAATTTGCATGTCGGCTGCGGTGCCGCGCATGGGGTCCTGGAACACACGGCCCAGGTACTTGGCGCGCTGCGACTCGCTCAGACGCGAGATGTCGGTGCCGTCGAGCTCGATGACACCAGAATCGAGCGGATACACGCCGGCGATCATGTTGAGCAGCGTGGACTTGCCGGCGCCGTTGCCGCCAATCACGGTTACAAAGTCGCCGTCGTTAAGGGTGAGGTCGACGCCGGTGAGTGCGCGCTTCTCGGTGACGGTGCCCTTGTTAAAGGTCTTTTTGACGTGCGAGAGCTTAAGCATTTGCCTCATCTCCCTTCGTGTAGGAGCTGCGGAGCTTATAGCGCTCCCAAACCACGGGCACGCACAGGGCCACGGCGACGATCACGGCGGAGAGCAGCTTCATGTCGTTGGCGTCCATGCCCAGCTGCAGCACGATGGCGCGGATAAGGAAGTACACCACGGAGCCAAAGACGGCGGAGGCAAGACGGACGCTAAACTGCGTGAGACCGCCGGGCAGCAGGCGACCGAGCACCTCGCCGATGACGATGGCGGCAAGACCGATAACGATGGCGCCGGTGCCCATGCCAATGTCGGCATACTTCTGGCTCTGGCAGATGAGCGCACCCGAAAGGCCAATGAGGGCGTTGGAGAGCACGAGGGCGATCATTTTGGTGGTGTTGGTGTTAACGCCCAGGGCGCGGATCATGTACTCGTTGTTGCCGGTGGCACGCAGCGCCGAGCCGATCTCGGTGCCAAAGAACCAGTACAGGATGGCGACGATGGCCACGGCCAGCACAATGCCTAGGATAATGGCAACAGTGGACTGCGGCAGGCCCGTCATGTTGCTGACGGATGAGAAGATAGTGCCCTTGGCAAGGATGGGCGTGTTGGACTTGCCCATGATGCGCAGGTTGATGGACCACAGACTGATCTGCGTAAGGATTCCGGCGAGGATTGCGGGAATCTCAAAGACGGTGGTCAAGATGCCCGTGACGGCGCCGGCAATGGCACCGGCGCACATGCCGGCCAGCACGGCGAGCAAGGGGTCGACGTTATTGTTGACGATGAGCACGGCGCAAACACAGCCGCCGAGGGCAAAGCTGCCGTCGCAGGTCATATCGGGGATGTCGAGCAGGCGGAACGTGATAAACACGCCGAGCACCATGATGCCCCAGAGGACGCCCTGCGAAACGGCGCCCTGCAATGCAATGAGCATGCTTCATACCTCCTAGGATAGGGTGGACACGTGATTTTCCATAATAGCGGTACCACTGCATAAAAGAGCGATGGACAGACGTTTTGTTTTACCTGAAACAAGCAGGGCGAACGCCGGTCTTTAGCGTTCGCCCCAATGACTCAGATATTGAATAACGCGACAGTAGCGCGCGTGCGGGCCCTAGACGCGTTATCGCGCATGGCGCTACGCGTCCAGAGCGGAAAGGTCGATACCCAGGGCCTCGGCCATCTCGTCGTTTTTGACGACGACCAGGTCCTTGCTCGAGAGGTGCTTGATCGGCATATCCTCGGGCTTGGCCTCGCCCTTCAGGATCTTAACGGCCATCTCGCCTGCAGCGTAGCCCAGGTCCTCATAGTTGATGGAGAGGGTGAATAGGCCGCCGGCCTTGCACATGCCCTCCTCGCCGGTAACGAAGGGGAGCTTGTTCTCCTTGCAGATCTGGCCGACCTGCGAAGCACCCGCGGCGATGGTGTTGTCGGTGGGGGAGTAGAGCGCGTCGACCTTGCCCACGGCAGACTCGACGACGGACTGGATCTCGTTGGAGCTCGAAACGGTGAAGTCGGTGTACACCAGGCCCAGCTTGTCGAGCTCCTTCTTGGCTGCCTTGATCTGGACGTCAGAGTTGGACTCGGCTGTGCAGTAGAGGAGGCCGACCTTCTTAACGTCGGGCAGGACCTTCTGCATCATCTCGAGCTGCTCGGCGACCGGGGTGAGGTCGGAAGCGCCCGTGACGTTGGTGCCGGGCTTGTCGTTGTCCTGGACCAGGCCGGAAGCGGCGTAGTCGGTGATGGCGCAGCCAACGATGGGGATATCGGCCGTGGCGCCGGCGGCAGCCTGCGCGGCGGGCGTAGCGATGGCATAGATCAGGTCGACGCCGTCGCCTACGAACTTGTCGGCAATGGACTTACACGTGGACTGGTCGTTCTGGGCGTTCTTCTGGTCGATCTTGACCTTAAGGCCACTCTTCTTGATGGCCTTGACGAAGCCGTCGTTGGCGGCATCGAGCGCGGAGTGCTCGGTGAGCTGCAGAACGCCGATGGTGTAGTCGGAATCGGCGGCAGCGGAGCCGGAACCAGAGTTGCCACCGCATCCGGCGAGCGGGGCGAGCGCGAGCAGGCCGGCGGAGACAAGAAGGCTCCTGCGGCTGATGGTGATGTCCTTCATATCATTACCCCCAGTATAAAAATGGCTGGAAACACTGCACTAGGAAAAAGTGCAAGTGGGACTATAGTAACGCCGTTGTCCATTTTTACAACATCCTGGCGAGTTTTTTAATACTGAACTGGACGGGCGGTGCTGAGGAATGACGGACGGTAACGGGGCTTACGCTGCGGGCGCGGGGCTGTCTTCTTCGTCTAGCGCGGCAAAGAGTTTCTTGCCGTCGAGCAAACGCGTGCTGACGTTTCTCATGCGGCTGACCTCAACGGTGCGCAGGGTGTCGTCGGCGCCTCGGGTGTCGTAGACCGTTCCCAGCAGATACGAGGCGCCATCGCGCTGCCTGATTGCAAAGGGCCGTACCGTCATCCGCACCACCTCGGTTTCGCCCCGGGTCAGGACGTTTGAGATATCAAAGCTGACGGTTGTTCCATGGTCGATGGCCTGTTCGACGAGCTCGCACGTGTCGATACGCTTGGCGCGCGGACGCGTTGTCTTGACGGGCGCGTCGTTGGCGGCCGGTGCCGGTTCGGGCATATCGAGGTAGCCGCGAACATCGGCGCTCGCCATGGCGACCAGGTGCTGCGCCATGCTCTTTCGAATGGCTATGGGCGTCGATCGGTTGCGCATGACCATGCCGTGGAGCCGTATGATTTCCTCGTCAGCAAGTGGGCGGGTGAGGAGCCGATAACCCACGCCGCGTTTATAGTCGATTTCGTATCCGGCGTGACGAAGTGCCGATATCGAGGTATAGATGCTGCGGCGTGCCGCCGAGATGGGCATGCGGGCGGGGTCGTCAGGATGGGCGAGGAGCTCGACCAGCTCGTCGGAAAGCAGCGCTTTGTCCTCGCCGGTGTTCTCGCTCAAGAGCTGCAGGATGCGCACGGCGCGATAGGCTGCCATCGAGGCGGAGCCCCTGGTCGTGGTCTCGTAGTTTTCAACAACGGCTTCGGTCATGGCGCCCACGTCCTTTCCTTTTTTGGTGATGGCAGATCAGAGCCTAGGGCGCGGAGCCTGGCCAAGGACGCGTGGCGCCTTGGACGGTCGGTGGTTGCCGGCAAACGGCGGGTCGAGTTTTCAACAACCCTGCCTAACTGACCAAAACCTTGCCAAAAGCTTGACGAATGCTGTTGAAAAAGCGCCCCTCGGCGGATGTCGAGAGGCGCTTGTGCGATGAGCGTTGGCGCGTGGCGATGCGAGCTAGTGCCCGATGATTAGAAGTCGGCGTTGCCCACGGTGCGCGGGTGCGGCAGGACGTCGCGGATGTTGCCCACGCCGGTGAGGTACATCACCAAGCGCTCGAAGCCCAGACCGTAGCCGGCGTGCTTGCAGGAACCGTAGCGGCGCAGGTCAAGGTAGTACTTGTACTGGTCGGGATTCATACCCAGATCCTTGATGCGGGCCTCGAGCAGATCCAGGCGCTCCTCGCGCTGGGAGCCGCCGATAATCTCGCCGATACCGGGAACCAGGCAGTCGGCGGCGGCGACGGTCTTGCCGTCCTCGTTCATGCGCATGTAGAACGCCTTGATCTCGGCCGGGTAGTCGGTTACGAAGGTCGGTCGCTTAAAGTGCTCCTCGGTTAGGAAGCGCTCGTGCTCGGTTTGCAGGTCGATGCCCCAGCTCACGGGATAGTCAAACTTGTGACCGGCGGCGACGGCCTGCTCCAGGATTTCGACGGCCTCGGTATAGGTGACGCGGGCAAAGTCGGAGTTGGCGACATGGTCCAGGCGCTCGAGCAGACCCTTGTCCACAAACTTGTTGAGCATATTGAGCTCGTCGGGGCAGGTGGCCATGACGTCCTTGAGGACATACTTGAGCATGGCCTCGGCGTTGTCCATGTAGTCGTTGAGGTCGGCGAAGGCCATTTCGGGCTCTATCATCCAAAACTCGGCGGCATGGCGCGTGGTGTTGGAGTTTTCGGCGCGGAAGGTGGGGCCAAAGGTGTACACGTCGCCAAAGGCCATGGCAAAGTTCTCGGCATTGAGCTGGCCGGAAACGGTGAGGCTCGCATGCTTGCCAAAGAAGTCCTGACTCCAGTCGACCTCGCCGGCCTCGGTGAGGGGCGGGTTTTTGGGGTCGAGCGTGGTTACGCGGAACATCTCGCCGGCGCCCTCGCAGTCACTCGTGGTGATGATGGGGGTGTTGACGTAGACAAAGCCCTGCTCCTGGAAGAAGCGGTGAATGGCGGCAGCCGCGACAGAGCGGATACGGAACACGGCGCGGAACAGGTTGGTGCGCGGACGTAGGTGCTGCTGGGTGCGCAGGAACTCGACGGTGGCACGCTTCTTCTGCAGCGGGTAATCCGGGGCGCTCGTGCCCTCGACCTCGATGGAGGTGGCAGAAAGCTCGAAGGGCTGGGGCGCATCGGGGGTCAGCTTTACGGTACCGGTGCAGATGAGGGCGGCCGAGACGTTTTGGTGGGCGATCTCGTCGTAGTTGTCGAGCGCCTCGCGGTTCATGACGACCTGCAGGTCGCGGAAGCAGCTGCCGTCGTTGAGCGTAACGAAGCCAAAGTTCTTCATGTCGCGGACGGACTTGACCCAGCCGGCAACGGTGACGGTTTGGCCGCCGAGCGACTCGGCGTGCGTATAGAGCTGCGCGATTTTGGTGCGGTTCACGTATCCTCCCAGAGCGGTTGTACGGATTATTTCCAAACAGTTAACCATTCTAACCCGCGAGCGGGAGCGTAGCAAAACGGCAAGCTCGATGTATGGGCGTGACGTGGGCACCGCGCAAGCGCCGATTTTGCGGTGCCTAGTGCCCGCAGATGGCTTGGCGGATGAGGGCTGCGTAGGTGTCGATTCCCGCCTGGGTGAGGTGTGTGCCGTCGTCGACAAGGTATCCGCTGTGGCCCTCTGAGGCGCCGTTCCAGTCGATGACGCCGGCGTTGTCATTTTGGGCACAGACGTCACGAATCGTCTGGTTATTGCGGTCCTGTAGCTCGAGCGGTACGCGCACGGTCACAAAGTAGATGGGCTTGCCGCCCACGGCATTAATCACGTCCTGCACCTGCTGGGGGTCGCGGATGAGGCCGTTGGTGCCAAGCGCACAGATGACCACGCTTGGATCGTAGTTGGCAGTGTCCTGTGCATAGACATCCTGGAAGGTGTAGAACTGGCGGCTCACCACGCCGTCGATGTGGGCGTTGGGAAGCGCCGCCTGAATACCGGACTGTGCACCCGCAGTGACCGAGTCGCCGATCATGAGCACATGGGCATCGCAGGTTCCGGTCGCCTCGTCGTAGGTAAAGCTCTTCCAGTCCAAGTTCTTGGGGACCTTTTCGGCGATAGGACTTTCTTTGGACTTTTGCTGAGCGGCGTCGTTGGGCTGAGCGTCTTGGTTGGATGCGGACTCGGCGCTCTTGCCGCCGGCGCCGTTGTTCTTGGACGAGGCCGCGTTTTGGGCAAGCTCGGGGCGGAGCTGCTCGGCGCGGGCGGTGGCGATGCCTGCCCAGTCAAGTGGCGCGAAGGCAAGTGCAGCGACGCATGCGGCGCCAAGTGCGGGGAGCACCATGGCGGGCGCGAGGACGTGCTTTCTTGCCGCGCTGTCCTGTTGGGCCGGCCTGTTGGACCAAAGGCGTTCGACTAGGCGATAGAAAACCTCGGCTACCGCAAGGATCAATACAAGCTGTAATACCTGCTCCCACCAGGCGATGCGGGTAGTGCGGGTTGCGGGGTTCATAAGAAGCAATAGGGGATAGTGCACCAGATAGACCGAGAACGAGCGCTGGCCCAGCCAGACGAGCGGCTTGACCGACAACAGACGACGCACGATACATTCCGTGTTTTGCACGCAGATGATAAGGAGCCCGGTGAGCAGGGCGAGCAGCAAAAAGCCACCGCGGTAGAGCAGGGGGTTCTCTCCGGTCAGCGTGAACGCGCCGGCTACGACGGCAGCGAGCCACGCGACGGAGACCACGTTAACTTTCGAGATGCCCTTGCTGGCGCCGGGGGTACGGGCGTCGCCGCTCAGCATCTCGCGCAGACGCGGCGCGGCGATGGCGGCTAAGGCTCCGCATAGAAGCTCGGCGGCACGGGCGTCGGTTCCGTAGTAGACGCGCGACGTGTCGGCCATGGGGTCGAACATGAGGGCCATCGCTGCTGTTGATATCAGTATGAACGTGATCGTGACGCCGATAGCGGTGTTGCGCGACCTAGTTTTGCTACAGAGCACCATAAGGATGAGTGGCCATACCAGATAGAACTGCATCTGGACGCCGCAGAACCACAGGTGCGTGAGCGGCGAGGGGAGTCCTGCGGCGGCAAAATACGAGACGTTGCGAAAGATATAGAACCAGTTGCTCAAGAACAATGCCGACGGCAGAGCGTCCTGCTGCACCTTAGGCAGCAGGCTCGGAGCCGCGATATAGGTGGCCACGGCGGTAAGCGCGATGGTTACAAGAATCGGTGGCATAAGGCGCGTGGTACGGCGGGCGATATAGCGCGGGTATGAGAACCCGTCGCGTGCCGTTGCTCGCATAATGCTTTTGGTGGCGAGATAGCCACTCAGCGTAAAGAAGAGTGTAACGCCCAAAAAACCGCCGGTCAGGCGGCTGGGGCGAAGGTGATATAGGATGACGCCGGCGATGGCGAGGGCGCGGAGCCCGTCGAGCGCGACGATGCGTTGGTTGCGTTGAGGCGCGGCATGTGCGGCGCCCGTGGGTGTGTTTTGCATCGATCTTTCCTCCAATGTCGACCTAGCAGTCTAGCGCTCTGCGCGGACAAGGGAAGGGGGTTCGTGCGGTTGAACAACATGCCGCGTGGGCGATGTTTCGCTACGCAAAAGCCGCACCTGCGTTGATGCTCAGCTGCCTATGTAGAAACGTTTCAGAACCTCTACATAGGCAAAAAACAACAACACAGATGCGGCAAAGATGCACAGGCGGTTGGCCCGTTATGTGATAGCGGTCTGCTACTTGGTCTTGGCTACCAGCAGCGGGTCGCCCAGCTTGACGAGCGGGTTGCCGCCGATAAGCGTGCCAGACTCGCCGACGTGGTCGATGCTCTTAAGACGATCGAGCTCGGAGACGATGACGGTCACGATGTCCTCGTGGCCAGCGGCCTTAATGGCGTCGCGGTCGAAGCTGATGAGCGGCTGGCCCGCCTTGACCGTGTCACCCATCTCGACAAAGCGGGCAAAACCCTTGCCGTTCATTTCCACGGTGCCCAGGCCAACATGGATGAACACGCGAAGACCGTCCTCGGTGATCATGCCGATGGAGTGGTTGGTGACGGTGGTGGCGCCGATGCGACCGTTGGCGGGCGCATAGATGGTGCCAGTGATGGGCTCGATGCCATAGCCCTGGCCAAGCATGCCCGAGGCGATCGTCTCGTCGGGGACTTCGTTCAGGTTGACGAGCACGCCGTTGACGGGGGCATAGATGACGCCTTCGCGGGTGGCGAAGCTTGCTGCGGGCGGAACGGACGCCTCGCCCGTCGAGGTGAAGGTGGACTTAAGCGAATCGAGCAGACCCATAGTTGCCTCCAACTTAAATAGGCGCATATCGCGCGTTTGGTTTGCCGGAAACGTTTCATATGTGTTTCGCGGCTTGGTCAACGTCCCCTATTCTACGCTGCTCAGCGATGGTCCTGAGCTGGGATTATGTGATATATCAGTTGATGGGAAGCTTGTTGCTGAAGTGTTTCTGTGCCACGGGCTCAAGTGGGGTACGCTTGAAGACGAAAAACAAGGGCGCATAATTTGCGCGAAGGGAGCACATATGATTGTCGAGAACCACGCGCTGTGGGGCGAGGAGCCGACCGAGGAATATCCAGCGACGTTTACGTATTTGGGCGCCGAGCCGCTGCCCGATAAACCGAATGGCCGCCGTCCTGCCGTGATTATCTGCGGCGGAGGTGCGTTTACGCATATCGCTCCGCATGAGCAGGATCCCGTGGCGTTTGCGTTTTTGGATCACGGCTACCAGGCCTTTGTGCTCAACTATGTGACGAGCGCCACGGGTGACGTGAGCTTTCCGCACCCCCAGGCAGATCTTGCCAAGATGGTCGCCACGGTGCGTGCGAATGCCGACGAGTGGCATGTCGATCCCAAGCGCGTGTGCGTCGTGGGTTTTTCTGCGGGCGGCATGATCTGTGCCTCGCTGGCAACGCAGTGGAAGACCGGCCCCTTCGCGGGCCTGGCAGGGGCGCGTCCGGACGACATTCGTCCCGATGCCGTGGTGCTGGGCTATCCGCTGCTCGACTTTGCCTATGTGCGCGACATGCAGACGCGCGATCCGCGCATTGACTTGCGTGTGCCCAAGACGGGCGGCAAGACGGGGCGCGATCTGCTCAACGACTACCTGTCGATGGTGACGGGTGGCGAGGCAACTGACGAGCACCTGGCCGATATCTGCCCCTCCACACATGTTTCGCGCCAGATGCCGCCGACCTTTGTGTGGGGCGTGTCCGATGACAAGACGGCGCCGATCGCGCAGGTCTATCCGTTTGCGCAGCGCATGGCCGAGGAGGGCGTCGCATGCGAGATGCACGTCTTTGACCAGGGCGGCCACGGCCTTTCGCTCGGCAACGCCAATACCGCGGTCGACAACGAGGACAAGCAGGTTTCCGTCCGTCCCTGGATCCGCCTGGCCTTCCGCTTCCTGGAACGCCATATGTAAAAGTAGACTACTTGCCCGTTTCAAAAAGTCTGCTTAGAGGAGGAGCCATGCTTGAGGGTACGTATGTGGTTTTGGCCCAGACGCCGGTAGGGAGCAAGCGCGGCGAGGTGACGTTTTCACATGGGGTGAACGGCGCGCTCAGGGCAGTACTAAACGTCAGGGGTCTCAATATCGCTCTCTCGGGTGCCCGCGCTGAGTGCGATTTCTTTGAGCTCTCGGGTACTATCTCCCACGTCTTGATGGGCAAGGCGCCCTTTACATGCACGGGGTCGGTTGAGGGTGATCGACTCACTGCTACCGCGCGGTCGGGTTCCATTTCGATCTCGCTGAGCGGTATGCGCAAAGAGCTTTCGGGGCGCACCGCATAAAGTTTGCGCAGGTAAACATCGGTATTTGACTTTATAAAATAGTTCAGAGCGCTATCATTTGTCGTTACGAGTTGGTTAGCCCCGGTAAACGGTTAACAGCGTCTAACGAAAGGATGAGCGTGTGAAGCTCGATACACTCGAGATTGGAAAGGACGCCGTTGTCGCATCGGTGGCATCGGACGATCAGGCACTCCGACAGCATATTTTGGACATGGGTCTAACGCCGGGCACCGAAGTCACCATGATGAAGTACGCCCCCATGGGCGACCCGCTCGAGATTCGCCTGCGCGGCTACGAGCTGACGCTGCGCAAGGACGATGCCGCCCGCATCGAGCTCGTGGGTGTTCACGACACAGACACGGGTCCGCGCACTAACGCCGCAATCGGCACGACGGAGCACCCGGCACTTGGCGAGGGGACGTATTCGCCCCGTGCGGCAAAAACGGCCGTGCCCGAGGGTGCGCCGCTGCATTTCGCCCTCGCCGGCAACCAAAACTGCGGTAAGACCACGCTGTTCAACCAGCTTACGGGCTCCAACCAACATGTCGGTAACTTTCCCGGCGTGACGGTCGACCGCAAGGACGGCACCATCCGTAACCATCCCGAGGCAAGCGTTACCGACCTGCCCGGCATCTATTCGCTGTCTCCGTACACGGGCGAAGAGATCGTCAGTCGCCAATTTATCCTGGACGAAAACCCCGACGCCATCATCGACATCATCGACGCTACTAATATCGAACGCAACCTGTACCTGACGCTGCAGCTTATGGAGCTCGACCGCCCCATGGTCATCGCGCTCAACATGATGGACGAGGTGACGGCCAACGGCGGCGCCGTGGACGTCAACCTGCTTGAGAGCCTGTTGGGCGTGCCTGTTGTTCCCATTAGCGCTGCCCGCAACGAGGGCATCGGCGAGTTGGTGGATCATGCCTTGCACGTGGCGCGGTTCCGTGAGCGCCCCGGTCGCCTGGACTTCTGCGCGCCCGATGGTCCAGACAGCGGCGCGCTGCATCGCTGCATTCACGGCATCGCCAACCTTATCGAGGACCATGCCGCGACGGCGCATATCCCGGTGCGTTTTGCGGCGACCAAGCTGGTTGAGGGCGACGAGCTGGTAACCGAGGCGCTTCACCTGGATCGCAACGAGCTCGACGCCATCGAGCACATCATTACCCAGATGGAGGGCGAGGCCGGCACCGACCGCCTGTCCGCACTGGCCGATATGCGCTTTAGCTTTATCGGCGACGTGTGCGGGCGCTGCGTCGTCAAGCCGCACGAGAGCCGCGAGCACGTGCGCTCCGTCAAGATCGACCGCATCCTGACGGGTCGCTATACGGCCATCCCGGCGTTCCTGGTGATCATGGGCCTCGTTTTTTGGCTGACGTTTGGCGTGATCGGCGCGGCGTTGCAGGGACTCATGGAGGACGGCATCGCTGCCATCATCGCCTCGGCCGATGCGGGTCTCAAAGCGTTCGGCACCAACGATGTGGTGCGCTCGCTGGCTGTCGACGGCGTGCTTACGGGCGTGGGCAGCGTGCTGGCCTTCCTGCCGATCATCGTCGTGCTCTTCTTGTTCCTCTCCATTCTGGAAGACTCCGGCTACATGGCGCGTGTGGCCTTTGTCATGGATAAGGTGCTGCGCCGCTTTGGTCTGTCGGGCCGCAGCTTCGTGCCCATGCTCGTTGGTTTTGGCTGCACCGTGCCGGCTATCATGTCGACCCGTACGCTCCCATCCGAGCACGACCGCAAGATGACGGTCATGCTCACGCCGTTCATGAGCTGCTCGGCCAAGTTGCCGGTCTACGGTCTGCTGTGCGGGGCGTTTTTCCCGCAGGCGACGGTACCCGCCATGGTCTCGCTCTATCTGATCGGCATCGCGGTCGGTTGCATCGCGGCTTTGGTGCTCAATCGCACGGCATTTAAGGGCGACCCGGTACCGTTTATCATGGAGCTTCCCAACTACCGCCTGCCGAGCGTCAAGACGACGGTGATGCTGGCATGGGATAAGGCAAAGGACTTTATCACCAAGGCCTTCACCATCATCTTTGCCGCTACCGTGGTCATCTGGTTCCTTCAGACGTTCGACATTCGCTTTAATGTGGTCGCCGATCAGTCGCAAAGCTTGCTTGCCGGTCTGGGTAGCATCATCGCGCCGGTGTTGGCCCCGCTCGGTTTTGGCGACTGGCGTGCATCCACGGCGCTCGTCACGGGACTTATTGCCAAAGAGAGCGTCATCTCGACGCTCACGGTGCTTTTGGGCGCAACCTCTCCCGCGGCACTGTCAGCCATGTTTTCGCCGTTTACCGCCTACGTGTTCTTGGTCTTTACGCTGCTGTACCCGCCTTGCGTGGCGTCCATCGGCGCCGTCAAGAGCGAGTTGGGCGCGCGCTATGCCGTTGCCGTGTTCGCGTTTCAGGTGACGGTCGCCTGGATCGTGGCGTTTGTCGTGCATTCGGCGGGCATATTGCTGGGGCTGGCTTAGTTATTTATTGACGGCGCAACCTCTGTGTGCCGAATTGTTTTCGGCCCCGCATCTGTTGCTGACGGATGCGGGGCCGTTGCTATATAATCGCCTCCGCTCAAAATGATTGGAGATGTTATATATGACTCAGGCAAGACAAGATGGCATCTCACTCAAGCAGTGGCTCCCGCTTATCGGGCTCGCCTGCTGCGCGTTCGTGTACAACACGTCGGAGTTTATGCCCATCGGCCTTCTGACTGATATCGCCGCGTCGTTCTCGCTCACCGAGGCCCAAGCCGGCATCATGATCTCGGTCTACGCCTGGGGTGTCATGCTGCTGTCGCTGCCGCTTATGGTGTTTGCCTCGCGCTTTGAGTTCAAGCGTATGCTGCTCGGTGTGCTCGCCGTGTTTTCTCTGGGTCAGTTCCTGTCCGCTGTGGCACCGACATATCCCATCCTGGTCTGTGCGCGCCTGGTGGTCGCCTGCGCGCATGCCGTGTTCTGGTCGGTCGCCTCGATCATGGCTTCGCGCCTGGTCGACGCCCGCCACGGGGCGCTCGCCATCAGCATGATCGCTACGGGCTCGTCCATCGCGCAGATCTTTGGCCTGCCGATCGGCCGCGCCATCGGGCTGGCCGTGGGCTGGCGCATGACGTTTGCCGTGGTCGGGGCCTTCTCTGCCGCCGCGGTTGTGTATCAAGCCGCGGTGTTCCCGGCCATGCCGGCGGGCGAGCGCTTTACCGTCAAACAGCTGCCCGAGCTGCTCAAGAACCCGTTCCTGATCGCGCTCTACGCGGTCACGGTCTTTATGGCGACCGGCTATTACGCAAGCTACAGCTATATCGAGCCTTTCCTGGCTCAGGTCGCGCATGTCGACGCAAGCGCTATCACCATGACGTTGACGGCGTTCGGCTGCTCCGGCTTGGTGGGCAGCTGGCTGTTCGGCCGCCTGTTCGACGGGCACCGCTTTTCGTTCCTTGCGATCACGCTCTCCGGAGTGCCGGTCGCCTTGCTGCTTATGGGTCCTGTCGCGTCGTCGCTCGTCGCGGTTCTTGGCGTTTGCGCGCTGTGGGGCTGCTGCGCCACGGCCTTTAACGTGGCGTTTCAGGCCGAGCTCATCAAGTACACGCCGGCGGATTCGTCGGCCGTCGCCATGTCGATCTTTTCGGGCCTGTTTAACCTCGGTATCGGCACGGGCACCGCGATCGGCGGCGCCGTGGTTTCGGGTCCCGGTATCTCCTGGATTGGCTTCGCGGGCGGGGCGATTGCCGTCGTGGGCGTCATCCTCGCCATCACCGTGCTGTTCCCCGCCATCCGTCGCGCCAAGCCCGTCGCCTAACCACGTCCCCTCATCAGTTGCGGTGGAATAGTTCCTGTTTAAGGTCTCTGAAGGCCCAAGCGGGAACTATTTCACCGCAACTTATTTTGGGGGAGAGGATACAAGCCGGGCATACAATGGATGTCGTTGTGTTGAGCTTACCGGGAGGTTGCTATGTGGGCATACGAGACGACGTTCTATCAGATCTATCCGCTGGGCTTTTGCGGAGCTCCGCGCGAAAACGCCGCCCCCGTTGCCGAGGATGAGCTTGCCCAGGCTGCCAACGCAGCGCCCAACCCCGATGCGCCCATCATGAAGATCGCCCAATGGGCCGACTACCTGCAAAAACTCGGTATTGGCGCTGTGCTGATCAACCCGCCGCTCGAGTCCGATAGCCACGGCTACGATACGCGCAGCCTGCGCCATATCGACCGCCGCCTGGGCGGGGATGCCGATTTTGCCGCCGTATGCGAGACGCTGCACGCCCATGGCATCCGCGTGGTGCTCGATGCTGTCTTTAACCACGTCGGCCGCGGTTTTTGGGCCTTTTGCGACGTGCAGGAGCGCAAGTGGGACTCGCCCTACAAGGATTGGTTCCACATTAGCTTTGACGGCGACTCCTGCTATGGCGATGGCTTTTGGTACGAGGGCTGGGAAGGCCATTTTGAGCTTGTGAAGCTCAACCTGCAAAATCCCGCTGTGGTCGATTACCTGCTCGAGTCTGTGCGCCGTTGGGCCGACGTCTTTGGCGTCGACGGCCTGCGCCTGGACGTTGCCTATATGCTCGACCGCGACTTTATGCGCCGCCTGCACGCCTTTGCCCGTGAGCTCAAGCCCGACTTTGTGCTGATCGGCGAGACGCTCCACGGCGACTACAACCAGATCGTCAACGACGAGATACTCGACTCCTGCACCAACTACGAGTGCTACAAGGGCCTGTACTCCAGCTTTAACTCGGTCAATATGTTCGAGATCGCGCACTCGCTGCACCGTCAGTTTGGCGGTGACCCCTGGTGCATCTACCGCGGCAAGCACCTGCTGTCGTTTGTCGACAACCACGACGTGCCGCGCCTGGCAAGCATCCTCACCGACAAGTCGTGCCTGCGTCCCGCCTATGGCATGCTCTTTGGCATGCCGGGCATCCCGTGCGTCTACTATGGCAGCGAGTGGGGAATTGCTGGCGAAAAGGGCGGCCCCGATGGCGACTGGGCGCTGCGCCCTGCGCTCGATGAGCCTGCGCCCAACGAGCTGACGGCGTTCATCACGCAGCTTGCGCACCTTCGCTCGGCCGACGACGCGGCGGCACGCGCTCTCAGCTACGGCGCGTACCGCAACGTGGTGATACAGAACAAGCAGCTGCTGTTCGAGCGCGCCTGTGACGACGCGACGGTGCTCGTGGCGGTGAACGCCGTGGGCGAGCCTTACACCTTTGCCGCCGGCGAGCTCAACGGGTCCTTTGTCGACCTGCTTGCCGACGATGCGCCCAATGTCGAGCTGACGGGTACTCTTGAGCTTGCACCCTACGAGGTGCGCTATCTGTTGAGAGCCTAGGCCATGGCCGTGTCTGACGAGGACTATCAACATATTGAGCATGGGTTTGAGCCCGTGTTCGACCAGCACTCGCGCGTTTTGGTGCTCGGGTCGTTTCCCTCGGTGCTTTCGCGTGCCAATGCCTTCTACTATGGCAATCCGCAGAACCGCTTTTGGCGCGTGATGGCCGCGTGCCTCGGTGTGTCCGTGCCGCCCAACGAGGGCGATCCTTTGGCGGATGGCGAGCCCGCGAAGCTCGACGCCTCGATTGCCGCCAAGCGATCCATGCTGCTGAACGGCGGCGTAGCCCTGTGGGATGTAATCGAGAGCTGCGACATCAAGGGCTCAAGCGACGCGAGCATCAAAAACGTCGTTCCGGCGCATGCCGAGCGCATTACCGGCGCAGCTCCTATCGAGGTCGTTGTCTGTAACGGCGGCACGGCAGGGCGGCTCTACAAGCGCTATCTACAAGAGCGCGCCGGGCTGCCGGCCATCGTTCTGCCGTCGACAAGTCCCGCCAATGCGGCGTGGCGCCTGGAACGCCTTGTCGAGCGCTGGCGCGAGGCCGTTGACTGGGGTGCTCTGTAATTTAGATATCTGATTGGGCGCGGGTGCCGAGGTGTTTCATGATGGCATGCCAGATCGGTGCGGGCAGCGCGGGCTTGACGCGCACCATGCCGTCGGCATCGACGCTACCGGCATTGCCACCGCCAAGCAACTGCGCATGCTCAATGGAGCAGCCCATGCGCACAGCGCCCACAAGCTTATCCATCGCTTCCGAAAAAGGCCGGCGCAAGAGGCCCATGCGCGGGGAGCGACGAAGCGCCGCAATGCCGCTGCCGGCGCAGATGACAACGCCGCCACACCACAATTGGCCCTGGCGCTCGCATGCCTTGTGCAGACGAACGGCGGCCCCGCGCGCCTGCTCAGCGCCCTCTTGTGCGGCTTGAATCATGGCATAGACACGCGTTCCCGTACCGCCAAGGCGATCGAGTATCTGCTCGACAGCGATCATGGCCTCATCATCAAATGCATCATCAACAGCGAGTACCATGCCATCGACTGCACCAACGCCATCTGCCTTCAAGTTGACCGGGTGGGGGAGTGCGGTGCCGGAAAGCTGTGCATAGGCGGCGATGGCATCCTGCAGGTCCCAGAGCAAAAACTCAAGATCGGCGCTATTGGGAATACTGATATACGCAATGGTTTGCAGTGTTTTTGGCAGGTCGCCACGCGCGGTCGTCTCCATGCCATCTCCTTTCCGGCTCGTTTCCGTTTAGGTTACACCGTCTGGCGGCGCCCTGCCGCGCTATCCTAGTGCAACCCTTACGAAAGGAACGCCATGCGACTGCCCATGAATACCTCGCTTGCCACGCTCAAGCCCTCCGGTATCCGCCGGATCAACGCGCTCGCCGCCCAGCACCCGGGGTGCATCGCGCTTGCGCTTGGCGAGCCCGATTTTCCCACGCCCGATGTGATTAGTGCCGAGGTGACCGCCGCACTGGACCGCGGTGACACGCACTATCCGCCCAACAACGGTCGCCCCGCCCTGCGTGAGGCGTTATCTGCCTACATGGGGGACGCGGGCCTTACGTTTTCGGCCGACGAGGTCATCCTAACCGACGGCGCGACCGAGGCCCTGTCGGCAACATTCATGGCTATGCTCAACCCCGGCGACGAGGTCATTATCCCCACGCCGGCCTTTGGCCTGTACGAGAGCATCGTCGTGGCCAACCATGCCAAGGCGGTCTTTTTGGATACGGAGCCCGCGCAATTCCAGATTGACGAGGATGCGCTTCGTGCTTGCGTGACGCCGGCGACCAAGGCCATCGTCATCTGCTCGCCCAACAATCCTACGGGCTGTATCCTCAACGCGGCTTCGCTCGACGCCGTGGCGCACGTGGCAGAGCAGGCGGGCATCTACGTAGTCTGCGACGACGTATACAACCGTCTGGTCTATGTGGATGGCTACGAGCGCTTTGCCCAGCGCCATCCGGAGCTGCGCGACCAGACGGTGGTCATCGAGAGCTTCTCCAAGCCCTGGGCCATGACCGGCTGGCGCTTGGGCTGGCTCGCAGCGGCAGCCCCCGTCATCGCCGAGATCGCAAAGGCTCATCAATACCTCGTATCGAGTGCCGTCTCCTTCGAGATGGACGCCGCCCGCGTGGCACTCACCGTGGACCCGTCGCCGATGCTCGAAGTCTACCGAGCCCGCCGCGAATGCGTCCTCGCCGCTCTCGACGAGATAGGTCTCGACGTAGTAGAACCAGCAGGCGCCTTCTACGCTTTCCCGAGCATCAAGAAATATGGCATGACAAGCGAGGAGTTCTGCATCCGCGCTATTAAGGAGGCAGGAGTTGCCCTAGTCCCCGGCGATTGCTTCGGAGCCGAAGGCCACGTACGCCTAAGCTACTGCGTCTCCGACCAAGATCTGGACGAAGGCCTCCACCGCCTGTCCACCTTCGTTTCAACGTTGTAGTCACTGGGGACCCAACCCATCAGCCCACCGACATAAGGGTTATGCGTGGGGCGCGCCGGCCAACGGACACGAGGATTCGCAGCAAAGGTAACGTAGCTCCGGTCGGGAAGGGCAGGGCGAGTTTTCCGTAGATTCCGCACGAGCCGAAGGCCACTTAATGTGGCCTTCGTGCGAGCTCAGGACTTGACCGAGCGGAAAACTCGCCCTGCCCCTCCCGACCGGAGCGTATGCAGGGTTTGTGTGCGAATCCTCGCGCCCGTTGACCGACACCGGGGTCCCCGCCATAATACTTTCGGTTCACGCACGAATCCGCTGCCAGAGACAGCCGGTGCAAACGGGCATCGCCCGCGAGCTTAATGGGATATCCCGCCAGCCGAGGTGGTCGAGTAGATATGTCTTCTCGCCCCCGTCGCTCATGCAGCGCGGGGGCTTTCTTTTTGGACATGCCCCCGTCACGTCCTTGTGGCGGACCGTGCCCGGAAAGAATTTGAGGAGGTGTAATTCATGCCCCAGCAGTACAAAATCGACAAGGTTGCAGAGATCGAGTCCCGTATCGCCGAGAACGCCGGTCTGTTCGTCGTCAACTACAACGGTCTGACGGTTAAGCAGGCTCAGGAGCTGCGTCATCAGCTTCGCGAGTGCGGCGCCGAGATGAAGGTCTACAAGAACAACCTGGTCAAGATCGCTCTCAAGAACCAGGAGCAGCCCGAGATCGACGAGATCCTCGCCGGCCCCGTCGCTTATGTGTTCTACGAGACCGAGCCGGTCGAGGCCGCTAAGGCCCTTAAGGACTTCTCCGCTAAGTCCAAGGGCGTCCTTGAGATCAAGGGCGGTATCTCCGACGGCAAGGCCGTTTCCGCCGATGATGTTAAGGCTATCGCCGAGCTGCCCACCAAGGATCAGCTTCTCGGCCAGATCGCCGGTCTCATCTCCGGTTTCGCTCGCGACATCGCTGTCTGCGTCAACGGCGTTTCCTCTGGTCTCGCTCGTTCGATCCAGCAGGTCTCCGAGCAGAAGGCAGCCTAGTTGCTGTTTTCACCCGCGGCGGCAACGCCGCACCCCTGGCGCATTCGCGCCGTGTTTTAACTGATCTCCGTGCATCCGCACGGAAACCGAAAGGACTTAGAAATGGCTAAGCTTACCACCGATGAGATCATCGATGCTCTTAAGGAAATGACCCTTCTCGAGGCTTCCGAGCTCGTCAAGGCTATCGAGGACACCTTCGGCGTTTCCGCCGCTGCTCCTGCCGCTGTTGTCGCCGCTCCCGCTGCTGGCGCTGCTGAGGCCGAGGAGAAGACCGAGTTTGACGTCGTGCTCGAGGGCTTCGGCGACAACAAGATCCAGGTCATCAAGGCCGTCCGTGAGCTCACCAACCTTGGCCTGAAGGAGGCCAAGGAGGTCGTCGAGGGCGCTCCCAAGGCTGTTCTCGAGGGTGCCAAGAAGGAGGACGCCGAGGCTGCCAAGGAGAAGCTCGAGGCTGCTGGCGCTGCTGTCACCCTCAAGTAATCAGGCTTTCTCGCCAGATTTCTTTGCAGACGGGGTTCGCATTGCGAACCCCGTCTTTTTTTGTTTAAAGGCTTTAGCCTGTGCGGGGCGCGCAGCGCGCCGCATCAGAAACCACCCGCTATG
>CAJLPI010000011.1:0-72973 GCA_905208535.1 uncultured Collinsella sp. | reverse complement strand
CCTGGCGGCTGATCCGGTCCGACCGGGCCGCGCGGCAAGGAGATATATTGCCAGACCGGAGGGGCTCCGGGGGCGGGAATCTGGGCCTCCACGGTTCCTACACAAATGAGGATGGGACCCTCTCTGTGAGAGCCTAGAAAGAACAGGGCCGCGGCTCCCCTATTAGAGCGGCCCTTCGGTTTTCCAACGGTTAAGCTTCGGCCGCATTAATGGCTGTATACCCATTAGAAATGGGACATAGCAGCGTTAACGAGTTCAAAAACGATTAGTCCAATAAGAGCCGCTGCGGCAAACTTGATGGCATTCGCAAGCTGTGGATGCTCATAAGCCCAGCCCGTCCTCGTCTCTTCGCTGTCCGCCTTCTTTCCGTCCAAGAAGTCGGATATCTCTTGATACGTCACCAAATCATTCTTCTTCTTGATATGTTCCGCTGCAAGCGCGCAGCACATTGCGCCAGCACCAAAGACGCCTGCCAACACCATCGTCGGAACGCACTGGACCATCCCCCACCCGTGGTTTTGTTGCCACATGAGCCAGGCCATAGAGACGGTAAACGCAAGAAGCCCAGCCAACATCCCCGCACCCAAGCGATAGAGCGTGCCCCTATCGCGTTCAACCCTTTCTCTAATTATTGAAATGTCGCCTTTAACAAGCTCGTCAATCGTTACATCCAGTTGTTCAGACAGCAGTAGGAGACTCTGGATGTCGGGGTACGTTTTACCGCGCTCCCAATTACTGATGGTCTGACGTGTTACAAAAATGCGCCTTGCAAGATCCTCCTGGGACAAACCAGCATCGAGTCGATACTGTTTAAGGTGTTTTGGCAGCTGCATGGCGTTCCCTTCGAATGCATCTCAACTCTTATTGGGCGGCTACACAACAGAAGCCGGCAAGCAAAGCGTAATCCCAAAATCAAACCCATACGGATGGCTGAGCGCAGATTAGAGTGTCAAAAATCTTTGACACATACGCTACCTGCTCTTTCTTGCAACTCGGACGCTATCGAATTGATCGGTTTGGCTACGTCCCAAATCGATCACATCCCTAATCAATCAAAAAGGGGCGCTTCCGGATTGGAAGCGCCCCTTTAAGATGCAAGAAGCAATTAAGCCTCGAGAGCCTTCTTGGCGATGGCAGCCAGCTCGTTGAAGGACTCGATGTCCTCGTAAGCCATCTGAGCCAGGACCTTGCGGTCGAGCTCGATACCGGCAACCTTCAGGCCGTGCATGAACTGAGAGTAAGAGATGTCGTTCAGGCGAGCAGCAGCGTTGATACGGGTGATCCAGAGAGAACGAATCTCGCGCTTCTTGTTGCGGCGATCACGATACTGATACTGCAGGGAGTGCTGGACCTGCTCTTTAGCATGCTTGTAAGTACGCGAAGCGGCACCGTAGTAACCCTTCGCACGGTGCATAACGGTACGGCGCTTCTTCTTGGCGGCAACAGCGCGCTTAATACGTGCCATGTTCTATCAACTCCTAGACGGTAAAACGAAAAACGGGAACGCGAACTTAGGCGAGACGCGACTTGATGACCTTGCGGTCGGCAGCGGCGATCTCGGTCTCCTGACGGAAGCCACGCTTGCGCTTGGTGGACTTCTTGCTCAGGATGTGGCTCTTGAAAGCCTTGGCGCGCATAAGCTTGCCGGTACCAGTCTTGCGGAAACGCTTCTTGGTGCCGCTGTGGGACTTCATCTTAGGCATGAAATACTCCTTAATCGGTTACAGAACACTAGTTACTTGGTATCGCTTGCCGCTTTATCCTCATCGAAGGCGCCCTTAATCGGGGCGAGCAGCATAAGCATGTTACGGCCTTCCATCTTAGGCTTGGACTCGACCGTAGCGTAAGGCTTGAGATCCTCGGCGAGACGCTCGAGAACGTTAAGACCCTGCTCCGGGTGAGCCATCTCACGGCCGCGGAACATGATGGTGATCTTAACGCGTGCGCCCTTCTTGAGGAAACGCAGAACGTGGCCCTTCTTGGTCTCGTAATCGCCAACGTCAATCTTGGGTCGGAACTTCATTTCCTTGACCTCGACCTTGGACTGGTTCTTACGAGCGGCCTTGGCCTTCATGGCCTGCTGGTACTTGAACTTACCGTAGTCCATGACCTTGCAGACCGGCGGCTCCGCGTTGGGAGCGATCTCGACCAGGTCGAGACCCTGATCGTCGGCGACGCGCTGGGCATCGCGGATGGCGAACAGGCCGAGCTGAGAGCCATCGACGCCAATCAAACGGCACGAAGATGCAGTGATCTCGTCGTTGATGCGGGTGTCATCAGACTTAGCTATTTTCCCTACCTCCATTCATAAAAAAATAACCCGGCGCTTCTTTGCAACCAGGTCGTACACATAGACATCCTCGGTATGAGGAAGGGAATCTAAGTTGTATGACCAGTCAGCTGCTCATTGGCGCCAAAAGGTGGGAACCCTCGGGTTCCTCTTTAGGGCATTGCGGGAACAACGCCTTGCGAATAATAACACGTACCGCGCGTTATCACATTACGTACACGAAAAAGGGAGTCTTGACCCCCTTGAAGCGCAGGTGCATGTATGGTGCCCGAGGCGAGACTCGAAGGGCCTTCGCTTCGCGAAGCCCCGGGCTTCGGGCGCATGGCGCCCTCGCCACGCTCCGCTACAAACAGGCCACAGGCCTGTTTGCTTAACGCTCCGCGCGCTCACGCGAGTTCGGCACGAAAAAGGGGGCCTTGACCCCCTTGAACGCTCACTTGCATGTATGGTGCCCGAGGCGAGACTCGAACTCGCACGTTGTTGCCAACGGTGGATTTTGAGTCCACTGCGTCTGCCAATTCCGCCACTCGGGCACGTAATGCGTGAGTTAGTTTATCACAGCTTTCTGTTGATTAGTCCGAAAATGGAACTTCAAGCATTTCGATGAGTTCGACCGTGCGAAGCATCTCGCGCCGACGGCATCCGCGTCCGTTAACCGAGGCTTCGCCCATCTGGTTGTCATAGGGATCCTCGCGCATGCCATCGAAAGCAGGCACAAATTCAGCCTGGAATCGATTGTTGGCCACCATGCGCCACGGGTCGAGATTGCCAAAGTAGTGACGACGACGCCACTCCTCCCCCATCCTGCGTGCCGAGGAACCAAACGATACGTCGGCGTTAAGCCAACCGGTCTGTGGCGTATAGAACTCAGCCCAATCGTGCGGCCCCACCGAATCGGGCGCAACATACAGGCCGCTCTGCCAACGGGCGGGAACGCCCGCAATGCGGCACATGGTGATAAACGTGAGCGCCATAACGCCACAATCGCCGCGGAGCGAGTGTGCACAGTCGTCGGCAATAGATCCCAAAAGCAGGTACGGTGGCTGATAGCGATAGTCGATACGCTGTGTCAGGTAATCATAGATAGCACGAGCGCGATCGAGCGGATCATCGAGCCCGTCAATAACACGCTCCGTCAACTGTCGCAGGTACGGCGTAAACACAATATGCGGACGGTCCTCGGAAGTGTCCTCGGGCAGCGGCGTGTCCATGCACGTATGCGACGGGAGCGCACCACCATAGATATCACAATAGGCGGCATCGATGTGATAGCGATAGGTCACCGAGAATGAATGTTCAGTCGAAGATGTCCAAGAGGCAGTACGAGCCGAAACGTTTTCAGAGGCAACGGTACCCTCCGACGTCATATCGAGAACCTCGATATGAGACTGTTGACGACAGGCGGCGGCAACGGGTAGCCACGCGCGAACAGCCTCTCCCTCCAGAGCCCCGGGGACAGACACAGATGCCTTAAGCGTGATGACGCGAGTCAACCCGTTTTGCGACTCCATCTCCCTGAGCATCTGGTTACGCAGCGCTATGCCGTCCGTAGAATCGGGACGCAGGCCCGGAACCTCCTTGGGGTACACGCGAAGCGAATCGAGGAAGTTGTCGAGAACAAACAGCTCGCCATCGATAAAGCGCCAGTCAATACGCTTGCGATTAATCAGGTCATCAAACTGCTCTTCGGTAAACTCTGGCCACTCCTCGCGAATCATCGCAATGGCCCGATCACGCGACACCGAAAAATGAAGCGGCGTCTCGAGCATGCGATACCGCTCCGCACGAACACAAGCAGCCAGCGAAGGCTCAGGGTTCTGCTCCAAAAGGCGATCGCAGGCAGCAACAGCCTGCGTCAAATACCCGGCATCCTTAAGACGAAGAATCTCGGGCGGCAGTCCAACATCGAGATGACGAAAGTCATCACAGCAAACATCAACAGAGCAACCAACAGGCCCCTCGTCAATAACCTTCCCATCCGAAGGCAGCACATTAATAACAGCCATACCAAAACTCCAAGTCACTAGAACGCTTGAAGCCCATTGTAGCGAGATAAAAAAGAAAGCCCCAATTAAGGAGCCCCCAACACTGATAAACGGTGCCTATAAAAAATGAATTCAGCCCAGTAACCCTGCGGCGTTAAACGAAGGAAGCCCCGTCCCCCGGAGCTGTTTCCTTGGCGCGACTTCTGGCAAAGCCAGTAGCCATCTTAATTTAGCCCAGTAACCCTGTAGCGAGTTAACGAAGGAGGCCCCGTTTCCCCGGAGCTGATTCCGTCGCGCGACTTCTGGCAAAGCCAGGTGAGCGCGAGGGAAACAGCGTAGGGGAAACGGGGCCTCCGGCGGGAAGTTAAACCGCTACTTACGCCTTGTTGACGGAGCCAAACTCCTCCATGAGCTCCTTGGTGCGGGCAACGATGTTGTCGCGACCAGGCTTGAGGAGCTTGCGGGGGTCAAAGCCCTTGCCCTGCTGATCCTTGCCAGCCTCGATGTACTCGCGGACGCCCTTGGCGAAGACGAGCTGCAGGTCGGTGTTGACGTTGATCTTGGAGATGCCCAGGGAAATGGCCTTCTTGATCTGATCCTCGGGGATGCCGGTGCCACCGTGCAGGACGAGGGGCAGGTCGCCGGTCTGAGCCTTGATCTCGCCCAGACGCTCGAAGGAAAGGCCAGCCCAGTCGGCGGGATACACGCCGTGGATGTTGCCGATGCCGCAGGCGAGGAAGTCGACGCCCAGGTCAGCGATCTGCTTGCACTCAGCAGGATCAGCGAGCTCGCCGCTGGAGGTCACGCCGTCCTCGGTGCCGCCGATGCCGCCGACCTCGGCCTCGATGGACATGCCCTTGGAGTGGGCAAGCTCAACGAGCTCCTTGGTGCGGTCGAGGTTAAGCTGGAAGGTCTCCTCGTGAGAGCCGTCATACATGATGGACGTGAAGCCGGCCTCGATGCACTTGAAGCAGTCCTCGTAAGAACCGTGATCGAGGTGAAGGGCGACGGGAACGGTAACGCCCGTGGCCTCGACGGCAGCCTTGACCATGTCGGCGCAGACCTTGAAACCGCCCATCCACTTAGCGGCACCAGCGGTGCACTGAAGGATCAGCGGAGACTTGGCCTCCTCGGCGGCCTGGAGAATAGCCAGGGTCCACTCGAGGTTGTTGGTGTTGAAGGCACCGAGACCGTACTTGCCGGCCTCAGCCTTCTTGAGCATGTCTGCTGCGTTGACGAGCATAAAAGAAACCTCCTGTAAGGTTGCTCCGATAACGCCTGAGATTTTACCACGGCGCACCCGAGCATAAACGTTCGTTTGTTCACGAATATCGTCCAAACAGACTTTTTTGACCGTTTGCCCTACGGAATCGACCCGTTGGGGAAAAATAGCTTGACGTTTGGACGCTTCTCGTGCTTCAGAAGCTGACTATAAAGCTACACCCGTATGAAAGGGTTCTGCATGAGCTCTCGTGCCATGGTGGTCGAATCGCCATGGCCGGTTAGGCAAACGGTATCGGGCGGGAGAAGCCGGGCGAGCTTGGAGAGCGAGCGTATGATCGCTGCCTCGTCTCCTCCAGAAAGATCGGTGCGGCCGTGGCTGCCCGGGAATAGGGTGTCGCCCACAAAGGCAATGTTCCTCTGCTCAGTGGCGGCGAACAGAACGATGCCGCCCGGTGTGTGCCCGGGCACCTCAATTACCTGCAGGCAAATGTCGCCCAGCTCAATGGTGTCGCCCTCGGCAAGCAGCCGCGTCGGCTCACCTGGATCGGGCGTCTCGATGCCCCACATCGCTCGCTGCTCCTCGATATTCGCATGCGGCACTGCTGCGTCCTTGCCACACAGCTCGTACAGGGCGTCGGCGCCAACGGCGGCCCGAACTCCAGCGACACCGCCAACATGGTCGGCGTGACCGTGCGTGCAAACGGCGCCGAGCACCTGCACATCGGGGTGTTCGGCTCGAATATGCTCCACCAAGCGCTCGCCTTCCCATGCGGGGTCGATAATCACGCACTCATTGTCCGAAATGACAGCATAGCTATTGGTCTGAATGGGACCGTTTACGAGCGTCTCGATCTCGACCGATCCCTTGGGAGTTAAATCCAAGGACACAGCACTCATGCCCCTCTCCTCTCTATAGAACTCGAGGCATCAAACGATGCCTCGAGTGTAGCGAATATCGATAATGTGGCACGTTCGTCGCGACTAAACGCGACGCTTGAGCTGAGCTCCACCCTCACCCGGCATCAGACGACGTGCGTCATAGACCGAGTCGACACTGCTGATGGAAGCCAGCAGCGGATCCAGACCACTCGCGTCCGAAATCTCGACCATAAAGCGCAGGGTTGCAATACCCTCGCGGTTGGTCGACGTGGCGGCAGAAAGGATATTGCCGCCCGCATCGCCAATGGCAATGGTGACATCCTTGAGAAGGCCCATGCGGTCCAGGCACTCGACCACGATCTCAACCTGGAACAGGGTATCGGCAGCGCCGTCCCACTCAACGTCAATCATGCGCTCGGGGTGTTCCATAAGACCCTTGACGTTGGGGCAGTTGGCACGGTGCACCGAGACGCCGCGGCCGCGCGTGATGAAGCCCACGATATCGTCGCCCGTCACGGGGTTGCAACAATGCGCCAGACGAACCAGCAAGCCGCTGTTGCTCTCGCCCTTGACGATGATACCGTTGCTGGCGCTCTTGCCACGCTTTTGGGGCTTGCGGTTGGATCCGCGCGCGGGCTGCTTCACGACCTCGGCAATGGCCTCGGCCTTGGCGAGCTGCTCCTCGGGCTTGGGATCCAAGATCTGCTCGACTTTGTTGCCCACGGCACGCGGGGCGACTTTGCCCGCCCCAACGGCTGCGAACAGGTCCTCGAGCTGCTTGTAGTTAAACTGCTCTGCCACGGCATTGAGCGCACGCGTAGATCGCGGCGTAGAGATGCCGTACCCGCGCTTGCGCAGGTCCTTGGCCAGTATATCGCGGCCGGCGGCAGCGTCATCGTCTTTGGTCGCGGCAGCGAAGTAACGGCGAATCTTCGACTTGGCCGAAGGTGTCTTGACGATCTTGAGCCAATCGCGCGACGGCTTGGAACTCTTATTGGTCAGGATTTCAACGCGGTCGCCCGTCTTGATCTCATGCGTGAGCGGCGCGACCGCACCGTTGATCTTAGCGCCGACGCAGTGGTTGCCCACCTCGGTGTGAACGGCATAGGCAAAGTCGAGCGGCGTGGAGCCGGCACGAAGCGCCATGACCTCGCCCTTGGGCGTAAAGACAAAGATCTCCTGGTCGAAGAGGTCGACCTTCAACGAGTGCAGGTATTCCTTGGCATCGGTAATCTCATCAGACGCTGCCCAATCGAGCGAATGCTTGAGCCAGTTTATCTGGTCGTCCAGACGCTGGGCATCATTGGTCTTTGAAGCAGACGATCCGCCCGACTTCTTGTACAGCCAGTGGGCGGCGATGCCGTACTCGGCCTGCTCGTGCATCTCGTAGGTTCGAATCTGAATCTCGAGCGGACGGGCCGTGGGGCCGATAACCGTCGTATGAAGCGACTGATAGTTATTGACCTTGGGCATGGCGATATAGTCTTTAAAGCGACCGGGCATGGGGTGCCACAGCGTATGCACCGCACCGAGCGTGGAATAGCAATCGCGCACCGAATGAGTGATGACGCGCAGCGCCACCAAGTCATAAATCTCGGAGAATTCCTTGCCTTTGCGCTTCATCTTTTGGTAGATGGACCAATAGTGCTTGGAGCGGCCGTTGATCTGGAAGCCCTCCAGGCCAATGCGGTTGAGTTCATCGGTGAGCGTCTTGATAGTCTCGGCCAGATAGCGCTCGCGAACCTCACGCGACTCTGCCACCATGCGCGCGATGCGCTGGTAGGCGTCG
This sequence comes from uncultured Collinsella sp., assembly GCA_905208535.1. Lineage (GTDB taxonomy): Bacteria > Actinomycetota > Coriobacteriia > Coriobacteriales > Coriobacteriaceae > Collinsella. The sequence continues at coordinate 64,806 of CAJLPI010000011.1, read as the reverse complement.
GGCTCCAAATAGAAGAAGGACAGATCCTCGAGCTCCCACTTAATAGAGCTCATGCCCAGGCGGTCGGCCAGGGGCGCGTACACGTCCATAGTCTCGCGTGCCTTAAACAGGCGACGGTCCTCGCGCAGGGCGGCGAGCGTGCGCATATTATGCAGGCGGTCGGCGAGTTTGACGATGATAACGCGGATGTCCTTGGACATGGCGAGGAACATCTTGCGCAGCGTGAGCGCCTGTTTCTCGTCCATGCTGTCGACTTCGATGTTGGTGAGCTTGGTCACGCCATCGACGAGCTCGGCCACCGTATCGCCAAACAGGCCGGAAACATCAGCAAGCGAGGTCTCGGTATCCTCGACGGTATCGTGCAGCAGCGCGGCGCACACCACATCGCAGTCCATCTTGAGATCGGCCAAAATGATGGCCACCTCGACGGGATGGTTGATGTACATCTCACCCGAGCGGCGCTTTTGGTTGCAGTGCTTCTCGGCAGCAAAGCAATAGGCCTGCTCCACCTTAGAAAAGTCGTCCTCATTCATATATTTGAGGCACAGGCGCTCCAGCTTGTCGTAGCTGTCCGCCATAATCTCGGGCGGCAGCTCATCGGCATGCTTATAGTGCTCCATCTCCGAGAACGGCTGGAGGGTGGAATCATGGGCGGTACGGGCTGCGGCATCCATCGAGGTCCCCTTCCCCTAGGCCCGCGGTACGATCGGGCGGTTAACTTTGGCTAGCATATCAGAAGCGCACGAATCGAGCGCCCAACTCCGGAAAGCCGAGAACTCCATGCGCGAACGCAACCCCTCCAAATAGCGAATTGACCTGCTCAATTGCACACGGCCGGGGTTTTCGGCCATCGCGATGCGACGGGTGTCGTCAAACCCCGAAACGCGACAGAAACCAAGCTCTTCGAAGATTCCCAGGCCACTCTCCACCGAGCGCTCGTCGACCGGCGTGCGAGCATCGATGGCAAGGCACATCTGCGCGATGTCGATATCGCTCGCGCTAAAGGAATCGTCCCCGGTCTTGCCGCGGTTGGAGCGCCACATGGTTTGCAGCGCGCGATAGAGCGTGACGAGCTCGTCGCGCTCGGGCGCATAGCAGTCGAGTAGGCGCTCGTTAATGCGGGCGTCGCGCGACGAATAGAGCAGGTGGATCACGGCGGGCTGGCCATCGCGACCGGCGCGGCCGCTCATCTGGTTAAACTCAATCGCGCCAAACGGCATGTGGTAGAGCACGACATGGCGAATATCGGGAAGGTTGACGCCCTCGCCAAAGGCAGAGGTCGAGACGATGCAGCTGAGGCATCCGTCACGAAACGCCTCCTCTACGCGATGGCGGTCGGTGCGCGTAAGGCCCGCGTTGTAAAAGGCGATATGCGACGCGTAGTCGGGAACGCGTTTGCGTAGCGTCTTGGCAAGCGCCACGGACTGATCACGCGAGTTAACGTAGATGACGGTCTTCTCCCCCGTCGCGACGATGGACACCAGGCGGTTTTCGCGGCTCGCAAGATCGCGGTCGTCCTCGAGCCGCAAGTTCTCGCGCACGGTCTCGTCGACCACCGTACGGGTAATCGGCAACACGCGGGCAAGCTCCGCCACGACCGGAGCCGTCGCGGTGGCCGTCGCCGCCATAACGACCGGATCGCCCAGGGCCTTGAGGATGTCGGGCATGTCGAGGTATGCGCTACGGTCGCCGCCCTTGGCAAGACCGGCATGATGCGCCTCGTCGATAACGACAAACCCGATACGACCCGAGCGAGCAAAGCGGTCTCGGTGAATAGACAGGAACTCCGGCGTCGTGAGCACGATGCCGGTGCGGCCCGAAGCTAGGCCGGCGAACACATCATCGCGTGCGGCCTCCACGGTCTCGCCGGTCAGCACGCCAACGCCAATGCCAAGCGCTGCCATCGTCGACGAGAGGTGATAGGCCTGGTCGGCAACAAGCGCGCGCAGCGGATAGACAAAGATGCTCGCACGTCCGCGAAGGACAGCCTCGCGCGCAGCATGTACATGGAAGATGAGAGACTTGCCGCGGCCCGTTCCCATAACGGCCAAGACGCTCTGGTGGTCGGCCAAGGCATCGAGCGCCTCAGCCTGCGCGCGGTGCGGCTGGTTCGATCCGATAAGGCTATGGATAAGCGAGCGCGTGAGCTCGGTATAGGAAAGCTGGGCGAGCGTCTCGCGCTTACGCGACTCCAGGCGCAGGCCGGAATCCGCCGGCTGCACGCCACGACGAAGCTCGCATGCCGGATCGTCGACACTGGGCAGCGTGGTATCGCGAACCAGAACATCCTTGATCATGAGCTTGGGCTTCACACGCCCCTGCCAATGCTCGGCAACGGCCTCGAACACCAAGTCGACAGCGCTATCGCAGTTGATGAGCTTATCGATTTGCGGCACGCGGAACATAATGGCCGGCACACTCGCGGCGCCATCGGTCGCCACAAAGCGCATGTGCTCGCCGGTTTTGCCCACCACGGCGCGGTCGCACATCGTCACGCCCTCGGCAGCCAGCAGCGGCACCTTGTTGCCCTGGCCAAACGGCTCAAGGCGGGAGATCTGCTCGATGGTCTCGATATTCAGCTCGGAAAGGTCGACGGTGGCGGCGACCTCGTCGGTGTCTTCAAAGTCCTCGGCGGGAAGCTCGGACAGCACGGCGGAAAGGCGGCGGCGGAACTCATCGAGCTTGGATGCCTCGATGGTCACGCCCACCGCACCGGCATGTCCGCCGCGACGAATCAGCAGGTCGGAACAGCGCTCGACGGCGTCAAACAGGTTGACTTTGCCCACCGAGCGACCAGAGCCGCGCGCGATACCGTCCTCGATCGAGAACAGCAGCGCCGGCACGTGATAGCGGTTGGTCAGACGGCTTGCCACGATGCCCTTGACGCCCTCGTGCCAGCCTTCGCCGCCCACAACGATCGCGCGTCCGCCGTCATAGGTCTTCTCGACCTTTGCCATGGCATCGCGCGTGAGCTCCGCCTCGATCTCACGGCGCTGGCGGTTAATCTCCTCGAGCTCAGCCGCCAGTGCGCTTGCTTCGATGGGATCGCGGGCAAGCAGCAGGTCGAGCGCCAGCTTGGGATCGGCCATGCGACCGGCAGCGTTTAAGCGGGGAATGAGCGAGAATGACAGGCCATCCGCCGTAATGCTCGAAAGGTCCGCCTTGGCGAGCGCGGCAAGCGCGATATAGCCGGGGCGAGCGGTTACGCGCATCTGCTGGATGCCCTCGGCAACCAGCGCGCGGTTCTCGGGCGTGAGCGGCATCATGTCGGACACGGTGCCCAGCGCCGCGACCTCGATTAGCGAACGCCAATACGACGGCTTGCCCAGGCGCTCACCCAGGACTTGCACCAGCTTGAGCGCCACACCAGCACCGGCAAGCTCGCGCGAGGGGCCCTCGTCCTCGAGCTTGGGGTCGGTCAGGGGCACACCCTGCGGCACCTGGTCGGAGGGCTCGTGATGGTCCGTGACCACCAAATCAATCCCCAGGCTCTCCAGATAGGAAACCTCTTCCTTGGCGGCAATACCGTTATCGACGGTCACAATCAGCTGGGGGCGAGCGAGCTCGTTAACGCGGTCGAGCGCCGCGCGCGAAAGACCGTAGCCCTCGTCAAAGCGATGCGGAATAAACGGCGTGACATCGGCGCCAAACGTGCGCAGTGCCTCGGTCAACAGGCAGGTCGACGTAATACCGTCAACGTCAAAATCGCCAAAGACCGCAATGTGCTCGTGGTTGCGAATAGCACGCTCGACGCGGTCGGCAACGACCGACATGCCCGGGATAATGAGTGGGTCGGCCCAGTCGCGATCGAGCGAAGGCGTCAAAAACAGCTGGCCTTCTTCGATGGATGTAATGCCGTGCGCAACCATAATGCGCGCCACCAGCCCGGGTATTCCCAGGCCAGCCGAAAGCTCCTTTTCGAGTTCGGGGTTTTGCCGAGCGACCGCCCAGCGATGCGTCGTCTTAAGCGATGACATAGGCGCCCACCCCCGATAGGGGCAGGTCGCCGCGATACCTCTCACGGTTCATAGCGATGAGTCCTCTGTGTATGCCCGCTTCGGCAGGCAGATCTGTTGAACGGATTTATTATACCGTGCGGCACGGACGTACAACGTCCAGCACGCCGCGGTTTCGATAAACGAGGGCGGTAATAGCCTCGAAATATTCGAGCGTTTCTGACGCACGGACGCATGCGAGCGTCTAGCATATCCATTCAAAACGGATTCACGAGCAAAGGGAGTCACAAGAGCATATGAAGCAATGGGTTGGACTGGGCAAGTTTCTCGCGGGGCACATGCAGATCATCGTTCCGATTTGCGTGGCGCTCGGCGTGCTCTTTCCCCAGCAGATCGGCGTGCTCAAGCCCATCGTTCCCACCTTGTTTGCCTTTATGACGTTTCAGGGTGCGCTCAGTAACACCTTTCACCAGGTAACCGAGGCGTTCCGCCGTCCGCTGCACCTGGTCTTGGCGCTGCTCGTCTCGGCGGTGCTTATCCCTATCGCAGCCTATGCCATGGGATCGTTATTCTTTGGCTCCAACCCCAACCTTGTCTGCGGCATCGTGCTCGAGTACAGCGTACCCGTGGCAGTCACCGCCTTTATGTGGATCAGTATGTTCGGCGGCAACGGCCCGCTCGCGCTCACCATCATCCTGACGTCCTCGGTCATCTCGCCCGTCACGATTCCGCTCACGCTTAAGCTCCTGCTGGGTGCCACCGTTGCAATCGATGTTACGGGCATGATGCAGAACATGGCCTTTATGATCGCCATCCCCGCCGTGCTCGGCATCGTGATCAACGAGTTCACGCGCGGCTGGGGCCACGAGAAACTCTCCCCCGCGCTCTCGCCCGCCTGCAAGTTCATGATGATGGGTGTCATCGCGTCCAACTCCACCGCCATGAGCGACTACGTGCTGCACATGAACGCGGTGCGCCTGGAAGTCGCCCTCTTTATTTTGGTCTTCGCCATCAGCGGCTTTGTCGTCGGTTTTCTGGTCGCCCGCGCGCTGCATCTGCCATACAGCGAGACGACTACCATGTGCTTTACCTGCGGCATGCGCAATATCTCTTCGGGCGCCGTCATCGCCACGCAATACTTTCCGGGCGAAGTCGTGTTTCCCGTCATGTGCGGAACGCTGTTTCAGCAGGTGCTGGCCTCGATTATCGGACATCTCTTTGAGCGCCTGACCGGCGAGGAGCGCGCCAAACAGCGCAAGCGGGTCAAGGCCGGCCGCGACGCGATGGCACGCTAGGCAGCACGCTCTTCGCAGGCACTCGCCTTGCTACGCGAGCGTTTCCAGATGCGCATGCAGACGCTCCGCGTCGATATCGAGCGTCGTCTCGGCATTGACCTGGGCCAAACGATAGCCCACAAAGTAGGGCGAAACCACCCAACGTGGCAGCGCCTTGGCAATGGTCCGGCCGTCCATGTGGTAGAAGAACAAGTTGTACGACTCCGCGCGACCGCCGTGGTGCTCGTGCAGGACATAGCGCAGGGCCACCTGAATCGCATCGGCAAACAGGTCCGCTTCGGCTTGGTCGCGGGCGTCGTCGCCGGCGGCGATTCCCTGTGGAGCCGAGACATTGACCTCAAAGAATCCCATGATGGGCTCGGCTGAGATGTTGACCGAGATTCTCCCCCGCCGCCAAACATCGATGCCTTCAAAGTTGGCTGAGGTCAGTGCCGCATAGCCGTCCTCCTGTTCCAAGCCCACAATCTGCATGTGTGGATGGACGAGGCTGCCGCCCGAAAGCGGGCCTTTGTTCTTGTACATGAGCACACTGCGGTACTGTTGGGAATCGATCATCTGCTGCCAACAGCCCAGGGCAAACCTCATCACATGATGCAGCTCATCCGGTTCATAGGTCACTAGGTCGGCGTCGTGATTGGCCGACTCGATCAATACGGTCTGACGGGTGGCCCGCAAGGTCTTGAACTTATTCTCGAGCCAGATGCAGTCGCCATCGCGCTGGATGATGTTGGCGAGTCCCTCCGTGTCGCAAAAGGGGCACGCGGTGCCGGGACGACGGTTGTCGTCGGGCTTACCGTTCGCCTGCTGAACGTCAAATACCAGCGCCACAGGTTATACCTCCAGCGGCACGATCTTGGTGCCATGGAGCTCGGAGACGCCCAGTGCCGCCGCCACGGTATCGCGATTGACCGTGGAAATGCCGCCACCGGGAAGGATGGTCAGGCGGTCGCCCGCGTACTCGATCAAGCGGACCAGGTTTTCGAAGTTGTCCTCGATCGGCGTAGCGGCAGTACCACCGTGCGTCAGAATGCGCGTGACGCCGCAGTCGGCGAGCGTGTCAATGGCGTCCAGCTGAGCCTCGGGCGAGAGCTGGTCAAACGCCATGTGGAAAGTGATGTCGATAGGATCGCGCTTGCACTCCTCGGTCGCGCAGCCCGCAGCCATCACGAGGGCGCCAAGCGTAAGTTCGTCGAGCGCCCATCCGCCAGCGCAGGGCTTGCAGCAGCCAAAGACCAAGCCGTCAACGCCCGCACTCACAGCAAGGCCCAGATCCATCTCCATCATACGTAGCTCGTCCTGGTTGTAGTGAAAGCCGCCGCCACGCGGGCGAATCATGCACATCACCCGTGCATCGTGCTCGTGAGCATAGTTGGTCGTAGCGCTGATAACGCCGGCCGAAGGCGTAGTGCCACCAACGGCAAGGTTGTCGCACAGCTCGATACGCCTTGCACCGGCATCGATAGCCGCCGGCACACGCTCAAAGTTCTCGGCACAAAACTCGTACAGCATAGATAGACCCCCAAAGACAGCAGATGTTTTCCGACGGGCATTGTCACACATCCCCATGAAGTTGCGGTGGAATAGGGACTGTTTTGGCCTCTGGAGCCCGTATTCAGTCCCCATTTCACCGCAACTTAAAGGGGTGCTGACCGAAATGGTCAGCGCCCCTTTTTGCTGTATAGAAGTAGTCGTTGGGGACGTTCTTAAACGACTATTCATTCTAGAACGTCCCCAACGACTATCCCAGGATCAGGCACGCTTTGGTGCGGGAAGGTAGCTGCTCAGAAATGTGGTCGAATGAGAGTTGCATCAAAGGAGCACTGGTTGGTGTTTCGCGCGATGCGTCAACCGACACTCGTCGCTATACCGGGGACAGACAGACCGGGCTCCCTATACGACAACTGTTGACATCATATACTATGTGTCATATGGTAGGTGTTACACAGTATACTACGAAAGGAGGTGTGCGGATGGAGGCACAGATGAAGCGCGGCTTCCTCGAGGCCTGCGTGCTCGCGGCCGTCTCGGGCGAGGAATCCTACGGCTATCAGATCGTGAAGGACGTGCCCGCGAGCATGGGGCTCACGGAGTCCACGCTCTATCCGTTGCTCAAGCGCCTGGAGAAGGCAGGGTGCATCACGGCGCGCTCCGCCGAGCACAACGGGCGGCTGCGAAGGTACTACCGCATCACGGACACCGGGCATGAGCGTATCGCCGAGTTCCTCGCCGAATGGCCATCCGTGCAGGAAATCTACCGTTACGTGAAGGGAGCGCACCATGACGCGCGATGAGTTCTTGAACCGGCTGGGCGAGCTTCTGGCCTATCTGCCGGCAGATCAGGTAAAGGAAACGCAGGAGTTCTACGCGGAGGCCATCGCCGACCGTATGGAGGACGGCATGACGGAGGCCGAGGCTGTGGCCGCCATGGGCACGCTCGGTGAGGTCGCCGAGGCAACGCTCGACGAACTGCCCGCCGTGCCGCGCGCAATTGCGAGGACCAAGCGCAAGAGCACGGCGCTTCTATGGGCGCTCGCCATCATGGGCTCTCCGGTATGGATTCCGCTGCTGTTCGCGTTCGTCGCCGTTGCCGCTACAGTCTACATCTGCATTTGGGTTCTTGCGCTCTGCGTGTGGATCGTGGCCGCGGCATTCGGGGGCGCGGGCGTGGTGGGGCTCCTGTTCACCGTGGACGGCATCATTATCGGGCATGTTCCGTACGTTTTAACCTCGATGGGAATGGGATTCGCTTCCATCGGTGTGGCGCTCCTCGCGGGAGCCGGTGCCTGGACGGCGTCCAAGCAGATCGCGCGCCTCTCTGCCCTTTGGGCGAAGAAAGCCGTTTCGCCCTTCTGGAAAGATCGAGGCAGTAAGAGCCGCAGGGGCGCTGAAGCGGCGCCGCTTACGGCATAGGAAGGAGTGCAAACATGTCCAGCGTAAAAAAGATTTACCTTGCCGTAGCGGGTGGGCTTGTTGCCACGGGGCTCGTCCTGGCTGCTATCGGATTTGTGGCCTCCGGCTTTAACCTCGCTGTGTTCAACACACAGATCGACCTGCGCGATGACACCATCATTCTGGGTGGTGTTGAAATAGACGACCCGACAGGGCTTCCACTCATCGAGCAGCTTGCCGAGGTTGGCGAGATCCATATTGGATCTGCAACGGCTGGTTCGTCTTCTCCTCGCAAATGATCGAGCTCGTAGCAGCCATCCCCCTTCGGGCACACCACGACGGGCGTGAGCACGCCGCGCTCGGAGCCTTTTGACCTAGTCGCTGGGGACGTTCTTAAACGACTAGTCATTCAAGAACGTCCCCAGCGACTACCCCAAATGCCAGAACCAAAGCAACGCCGCAAGCAGAAGACGGACAGCGAGCGGGCACCAGAGCGAACAACTTGGCATGAAAAGAGGGCGGCATAGACCTTCTGGTCATGCCGCCCTCTTTGAATGACAAGTTGTCGCTCTGGCGCCCGCGCAGCGTCGACTGGTCCGCCGTTCGGTAGAACGGCGGAACCGCCTAACCGCCCAAGTAAGCTTTGCGGACGTTATCGTCGTGCAGGAGCTCTTGACCGGTGCCGGTCATGGTGATCTTGCCGGTCTCGAGCACGTAGCCGCGCGTGGCGATCGAGAGCGCCATCTGCGCGTTCTGCTCTACCAGAAGCACCGTGGTGCCGGCCTTGTGCAGGTCCTCGACAATTTGGAAGATCTGCTCAATCAGGATCGGCGCCAGGCCCATGGAAGGCTCATCGAGCATGAGCAGCTTGGGGTTGCTCATAAGAGCGCGCCCCATAACAAGCATCTGCTGCTCGCCGCCCGAAAGGGTGCCGGCGACCTGGCGACGGCGTTCCTTCAGGCGCGGGAACTGCTCGTAGACGCGCTCGAGGCCCGGAGCAACCGTGGACTTGGGCTGCGTATAGGCGCCCATTTCGAGGTTCTCCTCGACCGTCATCTGCAAAAAGGCGCGACGGCCCTCGGGAACCTGAGCCAGACCCTTGCCCACCAGCTTATCGGCAGGCGTATGGGTAATGTCCTCACCCATAAACTTGATGGAACCGGTCTTGGAGCGCAGCAGGCCCGAGACGGTCTTAAGCGTCGTGGACTTGCCGGCGCCGTTGGCACCGATCAGGGCCACGGTCTCACCCTCGTTGACGTTAAAGGAGATGTCCTTGATGGCGTGGATGGCGCCGTACCAGACGTTGATGTTGTAGACGGAAAGCATCGGCTCTGCCATTTAGTTCTCCCCCTTATCCTGCTTGCCCAGATACGCCTCGATAACGGCATCGTTGTTCTGGATTTCCTCGGCCGTGCCCTTGGCGATGACCTTGCCAAAGTTAAGCACGCAAATACCCTCGCAAATATTCATGACGAGCGACATGTCGTGCTCGATAAGCATGATGGCGATACCAAAGGTGTCGCGAATCTTAACGATGTTCTCCATGAGCTCTGCGGTCTCGGACGGGTTCATGCCGGCGGCAGGCTCGTCGAGCAGCAGCAGCTTGGGGTTGGTGGCAAGCGCGCGGACGATTTCCAGTCGACGCTGGGCGCCGTAAGGCAGCGATCCGGCCTGTTCATTTGCCAGGTGCTCCATATCAAAGATGGACAGCAGCTCCATGGCGCGCTCGTGGGCGGCCTTCTCGTGCTTCCAATACATCGGCAGGCGTAGCACGCCCTCAAAGCCGGAGTAGCGCTCCTGATTGTGCAGACCGACCTTGACGTTGTCCTCCACCGTCATGGTGTTGAACAGGCGGATGTTCTGGAAGGTACGGGCAATACCCATGCGGTTGACCTGGTAGACCGACTTGCCCGAGGTGTCCTCACCGTCGAGCAGGATGGTGCCGTGCGTGGGCTGGTACACCTTGGTGAGCAGGTTGAAGACCGTGGTCTTACCGGCACCGTTGGGGCCGATCAGACCGGCGATCTCGGTCTTGCCGATAGTCAGGCTAAAGTCGTCGACTGCCTTAAGGCCACCAAACTCAATGCCCAGGTGGATGCACTCAAGTGCCGGGCGCTCGCCCAGGTCGCGGTCGGGAACGATGGCGCCAGAAGGATACGGGACCATCTTGCCCTTGTTGAACTCAAATTTACTGGGCATCGGCTGCCACCTCCTTCTTAGAAGCAAAGCGGTCCTTAATGCGTGCGAAGAACGCCTTGAGCTGCGGGTTGTTGGTAAAGACCATGACCAGAATCAACACGATGGCGTAGATGAGCATGCGGTAGTCCGAGAACTGACGGAGCAGCTCGGGGAGCACCGTGAGCAGCGCCGCCGCGATAACGGAACCGCGCATGTTGCCCAGACCACCCAGGACCACGAACACCAGGATGAGGATGGACGTGTTGAAGTCGAACTTGGTGGCGGAGAGCTGCGAGAAGTTACCGCCGAACAGGGCTCCGGCAGCACCGGCGAGGGCAGCGGAAACCACGAAGGCGATCATGCGGTACTCGGTGACGGAGATGCCTACGGACTCGGCTGCAATCTTGTTATCGCGCACGGCCATAATGGCACGGCCGGTACGGCTGCGAACCAGGTTGAGCACGATCACGAGCGCGACCATGACCAGGATGGCGCCGGAAAGGAAGGTCGAATAGGTCGACACACCCGAAGCGCCCTGGGCGCCCTTGATGATGGCGGTGCCGTCCTCGAGCAGGTGCAGGTCGTCGATCGTGGAGTTACCTGTGATGTTAAAGATCACATGCAGGCCGCGGGAGTCGACGCCCACGATAAGGCAGGTGACGATCTCTTTGATGATCTCGCCAAAAGCCAGGGTCACGATGGCCAGATAGTCGCCGCTCAGGCGCAGGACCGGGATGCCGATCAAGAAGCCCAGGATGGCGGCAGCGATGGCGCCGACCACGATACTGATGATAAGGCGCACCGGATCGGAGGGAACGGCGCTCTCGAGGGCGACCGCGGTGACGATGCCCGTGTAGGCACCGACACTCATAAAGCCCGCATGGCCCAGCGACAAGTCGCCCGCGATGCCGACGACGAGGTTAAGGGAGATGGCCATGACGATATAGGCCGTGATGGGAACCAGCTGACCGGCGATCATGCGCGGGATCATATGGTTGGACTGCATAAAGAACACGATGGCGAATGCCACGATGCACATGGCGTACGTGACAAAGTCGTGACGCGTCTGCTTGTCTTTAAGGAACTTCATAACGCTCACCTACACCTTCTCGGGGACGTACTTGCCCAAGAGGCCGGCAGGCTTGACGAGCAGGACGATGATCAAAACACCAAAGACGATGGAGTTGGCAAGGCTCGTGGAAATATAAGCCTGTGCCATCGCCTCGATGATGCCGATGAGAATGCCACCGACAAAGGCGCCGGGGATGGAGCCGATGCCACCGAAGACGGCTGCATCGAAGGCCTTGATGCCAGGCATGGCACCCGTCGTGGGCTGCAGCACCGGCGAGTAGGAGCACAGGAGCACGCCGGCGATGGCGGCAAGCGCAGAGCCGATGGCAAACGTCATCGAGATGGTGCGGTTGACGTTGATGCCCATGAGCTGAGCGGCGGCCTTGTCCTCGGACACGGCGCGCATGGCTTTGCCCATCTTGGTCTTACCTGTAAAGAACATCAGACCGGCCATGATAACCAGGCAGGCGACGATGGTGACGAGCGAGACGGCGCTTACGTTGAACTTGGCCAAGAACTCCGGCACCTGGAAGGTGACGAGCGAAGTGAAGTTCTTGGGCGTGGCGCCCCACAGAAGCTGCGCGGCGTTCTGCAGGAAGTAAGACACGCCGATGGCCGTGATCAGAACGGCCAGAGGGCCCGCCTGGCGCAGCGGCTTGTATGCCAGACCCTCGATGAGAACACCGAGAACCGTGCAGACCACACAAGAGAGAACTACAGATGCCCAGCCCGGGAGGCCGAGATACGATGTGGCGCAGAACGAGACATAGGCACCGACCATGATGACGTCGCCGTGAGCGAAGTTGAGCATCTTGGCGATACCGTAGACCATGGTGTAGCCCAACGCGATGATGGCGTAGACGCTGCCCATGGACAGGCCGTTGACCAGGTATTGGATAAAGACCGTCATGTTCCACATCCCCCTTTCGAATAGGTTTCCAGTTGATGTATGAAACAGGGACGTTACGTTGTCCCTAGATACCAAGCAAGCAGGGAAGGCCAAAACCTCCCCTGCTTGGGATCAAAACCGCTCTATGTAAGGCGGCCTATTAGGCCTGTACGTACTTGCCGTCGGTAATGACGTACGCCGTCGGGTCCTTCTGGACCTGACCCTTGTCGTTCCAGGAGAGCTTGCCAGTCAGGCCGTCAACAGTAATCTTGAGCATAGCCTCGGGAAGCTTCTCGGCAACCTCGGTGGGGTCGGCGTCGACGCCCAGGCCGGCCTCCTTGAGAGCCTCGACCACAGCATGCACGCCGTCGTAGGCGTCGGCGGCAAACTGGTCGGGGGTATCGCCGTACTTATCCTTGTAAGCGTTGACGAAGTCGGCGTTCTTCTCGTCGTCGGCGGAGAACGGGGTCATGAGCAGCAGACCCTCGGCAAGAGAGGTGTCGAAGCCCTCAACGCCCAGGATGCCGTCCATGCCGTCGCAGCCCATCATCTTGACGTCGTAGCCCATGTCCTTGGCGTTCTTGAGCAGGACGGACGCCGGCGTGTAGTAGATCGGCGCAAAGATCATGGTGGCGCCCGCCTGCTTGGCCTTGGTCAGCTGGTTGGTAAAGCTCGTGGCGGAGTCGTCCTTAAAGGTCTCCTCGTCGACAATCTCAAGCTTAGACTTAGCGGCCTGGGCCTTAAAGGAATCTGCGATGCCCGAAGAATAGGCATCGCCGGAGTTATAGAACAGCACGAACTTCTCGTTCGCATACTTCTCTGCCAGGAACTTGGCAGCGTTGACACCTTGGTTGGGGTCGGTAAAGCAAACCTGGAAGACGCAATCCTTGCCCTTGGTAACGTCCTCGGAGGACGCGGACGGGGTGATCATAAACGTCTGGGGGTCGTTGCCGCACTCGGCGGCAACGGCGACCGACGCACCCGTGGTGGTCGGACCGACGAGGGCCTGCATGCCCCAGTCGAGCAGGGTGTTGAAGGCGTTGACGGCCTTCTCGCCGTCAGCCTGGTCGTCCTCGGCCTTGCTGACAAGCGGCAGCTCCTTGGTCGAGAAATCCTTGCAGCCAAGCTCGACAGCCTGTGTAACGGACTTGCCGTAGGACGCGTTGGCGCCGGTCAGCGGGCCGATGGTGCCGATCTTAAACGAAGCGTCGCCCGACGCGGAACCGCTGTCGCCGCCGTTGGAGGAGCAGCCAGCTAGAATGGACATCGCCCCCAGACCTGCTGCGCTCGCGATAACGCTCCTGCGATTCATAACAGGGTTCAATGACTTACCGGTGAGGCTCGACATGCGGCTCTCCTCTCAAATCTCGTCGGGTTTTGGTTGCCCGACAGGCCATCCTTCGCCGTGTTCGGCGTTCGCAAAATAGTAGACGCTTTAGTTAGGAAAAGTGGCGATTATTTCAACTTTTCTTTGGATTTGTTCATTTATCCATAGTTCTGCGTATTCCTACTACTTTATGCAGTAATGCCACTTTATTATGTAAAAGTAATGTTTCCATTCTGTTACAAGCGTTCCCGCTCTCAATAAACATGGTGTCCCCCTTTTTTCGCTGGCCGCGACGCGTCCGTCTTGCGGTACAGGGCAAACCTTATGGCGCAAACGTTGACAGTTTGTTACGGGAGTTCGTTTGTAGCGAGCGTGTTTCCAATATTTCCGCAGCGTTTCGGGAGTAGCATTTTGCACAGCTCTGGCTGCCAGGCAAGCACGTGCCTGCACTTCACGCTAGAATGCACTCAACCTATAAGCAGTTAATTCATCCACAAGATGCACGAAGGAGCTATCTATGAGCGAACCCCTGCGCACCGTGAACGTCGGTCTGATCGGCCTGGGAACCGTCGGCGGCGGCGTGGCCCGTCTGATCAAGAGCCACCACGATGAGTACCTGGCAGCCTACGGCATCGACCTTAAGCTGACCCGCGCCTGCGCGCTTGCTTGGGAGCAGGCCGAGGCAGCCGGCATTGAGCGCGAGGCCTTTACGAGCGACTGGCACGACGTCGTCACCGACCCCGCCATCGACATCGTCGTCGAGCTGATCGGCGGCGAGCATCCCGCAACCGAGATCTTCACCACCGCCTTTGAGCACGGCAAGCACGTCGTCTCTGCCAACAAGGCCCTGCTGGGCCGTCACGTCGAAACGCTTGCCGAGAAGGCGCGTGCGTGCGGTGTGCAGATTAAGTGCGAGGCCAGCTGCGGCGGCGGCATCCCCATCGTCAGCACGCTTGAGCACGACTTGGTGGGCAACAAGATCCTGACCATCGCCGGCATCCTCAACGGCACCACCAACTACATCCTGTCGCGCATGGACGCCGAGGGCGCCGATTACGCCGATGTGCTCGCCGACGCACAGGCCAAGGGCTATGCCGAGGCCGACCCGTCCGCAGACGTCGACGGCTTCGATGCCGCCAGCAAGACGGCAATCCTCGCCTCCATCGGCTTTGGCACCCGCGTGACCACCGATGACGTATACCAGCAAGGCATCCGCACCATCGGCGCCGAGGACATCGCCCAGGCCCGCGAGCTTGGCTATACCATCAAGCTGCTGGGCATCGCCCGCAACACCGACGCCGGCGTCGACGTTCGCGTGCACCCCACGCTGATCCCCGCCGACCACATGCTTGCCAAGGTCAACGGCGCCATGAACGCTGTCTACGTGGTAGGCGACGCCGTGGGCGAGACCATGTTCTACGGTGCCGGCGCAGGCTCCTTCCCCACCGCGAGCGCCGTCGTGGGCGATATCCTGTCGCTCTCCGAGCAGATCAGCCGCGGCGTGGCTCCGCTGCCCGAGATTGAGCCCTATGGCCACAACCTCACCTTTAAGCCCATGGACGAGCTCCAGACCAAGTACTATGTGCGCCTGAAGGTCGCCGACCGCGTGGGCGCCCTGTCCGAGACGGTCGACATCTTTGCAAAGCACAACATCTCGATCTCGCTCATCAACCAGGTCGAGGACGGCAAGTCGGGCGTCAGCGATGCCTGCTCGGTCATCTTCCTGACGCACCGCGCGCTCGAGAAGGACGTCCAGGCTGCCGCCGCCGAGCTTGCCAGCGTCGGCTGCGTGGCCGAGGTCGCCAACGTCCTGCGTATCGAGGACGTTGAGGCTTGGACCGAAGGCGTCATGGCGAACTAGCCCAACGCTCGCCTAGCAATACGCGCCTTGAGGGCTCCCGTCCGATGTGGGACGGGAGCCCTTTTGTCACCTGCCCTAAGCACAACGGCAAAGCATATTTGCGCGAGCCGCTCATCGGTAACGCGGGCTACCGTTCACCGATATGCAAACGCGGCCGATTCCGACTACCGCTACGCTGTGCTGCGAATGTCCGCCCGCGATGAGAGGAAGCACCATGTTGCTCGAGGGCAAGAAAGCAATCATCACCGGAGGCACACGCGGTATCGGCTATGCCATCGCCTGCCGTTTTATCGAGGAAGGCGCTGCCGTCACCGTCTTTGGCTCGCGCCAGGAGACTGCCGACACGGCCGTTGAGAAGCTGACAGCCGCCTATCCCGACGCCAAGGTCTGGGGTCGCTCCTGCGATCTCACCTCGCTCGAGGCCGTGACTGAGGCCTTTACGCAGACTGCAGCCGACATGGGCGGCTTGGACACGGTCGTCAACAATGCCGGTATCTCCCAGCGTTCACCCCTCTTGGACTACACGGCTGAGGAGTTCGCAAAGGTCATGGACCTTAACGTCGTCGCCGTCTTTAATGGCCACCAGGCTGCCGCCAAGATCATGACCGAGGCCGGCCACGGCGGCACCATCACTACCACAAGCTCGATGGTCGCCAAGTACGGCCAGCCCTCCGGCGTCGGTTACCCCACGTCCAAGTTTGCCGTCAACGGTATGGTCCAGTCGCTCTCGCGCGAGCTCGCTCCCATGGGCATCCGCGTCAACGCCGTCGCCCCCGGCGTGACTAAGACCGACATGGTCGCCAACCTGCCCGAAGAGGTCATCAAGCCCATCATCGCCACCATTCCGCTGGGTCGCATGGGCGAGCCCGAGGATGTCGCCAACGCCTTTGTTTTCCTGGCGAGCGACATGTCCTCCTATGTCACGGGCGCCGTGCTCCCCGTCGACGGAGCCGCCCGCTCCTAAGGAGCCACAAGCTTTGGCTTCAAGCTTCAACATAGCTCAACCAAAAAGGCGCGCCGTCTGAATCAACTGCAGACAGCGCGCCTTCTCCTGTTATGAAAGGGAAACTATGTCCCAGTATTTCGGATCAGAACGGGGCACGGTTTCCCCCAGGACCTCCTTGCGGAAACTGCATCCCACTCTGAGCGCCCATTCCGGGACACAGCTTCCCAACGGCCCCCGTTTCGGAAACCACATCCCGTTCCGAGCCTTCAAAGCGGGACGCGGCTTCCCCGAGAAAGTATCGACTACTTACCGTCGTCGTCTTCGGCTTCTTCGCGCGCATAGAGCTCCAGCATGCGGCGGCGGTATTCGCGCACAGCGAGCTTGGCGCGCTCCAGGCGGCGGCGCTCACGCGGAGTCAGCTCGGACGGGTCGACCTCGTCTCCATAGGTCTTATCGGCAAGCAGGTGCGCCGCGTCCACGATGCGGGCATCGATGTGGCCGCTCGCTGCCTCGGCGGAAAGACGCTCGGCAATCGTATCGAGCGTAGGCAGGCCCTCGAATACGCGACCATGGCCATGCGAGGTCAGCAGCTCGTGCTCGCGCGCGAGCAAGCTCGCTAGGTCGTGGTGGGCGCGCAAGATGTCGAGCGCATCGGATGGATGCTCGGCAACCTCTGCCACGGCGGCGACCGGTGCGGCATCCACCACGCGGTAGAAGAGCTGCGCGAGCAATGGCATCAAGAACACCGTGATGGCACCGGCGGCAACCATGACCGACGCAATATCTTGCGACAGCGCGCCCGCGTTGACGGCAACGCTCGTAACGGCAACGATGATCGGCAGCGCCGTGGTGCAGTACAGGGCCACGGTAATGCGACCATACGCCGACACATCGCGCGTCGCAGGACAAATGCTCATGGAAATAAGAATGGGCACGGCACGAATAATCAACAACGCCACGATAAAGCCCGCGAGCAAGCCCGGGCGCGACGCCACGGCCGTCAGGTCGATCTTTGCGCCCGACACGGTAAAGAACACCGGAATCAAAAAACCGTAGCCCAGACCGTCGAGCTTGGTCTCGAGCGTATGGTTGCCCTCGGGGATGATATAGCGCAGGACAAAGCCAGCGGCAAAAGAACCCAACACGATGTCGAGATCAAAGACAGCCGAGAATGCCACGAGCGTGACCAGGATGAGCACCGTCAGGCGCACGAAGGTCTGCGACGTGGTATCGGCGCGCTCCTCAACAAATGCAAAGAAGCGGCTGCCGACGCGCTTGGAGCGGCTCGGGACCACGGCCAGCAACACGCAAACCACCGCAAACAAGCCAAGGATAACGAGCGTTTGGATGCCAGTGCGGGCAGACAACAGCACCGACATGGCGAGCACGGGACCGAGCTCGCCCCAAGTGCCATACGCGAGAATCGAGTCGCCCACGCGCGTGCCGGTGAGCGAGCGCTCACGCATGATGGGCACAAGCGTACCGAGCGCCGTCGAAGTGAGGGCAAGCGTCACGGCGATACCGTCGAAATGACTGACTGAGAACCACGGGGTAAAGCGCACGGCAAGCCAGGCGATACCAAACGTGACGACCCACGTCGCCAAGCCGTAGCGCCCCTCGACGCCCGTGATGCTCTTGGGGTCGATCTCAAAGCCGGCAAGCAGGAACAAAAAGGCCAGGCCCAGCTCGGACACCAGCGAGACCTCAGCATCTACATGGATGACGCCGAGCATATGGGGTCCCAGTACCGCGCCGAGCACGAGCAAAAAGACCGTCTCGGGAACGGGTTTTCCGGGAATCGCCGAGGCGATAAAAGGACTCGCAAAGGCCACGAGTGCGATGATGGCGAGCGAAACGAATGCCATGTGATGCCTTTCTCTTGTTTGCGCTTCACTGTAGCACCCTCGCCGTCCTCAACGCGCCGCGAGCTGTCGTATCATAGTGAGGTTTACAAACATGTGGCTCAAGGCGACCGCAGGGCAGACCCCGCAAACCGACCGCTGCCGCATACCGTACCGTACGCCCAACCGATCAGGAAGGCAGGAACCAATGGTCTCTCGTATCTACGTGGAGAAGAAACCCGGGTTCGACGTCGAGGCTCAGCAGCTCAAGGGCGAGCTGACCGAAATTCTCGGCATCAAGGGCATCGAGGCCCTGAGGATTATCAACCGCTACGACGTCGAGGGCATCGACAAGGAGCTTTTCCGGTCCTGCGTGCCGACCGTCTTTAGCGAGCCCCAGGTCGATGTGACCTACGACGAGCTCCCCGCAAGCGATGGCGCCGTCTTTGCCGTCGAATTCCTGCCTGGCCAGTTTGACCAGCGCGCCGACTCCGCCAGCGAGTGCGTGCAGCTCATCAGCCAGGGCGAGCGCCCCGCCGTGCGCTCCGCCAAGGTCTATATGATCTCGGGCGCTCTGGACGAGGCCGCCATCGATGCCATCAAGCACTACGTGGTGAACCCCGTCGAGGCGCGCATCGCCTCGCTCGACCTGCCCGAGACGCTGTACATGGAGACCCCCGAGCCCCAGCCCGTCGAGGTGCTCGACGGTTTCCGCGAGCTCGACGAAGCCGGCCTTGCCGCCTTTATTTCCGAGCGCGGCCTTGCCATGGACGAGGCGGACATCGCCTTCTGCCAGCAGTACTTCCGCGATGAGGATCGCGACCCCACCATCACCGAGATCCGCGTGATCGACACCTACTGGTCCGATCACTGCCGCCACACCACCTTCGGCACCGTCCTGGACGACGTGACGATCGACGACGCCGTGGTGCAGCAGGCCTTCGACCGCTACATGGAGATGCGCCACGAACTCGGTCGCGACACCAAGCCCGTCTGCCTCATGGACATGGGCACCATCGGCGCCAAGTACCTTAAGAAGACCGGCGTCATGACCGATGTCGATGAGTCCGAGGAGATCAACGCCTGCACCGTCAAGGTGAAGGTCGATGTCGATGGCGAGGACCAGGACTGGCTGTTCCTCTTTAAGAACGAGACCCACAACCACCCGACCGAGATCGAGCCCTTCGGCGGCGCCGCTACCTGCGTGGGCGGCGCCATCCGCGACCCGCTCTCGGGCCGCAGCTATGTGTATCAGGCCATGCGCGTCACCGGTGCCGGCGACCCCACCGTCCCGGTTTCCGAGACGCTCGAGGGCAAGCTTCCGCAGCGCAAGCTCGTGACCACTGCCGCCGCCGGCTACTCCAGCTACGGCAACCAGATCGGCCTTGCCACCGGTCAGGTCAACGAACTCTATCACCCCGGCTACGTGGCCAAGCGCATGGAGGTTGGCGCCGTCGTGGGCGCTACCCCGGCAAACCACGTGCGCCGCGAGTGCCCCGCCCCCACCGACAAGATCATCCTGCTGGGCGGCCGCACCGGCCGTGACGGCATCGGCGGCGCCACCGGCTCCTCCAAGACCCAGAATACCGAGTCCATCGAGACCTCGGGCGCCGAGGTCCAGAAGGGCAACGCCCCGGTCGAGCGCAAGCTGCAGCGTCTGTTCCGCCGCGGCGACGCCTGCCGTCTGATCAAACGCTGCAACGACTTTGGCGCCGGCGGCGTCTCGGTCGCCGTGGGCGAGCTTGCCGACGGCCTGTATGTCGACCTCGATACCGTGACCAAGAAGTACGACGGCCTGGACGGCACCGAGCTCGCCATTTCCGAGTCTCAGGAGCGCATGGCCTGCGCCGTCGCCGACGGTGATGTCGAGGAGTTCATGGGCTACGCCGCCGAGGAGAACCTGGAGGCGACCGTTATCGCCGAGGTTACCGCCGAGCCGCGCATGCGCATGGCCTGGAACGGCGTCGCCATCGTCGACCTGTCCCGTGAGTTCCTCAACTCCAACGGTGCGCCCAAGCATCAGACTGCTCACGTCTGCGCCCGCAGCGTGTGGCAGCCCAGCTGGGCCGGCACCACGCTTGCCGAGCGCATGACCTCGCTTGTCACCGACCTCAACGTTGCCTCCAACAAGGGCCTTTCCGAGCGCTTCGACTCCACCATCGGTGCCGCAACCGTGCTCATGCCCTTTGGCGGCAAGACGCAGCTCACCCCGAGCTCTGCCATGGTCGCCAAGTTCCCCGTGGACGGCGAGACCACCACGGCGAGTGCCATGGCATGGGGCTTCAACCCTTATCTGATGGAGGCCGACCAGTTTGCGGGCGCCTACCTGTCCGTGGTCGAGTCCATCGCCAAGCTCGTGGCTGCCGGCTTTGAGCACAAGCGCGCCTATCTCTCCTTCCAGGAGTACTTCGAGCGTCTGCGCACCGAGGCCGAGCGCTGGGGCAAGCCCACGGCAGCCGTCCTGGGCGCCCTCATGGCCCAAGTCGACCTGGGTGCCGGCGCCATCGGCGGCAAGGACTCCATGAGCGGCTCGTTTGAGGACGAGGCCGGCGAGCTCAACGTTCCGCCGACCCTGATCAGCTTCGCTGTCGCCGTGGGCAAGGCGGCCCGCGCTGTCTCCCCCGAGTTCAAGGGCCTCACACACCGCGTCGTCCGTATCGCCCCCGCCACCTATGGCGAGGACTACCGCCCCGATGCCCAGCAGCTGCTCGCCGCGTTTGACGCCGTCGAGGCGCTCACCGCTACCGGCGACGCCCTGGCCGTCTCCACGCCCGGCTACGGCTGCGGCGCCGAGAGCCTCTTTAAGATGTGCGTCGGTAACCAGATCGGTATCGAGCTTGCCGAGGACGTGGACGTGGAGAGCCTCTTCACCCCGCTCTACGGCAGCTTTATCGTCGAGCTCGCCGAGGACGCCGAGCTGCCCGAAGTCGCCGACGGCGTTGTCGTCGAGCCCCTGGGCACCACCGTCGAGGGCTATGTCATCGACACCGGCTCCGAGGTCATCGAGCTCGCCGAGCTCCAGGAGGCCTGGGAGAGCGGCATCGAGGGCGTCTTCACCTACCGCAGCGCCGGCGAGACCCCCGAGGTCGAGACCATCGACTTCCGCGCCAAGGATATCCACGTGTTCGGCGGCGCCAAGATCGCCCGCCCGCGCGTGATCATCCCCGTGTTCCCCGGCAACAACTGCGAGTACGACAGCGCCCGCGCCTTCCGTGCCGCCGGTGCCGAGGCCGACACCTTCGTGATCAACAACCTCACGCCCGAGGCCGTCGCCGAGAGCACCCACGAGCTTGCGCGCCGCATCCGTGCAAGCCAGATCGTTATGATCCCCGGCGGCTTCTCGGGCGGCGACGAGCCCGACGGCTCTGCCAAGTTCATCACGGCGTTCTTCCGCGCTCCCGAGGTCACCGAGGCAGTCCGCGACTTGCTCAAGGCCCGCGATGGCCTGATGCTGGGCATCTGCAACGGCTTCCAGGCCCTGATCAAGCTCGGCCTGGTGCCCTACGGCGACATCGTCGACGCCACGCCCGATGCGCCCACGCTGACGTTCAACACCATCGGTCGCCACCAGAGCCGTCTGGTGCGCACCCGTATCTCGTCCAACCTGTCCCCGTGGCTTTCGCAGTGCAGCCTGGACGACCCCTACACCGTCGCCATCAGCCACGGCGAGGGCCGCTTTGTCGCCAATGACGAGGTGCTCGCCCAGCTGATCGCCAACGGCCAGGTCGCCACGCAGTACGTGGGTGAAGACGGAAAGCCCAGCATGGATCTTTCCGTCAACCCCAACGGCTCCGCACTCGCCATCGAGGGCATCACGAGCCCCGACGGCCGCGTCCTGGGCAAGATGGGCCATGCCGAGCGTCGCGGCGACAACCTGTACCGCAACGTGCCCGAGCATGTCCCCGGCGATAAGTTCATGCCGATCTTTGAGAGCGGCGTGGCCTACTTCGCTTAAACCTTTCCCATCGGGTACAATCCCCTCGGGTAACAACACCCGCCACCGACACATCCGGTGGCGGGTTCTTTTTTGCTTCGCGCATGCAGGAAGGACATCATGGAAAGCCGCAAGCCGTATCTCGCCACCCTGCCCGGACTCATCCTGGGCTGTCTTGTTTGTTGCGCGCTCTGGGGATCGGCCCTTCCCTGCATCAAGATCGGCTACGCACTCTTTGGTATCCCGGCGCACGATAGCGCCTCGCAGCTGCTCTTCGCGGGTCTGCGCTTCACCCTTGCCGGCGCCCTGGTTGTCGTTGGGATGAGTGCGGCCCAACGCCGCCCCCTCATTCCGCAGGCTCGCGACATCAAGCCCATCTTTGTCTTGTCGCTCTTCCAGACTATCGGGCAGTACTTCTTTTTCTACCTGGGACTCTCGCGCGCCAGCGCCATGTCGAGCTCCATCATCGAGGCCAGCGCCAACTTCCTCGCAATCCTCTTTGCCGCCTTGGCATTTCACACCG
Organism: uncultured Collinsella sp.; assembly: GCA_905208535.1. Taxonomy (GTDB): domain Bacteria; phylum Actinomycetota; class Coriobacteriia; order Coriobacteriales; family Coriobacteriaceae; genus Collinsella. Next base: position 42,096 of record CAJLPI010000011.1, on the reverse strand, counting down.
AGAAGCCCAACACGCAGCCAAGGTGCTTGGCTGCGTGTTGGGCTTTGCCGGTGTGGCGCTCGTCAACCTCTCGGGCGCGGATGGCACCTTTGGCTTTACGCTCAACGGCGAGGGCTTTATCTTGGCTTCCACTGTTGCAGGCGCCCTGTCGACCTGCCTGATCGGCATCTTCTCGCGCAAGCACGACGGCGTCTTGCTTGCCGGGTGGCAGTTCTTGGTCGGCGGCCTGGTCCTCACCGCCATCGGCTTTTTGATGGGTGGCGCGCTCTCCCCCACGGCGATTGTCCCCGCCATCGTGCTCATCATCTACATGGCGCTTATCTCCGCGGTCGCCTACTCGCTGTGGTCGCGCCTGCTTGCCGTCAACCCCGTCAGCCGCGTCTCGGTCTTTGGGTTTATGAACCCGGTCTTTGGCGTACTGCTGAGCGCACTGCTGCTTGGCGAGGGCGCCGGCACGAGCCCCGTTACCGTCATCGTTGCCCTGCTCTTGGTCTGCAGCGGCATCATCATCGTCAACAAACCCAAAAAAGCCTAGCGAACTGCCCTTATTTAGCAGAGAGATTCACATACTTTAGTTTAATGGAGCACATCGGTGAGCTGAAGGCCACCACGCACGCAAGCGTGCGCCCCTTTTTCTAGCGTATCTGGACGCCGGCTTTCTTTTTCTCGGCCTTGACGCGGTAGAGCTCCGCATCGGCAGCGCGAAGCAAGTCTTGCCAGGTATCGACACCGTCACCGACCCGTGCGTAGCCGATGGACATCCGCAACAGATACGGCACGTCGGCACGTGCGAGCTCATCGTTGATTGCCGCACACAGGCTTATGATGTCCTGCTCCGCCGTCGTCTTTTGGAGCACCACGAACTCATCGCCGCCATAACGTGCGATAAAGCCGCCAGACGCCGAGCAGACTTCTTTGAGCGCAGCGGATATGACCTGAAGAGCGTGGTCGCCCTCCACATGCCCATAGCGATCGTTAATCTGCTTAAAGCCGTCGGCGTCCATCATAAGCAGATATACATCTTCGGCCTGATCCACATTTGAGAAGAGCGACAGCATATAGGTCTCAAAACGGTTGCGATTGTTAAGTCCAGTCAACGGGTCGGTCGAGATGAGCTGCTCCTGGTAGATGATGTAAAGCAGCAACATGCTAATCATTATGCCGACACAAAGGCCGGGCACCGAGTATACGACCTGAAAGGTACCGCCCACCAGGGCCGGAATGGCGAAAAATGCCAAGGTTCGATAGATGGCCTTCGTCTGCAGGCTCTCGACCCTGCGAGATTGCACAAACGCATGCAGGGACGTATGTATAACGTAACAGTAGCTGACGATGGGCTGGATCATATAGGCAAAGCCGCGACGATACACGCCCTGCGAATCGATATAGAACAGGGCGTGCGTCCAGTAACTGGTAAACGCCAGCACGACCACCAGAGCCGTAGGCAACGCTACAAGCACCACCCTATAGCGCGAGGTCAAAAGGCGAGAACCCTGCACCGTCTCGGAATAGATAAACCAAATGAGACACGCGATAGCAAAGAGCGAAAACGAAACCGCGTTGGAAATCCAGTTGGCAGCAATGCCCAACGTGCCGTCCACACCGTCCGAAAGCGTCCAGATCATATCGAATAATATGTACGCGGCAGAGGTGTAGCCAAGCATGCTAAACAATAGCTGCTGGGTGCTCGAGAACAAGGAGCGACGACTTCGCACGGCAAGCCCGATAAGAACAATCATGCATAGCACGAATATCTCAATCTTGAGTGCCTTAACCACTAGCGCCATCCCTTCAATACCCAAGTGGTCAGAATCGCCCAATTCGAATCAGGGCAATAAACACCCCTTTACTCCGCAGGGGTAAAGGGGATAATAGCAGAGCGCCCGAACATCACTGCAAAACAGTTTCTGTTCGGGCGCCCATACGGCGCGAATTGCACACGCCGGCATCATTGATGGGTATCGATTGCTACTCGCCATCGATGTCAGTCGCGACGGCCTCCTCGATGGCCTCGACACCGACAGGCGACAGATCCTCCTTGCCTTGGCAGAACTTCTTGTCGACCCAGCCAGTCAGAATCGGAGCCATGATCGCCGTGATGATAACGGCGGTGGCGATCTGAGCGTACGCGGTGGGCGCAAGCTCGGCGTAACGCGGTGCGACCTCGGCGAGGGCAACCGGTGTGGTCATAGCCGTGCCGGCAATGGTGGAGCAAGCCACAGCGGCCTTGCCATTGCCGCCGCACAGACGCTCGAACGCAAAGGTGATGGGACCGACGACAAACAGCGTGACAAGGCCCAGCAAGATGCCGGAAATACCGCCGGTGATAAAGCTCGACAGGCTCATGGACGCACCGAGCTGAAATCCGATGACGGCAATCGCGGGATTGGCACCGGGAACCAGCAGGTTCTTGATAAACGGGAACAGGTTGCCCAGAACCATGCCAATAACGAGTGGCAAGATGGAGCCGATAATGGTGCCAATGGGAATGTTGGCGAGGCCGGAAACACCGAGGATGATCATCGTGACGGCGGGGCCAGCCGTAAAGAACAGGATACCGACGGCGCCCTGCTCGGACTCATCGCCGAACTCGCCCATGATGCCCGTATAGAGCGCCATGTTGCAAAACGTGATGCCGCCGATGATAGACACGGAGCTCAGACCCAGGAAGTTGTCGTTAAAGAAATATGCCACGCCCAGGCCGAGAGCCGCTGCGACGACCAGCTTGGGGATCAGCACGACGATACCGGTCTTGATGGCACCCGGCGTGGACTTAAAGCTGATGCCGGCGCCCACAAACAGCAGGATCGCGGCGACGATGGTATTGGAGCCACCGCGGCAGGCAGCCGTAAAGAAGCCGCCGATCTCAAAAACCTGCGGGCAGAAGGTGTTGAGCAAAAGACCGACGATCATCGGATAGATCATGATGTCGCCCGGGATGCGCGGGACCTTGAATTTCTTTTGCTCGTTGGCGGTCGCTTCCTGTGCCATGAAACCCCCATTTCCGCTGACGGGGTACAAAAGCCCACGTCACGCTTTGCTACAGTAAAGTTTGACCATGGTACCAGAAGAAATAGACCAGCTCGGTGAAAAATTGGATTCGTTGGCCGGGATGCTAAACGTGTCCCGCTCTTATACGAGGCTCAAAACGATATAGAGCACGATGCCCGAAACACAGCACCACAGCATCGATTTTGTCTTGACCGCCACGGCCACGACGCCGGCAGCCGCAATCCAGGGAACCAAGGCAGGCCAGGGTCCCGCGTCGAACGCGCCGGGGCTCACCAAGTCGTTGGCGACCAGCGCGGCAAAGGCAGCGGGCGGGATATAACCCAGGGCCTCGGTAATGCGGGGCGACAGCGTTCTCCCGCGCAAGGCAAACGCCGGCGCGATGCGAAAGAACGCGATAGCAGCCCACGACGACAGCCACAGAACCAAGAACTCGTTAACGGGCATCGCGGGCACCTCTTCCGTCTAATACAGCATCGCACGCCAGCGCAATGGCAATGCCGACCACGACGCTTGCCGGCACGGCAATATTCGTGAAGCCCAAGAACTTGCATACGGCGACGGACACCGCGCCCGAAACCGCCGCGACAACGTTGCCGCGCGACAGCCGCTGCGAAAAGAGTAGACAGATAAAGAGCGACGTGCAGACGAAACTCGCAATAGCGGTGGGAACATCGACAACGGCACCGACGATGGCACCCATCGTGCACGAAGCGCCCCATGTCGCGATGAGGATCACGTTGAGCACGAAGGATTCGCGCGGGCCCCAATCCTCCCCCTCAACCAGCTTGGCAAGCGAGATGCCGTATGCCTCCTCGGTGAGCGTCGCGGCAACAGCCAGCGTCTGACGCTTCGAGGCGCCCGCCAGATGGGGTGCGATCGATGCCGAGTAAAGAGCGAAGCGCGAGGAGATGGCGGCGACGCTCGCGATAATCGAAGGTGCCGGTACGCCCGCCAGCCAAAGATTGCAGATCATAAACTGGCCGCTGCCCGTCACAAACGTGCTGCTCAGAGCAAAGACCATCCAGGGCTCCATTCCCGTCTGCCCCATGATCATTCCGCACGGCGCGCCTATTGCAACATAGGTAAGCATCACTGGCCAGACGATTTTAAAGATCCTAAGGACCATGCCACTCCCATTCTGGTAAGTCGTCTGCAGCGCGCCTTGCAACGCAGCAGAAATATCAACCGGTGGCAATAAAGTTCACCTACAATTGCCACCGGATCGAAAGACACAACTTTTTAGGAAGTCATTATGACAGCCATCGATCGAGGCCGGGCGCGCGCGGCCTTCAAAAGCTACACCGATGCCTACAACGCCACCAACCCACGCATCGCGCTCAAAATCGAGCATACGTACCACGTGGCCGAGGCATGCGATGCCGTAGCGCGCGAGCAGGGCTGGTCGTCAGAAGATATTGACCTGGCATGGCTTTGCGGCCTGCTACACGATATGGGCCGCTTTGAGCAGCTGCGACGCTGGGACACCTTTAAGGACGCCGAGAGCATGAGCCATGCGGCGCTGGGCATCGAGGTCCTCTTTGGCGAGAATCCCGCCGATGCACCCGCCGTAACGAGCATCCGCGACTTTATCGATGACCCGGCAGAAGATGAGCTCATCCGAGCGAGCATTGCCTATCACAGCGATTTCCGTCTACCCGCGCAGCTCGACGAGCGCACGCGGAGCTTCTGCGATATCGTGCGCGATGGTGACAAGATCGACATTATGCGTACCATCGCCGACAGCACCGTCGATACCATCCTCAAGGTGGATGAGGACGCGTTTCTAGCCAGTCGCTTCTCGGTACCGACGCTTGCCGCCTTTGACGAGCATCGGTGCGTCGCGCGCGACGAGCGCAACGAGCCGGCGGACTACCTGGTGGGGCTCATCTGCTTTATGTTTGAGCTCGTCTATCCGGCAAGCCGTGCGCTGGCGCGCGAGCAAGGCGATATCTATCGCCTGCTCGACGCGCCCTTTGGCATTACGCGGCCCTTTACCGATCCCGCCACGCAGGCAGCCTGGAGCCGCCTAAAGGACGAGATGCGCGACTGGCTGGCGCGCGCCTAGCGCTCAAGCTGGGCCAGCAGCTCTTCGACGACCTCGACGGCATCACCGACAACCTTGTACTGGGCAGCTCCAAAAATGGGAGCATCCGGGTCCTCGTTGATGGCGATAATGCACTCCGCCCCACCGATGCCGGCAAGATGCTGGATGGCGCCCGAAACACCGATACTCACGAGAAGCTTGGGCGAAACCGACACGCCCGTCTGGCCAATCTGGTGGCGATACTCCAGCCAGCCGGCCTCCACCACGGGGCGCGTGCAGCCAAGCTCGGCACCCAGAGCCTCGGCAAGCTTTCGCATCAGCGGTAGGTTTTTCTTGGAGCCAATGCCGCGGCCCACCACGACCAGACGCTCGGCATCGGCAATTGATGCCTGCTGACCCCACCCCTCGGCACGAATTGAGATCTCGACACGGGCCTTAACGTCATCCGCAAGCGCTACCTGGGTAATCGTGCCGGAGCGGCTATAGTCAAAGTCGGGCGCCTTAAAGATGCCAGGGCGCACCGTTGCCATCTGCGGACGGTGGTTGGGGCAAATGATGGTGGCCATCAAGTTGCCGCCAAACGCCGGGCGCGTCTGCTGCAGCAAGCCCGTCTCCGCATCCATCGAAAGCACGGTGCAGTCGGCCGTAAGGCCCGTCTGCAAACGCACGGCAACGCCGGGTGCCAGTTCGCGGCCAAAGGCGGTCGCACCGTACAGAATGGCCTCGGGCTTGCGCTCTGCCACCAAATCGCAGATCAGGCGGGCGTAAACCTCCGCATCGTTCTGGCGCAGACGCTCGTCGCGACAGACCAGGACTTCGTCCGCGCCGGCGCACACCAGATGCTCCAGGTCACCGAGAGAACCCTCGGGGCCCATACCGACCAGTGCGACCAGACGGCAGCCGCGAGCATCGGCAAGCTCGCGGCCCTTGCCCATGAGTTCATAGGCAATGGGAGTCACCGTATCGTGCTCGTCGGTCTGCGCGAATACCCAGATGTCTCGATACACGTTGAGGTCAACCGCGCCAGCGGCCTCGTCGCGCTCGATCGAAATGGCATCGACGGGACAGGCATCGACGCACCCGCCGCACAAGATACAGCCGTCGGTCACATGGGCACAACGGTTGGGGCGCTCGCCCTCCACCACAATGCCGCCCGAGGCACAGGCGCGAACGCAGCGACCGCAGCCGATACAGGCTTCGCTATCGATAATCAGCCCGCTCATCTATGCCATCCCCTCGATAATCTTGGCAAGCTTTGCCGCCTGCTCGCCCGGCGTGCCCTCAATGACCTCACACATTTGATTGCGATCGGGCACAAAAGAGCGCACGACCTGCGTCGGCGATCCGGTAAGGCCGCAACGCGAAGGGTCGGCATGCACATCGGCAGCACTGACCACCCGCACATCCGCATCTTCGGCCGCACGAATGCCGGCGATGCTCGGCATGCGCAGCTGGCCGATCTCCTTGGCGGTCGTCATCGCGCACGGCATCTCCAGATAGACCGTCTCCTCGCCGGCATCGCAACCGTGGACGAGCGAAAGCGAGCCGCACGACGCAAAGCCGGCGGTCTGTACGCAACGCACATCGGTCACGCAGGGAATCTCGAAGGCACCGGCAAGCTCGGGGCCGATCTGGGCGGTATCGCCATCCACCGCCATCTTGCCGCAGATGAGCAGGTCGAAGTCCTCGTCGAGCGCCTCGATGCCGCATTTGAGCGCATAGGTGGTCGCCAGCGTGTCCGCGCCCGCAAAGGCTCGGTCGGTCAGCAGCAGCGCGTCGTCGGCACCGCGGGCGATGCAGTCGCACAGCAGCGATTCGGTCGCGGGGATGCCCATCGACACCACCGTCACGCGCACATCCATGCCAAAGCCGATAAAGTCGTCCTTCAGCGCTAGCGCACATTCGAGAGCACTTGCATCGAAGGGATTAATGACCGCCTGCTTGCCATCACGCACGATAGTATTGGTCTTGGGGTCCATCTTGACCTCGGTGCTTCCGGGCACCGCCTTGACGCACACCACCATATGGAAATCACTCATCTTCACGCGCCCCCTTTCTGGACGAGTTCATCCAAGAGCTTCTCCGTAAACAGGTTGCCGCGACCCAGCTGGCCGGCAGGATCGAGCTGGAGTTTGAGGCGCGCCGACTCGACCATGGCCTCGTGGCCGTACATCGTCTCCAAGAAGCCCGCCTTGATCTTGCCGACGCCGTGTTCGGCAGAAACGGCACCGCCCATGGCCGTGACCTCGGAAGCCCACTGGGCAAAGAGCTCTCCACCACGACGGTAGTCTTGCGCATCGCGCGGCAGGATGTTCACATGCAGATGGTTGTTCCCGATGTGTCCCCAGGCAGCAGACTCAAGCCCGCTTTCGGCCAGCGTGCGGCGATAGAGGGCCACGACATCGGCAAGGCGTGCATTGGGCACCGACATATCCGATCCCAGCTTGGTAATGGTGGGGTCGGTGCGGCGACGCTCGTCGATGAGCATGTTGACGCTCTCGGGCACCGCGTGGCGGAAGAACCGCTGGCACTCGCGATCGACTTCGGTGCGGGCGACCCATGTCGCATCGTCGCGGCCGCCCGCAAGCTCCAGCACCCATCCCAAGTGGTACAGCTCCTCGGTCGCCTGCGCCTCGTCATCGCAATCGAGCTCCACGTAGACACATACCTTGGCCTCTTTGTCGAGCGCCGGCAGCGAGGCAAACGCTGTCGACTGCTCGCGCTGGCGACGCAGGATATCCAGGGCGCCAGCATCGAAATACTCAATAGCGGCGGCATGGGACAGCACGGGACGCACGGAATCGGTAAAGGACACGGCCTTGTCTTCGCTATCGAAAAAGCAACTCACACCCCATACGACCGAAGGTGCCGCCTGCAGGGCGATCTCGAGCTCGGTAATGACGCCGAGCGTGCCGCACGCACCGATAAAAAGATCGATGGCGTCCATATCGTCCGCAACAAAATACCCCGAGGCATTTTTGGTCTTGGGCATAGTGTAGTCAGGAAGATCAAGCTCGAATGTATGACCCTCTGCCGTCACAAGCGACAGGTGGCGGCCCTGGGCAAAAGCCTCGCCGCGCTGAAGCTCAAGCAAATCGCCATCAGCCAGCGCGACGTGGAGTCCCGTGATATGCGGGCGCATGGGACCGTAAGCGTAGCTGCGGGCGCCGGAGGCGTTGCATGCCGCCATGCCGCCCAGACAGGCAGATGCCTCAGTGGGATCGGTGGGAAAGAACTGCTCGGGGGACTCTTGGAACTCCTCGTAGGCCTCAAGCGATGCCTGGTCCCAACCAGCGGTCGGCAGTACCTTCTTGCTCAGCTGCTTACGCAGCTCCGAGAGCACAACGCCCGGCTCCACGCGCAGCAGAAATTGGCCTTGTTCATCGCGGCGAAGGCCCAAGTAGCGATTCATACGGGAAGTATTGAGGATATGCCCACCGTGGGGCACGGCACCGGCGGCAAGGCCGGTTCGGGCGCCCTGAACCGTTACCGGGACACGCTCGGCATGGAGCGTTTCCAAAATGGCACGGACCTCGTCTTCCGTTGTCGGAAACGAGATGCTCGATGCTTCGCCCGATGCGCGAGATTCATCGCGGCCATACTCCTCGAACTCGTCGGTGAAGGGTTTAATGGTTGCAGACACGCGAACTCCCACTTTAGCTAACTACAGTGTTTGCAGGGAGATGTTACCGCATCGTTTCGTCGACGTGTTCGAGACCGTCTCCATAATTGGCGTTTTTTACGTTCGTGCAATTCGGCGAACGGCAAGGCTTCCTCGGCAGACGATGCTTTTGACACATATCGCCCCGCCGTCGCCGACCGCTCGATTGTCGCTCGAAAAAAGTTGAAGTAATTTTTCCCACCTTTTACCTGCGGAGATGTCAATCCGTCAAGCATTTGGTCAGAAATTGGTCAAGTAGCGGCTGATACGGTCGGCATCGACAGCCAAAACCGATAGAAGTTTGGCCCCAGAAGCAGGGAGGTTCCCATGGCATATTACTGGCCCCAGTACGGCGTCGCCATCGAGGTCGACGACGATCCCTATCTCCTGCCTTTCGACGAAGAGGCGTTCCCCGATACGGCGGTCTACCACGTCACCACCGATGTTATCTGCGACCCCGAGTCGTTCTCGGCGCTCGCCCACCACATCGCGCGTATCCACGACATCGAGCTCCCTCACGACTTTGACGAGCTCATCTACTCGCGCCGCCTGATGCTTCACATGCTCTTTGGAGCGGACCCGTCCACGTTCGCACGTGTCTACACCACCAAGGACGCCGCATGAGTGCGAAGAAGCCGCCCCGCCTGGCAGGACTGGGGCGTCGCAAGAAACTCGTCGTTGTCTGCCTGGCTATCGTCTGCGCCCTTGTCGCCGTAGGGCTATACGCCTGGCAGTCGCAGCCCGTGCCCGAAGCGGGCGCCTCAGTCACGACGGCAGAGGGTAAATCGCGACAAGAAATCCAAGATGAGCTCGATGCCATCGTCCGCGACAACATGATGACGATTTCGGTCGCGCCGGTCGCTCAGCTACAGGAGGACGGCAAGCTGCGCGTCAACGTGCAAAACGTCCAAGACAATAAATTTCCCCAGCGATTCCGCGTCATCCAAAACGACGAGACCATGTACGAATCCGGTGTGGTCGAGACCGGCAAGACAATCGAGACGTGCCCCGCCGGCGACATCAAAGAAGGCGAGGCATACATCGAGATCCAGGCACTCGATGCCAAGACCCTCGACAGCCACGGCAATCCGACACGTGTCAAGGTACGGGTTGAGCAAGCCGAGAACTAGCTTTTTCGGCCGACGCGGCACCGCACGCAATTCACCAGCATTCGTCCAATCATCGCGGGGACGGCCCGCGGCGAATAGAAAGGAACGACCATGGACATCACCAGGAACATGAACGGAGCCAGAGCGCTCGTCGTGGGCGCAGGGCTCGCGCTCGCGCTCGCAATGGGCGCCGCCCCGACGCCAGCTATGGCAGCCGGGCGCGTTGGAACCACGAAAGTAATGGTCAGGACCGAGATCGACAACGTAGAGTTCAAAGTTCCGACGGTTATTCCCTTCGTCGCCAAGGCCGACGGCACGCTTCAGGGCCCCTCAGAAGACGCGACCACCATCGACAATCATTCGGCCTACGGCATCCATGTCACCAACATGAAGATCGACGCCATGAACACCTGGACCATTGCCGCCGACGCCAAGGCCGGAACCGCGCAGAATTCCATCGACTTTAAGGTCGGCCCCGACGGCGCACTCCAGAACGCCAGCGCCGCAATGCAGGAGACGGGCCTCGATCTTTCCAAGAATGCAGCCTTCGACATGGGCTACCAGGGCATTGCCGGCGGCACGGACAAAATTAAGCTCAAGACAAGCGGAAACGTCGCCCGCGTCACGCGCGACATCTTCCGCGTAACCGGCGAAGGCGATCAGGTTGCAACGATCACCTGGACGGTCGAGCCCGGTGCGCACACGGCATAAGGCTATCGCCCTGGCCGCCACCGTCAGCATCCTAGCGTTTGGGCCAGCCATGGCCTTTGCCCAGCAAGAACAGGTACAGGCCGCCACGCAAGTGACGGTCGATCTCTCGGAACTCGACCGCGGCGACCGCGAGGAACCGTTGGCGCAGACAGGCGACAGACGATGGCTCTTGGCAGTAGGTGCCACAGCAGCAGGCGCGGGGACCGCCGGCCTCGGTCTGCACATCAAACACAGCCAGAAACAAAACACGGATAGGCCGCACTAAATTAGCTAAGGAGACCCCATGGCATCGAAGAACCTTTTGCCCGTCGTCGCACTCTGCGGCGCGCTCGCAACCGGAACGCCTGTCGCCGCTTGGGCGACTCCCGTCATGGCAGACTCCTTACCAGCAGCCCTAAGCTCCGCACCAAATCCGTCGAGCGCCATTGCGTGTAAGCGTTTTTCGATTGCACAGGCCGCAATCTCAACCTCGGGATGCCTTCGTCGTAATACGGACGGCTCGATAGTCGTGGATATCAATCGTTCGAACAAGGTAAACGGCTCCCAGGCGGGGTGCGCCGTCTGCACGTGGCGCTCGGTTGTGCTCGATGCAGATGGCGATCCATGCAATTTAGAGCTGCGCATCGACATCGCTTCGGTCGATGACTCGGCGAACGGAGCGAAGGTCGCCTTTGACGGTGCGTTTTTCGAGAAAGGAGGCGGTATATGTCTGGGCTGCGCCGCCGCGAATGCAGACGACACGCAGCCCACCCTCTCATTCACGGCATCGTTGCGGCTGGCCAAAGCCGGCACCGATGCCATCGCGGCGGGAGAAACGTCCCTGCTGTTCTACGCCGCCAGTACCGAAGACACAGACATTCATTTCGAGAAGCCGGCCGGATCGCTCAGCCTTACGCGCGGGACGGAGGCAGGCCCTATTGCGATCGATACCCACACGCTAGGCAGGCAACGCATTCTTGCCGACCCGGCGCTTCTCGAGATGGAGTGGAACGGATCCGGAGCCGTCGGGATTGTCCCCTCCGCGCTTGACGCCAAGACGCTCCCCTCAAACGACGAACCCATCAACGCAACCATACAAGAAGAGAGCACGGACAAAGAAGCAGGTGCGGGCGACACGCCGTCGCCGACAAACAGCGTCCCAGCTTCTTTCGAAGCACCAAATGAGCCCGCTACCGGTCCAAACGATCCCGAGCTCGCGGACAGTCTGGGGCTTGCTGATCCTCAGGAGATCGATGAAGGTAACTGCTGCGTGCTTGCCGCCCTCGACCACACAGAGGTCATCGATGCTGCAAACATCGAAGTTGCCGCCGCCAATCAGCCCGTCCGCAAGTCGGCCATCATCGCATTTCCCGAATCCATCGAAGTCGTCTATTTGCCATCGGGCGAGGTCGTGGCCCCAACGCTGCTCACCTTGTTGGGCGCCAAGAATACTCGAAACGAAATTAAAAAGGTCACGGTTGTCGACCCTGCAACCACCGCTAAACTGCGTCTATACGCCGTTGCCCCAGACGGAGGCAAGACCTTGGAATTCGATGGCGACACACTTCTAGCCTGGCGACGTCTGGACATTATGCAAGACGTCTCGTATCAGATCGAACTCGAAGGGTTTGATCGTGCCCGCGATGCCAATATCATCGCCGCGGCTATTGAATCCTCGCAGCGGCTTATGACACTGCGCTTTGACTACTACCCCTATGTCCCGACAACCACCTGAGGCTTAAATGCTGCGCATCATTCCTAATACCACTTATATAACGTATTAGATGAGTCGCGATGTGCCTCGCATTTCGTTCTGCTACGATTGCCACGTTGGCATCAATACAGGAGGGCTCATGCCGGGCTTGGGAACAATCATCAACGTTGCGCTTTTAGTTGCGGGCGGTCTTTTGGGATTAGCGGGCGGCCGCTTCATTACACCGCACATCCAAGACACGCTCATGAAAGCATCGGGGCTGTGCGTCCTGTTTATCGGCCTGGGCGGCACCATGCAAAAGATGCTCATCATCGATGGAAAGGCGCTAGCGACCACCGGTACCACCATGCTCATCGTCTCATTTGCGCTCGGTTCGCTCATCGGCGAGGCCATCAACTTGGAGGCCGCCATCGAGAACCTTGGCGAATGGCTCAAGCGCAAGACTGGCAGTGAGGGCGATAACAAGTTCACCAACGCTTTTGTCTCGACTTCACTCACCGTGTGCATCGGCGCCATGGCCATTGTGGGATCGATCCAGGACGGCCTGCTCGGCGACTGGTCAACGCTTGCCCTCAAGGGCGCACTGGACTGCATCATCGTCTGCACCATGACGGCCTCGCTTGGCCGCGGCTGCATCTTCTCCGCCCTGCCCGTCGCCGTGTTCCAGGGGACGATCACGTTGTTTGCCGGCGCGCTCTCCCCCATCATGACCACAGCTGCCCTCAACAGCCTTTCGCTCGTAGGTTCCATGCTCATCTTCTGTGTCGGCGTCAACCTCATCCGTCCTCAGACCTTCCGCACGGCCAATATGCTTCCCTCCGTCGTCATCGCCGTCATCTACGCCCTCCTGTTCTAAATCTATCAACGCATCGGTATCTCGAACATCTGTTTGATGCTGTGCTATGATATGAGGTCACCGTAGCTGCGTTCGAGAGGAGGAGCGGTGGCCGACCAGGACATCAAGATGCTCATCGAGCGCATTATGGCCGAGGCCCGGACCCATCAGTCCGCCCGCTTCTCAAACGAAACCTACGCAGACGAGCCGATTCTCAAAACCGGCCGACAGATGCAGAATTTCCTCCCCGACCAGTACCGTAAAATGCGCGAGATATCGCGCTGGCAGGATGACCCCAAGGGCGGTGCGGGCCGCTGGCTTTCGGAAGCCGAGCTTTTTTACCGCCAGGGCCTGCTGATGGCCGACTTTGAGGACGACTGTCCCTACAACGGCACCTTTAAGTCGTACTTTCCCACCTACAACGCCATGAGCGACCGGCAACTGCGCGGCTACTTTACCTGGCGTGCCCAAGTGCGCCGCGGAACCGTCGAGGAAACGTCTACGTCCTTTGCCTTTCTGTATCTCTATGAGCTGATCTGCGGCATTGGCGTAGATAATCCACTCGATGGTTTTAACAAGATCAAGGCTTTTTGGGATGTCTATCGCGCCTTCGAGCCCGGCATCGACCGGTTTGCGCGCGTGTGGCTGCAAGATTACGCCGTGTTCCACGGGCTCGACCCCAAGCTGCTTCGCGACTCTAAAACCGTCATGTTCGATAACGCCCTTATCGAACTGCGGCGCGCGGCACGAGACCTTGTACCGGCACCGTCCAGCCAGACCCCTAAGCGTCGCAAAACCTCCGAGCCCACGCTCCCCCTTCCGCCCGATGAGGTGCGCGAGGAGCGACTCATGGCCGCCATCAACGCCCTCTCCACGTACAACCTAAGTAGCTCGCGGCTCGACCGCAGCCACCACCGCGATCTGCGCCACGTGGCGTGCGCCGTGTATGTCCGCATGGTGCGCTACTATGACACGCACCGAAAGACCGGCATCGTGGCAAGTTTATTTGGGGAGGAGACGGCCATGCCCTACACCATGTTTGCCTCGGCCGTATTCTTTGCGCCCGAGCGCCACGAGGACTGCGAATACCGTCTGGACCCCATCCATATCTACCGTTGCCAAAACGGCTTTTGGGAATGCATGCGTATCCACGGTAGTAGGCAAAAGAGCAGCAAGCTCGGTGAAATGATGCGCGCCTGCGACCAACGCCTGCGCCTGGCGCTGGACCCTGCCCACCCCCTTAAGGAAGAAAAGGTCCCCAAATATCTGGCCAAGATTATCGATGACGAGATTGTGGCATGGCTTTCGTGGGACGCCGCACACCAGCCCGTCAAAATCGATATCGATCTGAGTCAGCTGGGGCATATTCGGAGCGCCGCCGCACAAACGCGCGAGGCGCTTTTGATTGACGAGGAACGCGAGGACGGCGCGTCCGCAGAAGCCGAGGCAGCGGACTCAGGGCAACCGGAAGCCGAGCCCGTAGCCGACGCGATGGTCGAGGCGGTCGCGGCGGCTGCAGGGCAGGACGAGTCCGACGAGCCGACCATATCCACCGAACAGTTTGGTGTCGTGGCACCGCTTCTCGCGCCGACGCCCGCGTTCGCAGCTGCTACGCCCGCTGACGCCACAAACGAACTCGTGCCCGCCGCAGACGCCTATCTCCGCGCGCTGCTCGAGCACAACGCAGTACAGGCGGAATCGGCGGTAGTGCAATCGGAGCAGAGCGAGGACATGCTCGTCGATACCATCAACGAGGCGCTCTTTGACCTGGTGGGCGACACCGTAATTGAATTTAGCGCGGCAGGGCCGCAGATTATCGAGGACTACGAAGCAGACGTGAGAGGATACCTAGACCATGAGTGATACCGCATCCGCAGCACCTCGCGTGCCCAAGCGCGTCGCTGCCGTCATTCTCAACTCGCTCAAGGGCGGCGTGGTCCCGCGCATCGGCCTTCCTTACATCACCGTAGGCCGCGAGGTCGAGATCCGCGCCCTGCTCACCGATCTGAGCCTCATCGCCGACGGTGGCGCGAGCTTCCGCTTTCTGGTCGGTCGTTACGGCGCCGGCAAGAGCTTTTTGCTCCAGACCATCCGCACGCACGCCATGGGCGAGGGATTCGTCGTCGCTGATGCCGACCTGTCGCCCGAGCGCCGCCTGCAGGGCGGTCAGGGACAGGGCCTTGCCACCTACCGCGAGCTCATCCGCAATATATCGACCAAGACGCGCCCCGAGGGCGGTGCGCTCAACCTTATTCTGGATCGCTGGGTCGCCTCATGTGCCGACGTCGACGAGTCGGTCGTCAATGCCCAACTGGCCCCGCTCGAGGAGATGGTCCACGGCTTCGACTTCACCCGTATGCTCCGCCGCTACCGCATGGCCGTATCCGAGGGCGACGAAGAGGCCATGAGCCGCGTGACCAAATGGATCCGCGGCGAATACCGCACCAAGAGCGAGGCGCGCGCCGAGCTGGGCTCCTCGACCATCATCAGCGACGACGATTGGTACGACTACGTCAAACTCATCGCGCGTTTTTTGGTTTGCAGCGGCTACAAGGGCATGCTGGTGCTCATCGACGAACTCGTGAATCTGTATAAGATTCCCAATGCCATCACGCGCCAGTACAACTACGAGAAGATCCTGACCATGTACAACGACACACTTCAGGGCAAGGCGCAGTACCTGGGCATGATCATGGGCGGCACGCCAACCTCCATCGAAGACCGCCGCCGCGGCGTGTTCTCCTACGAGGCTCTGCGCAGCCGACTCGCTCAGGGTCGCTTTGCGCGTGAGGACCTTAAGGACATGCTCGCACCCATCATCCGCCTGCAGCCGCTCACCTACGAGGAGCTACTGGTGCTCATCGAAAAACTCATGCAAATTCACGCCGGCTACTTTGGCTGGACGCCCACGCTTACCGAGAACGACTTGGTGGACTTCCTCAAGATCGAGTTCGGTCGTGTGGGAGCCGACACGCATCTGACGCCGCGTGAAGTCATTCGTGACTTTATCGAGTTGCTCGACATCCTATGCCAAAACCCCGACGCCAACGTGGCCGAGCTGCTGCAAAGCGTCGGCGGCGACGCGCTGGCGCCGGCAGCCGCAACAGGCGACACCGGCACCGCAGGCGGCGACCGCAACTTCGCCGAGTTCACCATCTAACCTACCAAAAAGGGACAGGTTTATTTTGGCAGGTTTTATCTGGGCAAACGTTGAAGCAGTAATGCAGCAAGCCGTTGCCAGCCGCGTTGAGAGATTCGTTGTTGAAAGGAGGCCCCGTGAACGCCTTTGACCGCTACGCCCCGTTTATCCAAGACTTCATCTACTCCCACGATTGGGAGAGCCTACGCTCTATCCAGGTTGCAGCAGCTGATGCCATCTTTAACACGCAAGATAATGTGCTCCTGACGGCATCCACGGCTTCCGGCAAAACCGAGGCAGCCTTCTTTCCCATCCTGACCGAGTTTTGGGAGAACCCGCCCGCAAGCGTGGGCGCCCTCTACATTGGCCCCCTCAAGGCGCTCATCAACGACCAATTCGTCCGCCTCAACGACCTGTGCGAAGAAGCCGATATCCCCGTCTGGCACTGGCATGGCGATGTCTCGCAATCACACAAGGCCAAACTCATCAAAAAACCGAGCGGCATCCTACAGATTACGCCCGAGTCGCTCGAGGCGCTCCTGATCCATAAGCACATGGCGATCCCGCGCATGTTTTGCGACCTGCGCTATGTGGTTATCGACGAAGTCCATTCGCTCATGCGCGGCGACCGCGGCGGGCAGACGCTCTGTCTTATCGAGCGCCTCTCGCGCATGGCAGGCGTGCAGCCCCGCCGCATTGGCCTTTCGGCCACCATCGGCGACCCCGAGCGCACGGGCGCCTTTCTCTCGCAGGGAACGGGGCGCGACTGCGTTATCCCCCGCTTTGAGGAACCGCGCCGCGTGTGGCGCATCTCCATGGAGCACTTCTACAACTCGGGCCCCCAGGCTCAGCAACGAGGATTCGTAGGCACAGGTCCACAAGAAGCCGAGGTGCTTGCTTGCGAGCGTATTGAGACGGCGGCGCCCGCGGCGCTGCCCGCATCCGGACAAGACATGTGCCACAGCGGACGGCTTACACAGGAAGAACACCGTCAACGTCGTGAGCAGGCGCGGGGCAAGGCCGCTCCCAAAGACCGTCGCACTTCCTCGGCCCCCGAGGGCGAAGTCGACATCCCACGAGCGACCGAGCAGGCGCTTCTCAACCCCACCGACACGGCGCCCGACAACGCCGACCCCGGCATGGGCTATATCTTTGAGCATACGCGCGGCCGCAAATGCCTGGTCTTTGCCAACTCGCGCGAGGAGGCAGAGGCCGTGTGCTCCATGCTGCGCAGCTACTGCGAGAGCCGGCACGAGCCCGACCGTTTTCTCATCCATCACGGCAATCTTTCGGCATCGCTACGCGAGACGGCCGAGGAGCTCATGCGCGACGAGGAGCAGACGCAGACAACCGTCACCACCTCTACGTTGGAGCTCGGTATCGATATCGGCCGCCTGGAGCGCGCCTTCCAGATTGACGCGCCGTTTACCGTTAGCTCCTTTTTGCAGCGCATGGGGCGCACGGGCCGTCGCGATCTTCCGCCCGAGATGTGGTTTGTCATGCGCGAGGAAGAGCCCGAGCCGCGCACGATGATGCCCGAAACCATTCCCTGGAAGCTCCTGCAGGGTATCGCGCTCGTACAACTCTATCGCGAGGAAAAGTGGGTCGAGCCACCCGAGCTCGATCGTCTCCCCTACAGCCTGCTCTATCACCAGACTATGTCGACCCTCGCCAGCACCGGCGAGCTCACGCCGGCCGAACTTGCCCAGCGCGTGCTCACGCTGAGCTATTTCCACCGTGTCTCGGCAGACGATTACCGTGTGCTGCTACGTCACCTCATTAAGATCGACCATATCCAGGTCACCGAAGGTGGCGGGCTCATCGTGGGTCTCGCGGGCGAGCGCATCATCAACAACTTTAAGTTCTACGCCGTGTTCCAGGAAAACGAGGAGTTTACCGTCCGGAGCGAATCGGCCGAGCTGGGCACGATCGTTAATCCGCCCCCGCCCGGTGAGCGCATCGCCATCGCCGGACACTGCTGGATTGTCGAGGAAGTGGACTGGAAGCGCCACACTGTCTTTGCCACGCAGGTCAAGGGCCGGGTGCCGGCCTACTTTGGCGACTGCCCCGGCGACATTAACACGCATGTGCTCGAGCGCATGCGCCAAGCGCTCACTGAGCACGCAGCATATCCGTACCTTATGGGTAACGCACGGGCTCGCTTGGCGCAGGCTCGTCATACCGCCGAGATTTCGGGCGCGGGAACTAAGCCGCTCATCAACCTGGGTGGCGACACCTGGGTGCTCTTCCCCTGGTTGGGCAGCTACGCCTTCCTAGCACTCGAGCGCATGCTTAAAATCAAATGCGCCGCTGAGCTGGGCCTTCGCGGACTCGACCCGTCACGCCCGTACTTTATGCAGTTTAAGATGAAGGCCGACGAGGAGACGTTCTTTGAGGTGCTCGCCGCCGAGGCCGAAAAGGACTTCGATCCCATCGAGCTCGTCTATCCTGGCGAGGTGCCTTACTTTGACCGCTACGACGAGTTTGTTCCCGAAGAGCTCGTGCGCAAGGGCTTTGCCGAAGGCGTGCTCGACATAGAGGGCATGAAGCAGCGCGTTCACGGCTGGCGCGACCACGCCTAAGACCAGTCCTTTTTGGGACGGGGAGACTTACTTGTCGTGAAGGACGGTGCCGAGGAAGTCGGTGTCGAAGGGCACGGCTTCGGCAAAGGCGTAGTCGCCGTCGCTGGCGATGAGCAGGTAGTTTTCCTCGCCGCTGAACTTCGCATCGCCACATGGGACCACCCAGGCGTGGACGAATACCTCGAGTGCCGTGGCAGCGCAGTCGCGAAGGAACGTCACATCGCTCCCCTCGTTTGCGCTCACGATATTGGCCACGTAGATACCCCCGGGGTTCAGGCTGCCCCGCACCAGGCGCAGCGCCTCAACGGTCGCCAGCTCGCGCACGGGCTCGGCACCGCCAAAGCAATCGCTCACGACCACGTCATAGCGACGATGGCCCACGCTCGTCACACCCAGATACGAGCGAGCCTCAGCGGTAATCACCCGCAGGCGATCGCCCACCGCGTGCTCCAGTTCATCCAGATAGAACCAACGGCGCGCCAAGCGCGTTATCTCTCCGTCATACTCGATGACGTCCATGCGCAGGACCTTGTGCGACATCAGCGCAAATTTGGGATAGGCAAACCCGCCGCCACCTAGCATAAGCATACGGTTGATACCGTGACCATAAGCGTCGCGCATCGCATCCTCGGCCTCAAACACGTCGTCAAACGCGCGATAGTACGCAAAGACGGGCTCCGCCCAGCGCTCGCCAACGTAACTCGCGCTTTGGTAGACGCCGCCTTGCACCAATACGCGAACTTCGTCGCCGCCCTCATCGTGCACGCGCTTCACACGTGCCAGCCCATTGCGGGTCCTCGCGACCTGCAGACAGGCAGCACGAACAGCGACAGCGGCCGCACCAAGCGCCGCGGCTCCCAGAGCAACGCCGGCAACGACGCCGGCAGAAACACTCGGCTTGTTCATCTAGAGCTCCTTTTGCAGATAAAGGCCATGGTCATAAAATCCAAGATGGCGATAGTACTCGCGCGTACCGATCGCGCTGATCACGTTGATGTACGTATAGCCAGCGTCCCGAGCTATCTGGCACGCACGCTCCACGAGCAAACGTCCCAATCCATGGTGCTGCGCTGCCTGGCCCTGATCGCCCACACGTGCCGCCATACCATAAACGTGCACCTCACGAATCATCGCCTCGTCCGGCATCGTCGGCAGCTCGTCCGCATGTGCGGCAACAAAAGCGCGATCGGGCAGCGACAACCGCAAAAAGCCCGCGATCTTGCCCCGCGGCGTCACCCACTGCAAAAAGCGCTCGTAAGTCACCGGCGTCTCGTACGCTACTTCCTCATCAAGAGATAGCTCATCCAAGTCGGCACCCGCCGTGCTGATCTCGCGATAGCGAATCTCACGCACCGTCGCACCGTCACCCCGAGCAGCCAGGCGGTTCTCGACGAGCTGACGCAGGTTGGGCTTCTTGTTGCCCACCATGATGTCATCGGAACTAAAGTCGCGAATCATGCGGCTGATGCGGCAGAATGCCGGCGTCACCACGATGTCATCGGCCAACACATCGAGCAGTTCTTCCTCGGTATAGGGGCGCCACTCGCCGCGCTCGTAGCAGCCCACCAGGCGCGAGCCCTCGATGAGCGCACACGGGTAGACTTTGACCTCGTCGGGCATAAAGGCCCCCTCGGTCATAAAGCGCTCGTAGTCGCGCTTGTCCCCCTCGGGTGTGGCGCCCAGCAAGTTGAGCATAAAATGCGCATGGATCTTAAAGCCAAACAGGCGCGCAAGCGAAAACGCCCGCTCAATCTGCGCCACCGAAATGCGACGCTCGTTGATATCGAGTAGATGCTGGTCAAGGCTTTGGATGCCCATCTGTATCTTGGTGCAGCCCAGACGGCGGATGAGCGTAAGCGCCTGCGGCGTTACGGTATCGGGGCGCGTCTCGATAACGAGTCCCACCACGCGATGCTTCGCCGTCTCGTTGATGCGCTGCTGGCGCTCGAGCTCCTCCATCGTTGCCGTCTGCCACTCGGTGACCTCGCCCCACGGCGTACCGGGGCCGTACAGACGACGCACCGCGCGGTTATAGCCGCCCACGGCAGCATCCACACGCTCCTGCTCGTCGGCAACGCCGGCAGCGAGCTTGGCCTCGTCTGTCGCAATGCCGGCAGCCCGATAGCACTCGCGGCGCTCTGTTACCACCGGCGGCAGGGCATCGGCGGGAGCGTCATCGAGCAGGCGCCCCGCCTCGGCACGGCTGATGCCCGGACGCGCCAACATGGGGTTTGCCGCCACGCCGGCGACGGCATCGTCATTGAGCGCACGGAAAAGCTCGGACATAAACCACGTCTGATACCCTTGCGGATAGTCGCTCCAGGTGCCACCGAGCACGATAAGCTCGATCTTGTCGGTCGCATGCCCCATCTGCGAAAGTGCGGTCAGGCGAGCGCTCACCTGCAAATACGGGTCAAAGCAGTTTTGCTCCGCACGGGCGCATGCCGGCTCGGCATGCAGATAGCTTTTGGGCATGCGCAGATCGTTGGGGCAAAACAGGCAATCGCCCGAACAGGGCCACGGCTTGGTGATGACGGTAATGGTCGCCACGCCCGAAGCCGTGCGGCGCGGCTTCATGCGCAGCACCTGCAGCAGCTGACGCTCCAGCTCGGCATCGACATTCCATCCAGCCCAACGAGCCGGCTTCTCACGTTTAACCCGCTGGTAGAACGGCAGCAGACGGCGCTTGGCCAGATCTCGTTTGTCGGCACCCTCACGGCGCGCCTCGGCATGTATCAGTTTGACGAGCGCCTTGTCGTCCACGGTCTCACCGCGACGCAGAGCCTCGAGTATGTTCAAAATAATCTGTTCCATGCCCCCATTGTAAAGGCAAAGGCGCCGGAGCCAGTCACGGCCCCGGCGCCTCCATCAAAGAGCATGCCTATATGCACCGATCTCCGAAAACCGCATGTCACACCGATTCGAACGACATGTCGCCCGAACCGACCTTAAAACGATACGTTGCAGACTTGTCACCGTTGTCGAATTCAGCATTCAATATGGTCTCGCCATCGTAGCCAAGCGGAAGGAAATCGCTCTCAAAGTCACCGCTGCCCACGGTGAGGCTCGCCTTAAAGCCCGTAGAGTTCGGAACCGATATCTCCACATCGCCCGAGCCCGCGCTTACGTCCATCGACTTCGCGGGGGCCTGGTAGAGCTCGAACGCCACATCGCCCGAACCGACCTCGGCATCCAAGGTGTCGGTTACGGTGCCCGCAAACTCAACGTCTCCCGAGTCCAACGTCAATTCGAAGTCGTGACATGCAATGTCCGCGACCGTCAGGTCTCCCGACCCCACCCTCGCCGTAATGCCGACCAGGTTATCCGCAACATCCCGCGGCAGCTCGATGGTGACCGAGCGATCGATAGCGCGCTCGTCATCGCAGTCGAACTGGCTAATCGTGAGTGTAGAACCCTTGACCTCGGCCAGATTCTGAGTGGCAGCATCGTAGGTAGCTACCCCCTTTGCAACACGACCGCTCTCGATGACACGCACCTGCCCGCCGGAAACGCACTTGATCTCAACCTCACCCGATGTCACATCCAGGTCAAGGGACTGGAATGAGTCGGCATCAAACGTTTCGCTCGAAAGCTGCCGAGACTGAGCGGAATAGTTACCGCCATCCAAAGAATCGTCCCCGTCAACCACATCGTCCATACCGGACAAACCGGATGCAATATCGCCGAGATCCCACGGGCCATCAAAATGAAACAATATCCGCGAAGTGCCAAAGATAAGCCCGATGATGAGCACGAACGCTCCGATACCGACGCCCAGGCGGACCTTGGACTCATGCGAGAGCTTCATCATTCATCACCTTCTTTGGCGCTCGGCTCAGCGGCGGTCGAGGAAGCCACGTCAGTATCAACCGCAGCGGAAACATCCTGAGCCTTAGCCGCCTCCGGCGCCGGACCAACCTGAATATCCCCGCGTGCCCAATCGCCATCGAGCGCACGCGCCACCCAGTGATAGATGGGGATTGTAAAGAAGATCAGCGCGGCAAAGGAGCCACCAAACAGGAACATCAGCAAAAAGAACAGCAGCCAGCACACGGCCCAATACGGAAACGACTGGAACGGACCTTTCACCGGAGTCGAGCCAGCTGCGCCGCCACTCGTCACCTGCGCCGTAGCGGCATTGGCGGCCTGCGCGCTCCAGCTTGCCGCTTGCGCCGCCTTGGCGGCGGCATCACTCGCCTGTGTTGCCGCCTCGGTAGCACGTGCCGCTGCCTCATGGGTACGGGCGCGCTCCGCTGCCTCGGCCTCGCGCTGACGGGCGCGGTCCTCGTTCTCAAACTCGATATCGTCCTCGATCTCTTCGCTCGGATTAAGGAGCTCGTCCAAACTCACGCCATAGAGTTTTGCGAGCGAGATCAGGTTCTCGGTATCGGGCGAGCTCTCCGCACGCTCCCATTTACTGACCGCCTGGCGCGACAGCCCCAGCTTTCGCGCCAGCCCTTCTTGGCTAAAACCCTTGCTGCGACGAAGGTCGGCGAGCCGCTGCGCAGTTTCTACATTCATGGTTCCTCCTATGCGATGCCAGCCGTGCCGCCGGACCGTTTTTGTTCTTAAGGCGCCTTGCACAGTTAAAAATCTATCCGCCACCGCCAAAAGCATGCCACCTATTCTAGTGAGATTTTTGACAACCGGCGGTTGCGGGCATATATGAGCTGCGGAAATGTGTCCAAACAAAGCAATGACCCGCAGCTCGGTTGTCCCCGTTGCGGCGTTAACGGTAGTATGGTCGTACTGTTTATTCCGCACCGCCAACGGAGGGAGTTCCGCGCCGTGAACCGCGATTTCGCCTCATCGCTCATTCAGCTCAACAATACGTTCTATCGCGAGCACTCCGCCTCCTTCTCCGATACGCGCCAGGCACCGTGGCCCGGCTGGGTACGCACCATGGACATAGCGCTCGAGCAGCTCGACGTCGCCACGATCGAGCATCCCGTCCGCGTCTTCGATCTTGCCTGCGGCAACATGCGATTCGAGAACTTTGCCGCCGGCGGCGCACTTTCCGCCAAGGGCGTCGACGGCGCAAACCCCTCGGCAGATGCCAGTTGCCCGTTTGAGTTCTATGGTGTTGACTCGTGTCAGGATTTGGCTATCGATGCGCACGGTCACGCCCTGCGCATTCCCAACCTGCACTTCCAGGAACTCGACGTACTCGATGCCCTCATGAAGCTCAACCCCGCCGAGACACCCGACGTGCTTTTCGACGCCCCGCTCGCCGACATCTCGGTCTGCTTTGGCTTTATGCACCACGTGCCGTCGTGCGAGTACCGCGTACGCGTGCTCGACGCCCTGGTGCGCCAGACGCGCCCAGGCGGCATCATCGCCATCAGCTTTTGGGAGTTTATGAACGACGAGCGCATGGCGCGCAAGGCCGTTCGCGCCGAAGCCCGCGCCGAGCTCACCCCGCCGTTTGAAAGTTACGATTCCGCGCAGTTTGAAGCCGGCGACCACCTCATTGGCTGGCAAAACGACCGCCACGCCTACCGCTATTGCCATCACTTTGACGATCAGCAGATCACCGACCTGGTGCGCGGCGTGCGCACATTCTACAAGAGCGGCGAGGTCCCCGTGCGCGAGCTTGAGCGCTTCCATGCCGATGGTCGCAGCGGCGAGCTCAACCGTTACGTGATTCTCAAGCGCCTGTAGGCATCGGCGACTTGCCGCCGAGCCGCACCGCAACTTTCGGGCAAGCTATGCCCCACCCTTTTCAACCCATTGATGGAACGTGCTGCCATGCGTTCCATACTCATGATCAAGGAGCCTCATGGGAGCCGTCCACGTTCGCACGCCTAAGAACTTTGTGCTCGAGGAGCGCCTGGAGCGCTACGCCGATGCGATTGAGACGAACCCCGAGGCCTATGCCGGAGATTGGCGCGAGGCTTGCGCGCCAGTTGGCAGCAAGCCCTTCGAACACCTTCACCTGGATCTTGGCTGTGGCAAGGGAACGTACCTTGTAGAGCGCGCGGCCCACGAGCCAAACACCCTCTTTATCGGTATGGACCAGGAGCCCATCTGCATCGCCTATGCCGCACAGAAAATCTGCGAGCAGGAGCTGTCCAACGCACTCGTCCTGCCCCGAGGCGCCGCATCGCTGCCGCAGCTGTTTGCCGCAGGCGAGCTCGATGCCATTACCATTAACTTTCCCACGCCGCAGCCCAAGGCCAAGTACGCCAAAAAACGACTCGTCCATGTCGACCATCTGATGCTCTACCGCCCGCTCTTTTCAGCCGGCGCCACCGTCACACTGCGAACCGACAGTAAGCCATTGCGCGACTACGCCCTGGGGCAGTTTGCCGCGGCCGGCTACGACACGCTTTGGGTAAGCGACGACGTCCGCCGCGACCATCCCGAGCATCCCGAGACCGAGTACGAATGCCGCACGCGCGAGATGGGTGCCGTCGTCTATGGCATTTGCGCCACACCCGGCGCGCAGCCCAGCAATGAACAGCTCGCGGCGGGCCGCGCGCAGGAGCAAAGCCTTGCCTGCTACCTGCCCGAAAACCTCGATGAGCTCACCTATGTACCTCTGGGCATGGAAGAGGCCGTCGAGAACTTTAGAAACCGCGCCCGCAAAGGCAAGAAGCGCCTGCCGCAAGAGTCCTAGGGGCTTCTGATGGTCGCGGCGTCGGCAAACAAGCGCAAATTGGCGCCAGCGAACGGCCCTCAAACCTAAGTGAGTAGACTTTTTTGCAATAGCCAGGCACAGCCCGCATAGCGAAACATAAAACCGCAGGTAGAACCCTTGCGCAAAAGTCATGTGCTCGCAATATCGCAAAAAGTCTACTCACTTGGCTAGCGACTACACTAAACGGCTGGGCAGAACGCCCATTTCCTGCATTTTCTTGCCTGCGAACGCATCGATGCGACGCTACGCCATAATAGTTGGCGGACAATCGCGAGAGAAAGCAAACACATGGCACAGACCACGACAGATATCGCCGCCAGCACCGTCTCCGGTGCCGGAGCCGCCAGCTCATTCTCGGGCGGCACGGGAACCGAAGCCGAATTCGGCTCACTCGGTGCGCTCTCCCCCACCTGGTGGGAGCCCGAGGACGGCAGCGAGCCCGAACCGTGGCTCACGCCCGACCAGGCCTTCGAGCGCTTCTTTGAATGGACGAGCGACCGCGGCATTGAACTGTGGGACCACCAGGAAGAGGCCCTCATGGACCTGGCAGCCGGCGATCACGTCATTCTGGGCACGCCGACCGGATCGGGCAAATCGCTCGTCGCACTGGGCATGCTCTTTATGGGCATGGCGCAGGGCAAGCGCTGCTATTACACGGCCCCCATCAAGGCCTTGGTCAGCGAAAAGTTTTTCGACTTGGTGCAGGTGCTCGGCCGCGATAACGTCGGCATGATCACCGGCGACACGCATATCAACACCAAGGCACCCGTCATCTGCTGCACGGCCGAGATTCTTGCCAACGACGCACTGCGCGAGGGCGAGGACGCCGATGTTGGCTGCGTCGCCATGGACGAGTTCCACTACTTTGCAGACCCCGACCGCGGCTGGGCCTGGCAGGTGCCGGTGCTCACTCTGCCCCATACGCAGTTTATGCTCATGAGCGCCACGCTCGGCGATGTCACCGCCATCGCCGCCTCACTCGAGGAGCACACCGGCGCTGCCTGCGACCTGGTCGTCGACGCCCCGCGTCCTGTTCCGCTGAGTTACGACTATGTGACGACCTCCCTCGAGGGCACGGTCGAGCTCGCCATGCGCCGCGACGAGGCCCCACTCTATATCGTGCACTTTAGCCAGGATGCCGCACTTGCGACGGCACAGTCGCTCGCCAATTTTGGCATTGCCAACAAGGAGCAGCGCGAGGCCATCAAGGAGGCGGCCAAGGGCACGAGCTTCTCGACGGCCTTCGGCAAAATCCTCAAGCGCTTGCTCGGATGCGGCGTCGGCGTGCACCATGCTGGCATGTTGCCGCGCTACCGCCTGCTGGTCGAGCGCTTGGCGCAGCAGGGCCTGCTACCCGTCATCTGCGGCACCGATACGCTCGGCGTCGGTATCAACGTGCCCATCCACACCGTGGTGCTCACCGCGCTCACCAAGTTCGATGGCTATAAGATGCGTCGTCTGCGCGCCCGCGAGTTCCATCAGATTGCCGGTCGTGCCGGCCGCTCGGGCTTCGATACCGAGGGCATGGTCATCGCCGAGGCACCCGAGCACGAGATCGAGAATGCCAAGCTTATGGCCAAGGCGGGCGACGACCCCAAAAAGCTCCGCAAGATTAAAAAGAAGAAGGCCCCCGAGGGCTTTGTCACCTGGAACAAGCAGACGTTCGAGCGCCTGATCGAGACGCAGCCCGAGACACTCAAGCCGCGCCTGTGCATCACGCACTCCATGGTGATTAGCGTGGTCGAGCAGGGTGGCGATGCCCGAGCCCGCGTACACGACCTCATCGAGACGAGCCTGCAGACCCCTGAGGAAAAGGCTAAGCTCGAGGTTCGTGCCGACGAGATCTTCGCCACGCTCATCGATTCCGGCGTCGTCGTGCGCACCGAGGTGCCGCCCGCACCCGACGCTCCGGCTGACGCCGCGCCGGACATCGACTACGCACTGACGGTCGACCTGCCCGAGGACTTTGCGCTCGACCAGCCGCTCTCGCCGTTTTTGCTTGCCGCGTTGGAGCTGCTCGATCCCGAGAGCGAGACCTATACCATGGACCTGATCTCGATGGTCGAGGCAACGCTCGAGGATCCCAAGCAGGTGCTGCGCGCTCAGGAGCGCGCAGCGCGCGACCGCGCGATGGCCGAAATGAAGGCTGACGGCGTCGAATATGAGGAACGCCTGGAGCGCATCCAGGATGTCACCTACGAAAAACCGCTCGAGGACTTGCTCGACGCCGCCTTCGACAAGTACTGCCAGGAAGTGCCCTGGGCAAACGACTACCAGCTCTCTCCTAAAAGCGTCCTGCGCGATATGCTGGAAAGCGCGAGCGATTTTAAGGGTTACATTCAAAAGCTCGGCATCGCCCGCTCCGAGGGCATTTTGCTGCGTTACCTGGCAGAGGCCTACCGTTCGCTCGACCGCACCGTGCCCATCGAGAAGCGCGACGAGCGTCTGCGCGACATTATCTCGTGGCTCGGCTTTGTGGTGCGCTCGGTGGACTCGAGCCTGGTGGACGAGTGGGAGAACGCCGGCAACCCGGCAGCCCTCGATGCTGCGCCGCCGCAGGGCATCGATGAGGTCGTGGCGGACCGCCGCGGCTGCACGCTGTTGGTGCGCAACGCGCTCTTCCGCCGCGTGACCCTTGCCGCCCGCGAGCACGTTCGCGACCTGGGCGAGCTCGACGACGACTGGGGCATGAGCGAGATCCGCTGGCAAAAAGCACTCGACGCTTACCACGAGCAGCACGAGGAAATCCTCACCGACGGAGATGCCCGCAGCGCCGCGATGTTTTCCATCGACGAGTCCGACGAGAAGACCGCGCACGTATGGCACGTGCACCAGATCTTTGCTGACGAGGATGGCGACCACGATTTTGGCATCATGGGCGATGTCGATCTGGACGCCACGCAAGACGGCGGCGAGGTAATCTTCAAGAACTACCGTGTCGGCTTTATCGAGGACCTGCTCGAGGACTAGCCGGGCGCAATGGGACGAAACAAAGCGGGGCCGCTGGCAACATCGCCAGCGGCCCCGCTTTTTGCGCGATACGCTATCCCCTACTCGGCATCCTCGACCTCATACGAATCCGCCTCGGCTGGCTCATCGTTTGTCTCTGCCGCAGCCCCGCGTGCCTCGTCAAACGCTGCTTTCATGGTCTTGTTGCCCCACGTGAGCTTGCGAATGGTAAGATCGTCGGCTTTCTTGTTGGCAAGGCGCAGATTGTTCTCGGAGGACAGCAACGCCTCCTTGGTTTTCTGCAGATGGCTAATCGTCTTGTCGATCTCATCGATTGCCGTTTGGAACTTGCGGCTCGCGATCTCGTAGTTGCGGCCGAAATCGTTCTTGAACTTCTCCATCTTGGCTTCGAAGTTCGTGACATCGATATTCTGCTGCTTGTACTCCGCCAGCTCCTGCTTATAGCGAAGCGAACCCATGGCGGCATTGCGCAGCAGCGTAATGATGGGAATGAAGAACTGCGGGCGAATCACATACATCTTCTCGTAGCGATAGCTCACGTCCACGATTCCCGCGTTATAGAGCTCGCTCTCGGGCTCGAGCAGCGTGCAGAGCACCGCGTACTCACAGCTTTTCTGGCGACGATCGTGATCGAGTTTCTTAAAGAAGTCCTCGTTTTTATGCTTGGTCGCGGTCTCGTCATTCTCGTTTTTCATCTCGAACATAATTGAGATGACCTCGTTGCCGCTCGCGTCGCACTCGCGGAAGATAAAGTCGCCCTTGGTGCCCTCGGACGCATCGTTATCTTTCTCGAAGTACGCATTGGGAAACGCCGTCATGCGCAGACGGTTGAACTCGGTCTCGCAGTGCTGCTCGAGCGACTCGCCCACCATCTTGGTGGACAGGCGAACCTTCATATCCTTAAGGCGCTCGATCTCTTCATCCTTGTAGCGAATCAGATCATCGCTCGCACGTTTGGCCTGCGCAAGCTCGAGCTCGTGTGCCGCCTTGGCCTGTTCCTCGCGCGAATCGCGCACTGCCAGCTCGCTCGTCAGTTTGGCACGCGCCTCATCACGCTCACGCTCCGCCGCGGCGACCGCCTCAGACAGGCTCATTTTTGCCATCAGCTCCTGCTCGCGCAGCTTCGCACGCAGACCCTCGGCCTCCTGCTCAGACTGAGCCCTTGCGGCGGAAAACTTCTCTTGCACCTTCGCGCGATAGTCAGTAAGCGCGCGCTCGGCCTCGCTGCGAGCGGCATCGAGCTCACGCTGCGACTCTGCCGCGGCAGCGGCAAGCGCCATCTCCTGGGCCTTGTCCGCCGCGGCGAGCCTGGCCTGCAGCTCGGCAATCTGAGCGTCGCGCGCGGACAGGTCGTTTTGAGCAGCATTGCGTGCCGCCGCCTCGGCAAGCCTGGCTTCATCATCTTTGCGCTCCAACTGCGCACGTAAATTGTCGATCTCGCGCTGAAGCTCGGCATTCTCCTTTTGAGCATCGGAACGGGCCTCAACCGCCGCGCGCTGACTTGCACTCTCGCGCTCTGCGGCAGCGCCTTCGAGCTTGGCGCGCAGCTCGGCAAGCTCAGCGTCGCGCTTGGCAACCTCTTGCGCCAGCTGCTGAGCTGCAGCATTCTTCTGCTCGACAAGCTGAGCGTCGCGCTGAGACTCCGCCTTTTGCAAAGCGGCCGTCGAACGCGAACGCTCAAGCTCCAGCGCCTGCTCGCCCTCGCGCTGGACTGCCTTCACGCGCTCTGCCAGGTCGTGCGAGAACTCGGCATCGCGCACTTGCTTGACGATATCCGCATAGCCGGACGCATCGACCTTAAATACTTCGCCGCAATGCGGGCACTTAATCTCGTTCATGGCAGCTCCTCGATGGACGCAAACTTCAACCGCATACACTCTACCGCGCCGCACGGACAAAAAAGGCGCCGCCGCCATAATGGCAACGGCGCCAGAACCACCACAAAGGTGACTGTCCCCTTTGTGGTGGCTTGGATCCTTACAGGTCGCGGTAGTCGATCAGGCGAAGATTGGGTTGAGACTCAAGCCAAGCGCAAAGCTCGGGGTCGATGAGTGCATCAACTTCCTTGGCGCGATCGGTCGTAAGCGAGCTGCTCTCGAGGATAAAACGATCGAGATAGCCCGGATGGCACACAAAGACGACCGTCTCGCCGTCCTCCATCTCTCGAACCGCCTGCATAATCGAGTCCTTGGGTTCGTAGCCCGGCTCCATCGAGTGCATCACCATCCGCAGGTCGGTATCTCCGCAATGCACCACCGCCGTGGGGTCGAAGCTCGCCTTTTGCTCCTTAAGGCCCAGCTCTTGGGCAACCGTCGAGATCGCGCGGTTAAGGTTTTTGCTCATGACGGCATGGGCCTCAAAATAATCGGGTTCGCGGCCCACGATCTCGACAAAGCGGTCATGCTGCGCGCGAATCTCGATGCAGGCCTCGTCGAAGTCTATCAACTCCTCGCCGCGCTTAAAGTGCTCGCGGAAGGTACGGCTGCTATGGAACTCACCGTTCTCGTTGAGCATGCTCGGAATGAGCGCCGGGTCGGCACACGGCTTGCCCAGGCATACGTTGGTATGCTGGCCCACCGCAATGCCGGCATCCGCCACGAGCGACCAGCCGCGCTCAGCTTCGGGCATATTGGGCATCAGGCCCGCCGAGCGCACCAGGCCCTCATTGATACTGCGGGCAATCCCCAAGTCAACGGCATACGAATAACCAATATCATCGGCACGAATGAGCAATTGCTTCATATTGACCCCCATCTATGGAAAGGGGCACTTGAAGTGCAACCAAGTGCCCCAGGCAATTATCTTACCGAACAGACGCTTTAGGCCTTGGCGGCGGCAGCGTCCTCATCGAGCTGCTCTTTGGTGAAACCAAAGAGATAAGCGATGGCGGCGGCGGAAACAAACGCGGCACCCGATGCAATGCACCCCCATACGAGATTGGCAGTTCCACCGGCAACATATCCGGTGATACCCAGAATATTCGTCGCGCCCAAAACATACGTCGTCACATTGGTAAGAGCCGCGATCAGGCCGCCGATAGCGCCGCCGGCAACCATGGCACCCAAGCAGCGGGTGTACTTAAAGCCGCAGCCATACAGCGCGGGCTCCGTCACGCCGCCGACAATGCCGGAGAGCGAGAAACCAAGCATGGCACCCTTTTCGTCAGTCTCCTTAAGGCGCAGGAAGGCGCCGAAGGCCATGCCCCACGTAGCGAACTGAGCGATAGCGCCCGCGACCATGACGCAGGAGTCAGAGCCCATGGTGAGCAGCTGCACAATGCCAAGGGTAAGCAGGACCTGGTGCATACCGGTCATAACCAGGAACTCCCAAAGCGCGGCAATGGCAACGAGGGAGATGACCGTGACGATACCGCCGGTGTTGCCGAGGCCGAACATAAAGTTACCAACCGCGTTGCCCAAGATAGAGCCAATCGGAGCCAGCGCGCACAGCGAAACGGGAATCATGACGGCCAGAGTACACACAGGCACAAACACCGTAGAGAGCATGTCGGGAATGATCTTCTTCATGAACTTCTCAACGACCATGAGTACCGGCATGGACAGAACCATGGGGAGAACGGTGCAGGAATAGTTGTTCAGCTGAGCCGGCAGCACACCATAAATCATCGTGGTCGTAGCACCCGAATCCGCCGCAGCGTTGACCAGCGTCATGAACTCGGGAGCAATAAGCACGCCGCCGAGCATCATGCCGAGCGGCTGGCTGCAGCCAAGCTGCTTTGCGGCAGCCCAACCCAGATAAACAGGAAGGAAATAATAGCCGGCGTTGTAAATCCAGTTGTAGAAGAAGTTATAGATGTCGGAATCGGCAGACCAGATACCGAGCATGCCGTCGCCGCAAAGCACGGCAATGGTACGGAACATGGCGGCGCCCATGATGATGGGGATCGTCATAACCATTGTCTTGGACAGGTAGTTGAGGGTCTTCTTGCCCGCAGTCTTGAGCGTCAGCGGCTCCTTGGCGCTCGCATCGAGGTTCTCTGCGATTGCGCCCTCGCCCTTCACGCCGAGCTTGAGAGCGGCGTCATAGACCTTCGGCACGTTCTGGCCAATGATGACCTGATACTGGCCGCCAGACCACTGTGCGCCCAGCACGCCCTTGATCTTCTTCACTTCATCGTCAGTGGGAATGGACTGATCCTTGAGGTTCAGACGCAGGCGGGTCATGCAGTGCGTCGCGTTCGTCACATTGGAGGCGCCGCCGACGGCAGCGAGCACGTCCTCAGCAATCTTCTTGTTATCGACAGCCATGTCGAATCCCTTCTCTTCCAACTAAAGGCTCGTGGGGCTTCATGGCACCAAGACACACGATTCCGCTCGCGCCTGCGCAGCGCGCGATGCCCGTTGGCAAGAGATTTCATTGCATGTGATTCCCGGGTGGATCGACATGAAAAAAGCCCCGCGCACAACCGACAGAGACCCAATAATGGTCTCGACAGAATCGGTAGTGCCTCTCGGAGCTGCGCCGTGAGTAACACCCAACACACGGCGAGTATATGCGGCAGATGCGTTCGTTGCGGCTCAGATTACCGACGAACGGTAGCAAACGACCCGCGAACGGTCGCCATGACGGAAAGGAAATACCAGAGAGCCTATTTATCCGAGTGGACAGAAGCCACGCGATTCACATGCATGATCAGATAGACGAGCTCTTCTTGGGCCAATGGCTCGCCAAAGGTCTCTTGAATCAGATCGTTGACACGATGAGCGCAACGCGATGCCGCCGGATATTGCTCCACGAGCACGTCGTAGAGACCGGAGTTCTCAGTATCTATCGGTTCTTTCTTTGCCACGCGGTCGAGCAGATAGCGCACATGAGTGGCAAAGCGAGTAAAGGCAAACGATGAGCGATCGACCGTCACGCCCAACTCTTCTTGAATAATCGCGACCGTCATATCGAGCAGTCGCTCCTCGTGCTGCTCGGCAAGCACGCGTCGCTCGCTCGGCCTAACCGATGCATTAACAATCGACATGGCAATGCCCGCGGCCTCGCTTCGGGGCATACGCACCCGGAAGCTTTTCTGAATGCCCCGAACAGCCAGCTCGCCCAAGCGGTATTCGATGGGATGCAGCTGCTCCAGGTCGCGCTCGAGCGGCAACGACACCACCATGTGTTCGCGGGCGCGCTTAATAGCAAACTGAATATGGTCTGCCAATGTAATGGGAAGGTTTGGGCTCAATTCATACGAAAGCTGCCCGGTTGCGATATCTGCCAGCTGGGCGGAAAACTCCAGCACCTCGGGGTCGACCTCGTCGATAAACGCCAGGTACTTTGAATCGATGCCGTAAAAGGTGCGTGTAACAACGTCCAGATCGACCTCGTGCGGCATCTCGCCAAAACCGATGCCACGACCCAGCGCGATAAGCTGACGCCCCGCGCCGTCTTCGCAGATGGCAGCGTTGTGGTTAATGCGCTGGATAGCCTTCATGAAATCATCGCTCCTACTAAAACGCGCCGCGCAGACCATCCGCGCGGCGCGTTCATTCTACCTGCACTTGCAGCTATAGTCCAAAGAAGCCAAGGATCTGGTCGCGGCTTACGGGCTTGTACTCGTTGGCATCGAGGCCGACATCATAGCGAAAGATGGGGCGCTCGCGATCGCGGTTGCGCGCGTTGGTGCGGTCTCCCCTGCTGTGGATATGCCCGTGCAACATGATGGCGCCACGCGCCTTGCCGTTCCAGCTGAGCATGGGGTAATGGCTCATTACCAGGCGATGGCCCTTAGCGTAACCGGGGGCGACCTCCAGATAATCGCGCACCTCATCCCAAATGTGCGGCGCGTCTGGATCTTCCCAGTCGCCGTCATGGTTACCGCAGATGAGCGTTACGTTCTGACATTCGATGCGCTCGCGCAGGCGCACCGCCTCCGCCAGGGGCAAACGATAGGTAAAGTCTCCCAAGATATAGAGGCGGTCGTCCACAGCCACGCACTCATTGATGGCATCGATGACCTTGCGGTTCATCTCCTCGACCGAATCAAACGGTCGATCCATGTCGTGCAAGATATTCGTATCGCCCAGGTGCAGGTCGGCGGTAAACCACATCATCGTCTCTGTCCTCATTTCGCAACGCGTATAAGACCTGTTTAGTATACAGACGCGGCGATGAGACAGTCACCCAAAGAGCCCGCCGAACAGACCTCGGCGACGCTTGTCCTGCTTTTTCGAAACGTCATCCCGCGCCTTCTTGCCCTGCCGCTTCTTACGGTCCTGCTCCAACTCATCGTCATCGAGTAGCATATCCCACTCAAACGGATCGTCTGTCAGATCGAACAGGTCATCGTCATCAAACACGTGCGCCTCCATTACCGATTAGCGAGCATCCACAACATAGTTGAGAAGTCTACGGGCCCGTGCGGACAAAAACTCATCCTGTCTGCGTCTTTCAATCGTTTGCCGCAACGCTTGCGCGACGGAACGCTTGCGGATAAGATAGGAACACGGATGGCACCCGTGGCAGCGGGTCTTGCCAACTCCGATACACGTTTTCATCGTGAGAAATGGCCGTCTTCGCTTATGCGGGGGCGGCCACTTTGTTTATCCCTATGTCATCTGATTCTAATGCACAAACATGCGCACGAACTTGTGCTTCCAGCTTGCGTAAGGGGCATAGCGGAACGGCACGTCCAGCCACGTTGCCTTGTTCACGATGCTCTTCTTGTGGCTAAACGTATCGAAGCTCTCGCGTCCATGGTACTGTCCCATACCGCTCGCCCCCATGCCGCCAAAGCCCATATGGCTCGTGGCCAAATGCATAATGGTGTCATTAACACAGCCACCACCAAAGGGCACGTAACGCACAAAGCGCTGCTGAACCTCACGGTCTTGGCTAAAGATATACAGGGCCAGCGGCGTCGAACGATCCGTAATAAACGTCTCGGCCTCGTCTAGGCTCTCAAACGACAGCACCGGCAAGATGGGGCCGAAAATCTCCTCCTGCATCACGGCGTCATCGGGGGACAC
This sequence comes from uncultured Collinsella sp., assembly GCA_905208535.1. Taxonomy (GTDB): domain Bacteria; phylum Actinomycetota; class Coriobacteriia; order Coriobacteriales; family Coriobacteriaceae; genus Collinsella. The sequence goes on along the minus strand of CAJLPI010000011.1, from coordinate 6,720 downwards.
GCCGTCCAAAATCGTCGGCTCGATCTTGAGCGAAGCCTCGCGCGCGGCGCCTCCAAGCACGACCTTATCGGGATCGATCAGCCCGCGCACGCGCGCAAAATGCTTGGCGTTGACGATATGCCCGTAATCCTCGTTATCGAGCGGATGCTCTCCAAACATACGGCGGGCCTCCTCCTTGATGAGACCCAGCAGCTCGTCGTGCACGCGCGTATCGACCAGCAGGTAGTCGGGCGCCACGCAGGTCTGCCCCACGTTGAGCCATTTACCAAAGGCGATACGGCGTGCCGCGACCTTCAAGTTAGCCGTCGCATCCACGATGCAGGGACTCTTTCCGCCCAGCTCAAGCGTCACGGGTGTGAGGTTTTTACTTGCACGCTCCATGACGAGCTTGCCGACCGGAACGCTACCGGTAAAGAAGATCTTGTCCCAGCACTCATCGAGCAACGCTTCGTTTTCGGCACGCCCGCCTTCGACGACCGTCACCAAGCGCGGATCAAATGCCTCTTCACAGATTTGCTTGAGCACCGCGCTCGATGCCGGAGCATAGGCGCTCGGCTTGATGACCACGGTATTGCCCGCGGCAAGGGCGCCGGCGAGTGGCTCGAGCGTCAGTAAAAACGGGTAGTTCCACGGAGCCATGATGAGTGTGACGCCATAGGGCACGGACTGCGTCTTGCACACACTCACGGCGTTGGCGAGGTCACACGGACGCAGGCGCGAGCGACTCCATCGAGCCACGTGCGCAATCTGATGACGGATCTCGGAAAGCGAGGTGCCGATCTCGCACATATAGGCTTCGTCATGTGACTTACCCAGATCGGTCTTGAGCGCATGGGCAATATCGGCTTCGTGCGCCCGCACTGTGTCGCGCAAGCTCACGAGCGCGCGACGTCGAGCATCGGCATCAAACGTGGCGTGCGTCTTAAAATAGGCGCGCTGATCGGCAACGATGTGCGCGATTTCCTCGGTGTTCATGAACCCTCCTAGTTCTCGCCCTCAAACATACCACCTGCGACAACTTCGTACATATGCTCGAGTTCCAAACGGTCCATTAAAAGCGGAACGGGGTACAGGGGATTGGCCTCGGCATCGGCATGCGCCGCCATTTCGGGAATGTCGGAGTGGCGAATGCCCGTCACATATTTGGGTATGCCCAAGGCGGCGTTCATGCGGTCGACCCAATCGATAAAGGCCTCAGCAGCCACGTTGTCCAGCGCATTAGCCGGCGCAATGCCGGCCATGCGGGCGAGATCGGCGAGCTTGGGAGCAGCAGCTTCGTCATAGGCGCGAAGCATGTGCGGCAGGATGATGGCGTTGGCCAAGCCGTGGGGAATCCCGTAACGCCCGCCCAGGCTGTGCGCGATGGCATGGACGTATCCAACATAAGAGCGCGTAAAGGCAACGCCCGCTTTATACGCCGCCGAAAGCATATTGCGGCGCGCACGCATGTTGCCACCGCACTCATAGGCCTCGAGCAAATTGTCGTGGATGAGCTGCACCGCCTGGCGCGCCATCTTGCGCGTATAGGGCGTGGTGCTGCGCCCGATAAAGGCCTCGACGGCATGTGTCAGGGCGTCCATGCCCGTTTGCCCCGTAATGGAGGCGGGCAGGCCGCGCGTAAACTCGGGGTCGTGCACCGCAAAGCGCGGGATCAGCACAAAGTCGTTAATGGGATACTTGTAGTGCGTCTCGTCGTCGGTAATTACCGCTGCAAGCGTGACCTCGCTTCCCGTGCCCGCCGTGGTGGGAACGGCGATGAGCAGCGGCAGGCGACGATGGATACGCAACAGGCCGCGCATCTTGTTGATGGGCTTCTTTGGCTGCGCGATGCGCGCGCCCACGCCCTTGGCGCAGTCCATGGCCGAACCGCCGCCAAAGCCGATAATGGCCTGGCAGGCGCTCTCTCGATACAGAGATGCCGCTTCCTCCACGTTTGAGACCGTGGGGTTCGCACGTGTTTCGGCATAGACCGCAGCGCTAATTCCCTTGGACGCGAGCGCTGTCTCGAGCGGTGCCGTGAGCCCCAGACGGGCAATGCCGGGATCTGTCACGATAAGAACATGGTGTATTGAACGCTTTTGAAGCACTGCGGGCACTTCCTCAGCGTGCTCTAAAATGCGTGGCTCGGTATAGGGCAGCACCGGCAATGCGATGCGAAAAACCGTTTGATACGTTCGGCACCAGGCGCGGCGGGCTAGATGCATAAAGGAAGCTCCTTCATTTGTTGATTGGTCAACATTTGCTCGACCGATTGTACTCATCGGAGGTCGCACGAGGTCTAGCAATCGTTAATCAATCAACATCTACACATGCTTAAATTGTTTTATTAAAAATCATTCCTAATAGGCTTCACATTCGGTCTCATTTATGGATAATAGAACTCGTCAAGACGCACGTCCGGAGAGGGCCCTTACGGGACCGGACGAGCGCACCATCGCCATCGATCGAAAGGATCGAATCATGAAGTTTGTTTGCCCCGTTTGCGGTTATGTGGAAGAGTTCGACGGCGACCAGCTGCCCGAGGATTTCAAGTGCCCCCAGTGCGGCGTTCCCGGCTCTCGCTTCCTGAAGCAGGAGGAGGGCCAGCTCGAGTGGGCTGCCGAGCACGTCGTGGGCGTCGCCAAGATGGAGGGCGTCTCCGAGGACATCGTTGCCGATCTGCGCGCCAACTTTGAGGGCGAGTGCTCTGAGGTCGGTATGTACCTGGCCATGGCTCGCGTCGCTCATCGCGAGGGCTATCCCGAGATCGGCCTGTACTGGGAGAAGGCTGCCCACGAGGAGGCCGAGCACGCCGCCAAGTTCGCTGAGCTCCTGGGCGAGGTCGTGACCGACTCCACCAAGAAGAACCTCGAAATGCGCGTTGAGGCCGAGAACGGCGCCACCGCCGGCAAGACCGATCTTGCCAAGCGCGCCAAGGCCGCTGGCCTCGATGCCATCCACGACACCGTGCACGAGATGGCTCGCGACGAGGCTCGCCACGGCAAGGCTTTCGCCGGCCTGCTCAAGCGCTACTTTGGCTAAGCCAACTGCCTGAGACATAACCTCTAGCTCGAAGAAGGCCCGGACCGTATTGGTTCGGGCCTTTTCGTTGGCTTATTGCAGTTGCTCCTGAAGAACACTGAGCGACTGAGAGCTCAGGTCGTCGTATTGTATGAGGACGCGAGATGGAGCGTTCTTAGTCGATGCCCGATCACCCGTCCACAGGCAATCGGCGATGTTGACATAGGAAATACGAGCGTCAGCGAGAGCCTTCGCGAAACTCTCCCCTGCCTTGTCCTCGGCCAGGGCAACAGTGCAGTAAAGGCCGGCGTCCGCGTACTCGATCGAGACTTCCCCTGCCGGAAACGCTTTCCGTACAAGCGCCGCCAGGCCATCACGCGCCCCACGAGCACGAACGCGCACGCGGTTCACATGTCGCTCGTAATCACCCGATTCCAGCAAACGCGCCAAGGCAACCTGATCAACAGAACTTACCGACGAGGCGTAGAAACCAAGGTTGCGTTTAAACCTCTCCATTAGTTCATCGGGCAGCACCATGTACGCCAAACGTAACGCCGATGAAAGGCTCTTCGAAAACGTGTTGGTGTAGATAACCGACTGGGCGGCATCGATCGACGCGAGCGCGGGAATCGGCTTGCCGGCAAGGCGAAACTCACAATCAAAGTCGTCTTCGATGAGATACCGACCTGGCCGCTCGGCGGCCCAGCTCAGCAACGCATAGCGACGTGCAATGCTCGTCACAAGACCGGTCGGATACTGATGAGACGGCATCAGGTGAAGGACATCGGTCCCGGTTTTCTGCAGCGCGCTCAAGTCCACGCCCTCAGCATCCAACGGGACATGCCGCACTTCGCAACCCATGGCCTGATAGATGCGCGTCAAGCGCAAATAGCCTGGATCCTCGACGGCATACACCTTGTCCGCGCCAAGCAACTGAACCAACATGGTATCGAGCAGCTGGGCGCCCGCACCGATAACGATATTGTCGGGATTGACATTCATGCCCCTTGTCCCGCGCAGATGGTGCGCAATCGCACGTCGCAGTCGAGCGGTGCCCTGCGCCGGTGCGGGCGAAAAGATTTCACGTTCGTCTTCGGACGTCAGCGTCGCCCGTAGCGCACTTTGCCAAAGCCGCGCCGCCTCCAAAGCGGAAGGAGAAAGTGCGTCGAATCGCTCTGCCTGCCCCATGGCATCATGCGCGCTGGGACCAACAGGGACAGCATCTCGGTCGATGTCCTCCGCAGCCGAAGCCAAAACCGGTGCATCCGGAAGTTCGCAAGCGTAGTAGCCACGACGCGGCATTGAGCAAATATAGCCCTCGGCAAGCAACTGGCTATATGCATTCTCGATAGTAATGACACTGATTCCCAGATGACTGGCAAAGGCGCGCTTAGACGGAAGATGCTCCCCCGCCGCAATACGGCCAGCAACAATATCATCGCGAATTTGCTGGTAAACATACTCATAAAGCGATGCCTCGCCGCGTTTTTCCAAATTGTAGTCAAGCATGAGTTTGTCACCTGACCTTATTAAGTCATTCATTCTGGTATTAGTCTGACCTTGTAATTATCTCGAAAACTGAGTATTTCGCCATACCCAGCTCCCCGATAGGATGTTCCGTCAAGCAATGCACATGCCAACCAAGGGAGCAACCATGGCAGAACAGACCAGCAAGGCCGATCGCGTCAAACTCAATCGCGAGCTCGCGCAGATGCTCAAGGGCGGCGTCATCATGGACGTCACCACGCCCGAGCAGGCACGCATCGCCGAGGAGGCGGGCGCCTGCGCCGTCATGGCGCTCGAGCGCATCCCGGCCGACATCCGCGCCGCCGGCGGCGTGTCGCGCATGAGCGACCCCAAGATGATCAAGGGCATCCAGGAGGCCGTCTCCATCCCCGTCATGGCCAAGTGCCGCATCGGTCACATCGTCGAGGCGCAGATCCTGCAGGCCATCGAGATCGACTACATCGATGAGTCCGAGGTTCTCTCCCCCGCCGACGACGTCTATCATATCGACAAGACCCAGTTTGACGTGCCGTTTGTCTGCGGCGCCCGTGATCTGGGCGAGGCGCTGCGCCGTGTTGCCGAAGGCGCCACGATGATTCGCACCAAGGGTGAGCCGGGTACGGGCGACGTCGTTCAGGCCGTGCGTCACATGCGCAAGATCCAAAAGCAGATCCGTGACGTTGTTGCCCTGCGCGACGACGAGCTCTTTGAGGCAGCCAAGCAACTGCAGGTTCCGGTCGAGCTGGTGCGCGAGGTCCATGCCACGGGAAAGCTTCCCGTCGTGAACTTTGCCGCCGGCGGCGTAGCGACCCCCGCCGACGCCGCGCTGATGATGCAGCTGGGCGCCGAAGGCGTCTTTGTCGGCTCGGGCATCTTTAAAAGCGGCGACCCCGCCAAGCGCGCAGCCGCCATCGTCAAGGCCGTGGCAAACTTCACCGATGCCAAACTCATCGCCGAGCTTTCGGAAGACCTGGGCGAGGCCATGGTGGGCATCAACGCCGACGAAATCGAGATCATCATGGAGGAACGCGGGCGCTAGTCCAGCAGAAGGGATCGCACATGAGCGATTATGCAGACCAGACGGTCGCCGTGTTGGCGGTCCAAGGCGCTTTTGCCGAGCACGAGACAAGACTATCCGAGCTGGGCGCACGTTGTATTGAGCTGAGGCAGGCGGCTGATTTGAAGCAGGACTTTGACCGTCTGGTACTTCCCGGCGGCGAGTCTACCGTTCAAGGGAAGCTGCTTGATGAGCTGGGCATGCTCGAGGAGCTTCGTGCCCGTATCGCCAAAGGCCTGCCCGTCCTGGGCACCTGCGCCGGCCTGATTCTGCTGGCTCACGACCTTGCCGCCCATGACGATAAGGGCACGCCGCGTTTGGCAACCATGGATGTACTTGTCGAGCGCAATGCCTACGGCAGGCAGCTCGGCAGCTTTCGAACCAAGGGGCAGGTAGCCGGCATCGACGGTGAAGTGCCGCTAACGTTTATCCGCGCGCCCCGCATCGTCGAGGTCCACGGCGACGCCAAGACCCTAGCCGAAATCGATGGTCGCATCGTCGCTGCCCGCCAAGACAACCAGCTCGGCGTAACCTTCCACCCCGAACTCGACGAAGACACCCGCCTCCACGAACTGTTCCTACAAATGTAGGCGGAATCGAAACGAGCGCGGATTTTCGGACACTTAATAGACGAGAGTGGATAATCTCCCACTTTGAGCTCGAATACAGGCCCAAACCGGGAAATTATCCACTCTCACGTTATGCAGTCGTTGGGGACGTCCTTAAACGACTAGCCAAACAAGAACATCCCCAATGACTACTCATTTAAGTCTGTCCCCAATGAATACCAACGACTACCTTCTGGCAACAAAGACAACGCCGATGTTTCGACAACGACAGCGAGCGCCTCCCAGAGCGAACAAGTTGGCATGAAAAAGGCAGGGCATAGACCTTCTGGTCATGCCCTGCCTTTTGAATGACAAATTGTCGCTCTGGGAGGCGCGCAGCGTCAATCGGTCCGCCGTTCGTCAGAACGGCGGAACCAAAGGCGCAGCGTCAACTAGTTACGCGGTTCGTAGAACCGCGTAACCCCTAGAAGCGGTTGCCGCGGAAGCCGCCGCCGTTGCGGCCGCCACGATCGCCACCGCGACCGCCGCGGTCGTTACCGCGGTTGCCGCCGAAGCCGCCACGGTTGCCACCGCGATCGCCATAGCCAC
>CAJLPI010000010.1:0-76569 GCA_905208535.1 uncultured Collinsella sp. | reverse complement strand
CCTATGTGCGGCGTAGGCCGCTTATTAGCCCGTCCAAGAATTGGGGCGCAGTTCAATCAGACAAGGGGCGCTCAAAATATGCAGGGTAATTGTTAGGTACCTAATAGCCTACATTTTCCCATTGGTTGCTAACCCAACCTTGATTAATCTTAGGATTTTTCGTTACCTGAGCAGTGCGCATGGCAACATCTTCTGTCATAACATCCATTTTCTTCTTGGATGTATCAACGATATCATGCGCACTACGAAGCAAACGACCTCGAAGTTCATCGTCTGTCGCGATCTTAAAGCCAGCAAAGGCACCAGCCGCGACAGTCGTCGCCAACGCAATCGCAGTAATAATCTTATTCCTCATCGTGGCCTCCTTGATCAAACTGAATCATTTCACCAAGAATACGAGAGAGCTCTTCCTCGTCTTTAAACTCAATCTCAATCTTATTCTTTCCACGCGAGCTCTTCACGCGCACGTTGGTATTAAATACCTGACGAAGTACACGCGCAGCCTTTTTAAAAGACTGAGGCGTTGCAGGCCTCGGCGTCTTAGGCGTCTCTCCGGCAGAAAACAATGGAGCAAGATTTTCTGTCGCTCTTACGGAAAGGCCCTCCGCAACAACCTTCTCTGCAAGTCGAATTCGAGCATCCTCATAGGGAACTGCAAGAATCGCACGTGCATGACCAGCAGTAAGTTTACCCTCAAAAATCATCTGCTGAACTACTTCAGGGAGATCAAGAAGGCGCAACGAATTTGTAATTGCAGAGCGTGATTTGCTTACTGCCTTCGACAATGCCTCCTGGGTCATACCGCTGGCATCAATGAGCTGGCGATAGCCCTTAGCCTCTTCGACGGGATTCAGATCAGAACGCTGAAGGTTTTCGATAAGAGCAAGAGCCAGCATCTCTTCATCATTAACATCTTTAATGATGACAGGCAGCTCCTCAAGACCAGCAAGCTTTGACGCCTGGTAACGACGCTCACCAGCGATAATCTCATAGCCGTTTCCATGCTTGCGAACCAAGAGCGGCTGCAAAACGCCATGCTCTTGGATTGACTCACTCAACTCGCGAAGTTCAGTTTCATTAAAATGAATTCGCGGTTGATTAGGGTTGGGAACGATATCCTCAATAGGTAGTTTTGTTACAGATGCGGCATTTGAAGCAGATACAGCAGAACCACCGGTCTCATACTCGGCCTCTGAGACCAAAGCATTGAGTCCACGTCCCAATCCGCCACGTTTCTTTACACTAGGCACGCTTGATCACCTCTTTTGCAAGGTTCATATACGCTTTTGCACCCTTATTTTGAGGTGCATAGGTAATTACCGGTTCTCCAAAAGACGGAGCTTCGGAGATTTTAACCGTACGGGGGATTAGCGTCTTAAATGCCTTATCACCAAAGTACGATTGAACTTCCTCAACAACCTGATTCGATAGAGAAGTACGCGAGTCATACATGGTCATAAGCACACCATAGGTGTCTAAGCCCTTGTTCAGACGTGATTTGACCATCTTCATTGACTCTAGCAGCTTCGTAACGCCCTCGAGTGCGTAGTACTCGCACTGGATCGGAATCAAAACGCTGTCTGCTGCGGTCAAGGCATTGATAGTAAGCAGGCCGAGCGAAGGAGGACAGTCAATGAAAATAAAATCGAACTCGTCCTGAATCGGCTCAAGCAAATCTTTGAGGCGGGTTTCACGAGCAATTGCGCTTACGAGCTCAATTTCGGCACCTGCAAGCTGAATCGTAGCTGGAATTACGAATACCTTTTTGCAATTTGTATCAAGAACAAGCGATTCTGCCGGCACATCATTCAACAATGCATCATAGATGCAGCGATCAAGGTCTTCTTTTTCAATTCCAAATCCACTGGTGCTGTTTCCCTGCGGATCAAAATCGACAATCAGTGTCTTACGACCCTGCTCACCCAGTGCTGCTGCAAGGTTCACAGCCGTCGTTGACTTACCGACGCCGCCTTTTTGATTGATGATTGCAATGATACGCGTGTCTTTTGCGCTCTTAGAACGCTTAACGTCGCGAAATCCCACGGTCCCTCCTGGTGTGTATTAAAGCTGTCAAACGGAGGATGTTTCACGTGAAACATTCCGATTCGATATCAACCGCCATGTTTCACGTGAAACACTGCAAGTTGTTAGTATCCATTATGTTTCACGTGAAACATCTAGGCAAGCGGATTCTTCTTTGCCATGCCATTTGCACGAGGCAATGAAACGGATGCCGGATGACTCTTTTTAAGAACAATGAACTCCCTGTGGCCCAAGCCCTCAGGCAAATCGATTGCGTCATTCAGAAGCAAAGTGAAGCCGCAAATCTTAGCTGCCGACATGCCGGAAGCAAGCTCCTCATCCGAAGGATTACCCTTGGTGATAACAAATAGCCCTCCGTCTTTGAGGAACGGAGCAGCATACTCAACAAGAATCGGTAGAGGGGCAAGTGCGCGGGCGGTTACGACAGAAAACTGCTTCTTATGGCTTCGAGCATATTCTTCAAGGCGATCATGAACCGCATGAGCATGTTTCAATCCAAGAACATCAACAAAAGAATTGACAGCATCAACCTTCTTACCAACAGAGTCAATATAAGTAGCTTTACGATGCATGGTTATGGTTAACGGAATACCAGGGAAGCCCGCACCTGTCCCCATATCGAGCAAAGCTCCCTCAGGAGCCTTATTGATATAGGGGAGCAAAACAAGTGAGTCGAGGATATGAAGTACCGCAGCATCTTCTATGTTAAGAATACGGGTGAGATTGGTTGTCTTATTTGTTTCCAGAACCAAATCCAAATGTTGAATACATTTCCTCAGCTCAGTATCAGTTACACTCAAGGAATACTCTTTGCAATAGGAAGTTAGACGACTCAACATCTCGTCAGCCTGCTGATCAGTAAGTACTAACAACGAAAGCTCCTTTCTGACAAAAATCAGTGTGTCGAGAACTTTTGACAAAAAAAGGGGACGTGGAAACCACGTCCCCTTAGCATAAGCTCGAGTAGATTATCGAGCAACAATCACCACATGGCGATCGGGGTCAGAACCCTCAGAATGAGTATCGACGGCGTCATTGCCACGAAGTGCAATGTGAACCAGTCGGCGCTCGTAGGCATTCATGGGCGGAAGCGAAACACTCTTATGAGTGCGGATGGCACGCTCGGCAGCAGACTGAGCCATGGAGGCAACCTTGTCCTGACGGCGGCTCTTGTATCCCTCGACGTCCACTACAACCGGATACCTAAAGCCGAGCTTGCAGCTCACCAGCAATGAGAACATAACCTGAAGGGCATCAAGGGTGCGACCATGACGGCCAATGAGAACAGCAAGGTCGGGAGCCGTTACATCCAGAATCAGCTCACCCTCGTCGCCCTCATACTCATCGATAGGAGAGTTGGCGGCATCGAAGTGCGAAAGGATGGAACGCAGGATGGAAATCGCGACATCGGCAATGGTGTCGAGCTCCTCGTCGGTCAGCTCTTCACCAGCCTTGTAGCGCTGTGCAATCTCGGGATAATCGCCCGCGACCTGCGGGGCAACCTCCTCAAGCATATCCTCGATGATCTCTTCAGACATAACGTACTCCAAAAGTTAGGTACCTAAATAAGATTGATATCCCACTACTTCTTCTTGTGCGGGCGCGGCTTCTTCTCGCGACGAGTAACCTCAACCTGCAGCGGCGCGTTCTTAAGGCGCTCCTCCTCATCGGCCTTCGCCTTGTCGATGACCTTCTGCGTCACAAAAATCTGCTGGATAACCTGCCAAGCAGACGAGACGTCGTAGTACAGCAGAACACCAACGGGAAGGCTCCAGCCCATCCAAAGCATCATGACCGTCATGACAACGGCCATCATACGCATGCTCTGAGCCTGCTGGCCGGTCTGGTTGCGCGACATATAGAGCTGCGGAATCAGGGTCAGGACAGCGAACAGGATCAGGCAGACCAGCGCAGGCAGCGCGACCATAAAGCCATCGGCAAAGGAGGCACTCGGCGTGGTGGTCAGGTCGGGCAGAATATTAAAGAACGAGAACGTGCCGTCGTTAAAGTAGTCCGGCAGGTTACGCAGCAGCGTAAATAGGGCGAACAGGACAGGCATCTGAATCAACAGCGGCAGACAACCAGCCATCGGGTTGAACTTGTTCTCGCTGTAGAACTTCTGCATTTCCTCGGCCTGACGCTGGGGATCGTCGGCATAGCGCTCCTGGATCTCGAGCATCTTGGGCTGCAGCACCTGCATGCGTGCCGTCGACTTAGTCGACTTGAGCATAAGCGGCGTCAGCAGCAGACGGATGATGACCACCAGGATGATAATGGACAGGCCCCAGTCGACCGCAAAGGTCTGGATGAGCTTGAGCAGCTCGAAAAGGATGTTAACGATCCAATCCCACATGTAAGTTTTCCTCCGATAGCGAGTGCCCGCTAGGGCACAGGGTCATAACCGCCGACGTGCAGGGGATTGCAGCGAGCGATGCGCCTCACGGCAAGCCAGCAGCCTCTCAAAACACCGTACTTCTCAATCGCCTGGACGGCGTATTGCGAGCACGTTGGGTAATAAATGCAGGCGTCAGGCAATAAGGGCGAAATAACCTGTTGATATATGCGAATAGGAGCGATGGCAACACGTCGCAAAACGTGATTGCTCATCGCTCCTCCCCGGCAACGCCGGCGCGTTTCATAAGCGAACGCAATGCATTGTCCATCTCCTGAGGCGAAGAAACCCTCGTCTTGGGAGTTGCGAACAAGATGATGTCATAACCCGCAACGGGAAATCCACAGCTGCGGGCGGCCTCGCGCATCACACGCTTAGAACGGTTGCGCACGACAGCACAACCGAGCCGTTTAGCACCAACGAAGGCGACCCTTCCGGAGTCGCCTTCGCCAACCGATTCACATATGGTCATTCGAATCAGAGGGTGATTGAAACGACGCCCCTGACTGAACACATGCTCGAAATCTTGCCGAGACTTAATAGTCTTCATGCGAGATGTGTGTATCGCTGCTAGACAGTGAGACGCTTGCGGCCCTTGGCGCGACGACGGGCGAGCACGGCACGACCACCCTTAGTGGCCATACGGGCACGGAAGCCATGGGTCTTGGCACGCTTACGCTTATTAGGCTGATACGTACGCTTCATCTTAAGTTCCTCCTGCTGCATTTCGAGTGTCCGCGGGGGCGCGGACGCAGATATAGACACGTGAGCTTGAAGATTGTAGGGAAATCAATGTTCAAATGTCAAGAAATCAAAGGTAAAAAGGTTGCGCAGTTCACACGGTTCCCCCATAAGCCGAGCTCGATTTAGCGGTGCATGGCAACTTTTCACGATATTTCATCGAGTTTTCAACAGGTCATGTTGGCAATGTTGAGAACTTTTCGTCCGTTTTCCAAAGTTTTCAACAGGTTTTGAAAAGTTGTCGAAAGATGAGAAACATTGCACGGTGAGCTACTATTTGTTCGAAACCTTTTGAAAGATTGCGAGCGGCATGTCTGACGACTTTTACACCATGGTCGATTCCGGAGACCCGGCACCCGACAACGAGCACATCACCGGCGTGCGCGAAGAGCGTAAGGAAGGCGAGCAGACGACCACGCAGGCGTCAAAAGCCATGTACGCCGCGCGCATCGCCGTCTATGACGACATGCTGTCGACACCGCGTGTGATCGTCATTGATCCGCAAGATGTCCGCACGTATTTGGAAGAGACGACCAACACCGTCTACCAGTGTATGAAAGAGCAAGGTGGCCACATCTCGCTCATGGTCATCCGCGAGATTGTCGAAAACTTTATCCACGCATACTTTGCCGAGCCCATCATCTCGATTCTGGACGGCGGAGACACCATCCGCTTTGCTGATCAAGGACCCGGCATCGACGACAAGGAGCGCGCTTTCGACTTTGGCGTTACCAGCGCAAACAGCAAGATGAAGCGCTATATCCGTGGAACCGGAGCAGGGTTTCCCATGGTGCAGGAGTATTTGGAAAACGCCGGCGGGGCCGTGTCCATCGAGGACAATATGGGCAACGGCACCGTGGTTACGGTAAGCCTGGACCCTAAACGCGTGCAGGAAATCGAACGCGCCGGCGGGCGCGGTGCTGCCGTGCGGCCCGAGACGGAGCAGCCCGCATATCCCCTGCCGGGAGCTTTTGCGCAGCAGCCCATGGCAACGCAACAGATGCAGCCCCGCGTGGGACAGATGCAGCAGCCCGGAATGCTTCCTACACAAGAGCCCCAGGCGGCGTCGATGTCGATGCCGCCAAACATGCCAGAGGCCATGCCGCTGGCGGATCAGGATACAGCAGCAATGCAGCAGGCGACGGGGGCACCGGGTGGCCAGCAAATGGGCTATCAGCCGTACCAACAGGGATATCCATATCAGCAGATGCAGCCACTGGGGTATGGCCAGCAGTTCCCGCAGCAGTACCAGCAGGGATATCAGCAGCCGTACCAGCAGATGCCGCAGCAGCAGTACAACCCCTGGGCCCAGCAGATGCCTCCGCAGCCTTACCAACAGTGGCCTCAAAGTTTTCAACAGCAAATGCCGCCGATGCAGAGTTCTCAACAACCAGCAGCTCAAATGATGTATCCTAATGCAGCAAATCAGTATGCGCAGCCACAACCGGACGTGTTCGTAAGCGATCGCGGCAACGCCGCGCTGGGCTATCTGGCGCAAAATCAAGCGTGCGGTGCTACCGATCTGGCGAGGGCGTTTGGAAACTCGGCCCCCACTTGGTCACGCACGCTCAATGACTTGGCGCAGGCCGGCTTGGTCATCAAGCATGGCCAGAAATACCATCTGACCGAACTCGGCGCCGCTCGCGTGCGAGCTCAGAGCTAAAGAACGGGAGAGACAGTGGACGAGGAAGCAAGCATCATCCTGGGGGATGCCATCGCCTTTTGCCAGCGCGACGGCCAAGATGCACGCCTCATCAACATGCTGGGGCAATCGCGCGCCATAAGCCTGACCGAAGATACGCTCACGATCGAGGCCCCCTCGCGCTTTGCCATCGCGCAGCTCAAAAAGCATCAGCCGACTATTGAGGCCTATCTGGAAGAAATCGCCTTTGCACCGATTGCGCTCGACATCGTGGCACCGCAAGGCGCCGCGACGGAATCCGCCACGGCTCCCGCTGCTTCCCCGGCGGCGCCGGCCTCCGCAGGCGACGTACCGACAATCGAGCACCAGCACAGCGATGTTTCCCGTGAAACCATGGCACCGTTGCCGACCGCGGCGGCGACGTCAACGAACGCACCCGTCACGCACATGCCCATCGCTCACGACGCAACGACGGGCGCGGATTCGGGCATTGCAATCAAGAACACGCTCTCGGCCGATGATTTTCGTCGCATGATGAACCAGATGAAGGGCGGAGCGCCAACTAAATCCACGCAAGCTGCGACCCCCGCTTCACCCATGCCAGCACCGACCGTACCGGCCGAGCAGAATACGGATGGAGCCCCACTCGCCGCGAACTCAAAATTTACCTTTGAGAACTTTGTCTACGGCCCCGAGAACAGCCATGCCTATCGCTCGGCACTCAAGTTTGCCGCCCTCGCGGACGAGCGGGGCACGTGCACATCACTGTTCATCTACGGCAAATCGGGCCTGGGCAAGACGCACCTGCTGCTTGCCATCAAAAACGAGCTCGCCGAAAAGTCGCCCGAGATCAAGGTCAAGTATGCCAACTCCCAGGCATATCTGGACGACCTGATGACCGAGTTCGACCGCCAAAAGAAGAGCAACGCCCCCATCATGCAGGCGTACCACGGCGTGGACGTGCTCATCATCGACGACATCCAAAACATCATCGGCAAGCGCGCGAGCGTGGACTACTTTTTCCAGCTCATGGACGAGTTCATCCGCAACAACAAGAAGGTCGTCATCGCGGCAGACCGCGCCCCCAAGGACCTGAGCATGGACGAGCGTCTAACCAGCCGCTTCAACGCCGGCATGCTCTGCCTGGTCGCAGAGCCCAGCTACGAAATGAAATACAAGATCTTGCAGCGCTATTACGAGAACACCATCGTCGCCGCTCCCGAGGCAGGCGACGACTCGCTGCTGGCGGCCTATGGGGGCGACGGCGGGCACCTAACCGACGAGCACTTTAAACACATGGCCGAGGTCTCGGGCACCAACATCCGCGAACTCGAGAGCTTTTGCGAGCGCTGCGCCGGCGAGGCGGGCGACCGCGAGCGCGAGGGCGGGGAGCTCACCTTTGACGATATCGACGCCATCGCCAGCCAGTACTTTGACACATCGGCCAAAAAGATCAACGTCCAGACGGTTCAGTCCGTCATCGAAGAGCAGTACGGCGTGACGCACGAGGAGCTCATCGGCCCGCGTCGCAACGCCAATATCGCCAAAGCACGCCATATCGCTATCTACCTGGCCATCGAGATGTGCGAGATGACGACCACGGCGGTGGGCGCCGAATTTGGCAACCGCAACCACTCGACCGTCAGCACGAGTTACAAAAAGGTCCAGAAGATGATCCAGGAAGACCGCACCGTCACCGAAGACCTCAAGTCGCTGCGCGATAAAATTACACTGCGCTCGTAGGGAAATAGAGACACCTGTTGAAAACTTGTCGAAACCACGGGCATAAGGTGTCTAAAACCCAACCCGCGGTGATGAAAAGTTTTGCGCAGGTTTTGAACGTGGAAAACCACCCCTGTTGCACACAGGTTGCTGTCGATTCTCTTTCTTGGTCTGACCTGCGTCTTTGGGAGTAATCAACAGTTTCGTCAGTGCTATTACTATTATTAAGATATTTATATCTATAGAAAGGTATTAAAAGATGAAGTTCACCGTCAGCCAGAGCTCGCTTACACAAGCCATCGGCGTCGTTATGAAGGGTGTCGCTTCGGCATCCACCCTTCCCATCCTGTCGGGCGTGCTCGTTAAGGCCCAAGACGGCATCTTGGAATTCCAGACCTCTAACTACACTATCTCGATCCGTCATCGCATCGCGGCGCATGTCGAAGAAGAGGGCGAGATGGTTATCCCCTGTAAGATGCTCTCCAATATCACCAAGACCCTCCCCGATGCCCCGGTCACCTTTGAGCTGTCCGAGCGCCAGGTGCTGATTGGTTGCGAGAAGAGCTCTTTTAGGCTGAACACGCTCGATGCCAATGACTTCCCCGAGTTTCCGGCCTATGCCATCGAGAGTGCCGTGGAGCTGCCGACCGATGTCTTGTCCGAAATGGTCGGCCGCGTGTGGCGCGTCACCTCGACCGACAAGGCTCGCCCCATCCTGGGCGGCGTGCACATGAAGGTCGAGAACAACACCGTACGCCTGGTGGCGACCGATTCCTTCCGCTTGGCCGTGTGCGATACGCAGGTCGAGACCTCGACCCTCGAGGGCTCCTTTGAGCTCAACGTTCCGGCTGACGCCTTTAACGACGCGCTGAACATCATGGCCAGCCAGGCGACCATCATGATCGGGGCTACCGACACCCAGGTCGTCTTCGAGGCCGGCAACACCACCTACGTGTCGCGTCGCATCGAGGGCGTGTACCCCAACTACAAGCAGCTCATCCCCGATTCGTGCGTGACGAGCGTCAAGATCGATGTCGCCGCCTTTAACGCCGCCCTCAAGCGCGTGGCCGTTATCGCGAGCGCCAACCCCGCCGTCAAGTTCGAGATCGATGTCGAGAACGGGCAGATGGGCCTGTCCTCCATTTCCAATGACCAGGACCTTGCGCAGGAGACGATCGATGTCGAGGCTGAGGGCGAGTCGGGTACCATCGCCTTCAACTACCACTACATCTTCGGCTGCCTCAATGCCCTGTCCAAGGAGAAGGAGATCACGCTGGAGCTCAAGAGCTACTCGCAGGCGGGCATCTTCAAGTCCTACGACAAGATCAACTACCTGTACCTGGTCATGCCGGTCCGCATCTAGCGCTGCGCCATGACCATGTTCGCCCGCGATCTTTCCGTCGCGCACTACCGCAGCTTCGATAGCTATCGCCTTGCCCTGGACGAGGGCGTGACGATACTTGCGGGACCCAACGCGGCGGGAAAGACCAATCTCATAGAGGCGCTGCAGCTGCTGACGAGCGGCGCCTCGTTTAGGCATCCGACCGCAGCCGAGCTCGTCCATGACGGCGTGGGCTCGTGCAAGATCGAGCTGAGGCTCGAGGGCGACGGCCGCGTGCTTGATATGGGATTGAGCGCGGAGGACGGTAAGCGCTCGTTTAGTCGCAACGGCAAGAGATGCTCTGCCGCCGGTGTGCGCGGGATTCTGCCGAGCGTGCTGTTTTGCCCCGACCATCTGGACATGGTTAAGCGAGGCGCCAGTGTGCGCCGCGCCGCCCTCGATGACTTTGGCATGCAGCTGAGCGCGCGTTATGCCGATCTTGCGAGCACCTATGGGCGCTGCGTGACCCAGCGTAACGCCCTGCTCAAGGAGACCTGGTGCTGTCGCGAGATGCTCGGCGCGTGGAACGATTCGATTGCTCGCGCGGGCTCGGCCCTGCTCGTGCACCGGTTGGCCCTACTCGACCGGCTGGCGGGCCATGTGCACACTGCCTACGGGCAAGTGGCGTCCGGCGAGGCTGCCAACGTGACCTATGCGTCCACGCTGGGGGATTTGCCCCAGGTCGAGGATCGCGAAGAGCTGAAGGGTTGGGCGTACGAGCGCATGCTGGCCGCCCTTGACGAGCATGCCGACGAGGAAATTCGCCGCGGCGTGACGTTGGTGGGACCGCATCGCGACGAGATCGAGTTCACCGTGGCGGGTCGCTCCGCCCGTTCATTTGCCAGCCAAGGACAGCAGCGCACGCTGGTACTGTCCTGGAAGGTGGCCGAGGTGGCCGTGGCTCGCGATGTCCTGGGCACCGCCCCGCTGCTGCTTTTGGACGACGTGATGAGCGAGCTCGACGGCGAGCGTCGCGGCGCTTTCCTGCGGCTGATCGGCGATGATATCCAGACGGTCATAACTACGACCAACCTGGGGTACTTTACCGATGACCTGCTTGATCGAGCCAAGGTGGTGAGCATGGGTGAGACGTGCTAATTACGAGCGCGAGAGCGAGACAGTCGCCTTCAGTGGCTTTTTGAACGCAGAGCGCCAGCGCATCCTGGCGGCTGCAACGCCTAGGCGTCGTGCGCAGATGGAGGCTGCAGAGGAGTCTCGTGCGGTCTATCGCGCCTGGAATGCGGTGTGCTCGGGCACGCGCGAGGGGCGGCATGTGACGGGGCTGCGTTACCTGCCCGAGTCCAATGAGCTGCTGGTGTATCTCGACTCGCCCTCATGGACGCAGGAAATGACGCTGCTGCGCGAGATCATCCGCGCGCGCATGGAGCGCGCCGGTGCGCATGTGGACGGCCTGGTGTTCAAAACTACCGCGCCCGGTCACACGCCACCCGCCGCCAAGGAGCGCCTGCGCCCGGCGACGACCGAGCGCCCGCCGGCCCCGCACGCCGACCTAAGTGAGGCCGAGCGCACCGAGATTGAGCGCCAAGTGGCGCCCATCGAAGACCAAAAACTGCGCGAGGCCCTCGAGAACGCCATGAGAGCCAGTGCCGAGTGGGCCAAGGGCGTGCAAAGCAAAAAAGAGCCTTAAATCGCATCTGGTGGCCTTGTAGAGCCAAATACCCTCGTTCCCGAGGGTATTTTTTTACGATAAACTAGTAAGGCTGTACACATTTTCTTGACTGAAGGAGGACGTGTGGCAAACGAAAACGATTACGATGGCGGCGAGATTAAGATTCTCGAAGGTCTCGAGGCCGTTCGTAAGCGCCCGGGCATGTATATCGGCTCGACGAGCGCCAGCGGTCTGCATCACCTGGTGTGGGAGATCGTTGACAACTCCGTCGACGAGGCCATGGCCGGTTTCTGCACCGAGATCCAGGTGACGGTCCACGCCGACAACTCCATCACGGTCGTCGACGACGGGCGCGGCATCCCCGTCGACGAGCACCCTGTTAAAAAGATCCCGACGCTCGAGGTCGTCATGACGATCCTGCACGCCGGCGGTAAGTTCGATAACTCGGCCTATAAGGTCTCGGGCGGCCTGCACGGCGTGGGCATCTCCGTCGTCAACGCACTGTCCAAGCGCGTGGTCGTTCAGGTTCGTCGCGATGGCAACACCTACGAGATGGAATTCTCGCGCGGTAAGACCGTCAAGAAGATGGAGGTCGTGGGCACCTCGGATTCGACGGGCACCACCGTCACCTTCTGGCCCGACGACGAGATCTTCGAGACCTGCATCTACGATTTCGATACGCTGCACAACCGTCTGCAGGAGACGGCGTTCCTCAATAAGAACCTCAAAATCGTGCTGACCGACGAGCGCGAGGCGACTCCCCACGTGGAGGAGTTTTGCTACGAGGGCGGCATCGTCGACTTCGTCAAGTTCCTCAACGAGGGCAAGGACGTCCCTGAGGCCTTTAAGGAGCCCATCTACATCGAGGGCAAATCGGATCCGGACGCGCCTGTGGCCAAGATGGGCGAGGTTGAGGTTTCCCTGCAGTGGAATAGCGGCTACGGCGAGAACGTCATGTCGTTCGCCAACGACATCTACACTCCCGAGGGCGGCATGCACCTTGAGGGCTTCCGCACCGCGCTCACCCGCGTGATCAACGACTACGCGCGCAAACAGAACCTGCTCAAGGAAAAAGACGCCAACCTGACCGGCGACGATGTGCGCGAGGGCCTTTCGGCCGTTATCTCGGTCAAACTGCCCGATCCGCAGTTTGAGGGCCAGACCAAGGCCAAGCTCGGCAGCTCCTATATGCGCGCGCTGACGCTCAAGATCGTGACCGACGGCCTTGCCGATTACCTCGAGGAGCATCCCAAGCCCGCTCGTGAGATCGTCAAGAAGGCCCAGCAGGCCTGCAAGGCGCGCAACGCCGCCCGCAAGGCGCGCGAGGCGACCCGCCGCAAGAGCCTGCTCGAGACGGCGTCGCTGCCCGGTAAGCTCGCTGACTGCTCGGTGCGCGATGCCGAGCTGACCGAGCTCTTCATCGTAGAGGGCGACTCGGCAGGCGGTTCGGCCAAGGACGGCCGTCGCCGAGACATCCAGGCGATTCTGCCCCTGCGCGGCAAGATTTTGAACGTCGAGCGCGTGGGCGATCATCGTGCGTTCTCGAGCGACACCATCCAGTCCCTCATCACCGCGATCGGCTGCGGCGTCACGACGAGCGCCGGCGACGGCGGCGACTTTGATATCACCAAGGCCCGCTACCACAAGATCATCATCATGACCGATGCAGATGTCGACGGTGCGCATATCCGCATTCTGCTGCTGACGTTCTTCTACAAGTACATGCGCCCGCTGATTGACGCCGGCTACGTGTACGTCGCGTGCCCGCCCATCTTTGGCATTAAGGTGCGCAACAAGATCCACTACGTGTATCCCAACGGCCGCCAGCCCGAAGACGAGATCCTGCGCGACACCATCCAGAGTCTGGGCCTGAACCCCGACGACAACGACGAGGACGGCAAGGCCAAGGACGGCAAGATCACCAAGAAGCGCAAGGGCTACACCGTCCAGCGCTACAAGGGCCTGGGCGAGATGGACCCCAAGCAGCTTGCCTCGACGACGATGGACCCCAAGACCCGCATTCTGCAGCGTGTGTCGATCGAGGACGCCGTGGTGGCGGACCGCGCCGTGCGCGAGCTGATGGGTTCCGAGGTCGGCTATCGCCGCGAATATATCGAGAAGCACGCCCACGACGCGCGTTTCCTTGACGCCTAGCTTTCCCAGGCACCCCATCTTGCCCTTCAGGATTTCGGGCGCCGCACGCAAGGCGTGCGCCCTCATCCTTCAGGGCAACCTGGGGCACCTGGAAAACCTAGGAGGGTTATCCGGCATTCCCGGTAATCCGTCTCCGTGGTAGGGAACTAATGGACCACGCAAACCATGAGGAGGTAACGTGGCAGACGATATCAACAATAACGAGGGTATGGACGAGGCCGGCGACGCCGGCATGCCCGATGATCTGAAGCGCCTGCTTGCCCGTGCTGAGCAGGGCGAGGACGGCGATCCGGACGCCTATAACCCCGATGCCGATGATGAGGAAGAGGACGACGACGCCGAGCTCGAGGAGAGCTTTGGCGAAGTCGACCGTGGCGCCTCCGCCGGCGAGGATATCAACGGCGGTCAGCTCCAGATTTCGGAGTTCGGCCGCGAGATGAAGCAGTCGTTCATCGAGTACTCGATGTCGGTCATCACGGCGCGCGCCCTGCCGGACGTGCGCGACGGCTTAAAGCCGGTTCACCGCCGCATTCTGTACGCGATGAACGAGAGCGGCATCTACCCCAATCGTCCGCACAAGAAGTCCGCTTGGACGGTCGGCGAAGTTATCGGTAAGTACCATCCGCACGGTGACTTCGCGGTCTATGAGGCCATGGTCCGCCTGGCGCAGTGGTTCTCCATGCGCACGCCGCTCATCGACGGTCACGGCAACTTCGGCAACATCGACGGCGACGGCGCCGCCGCCATGCGTTACACCGAGAGCCGCCTGGCAAAGCCCGCCATGGAGCTCCTGCGTGACCTGCAGAAGGACACCGTCGACTGGCAGCCCAACTACGACGAGTCGCTCGCCGAGCCTCAGGCACTGCCCGCGCGTTTCCCCAACCTGCTGGTCAACGGCAGCCAGGGCATCGCCGTCGGCATGGCCACCAACATCGCCCCGCACAACCTCACCGAGGCGATCGAGGCCACGTGCTACCTGATCGACAACCCCGACGCCACCGTCGATGAGCTCATGCAGATCATGCCCGGTCCGGACTTCCCCACCGGTGCCATCATCATGGGCAGTGCCGGCATTAAGCAGAGCTACGAGACCGGTCGCGGCTCCATCACCGTGCGCGCCAAGGCTCATGTGGAGTCCACCAAGACCGGCCGTAGCCGCCTGGTCTTTACCGAGATTCCCTACATGGTCAACAAGGGCACCCTGCAGGAGAAGATCGCCCAACTCGTCAACGACAAGCGCATCGAGGGTATCTCGGATATGCGCGATGAGTCCAACCAGAAGGGTATCCGTCTGGTCATCGAGCTCAAGAAGGGCGTTATCCCGCAGGTCGTGCTCAACAACCTGTACAAGTACACCTCGCTGCAGACGACCTTCGGCGCCAACAACCTGGCGCTTGTCAACGGCGTTCCCAAATGCCTGAGCCTGCGCGAGATGCTGCAGCACTACATCGACCACCAGGTCGACGTCGTCACCCGCCGCACCCGCTTTGACCTTAAGAAGGCCCAGGCGCGTGCGCATATCCTCGAGGGCTACCTGATGGCTCTCGACCATATCGACGAGGTCATCAGCATCATCCGCTCCTCGCAGACCGACTCTGAGGCCAGCGGTCGCCTGATCGAGCGTTTTGGCTTTACGCCCGAGCAGACCACGGCCATCCTCGAGATGAAGCTGCGCCGCCTGACCGGCCTGGAGCGCGACAAGATTCAGGAAGAGCTGGACGGCTTGCGCCGCGCCATCGCCTACTACGAGGACCTGTTGGCGCACGAGGAGAAAATCCTGGGCGTCATCAAGGAAGAGATGCGCGAGATCTCCAAGAAGTTCGGCGACAAGCGCCGCACCGAGATCAGCCATGTCGAGAAGGACCTGGACGTCGAAGACCTGATTGCCGACGAGGACATGGTCGTGACCATCACCCACACCGGCTACGTCAAGCGCATCCCGGTGGCCGCCTACCGCGCCCAAAAGCGCGGCGGCAAGGGCGTGTCGGGCGTCAACCTCAAAGAGGACGATGTCATCGACGAGATGTTTATCGCATCCACGCACGAGTACGTGCTGTTCTTCTCGAGCAAGGGCAAGGTCTATCGCCTGAAGGTGCACGAGCTGCCGGTTGGCACGCGCCAGGCCCGCGGCACCGCGATCGTCAACCTGCTGCCTTTCGAAGAGGGCGAGAAGATCGCGAGCGTCATCAGCTGCCGCGAGTTCCCCGCCGACGAGTACCTGATGTTTGCCACCAAGAGCGGCATGGTCAAGAAGACCGTGATGAGCGCCTACGACCGTAGCCGCCGCGACGGCCTGATCGCCATCAACCTGAGGGACGACGACGCACTGCTCGCTGTACGTCGCGTGCGCGAGGGCGACAAGATCATCATGGCAACCACCGCGGGCAAGGCGATTATGTTCCCCGAGGACCAGGTGCGCGCCACCGGTCGCGATACCAGCGGCGTTCGCGGTATCGGTATGAAGGACGGCGTGAGCGTTCTGGGCATGGAAGTCACTAACGGCAACGGCGATCTATTCGTCATCACCGAGCGCGGCTACGGCAAGCGCACGCCGGTCGCGGACTACCCGGAGCAGAATCGCGGCGGCCAGGGCGTCTACACCATCCAAATGACCGAGCGTAAGGGCAACCTCGCGGCCATGAAGACGGTGGGCCCGCAGCACGAGCTGTTCATCGTGACGGAGGGCGCGACGGTCATTCGCGTCAAGACCGATGAGATTAGCCAGACTGGCCGCGCTACCCAGGGCGTCAAGATGATGACCGTCGACGACAACGACCGCATCTGCGCCGTAGCCCGCATGACGGCCGCCAAGGAGAAGCCCGAAGGCGAAGGCGCCGAGGCCGCAACCGACGCCGAAGAGGCCCCAGTCGACCTAGGCGACGGCAACGACATGCCAGAGGATCTCCTAGACGAGTAAGAGGCCCTAGCTGGTAGAAAATATCAGACCCCATATATCGGCGGTCGGCGCACCTGCGCGCCGACCGCTTTTTTGAAAACCTTGGGACCCCATGGTCGCCGGGCTGACGAGATGGTTTTGGTTTGTCGCGAGTTCCGCACGCAAAGAAGGCCACTTAATGTGGCCTTCGTCTTGCGCAGGACTGTCCGAGCAGCAAACCAAAACCATCTCGTCAGCCCGGCGACCACCCCTCTCAAAGATTTTCAAAAAAGTTGTTGACGTGCGCGTAACGACTCGTCTAATATATCCCTTGCGCGATGGACCTGTAGCTCAGTTGGTTAGAGCGTCCGGCTGATAACCGGGAGGTCACAAGTTCGAATCTTGTCAGGTCCACCACTTTCTTTCGCAATAAACACCCCAGCGAGAGCCGAGTCGCCGCTGGGGTGTTTATTACTGTCTCCGTGGGGGTTTAGCTCAGCTGGGAGAGCGCGGGCTTTGCAAGCCTGAGGTCAGGGGTTCGATCCCCCTAACCTCCACCATGATGGACCTGTAGCTCAGTTGGTTAGAGCGTCCGGCTGATAACCGGGAGGTCACAAGTTCGAATCTTGTCAGGTCCACCATCAAAACTGTGAAGAGCCTCGAGGGTTTCCTCGGGGCTTTTTTCTTACCTGCTGGAGTAGTCAAAATAGCCCCGTCCCAAATTAACTACTTTGATTTTGTGTGCTGGGCGAAAGATTGGGTAGTATAGCTATTCAATGCGGCGACCCTGCCGTGTGTTAACCGCTATGTACCGGAGGTGTTCCATGGTTCGTGTCGACATAGAGACCATCGTCATGGCCGCCGGTCCCGTGCCATCGCTTATCGTGCTTCGCGAGCGCTGCGGCAAGTCGGATTCGACGGCACCCCTGCGTTCGCTTTCCATTCAGACCGGCTCGTTTGAGGCCGCGGCCATTAGCCGTGGCATCGATAACGGTCGCGCCGAGCGCCCGATAACGCATGACCTGCTGCTTGACACCGTCGATGCCCTGGGCGCCAAGCTCGAGCGCATCGAGATCGTTCGCGCCGAGCCGCCGGTGTTCTATGCGACGATTGTCGTGCTGGTCGATGGTGGCGAGCGCAAGGTTGACGCCCGCCCCAGTGACGCCATTGCCCTTGCCGTGCGCAGTAATGCCCCCATGTTTGTGGAGGACGACATCATGAATCGCCTGGGTACCGTTTCTGCCCATGCCGAGGAAGTTGACGACGAGCAAGAGTTCGAGAAGTTCGACGAGTTCGTCCATACGCTCTCCCCCGATGATTTCTAAATGTCTGGTACGCGAGCGGAGAGGTCGCTGATGGGTACCCGCGTATCGGCTGAAGCGGCCGCCATCGCGCGTGAAGCCCAGATGCGCTCGGAGGCATCCGAGGCGGCTCGCATCGCCTATGTGACGCAGGCCCGCACGCTTCGCGAGCGCCGCGGCTCCTATATCAAGATGGTTATCATCTCCGCCCTTGTCGCGGTAATCTGTTCTCGTCTTCGTGGTACAGTTGGTGCGCTTGGGTTTTCGATTTCAACAGGCTTGGTAATCTGGGGTGTGGTCGATGCAGTAATGCTGACCAGCCAGATCAAGGTACTCGACAAGCGCGCGATGGATATGGTGCGCGCCCGCGACGCCGCCGCCAAGATCGCTGCCGAGGCACAAGAACTGTAACGACGCCGGATTCGATGGGAAGGTCTAGAGATGGCACAGGATATGCAGGACGCCGGTAACGTCTCCGCCGAGCTCGACGCCATGGTGTGTGACCTGATTGGTGCGTTCTTGGACGACCTTGCCGCCGGCGAGAATCCGGGCGTAGTTGTGGCGATCGAGGACGCTGCTTCCAACCGCTATCTGGCGGCACTCGACGAGGACGGCGAAGAGGCGTGCCTGGAGGCTGCCACCAACTTTATCTCCGAGCACAAGATGGGCCTTAAGGATGAGGGCCTGGGCCGTATCGCCCGCTATGCCATCGGCTATACCGGCTGCGTCGAGATTGACGGCGGCTATCACGACGCCCTGCTCGTGAGCTTCTTCGAAACCACGCTCGAGAGCGGCTTTTCGGCATATGTGCTGTATGAGGGCATGGGTGCCGGCGATGGTTTTATGTGGAGCGACCCTGAACCTGCAGGTGAGGAAACCCCTCTCATCTAAAATCGCTAAAATAAACGAGTTTTCGGTAAAAGGCTCAATATTCCCGCCGAGCGTTGCATTGCTGGGTGGGTCGCATACGCGTGCCGTTTGTATATGGATAGAAGATAGGGGAACTACATGCGCGTAGACAATCTGAGGAACATCGCCATCATCGCCCACGTCGACCACGGCAAGACGACGATGGTTGACAAGCTCCTGCGTGCCACGGACGCCTTCCGTGCCAACCAGCAGGTCGAGGACCGCGTCCTGGACTCTAACGACCAGGAGCGCGAGCGCGGCATCACGATTCTCGCCAAGAACATCTCTATCGAGTACAAGGACGTCAAGATCAACGTCATCGACACCCCGGGCCATGCCGACTTTGGCGGCGAGGTCGAGCGTGTGCTGCGTATGGCCGACGGCGCCCTGCTGCTGGTCGACGCCTTTGAGGGCCCCATGCCCCAGACCCGCTTTGTGCTGCGTCACGCTATCGACACCGGCCTCAAGATCATGATCGTCATCAACAAGATCGACCGTCCGGGTGCCAACCCCGAGAAGGCCTACAACGACTGCCTCGACCTTATGGCCGACCTGGGCGCCACCGACGACCAGCTCGAGTTCGCCATGGAGCACGTGGTCTACGCCAGCGCCATGAATGGCTTTGCCCGCCTCGACCCCAACGACGGCAACATGGATATGTACCCGCTGCTCGATATGATCATCGACGATATGCCTGCGCCCGAGGTTGACGAGACCGCCCCGCTGGCCATGCAGTGCGTGACCATCGACCACTCCAACTTTGTCGGCCGCATCGGCATCGGTCGCGTGTATTCCGGCGCCATTCACCAGGGCGACCAGATTCTGGTCGTCAAGAACGACGGCTCCAGCGCCACCGCTACCGTCAAGCAGCTCTTCACCTTCGACTACCTGGGCCGCACCGAGTGCCAGGAAGTCGGCGCCGGCGATATCGCCGCTGTCGTGGGTATCGACCGCACCGATATCGGCGATGTTTACACCGACCCCGAGCATCCCGTCGAGCTCGAGCCCATTGAGATCGACCCGCCGACCCTGTCCATCGTCTTTGAGGCCTCGACCTCCCCGCTCGTCGGCCGTGACGGCGACATCGTGGGTGCCCGTCAGCTCAAGGAGCGCCTGTTCAACGAGGCCGAGAACAACGTGACCATGAAGATCGAGGAGCTCGAGGACAAGAGCGGCGTCGAGGTCTCGGGCCGCGGCATTCTACACCTGTCCGTCCTGATGGAGTCCATGCGCCGCGAGGGCTTTGAGTTCCAGGTCGGCCGTCCCCGCGTTCTGTTTAAGAAGGACGAGAGCGGCAACAAGCTGGAGCCTGTCGAGCAGGCCGTCGTCGAGTGCCCGGACGAGTACTCGGGCAAGGTCGTCGAGGTCTTCGGCACCTCCGGTGGCATCATGACGAGCATGGACACCTCGGGCATCGTGACCCATCTTGAGTTCAAGATCCCGACACGCGGCATCATGGGTCTTAAGAACCGCATTATGAACGTCACCCACGGCGAGGGCGTGTTCTACCACACCTTCCTGGAGTATGGCCCCTACGCCGGCGAGATCGGCAATCGCCAGAACGGCGCCATGATCTCCATGACCACCGAGAAGGCCGTTGCCTACGCTCTGGGCACGCTGCAGGAGCGCGGCCAGCTGTTCGTTGAGCCGGGTACCGAGTGCTACGAGGGCATGATCGTGGGCGAGCGCAGCAAGGCCGGCGACATGGTCGTCAACATCGCCCGTACCAAGAACCTGGGCAACCAGCGTTCCTCGACCTCCGACATCTCCGTCCAGCTGGTGCCGCCTCGCACCTTCTCGCTGGAAGAGGCGCTGGAGTACATCGCTGACGACGAGCTGGTGGAGATCACTCCTAAGAACATCCGCCTGCGCAAGCGTCTGCTCAACGCCACCGACCGCAAGAAGGCAGCCGTCCGCGCTGGCCAGGTCAACAAATAAGTGCTGGGGCTTATAACCGCCAATAAGAAAGGGCGTCGACCGCAATGGTCGGCGCCCTTTTTGTTTCAATGGGGTCAGGTTGCTTTGCGCCACCACAAAGGTGCCTGGCCCTTTTGTGGTGGTTGGCGGCTAGGCGGTGGGGAGTCCTGGCGTGTTGGAGGCTTGTTGGGGCTTGAGGTGGGCGTTGCGCCAGATGATCTGGATAACGTAGCCGAGCATAAAGACAAATGCCACGCCGCTGATGAAGTCGCCGATGAGGGGAAGTCCTGTGAGGGCGCCTGCGGCCACACCGCCGACGGCTGCCATGGCGTAGCGGTTCTGGTTGTGTCCGATCATGCGGGCGATCGCGCACCCCGCAAAGGCGCTCGACACCAACGCGATGCCGATAACGCCGCACAAGAGGGCTCCGGCAAGCGACAGGCCGGCAATCGAGATAATCAGCAGCAGGACGGCGGGGACGACAGCAATCGTACCCAGAAGACCGCTCACCCACAGGGGCGTGGGGCGTTGGTGGAGCATTCCGGCGGCGCTGGCGGTCGCACGCGGAAAGACGAGCTCGAGCAACAGGGCGATAAAGCAGGTCGAGAGCGCTGCGGCGACGATGCCGCCGACGATATCGTTAAGGGTGGAAGTATCTTCGTTCTCGGTGCGGTCGATCTTGAGCGCGCCGACCTCGGCTCCTGCGGCGCGCTCGGGGTCCTCGGAAACATGCGCGTTCACGGTGCCGGTGATGTGTGCGTTTTTACCCAAGATGAGCTTTTCGGCCCAAACCTCGACATCGCCGTCGACGGTGCCATCGATGGTCACGGTGTCGCCCGCGAGCACTGCCGACTTGGTAGAACCGCGCAGGGCAACCGTCTCGCCTATCGCATAGAAACAGCTGGCGGTGCTGTCGGCGTTGAGTACAACGTGCTGACCGGCCACTGTAACACTGCCATCGATCGTGGTTTTGGCGATGTCGATGGTGCGTGCCGCAAGACGAACGGCGCCACCCACGGTGCAGTCGCGAATCGAGAGGGTCTCGCCCGCCGCGATGATATCGCGGCCGATGGAGGTGTCGTCCAGGTTGAGGCTCTGACCGGCCCAGTACAGGTCGCCTTCGACCCCGGACGGGGTGGAGCCTTCGTCGGTCGTGAGTACGTTGCCGGCGGTGTCTGTGCCGGCGAACGAAGCCGTGGGAAGTACGGTCAGCGCAAGCACAATCAGTGCGAACAGGAGGGCGATGCGGCCACGCGCTTTACGGCGCCGGGACGACGGTGCTAGGTTGCAAGGCATAGTGAATCCTTCGTTAGATACTCGACATGTATCTAACAGCGTACCCAACGCGCGGGTGCTCTAAAAGAACCTCTCGGTTGCATTTCGGAGGGCTGTGCCGTGCTGTCTACTTTTTGCGATGCAAAAAACGTGCGATGTCGTCCTCGGTGGGGCTTTTGATGTCAAAGCGCAGCGAGAGCCAGCGCAGACCCATGGTCACGACAACGCATACGACTAGCGCGGCGACATTGCTGACCAAGCCACTCATGACGAGGCTTACATAGCTTGCCGATCCGGCGATGGCCGCGATGGCATAAAAGTTAGTGCGTTGGAAAATGCCCGGAACCACGCCCATAAAGCCGTCGCGCAACATGCCGCCACCCACCGCGGTGAAGAAGCCCATCATGATGCACACCGCCGGCGCAAAGCCGTAGACCAGCGCCTTGTCTGCGCCAGTTGCCGCATAGATGCCGACCGAGATGATGTCGAGCAGGGGAATGAGTTTCTCGGGTTTATCGACGATTGCCGGGAAGATGTAGATGATGGCCGCCGTGGCGATGGAGAGCGGCAGCGCCATCGGTTGGTTGAGGATGTAGACGTTGCCCACTTGCAGTGTCATATCGCGCAAAAGACCGCCGCCCAGACCGCAGACCACCGCGAGTGCGACCGCGCCCACCAGGTCAAGCTTATGCTCGCGCGCGACCAGCACGCCCGAGATCGATGCCGCGACAACAGCGAACATCTCGAGCCAAAAGGGGATAGCGACCATGGCATCCGAGGCATGTGAGGTAACGGTCATAGCGGCGACGACGGGCAAGATGGGGTCCTTTGAGTTGCGAGTTTAGACAATGCCCGTACATAGTACATGGTTGGCGGGCATCGCGCCCTCATTCCTCGGCAAACGGTCGGGACTGGGCGCGGGCGTAAGCACCAAACGTGCACGTCAGCCTCCAAAGATGTCGAAAAATGTCGGTTTTGGAGGGTGGTGTACACATTTGTGATTTTGGGCCGGGATCGAACGTGATACGGGCGCGGGTTGAATAGGAGGGATGTCCAAATTTTGAGCGAAGCTCAAAATTTATCCGGTCGGCTGGCGCCGACCGCGCTGCGCTAAAAACGCGCCGCTGGCGCGTTTTCTTTACGCTCCGCGCCCTGACGGGTTCGAATCCCTCCTCCTCCGCCGTATTTGCTTGAACATGACTCGATAACAAAAAAGCTCCCATTGTTGGGAGCTTTCTCAAGCAAAATGGCGGAGGAGGAGGGATTCGAACCCTCGTGACCTTATACAGGCCAAACGGTTTTCGAGACCGCCGCATTCAACCACTCTGCCACCCCTCCGCGTGGGGTAAAAACAAAGCAGGCTCAAAGGCCTGCTTTGGAATTAACTGGCGGAGAGTCAGGGATTTGAACCCTGGAGACGCTTTTGACGCCTACACGATTTCCAATCGTGCTCCTTCGGCCACTCGGACAACTCTCCGTTAAATGCGAAAGTCAGTATACACGAGGAATCGCAAAGTGCAAACAGAAAACTTGGCATTTTTTGAAACGCTTGGCTTCGTGACGGGATCTAGGAGGCCAAAAACGGGCTCTGACCAGCATGGCAGCATGCAGCAAATTGTTCAAAATAGGTATTTATAAACGACGTGGCAGCAATTTTAAAAATCTTTGAACGGTGTTGTGAGCCACTGGTATGCATTTTGCGACCACAGCCTTGCAATTGCTGACCTGCAGTTTGATTTGGTTTGTCCCCGTGGCGCCGTATCTTGTCCACAGATCCGTCAAGCATTTGGTCAGCATTTGGTTGGAAGACGCATGAAGTGCCGTGTGAGTATGGACATATGTGGAGGTCATGAGGTTGTAGCTGCATATTCTTGCAGCCTGGGAGGTTGAAAGATATTATTACCAAGTCTTTTCCTGCTTCAGGCGCACCTTCACGACCTGAAGCCACATTTGCCCAGAGGAGGTGACAATATGAAGGCTTATGAACTGCTGTTCTTTGTTGACCCGTCGCTCGACCCCGAGACTCGTCTCGCTGTTATGAAGCGTATCGATACCACGATCGCTGAGGGCGCTGGCAAGGTCGACTCCGTTGACGAGTGGGGCAAGCGCAAGCTCGCCTACGAGATCAACGACCTCACCGATGGTGACTACACCCTCATCAACTTCCACGCAGATCCTACCCAGATCGCCGAGCTTGATCGCGTCCTGCGCATCACCGACGCTGTGGTCCGCCACATGATCGTCCGTCGCGACGACCAGGAGTAAGACTGTCGTTTTGGACTGGGCTTGTGCCCCAAGAGGAAGTAGTGAGTTATGAGCATCAATCGAGTGAACATCACCGGTAACCTCACGCGTGATCCCGAGCTGCGCGCCACTGCCGGCGGAACCCAGGTTCTGTCCTTTGGCGTAGCCGTGAACGATCGTCGCCGCAACCCGCAGACTGGCGAGTGGGAGGACTATCCCAACTTTGTCGACTGCACCATGTTCGGCACGCGCGCCGAGGCCGTGAGCCGTTTCCTGGCAAAGGGAAACAAGGTCGCGATCGAGGGCAAGCTGCGCTACAGCTCTTGGGAGCGCGACGGCCAGCGCCGGAGCAAGCTTGAGGTCATCGTCGATGAGATCGAGTTTATGAGCTCCCGCGGTGGCCAGGGTGGCTACGATCAGGGCGGTTACGCCCCCGCAGCCCCTGCGACGCCCGCACCGCGTCCTGCCGCACCGGTGGCTACGCCGCCCGCGGTCGACGTCTACGATGAGGACATCCCGTTTTAAGGGCTGTTCACCTATTTTTGAGTGAGAGGCGGCTTCGGTTCGCCGAAGTTGCCAAACGAAAGGTATTTTGACATGGCTAATGATTTTTCTGCACGTCAGCCGCGTCGTAAGTACTGCCAGTTCTGCAAGGAGAACACTGAGTTCATCGACTATAAGGACACTCAGCTTCTCCGTAAGTACATGACCGACCGTGGCAAGATCAAGCCCCGTCGCGTCACTGGCGCTTGCACGCAGCATCAGCATGACATCGCCAACGCCATCAAGCGCGCCCGCGAGATGGCTCTCCTGCCGTACACTGTCCCCGTGGTTTCCTCTCGTGGCAACCGCGACCGCGGCTAAGAAGGGAGACGCATCATGAAGGTTATTCTTCTCGATGAGATCAAGGGCAAGGGCGGCGAGGGTGACGTCGTAGAGGTCGCTCAGGGTTACGCTGAGAACTTCCTGTTCCCCAAGAAGCTCGCTGTTGCCGCCACCAAGGGCAACCTTAAGCAGCTTGACGAGCGTCGCAACAACATCGCCAAGCGCGAGGCCGTCCGTCTGGCTACCGCCAACGAGACCAAGGCTGCCTTCGAGGGCAAGACGGTCACCGTTGACGTCAAGGTCGGCGACGAGGGCATCCTCTTTGGCTCCGTTACCGCCGCTATGATCGCTGACGCCATCAAGGCTCAGCTCGGTATGGACATCGACCGCAAGCGCGTCGAGCTCGGTAAGCCCATCAAGGTTGCCGGTGCCCACACCGTTGCCATCTCGCTGTACCGCGAGATCAAGGCCGAGGTTGTCGTTCTCGTTGGCGTTACCGCCGAGGAGCTCGCTGCCGAGGCTGAGACTGAGGAGACCGCTGAGGTCGCCGAGGCCGAGACCGCCGAGGTCGAGACTGAGGCTGCTGCCGAGTAGCATTTGCTGCGACGCAACAATCTTGTTCTAAGAAGGGCGCTCTGGGAGACCAGGGCGCCCTTTTGTTTTCTACGCTCAGCGAGCGCCATGGCAGGCGTTGCGGTGAAGTCCCAAATGAGGGACCGTTCATCCGTTTCGTTCGGTGATGATTGGCGGCGTGCGGCCCGTTTTGGGACCGTGGCTGATACTATGGATGCCCGCAAGCGATATGAATGAGGATGCTCATGGCATACGACGATAGGGAGACAGGGCTGACGGTCGAGGACCGTGGCTCCAAGTTGGGTCTTCCCCAAAACCAAGATGCAGAGGCCAACGTACTGGCCGCTATGCTGCTATCGCCCGAGGTGGTCGAGGAGGCCCAGGTCGAGCTGCAGCCCGATGACTTCTACCGGCCTATTCATAAGACCATCTACACCGCGATGGTCGATATGTACAACAGCCGCATTCCCATCGACTCTATCTCGCTGATCGATTACCTGCGCAGCATCAACAAGCTTGATGCCGTGGGCGGCGAGGCCTACATTTTGGAGCTGATGGGTCAGACCCTGTCGCTCGTGAACTGGCAGCACCATGCCGCCATCGTTCGCCGCGACTCGATGCTGCGCGAGCTGATCGGTGCCACCAACGAGATCAACGCGCTGGCCTATAACGCCCCTACCGACACCAAAGAGGTCGTGGAGCTGGCCGAGAGCAAGCTGCTCAAGGTCACGGCGCGCGAGGTTAAGTCGAGCTATAAGACACTGACCGAGTTTATGGTCGAGGCCTATAACGAGGCCGAGGAAGTGTGTAAGGTCGGTGGACAGGCCGCGGGCGTGCCCACCGGCTTCCCGTCGCTCGACCG
The DNA here is from genome assembly GCA_905208535.1 of uncultured Collinsella sp. Classification (GTDB taxonomy): domain Bacteria; phylum Actinomycetota; class Coriobacteriia; order Coriobacteriales; family Coriobacteriaceae; genus Collinsella. Next base: position 50,083 of record CAJLPI010000010.1, on the reverse strand, counting down.
CATGCTTATGGGTTTCCGCGAGGGCCAGCTCATCATTATCGGCGCTCGCCCTGCCGTGGGTAAGACGTCATTCGCTCTGAACCTGGCACTGAATGCCGCCGCTGCGGGCTATACCGTCGGCTTCTTTTCGCTAGAGATGTCGGGCAAGGAAATTGCCCAGCGCCTGATTTGCGCCTACGCCATGATCTCGATCAGCGACTTCCGTACGGGCCGCATTAGCCCCGAGCAGTGGGCCAATATCAACGAGGCCACGCAGACCTTGTCTAAGCTCGACATCCTGATTGACGATACGCCCGGCACCACAGTGACCGAGATTCGCGCCAAGAGCCGCCGCATGCTCCACAACAAGGAGAAGGCCATCATCATCCTGGACTACCTGCAGCTGGTGAGTCCTCCGCCGGGACGCCGCTCCGAGAGCCGTACCGTCGAGGTCTCCGAGATGTCGCGTGGTCTGAAGATCATGGCCAAGGAACTCAAGATCCCGCTCATTGCGCTGTCGCAGCTCTCGCGTCAGGTCGAATCCCGTACCGGCAAGCGCCCGCAGCTTTCCGACCTTCGTGAATCGGGCTCCATCGAGCAGGACGCCGATATCGTTATGTTCTTGGACCGCTCCGCCGACGAGGCCGAAGCCTCGCGCGACGATCGACCCGACGAGGGCGTTACGCGTATCGTCGTGGCCAAGAACCGTTCGGGCCCGATCGGCGACGTCGACCTGATGTTCCTGCCGGCATCCACCAAGTTCTATGAGCTTGATGGGGCACATGCCGAGGAGTAGGACAGGCGCCCGTTGCACGGGTATACTGGGAATGTTTTGTGCTTCTGCGTGCCGGCGTGGCGCGTAGACAGTCCATGAATGTAAGGAGTAAACATGCCGTCAACCGTTTTGGTCGGTGCCCAGTGGGGCGATGAGGGCAAGGGTAAGATCTGCGACCTGGTCGCCGGCGACTTCGATGCCGTCGTGCGCTACTCGGGCGGCAACAACGCCGGCCACACCATCGTCGTCAACGGCAAGAAGTACGGCCTGCACCAGGTGCCCTCCGGCATCATGTATTCCGACCATGTGTCGGTGATCGGTAACGGCTGCGTCGTCAACCCCAAGGTTGTCCTTGAGGAGATCGACATGTTCGAGGCCGACGGCATCACCACCAAGAACCTCAAGATTAGCGGCAACGCGCATGTCATCATGCCGTACCACATCGACCTGGATGGCGCCTTTGAGCAGAAGCTCGGCAAGAAGAACATCGGTACCACCAAGCGCGGTATCGGTCCGTGCTATCAGGACAAGATGGCCCGCATTGGCCTGCGCATGCAGGATATGCTGGACGAGGCGCTGTTCCGCGACAAGCTGGAGACCGCTCTCGCCCGCGTGAACCCCGAGCTTGAGCTCATCTACAACCTGCCCACCTACACCGTGGACCAGATTTGCGACGAGTACCTGCCCATGGCCGAGCGCCTGCGTCCCTACATCACCGAGACGAGCCTGCTGCTCAACAACATGATCGATGAGGGCAAGGACCTGCTGTTTGAGGGCGCCCAGGCGACGTTGCTCGACATCGACCACGGCACCTATCCGTACGTGACGTCTTCCAACTGCACCGCCGGCGGCGCCATCACCGGCTCCGGCGTGGGCATGAAGAACGTCGACCGCGTGCTGGGCGTCATGAAGGCCTATATCACCCGCGTCGGTTCGGGCCCCATGCCCACCGAGCTTCCCTATGAGTCCGAGGCCGGCCACACGCTGACCGAGGAGGGCTATGAGTACGGTGTGACCACCGGTCGCCGCCGTCGCTGCGGCTGGTTCGACGGCCCCATCGCCAACTACGCCTCACGCGTCAACGGCCTCACCGATATCGCCCTGACTAAGCTCGACGTGCTTTCGGCCTTCGACACCATCAAGGTGTGCGTGGCCTACGACGTCGATGGCGAGCGCTACACCAGCGTGCCCGAGCATCAGGTGCGCTTTGAGCATGCCAAGCCCATCTACGAGGAGCTCCCCGGCTGGAAGTGCGACATCACCGGTTGCCGCAGCTTTGATGAGCTGCCGCAGGAGGCTCAGGACTACGTGGCGTTTATCGAGGATCTGGCACACACCCGCGTGACGTTCATTGGCGTCGGCGCCGGTCGCGAGCAGATCATCAACCGATTCTGGAAGTAATCGGGACTATTTGGTTATTGCGATATGCCCCTTTGCAGCCCGGACGGGCGGCCGAGGGGTATATTTGCTTGCAAAGGGCTCGCGCGGAGCGGGCCATTCATCCATAGAGGAGGCACCCTTGAAGGCGGACACTCAAACCATCGACATCCTGTTGTTGGGCAGCGGCGGCCGTGAGCATGCTTTGGCAGCTAAGCTCGCAGCATCACCGCGCGCCGGCAAGCTCTACATCGCGCCGGGCAACGGCGGCACCGCGAGCTGCGGCGAGAACGTTGTTCTCGACGATTGCGATCCTGCGGCCGTGGCGGCGTTTGCGCAGAGCCACGGATGCGGACTCGTGGTAATTGGCCCCGAGGCTCCGCTCGTGGCGGGCGTGGCCGACGCCGTGCGCGCGGCGGGTATTCCCTGCTTTGGCCCGGGTGCCGAGGGTGCCCAGATGGAGGGTTCCAAGCTGTTCTCCAAGCAGCTCATGGAGCGTGCGGGCATTCCGACGGCAGCCTATGGTTCGTTTACCGACGAGGCTTCGGCTCTCGCCTACGTGCGCGAGCAGGGCGCTCCGCTGGTCGTGAAGGCCGACGGCCTTGCCGCGGGCAAGGGCGTTATCGTGGCGACCGAACTTGAGCAGGCCGAGGAGGCCGTGCGCGAGTGCTTTGGCGGCACCTTTGGCGATGCCGGCAACACCGTGGTTATCGAGGAGATGCTCGTTGGTCCCGAGTGCTCGCTGCTCGCCTTTACCGACGGCAGGACCGTGCGCCCCATGGCCACCTCGCAGGACCACAAGCGCGCCCTCGAGGGCGACAAGGGCCCCAACACCGGCGGCATGGGCGTCTACAGCCCGGTGCCCATCGTGACCGACGAGGAGCACGCCACCATGGTGGCGGTCATGGAGCAGACCGTGGCTGAGCTTGCCGCCGAGGGCATCGACTACCGCGGCTGCCTGTATGGCGGCTTTATGCTCACGCCTGCCGGCCCCAAGGTGCTGGAGTTCAATGCCCGCTTTGGCGACCCCGAGACGCAGGTCGTGCTGCCGCGCCTTAAGAACGACCTGGTTGAGGTCATGCTCGCCTGCGCCAACTGCGAGCTCGATCAGATTGAGCTCGACTGGCGTGACGAGTGGGCTGTGGCCGTTGTCCTGACGAGCGCGGGCTATCCCGGCAGCTACGAGAAGGGCAAGGTCATCACCGGTATCGCCGATGCCGAGGTCATGGAGAACGTGACCGTGTACCACGCGGGCACTGCCGTGGTGGACGGCCAGCTCGTGACCAATGGTGGCCGCGTGCTTGCCGTGACCGCTCTGGGTGACACGTTCGAGAACGCTCGCAACCTTGCCTACGAGGCCTGCGAGAAGATTGATTTTGAAGGCAAGACCCTGCGCCACGACATCGGCCTGCGCGCACTGCGCGGCCGCGACGCCTGGGATGCCTAAAATCCGAGAGGAATGAGACGGATGGACGAGAAGAACGAAGAGCTCGTGGATGCGCAGATCGTTGAAGAGGACAGCCGCATGTATGGGCACGCCGAGGGCGAGCCTGGCGGCGAGGTCGCTGACGAGCCGGCGCTGGTGCTGGGCGACGACGGCCCGCACGATGCCGAGCTGCACGAGAAGATTCTTTCGGAGGAGTGCGCCTGGAAGGGCAAGATCCTCGACGTCCACCGTCTTGAGGTTGAGCTGCCCAACGGTCGCCGCAGCGCCCGCGATATCGTTCGCCATCCGGGTGCGGCGGCCGTTGTGGCGCTGACCGAGAGCGGCAAGATCGTACTGGTGCGTCAGTACCGCACCGCCATCGACCGCGTGACGGTCGAGATTCCCGCCGGCAAGCTCGATCCAGGCGAGGACCCGCTCGATTGCGCCAAACGCGAGCTGCATGAGGAGACGGGCTTTAGGGCAGGTCGCATTCGCTTTTTGACGTCGATTGTCACGTCCTGCGGCTTCTGCGATGAGATTATTCATATCTACCTGGCCACCAAGCTCGAGTTCGACGCGCCCAACCCCGACGATGACGAGTTCGTCAACGTGGACCTAGTGCCGCTGCACGAGCTGATCGACGCCGTGCTCGACGGCAAGATCGAAGACGCCAAGACTGTCGTGGGTGCGCTTGCCTGCGACAGCATCGCGCACCGACTAGGCGGGGCGGAGCTGTAACGAGCGGGGATGATCCCGCAGGTTTGTATAAGTCAGCGAAAGTGCTCCATTTGAGACAAGGTGGCCTAAAAGAGGAGGGAAGCGTATGGATATACGCGACCGACGATTGAAGGCCAGATTGTCCAAATGGAGCACTTGCAGCGTCGAGACGAAACGCGGTTTGGTAAAACCGCGTAAGGTGATTATGTTTAAGAGGTTTCTTTCGTATTACAAGCCCCAGATGGGGCTTTTTGTTGCCGATACTGTTTGTGCCCTGGTGCTTGCCGCCATCGATCTGGCGTTTCCTATCATTCTGCGCAATCTGACCGGCGGGCTCTTTACCCGGGGTCAGGCTGCTATTATGCAGGCGCTCGGTATGATCGCGGTTGGCCTGGTACTGATGTATGCCATCCGTTGCGCCTGTCGCTACTTTGTGAGTTACTGGGGCCACGTGATGGGCGCGCGCATGGAGTCCAAGATGCGCGAGGACCTGTTCGATCAGTACGAGCGCTTTAGCTTTGCGTACTTCGATCGTAACAGCTCGGGTGACATGATGAGCCGCGTGGTCAACGACCTGTTCGATATCTGCGAGGCGGCACACCACGTGCCCGAGTGGATTATCATCTGCGGCATCGAGATCGTCGGCTCGTTCGTGATTCTCTTTGCTATTGCCCCGGTGCTGGCGCTTGCCATGGCCGTGGTGACGGCGGCGTTTGCGGTCATCATGTTTTGGCAGAACATGCGCATGCGCGAGGTCTTTAGCGACAACCGTAAAAAGATCAGCGGTATTAATGCTCAGCTGCAGGATTCGCTGGCAGGCATGCGCGTGGTTAAAAGCTTTGCCAACGAACAGACCGAACGCTCTAAGTTCCGCGCCTCGAACGATCGCTATCTTTCGTCCAAGGAAAACATGTACCATGCCATGGGCGTCTATACCGCGACGTATGGTCTGCTCTCGGGCGTGCTGTATGTGATCGTGGTGTTGCTGGGCGGTTGGCTCGTTGCCCAAGGCCGGCTGCAGGCGATCGACATGGCGACCTTCGCGCTCTATATCTCACTGTTCTGCACGCCGCTCGAGACGCTCGTCAATTCGGCCGAGACGTACCAGAAGGCCATCGCCGGCTTTAAGCGTATGGATGAGGTACTCTCGACGGCCCCCGATATTCAGGACAAGCCGGGTGCTGCGGATTTGCAGGTGACGGCGGGTGCCGTGGAGTACCGCGACGTGTGCTTTAGCTATGAGGACGTTGAGCTTGGCGCGGACGATGAGACTCGTCCCGTTATCGATCATATGAGTCTATCCATCAAGCCTGGTCAGACCATTGCTTTAGTAGGCCCCTCGGGCGGTGGCAAGTCGACGACCTGTTCGCTGCTACCGCGCTTTTACGACGTGGCGGACGGATCCATCAGCATCGACGGCCAGGACGTGCGCGATGTGACGCAACAGAGTTTGCGCCGTGCTATTGGCCTGGTGCAGCAGGATGTCTACCTGTTTGACGGTACGATTGGCGAGAACATCGCCTACGGCAAGCCGGGCGCCACGGCAGAAGAGGTCGCCGAGGCCGCCCGCCGCGCCAATATCGATGCCTTCATTGAATCGCTGCCGCAGGGCTACGACACCGTGGTGGGCGAGCGCGGCAGCCGTCTTTCGGGCGGTCAAAAGCAGCGCGTCGCCATTGCGCGCGTGTTCCTCAAGAATCCCAAGATTCTTATTTTGGATGAGGCGACGAGTGCTCTGGATAACGAGAGCGAGGAGGCGGTGCAGGAGTCGCTCGAGCACTTGGCGCGCGGGCGCACCACGATTATCATTGCCCACCGCCTCTCGACCATTAAGCATGCCGACGAGATTGCGACCGTTGAGCATGGTCGCGTTGTGGAACGTGGTACGCACGAGGAGCTTCTCGCCCGTGGCGGCACCTATGCCCGTTACTATCGAATGCAGTTCGAAGGTGCGCGTGCGCACGAGCTCGACTGATTGATATGACAGGAAGTTTATGGCTGATAAGAACCCTTTGACTCCGGAAGAAGTGACGGAGTTATTCTCCGAAATCGACGCATCCGGTGTCTTGGATCCGACGCTTGCCAAAAAGCGCACCGAGCGCATGCGCGAAAAAGAGGCTGCGGCCAAGCGCGGTGACAAGACTGCGCTGGCACGCCTGCGCAGCGAGGACCGCGCGAGCCAGGCAAAACATATCGACCCGCTGTCCGAGAATGACCCTTCGGGTTCGCGGGTGAGCCATACCATTACGAAGACTGCCATGGCCGTAGTTATCAGCATTCTGGTGTTGATCGTGGGCATGCAGATTGGCTACGGCGTGATGCGCCGCCTGAACACTGCCAACCTGTCCGAGAGCGTTTCGGTGGATACCGTTTCCACGGCACTGAAGGGCGGCCTTGAGTGGGGCAACGGTTTTACGCAGTTCCCGCTCGACTTTACCGTCGATGAAGCCGATGAACGTACGGGCACGGTTGAGGTAACGGTGTTGGACACGTCGTCTTCCAATGAACTCGAGTTACTGTCCAATGGACAGATTCAGGCGGCGGCGCTTGCAACCAACGCCCTGCTCAACGACAAGATCGATCGCGTTGTGTATAACGTTCACGCCTATATCGACGAGGACAGCAACATCCAGCATGATTCCTTCTTTGGCATGTTTCCCGCACGGGGCCATCAGAGCGCCATTCTGACGTTCGTGTGGACCAAGAGCTCGTCAAATGCCACGAGTATCGACTGGAAGATGCGTATCGTGAGCATGGACGACACGATTGCCGAGCGCATCCAAAAGCAGGTGAACTCGGTGTCGTCACTGATCGAGGACCCGGTGGTGAGCCAGACCAAGATTGACGAGGAAAAGGCCGAACGTGACCTGGAGCATCGTCTGCATGGCCGCGAGATTTTCCGCGGCGGCAAGCCCGACCGAACGCCGTCCGATCTGCTGGAACAGGACAAGCAAAAGTAAGAGGCCATTATCCCGCGTGAGTCACAAGCCCACGCGGGATAATTTTTCTGGGACGGGGATTAAATAATCATTATGCATAGAAAGTCATAATTATCATTTCGTAAACATTTCGATGAAATTAACGCCATGAGGCATGCTTGCGGTTACAATACCGCGAGGCCTAACTACACACCTTTAAGCCGGTCCTGTGAGACCGGGAAGGAGAATTATGGCGAACAACCATACCGCGGGCGCTGCCGCCCGCACCTTCGCGCCCAGCGAGCTTTGCCAGCGTATGCTGGCCAAAACCAGCAAGGGCACCTGCGGTTCCTGTATCCTGTATCTTGAGGATGGGACCATTTTTTATGGACGTGCATGCGGCGCCGAGGGCACCGCGACCGGCGAAGTCTGCTTCAACACCTCGCTTGAGGGCTACTTTGAGGTCATGACCGACCCGAGTTATGCCGGCCAAATTGTAACCATGACCTATCCGCAGATCGGCAATTACGGTATCGACGAGACCGATGTCCAGTCGGCCTTCCCCGGCGACGCCGTGCGCCCTGCGAGCGCTCCGGCTATGCGCGGCATGATCGTTCGCGACATGTGCGCCACGCCTTCTAACTGGCGCTCGGCCGTCAGCGTGCCGGAGTACCTGCGCGCTCACGGCATCGTCGCTATCGAGGGTGTCGACACCCGCGCTCTGGTGCGCCATCTGCGTGACAATGGTTCCAAGATGGGCATTATCTCGACCGAGATCTTCGACGTCGACGAGCTTGCCGAGCGTCTGGCCGCAGCGCCCACGCTGGTAGGCGAGAACCTGGTCAAGACCGTAAGTTGCCCCGCGCCTCACGAGTTTGCGGCCGCCGACCTGCCTGCCACGCATGACTTTGCGCTTGCGGCTGCCGCTCCTGCCCGTCACAAAGTGGTCGCCTACGACTGCGGTGTGAAGCGCGGTATTCTGGAGGGCCTGGTCCGTGCCGGCTGCGATCTCACCGTCGTGCCGTGGGATACGCCCGCCCAGCAGGTACTCGACATGAATCCCGATGGCGTCTTTTTGTCCAACGGCCCCGGCGACCCCGATGCCGTGGTGGAGACCTACGAGCAGGTGCAGCAGCTGATCGGCAAGGTGCCGGTCTTTGGCATTTGCCTTGGTCACCAGATGATCAGCTTGGCGTGCGGCGCCCAAATGGAAAAGCTTAAATTCGGTCACCGTGGCGGTAACCAGCCGGTTATGAATCTAGTGAGCCGTCGCGTGGAGATCACCGCGCAAAACCACGGCTTTGGTCTGCTGTTCCCCAGTCTGGGCAAACTGTTTCCGGAGCTTTCCGGCGGCGAAACCGAGCATGCGGCCGATGGCGACCTGCGCGCCTGGGTGCGTCGCGGCATCGCGCCGGTCGTGATGAACGAGCGCTTTGGTCGCATTCGCCTGACACATGTGAACCTCAACGACGGCACCGCCGAGGGCATCCAGCTGCTCGACGCCCCGTGCTTCTCGGTCCAGTACCACCCCGAGGCTTCGCCCGGCCCCACCGATGCCCACTATCTCTTTACCGCCTTTACGCGACTCATGGACGGCGAGGAGAACTACCTGGACATCGACACCGCGAAGGACCGCCTCGCCGGCTGGAATTTCGCCGAGTCCGAGAACGCTGCGACCGAGGAGAACTAACATGCCTAAACGTACTGACATCAAGCGCATCCTCGTTATTGGTTCGGGCCCCATCGTTATTGGCCAGGCCTGCGAGTTTGACTACTCCGGCGCCCAGGCCTGCAAGGTGCTCAAGGAGGATGGCTTTGAGGTCATCCTGGTCAACTCCAATCCGGCGACGATCATGACCGACCCGGGCTTGGCCGACCGCACCTATGTTGAGCCTATCACCGCCGAGTTTATCGAGCGCGTGATCAAGAAAGAGCGCCCGGACGCGCTGCTGCCCACGCTGGGCGGCCAGACCGGTCTGAACGCCGCCGTCGAGCTGGCAAAGGACGGCACGCTCGACAAGTACGGCGTCGAGATGATCGGCTGCGACCTGGCCGCCATCGAGCGCGGCGAGGACCGCAAACTCTTTAACGAGGCCATGGCCGAGATCGGCCTGGAGGTCGCGCGCTCGGGCTATGCCTACAGCGTGGCCGACGCCGAGGCTATCGCCGAGCGCGTGGGATATCCCTGCGTACTGCGCCCGAGCTTTACCCTCGGTGGCGCCGGCGGCGGCATCGCGCATACCCACGAGGAGCTCGTCTCCATCGTGAGCCAGGGCCTTGAGCTCTCGCCTGCCCATGAGGTGCTGGTCGAGGAGTCCATCGAGGGTTGGAAAGAGTATGAGATGGAGGTCATGCGCGACCACGCCGGCAACGGCATCATCGTGTGCTCCATCGAGAACCTCGACCCCATGGGCGTTCATACCGGCGACTCCATCACCGTGGCGCCGGCGCAGACACTAAGTGACCTTGAGTACCAGCGCATGCGTGTCGCGTCGCTCGCCATTCTGGAGAAGATTGGCGTCGAGACCGGCGGCTCCAACGTGCAGTTTGCCGTGAACCCCCAGACCGGCCGCCTAATCGTCATCGAGATGAACCCGCGCGTGAGCCGTTCGTCCGCACTGGCCTCCAAGGCCACGGGCTTCCCCATCGCCAAAGCCGCCGCTCGCCTGGCCGTGGGCTACACGCTCGACGAGATCGTCAACGACATTACCAAGGCAACGCCTGCCTGCTTTGAGCCCACGATTGACTACTGCGTGGTCAAGGTGCCGCGCTTTGCCTTCGAGAAGTTCAAGGGTACCGACCCCACGCTCACCACGCGCATGAAGGCCGTGGGCGAGATCATGGCGATCGGCCGCACCTTTGAGGAGGCCTTCGGCAAGGCCATGCGTTCGCTGGAGGACGGGCATCAGGGCATTTGCGCCGGTGGCAAGGAAGGTGCCGACAAGCTGAGCGACGATGAGCTCGCTCAGGCCGTGGCAACCCCGACCGAGCACCGCATCTTCTTTGTGGTCGAGGCCCTGCGCCGTGGCTGGGACATCGCCCACATCCATGCCATCTGCGGTATCGATCCGTGGTACCTCAACCGTATCAACGACATGGTGCAGGTCCAGGAGAGCATCCGCGGCCTGCGTGTGGAGGATATCGACGCCGACGCGATGCGCCTGCTCAAGCAGTACGGCACGAGCGACGCCGAGATTGCCGCGCTGACCGGCTCGGACGAGCGCTTTGTGCGCGCCTATCGCAAGGGTCTGGGCGTGGTTCCCAGCATGAAGACGGTCGATACCTGCGCTGCGGAGTTTTCGAGCGCCACGGAGTACCACTACAAGACGTACGAGAACATCTACCGCACGAGCCCGGATGCCAAGAAGTGCGTGGCTCCCGACGAGACCACGCCGGCGGACAAGCCCAAGGCGATGATCCTGGGCGCCGGCCCCAACCGCATTGGCCAAGGTATCGAGTTCGATTACTGCTGCGTGCACGCGAGCTACGCACTGGCGGCTCGCGGCTTCGAGACCATCATGGTCAACTGCAACCCCGAGACCGTTTCGACTGACTACGACACCTCGGACCGCTTGTACTTTGAGCCGCTCACCTACGAGGACGTCATGGACGTTATCGATGTCGAGCGCCCCGACGGCGTCGTGGTGACGCTCGGCGGCCAGACTCCGCTTAAGCTGGCGCGCATGCTCGAGGAGAGCGGCGTGAACATTATGGGCACCAAGCCCGACGCCATCGACTTTGCCGAGGACCGCGAGCGCTTCGCCGCTCTGCTCGACAAGCTGGGCATCATGTACCCGCCGGCGGGCCAGGCCACCTCGTTTGAGGAGGCCGAGGCCGTGGCCGCGCACATCGGCTATCCGCTGCTGGTGCGCCCGAGCTATGTGCTGGGCGGCCGCGGCATGATGATCGCCTACGATGCCGAGCATCTGCGCGATTACATGGCCGAGGCTGCGCGCATTAGCCCCGACTACCCGGTGTACCTGGACCGCTTCCTGGAGGGTGCGATCGAGTCCGACGTCGACGCCCTGTGCGATGGCGAAGAGGTATACATCGGCGGCATCCTGGAGCATATCGAGGAAGCCGGTATTCACTCCGGCGACTCCGCGACCTGCATCCCGCCGTTCAGCTTTAGCGAGAGCCTGCAGGCGAAGCTCCGCGAGACCACGCGCCGCATCGCGATGGCGCTGGGAGTCCGCGGTCTGGTCAACGTGCAATATGCCATCAAGGGCGAGACCGTCTACGTGATCGAGGCCAACCCGCGCGCCAGCCGTACCGTGCCGTTTATCTCCAAGGCCACCGGCGTGCCGCTGGCCAAATGCGCGGCGCGCATCATGGCAGGCGATTCCATCGCGAGCTTGGGCCTGCCGAGCGACGAACGTCAGCTGGACTGGTTCTGCATGAAGGAAGCCGTCATGCCCTGGGGTCGTTTCCCGGGCGCCGACGTCATCCTGGGGCCCGAGATGAAGTCGACGGGCGAGGTCATGGGTATCGCTAAGAGCTATCCCGAGGCATACGCCAAGACGCAGCTGGCGATCGACTACAAGCTGCCCGACCCGAGCGCCGGCAAGGTATTCATCAGCGTGTGCGACCGCGACAAGCGCCACATCCTTTCGGTCGCGCGTATCCTGCGTTACCTGGGCTTTGACATCTGCTCCACCGAGGGTACGGCGCGCGTACTGCGTGGAGGCAACGTGACGTGCGAGATCGTGGAGAAGATTAGCGGCCCGCACGACGGCGAGCGCCCCAACATCGGCGATCTCATCGCCGATGGCAAGATCGCGGTGATCATCAACACGCCGTACGGTCCGGGCTCGCGCGGCGACGGCTATCTGCTGCGCACCGAGGCGGTGCGACGCGGTGTGACCTGCGTGACCGCGATGTCTGCCGCCAACACGTATGTGAGTGCCATCGAGGCGGTGCGCGAGGACCAGCAGGGTCACGGCAGCGCCAACGACATGGGCATGGACGTCATCGCCCTGCAGGACCTGCCGCAGCACACGGTGTAATGTGACCTGGTCGGTCGGGGCGGCAGCCGGACACTTTCTCTCGGAAACTGGGCTTCGCGAAGTTATCCGAGAGAAAGGTCCGCCTCCCGCCCCGGCCTGCGGTGACTTGGCCGCACCGTGTGCTGCGGAAGGGGCTTTGCGTGATGACTAGGGCTGAATAAAAAGTGAGTGTGGGATCCGCCGTTCGTTCGAACGGCGGATCCCACGTTTTGTATGGGGCCTTTCAGCCTCGTCAACCTCCCATTCCAAACCAAATCAGCCAACGTACGTCATGGCAATCCCCGGTAGGTCGAAGGTGCTCTGCGGCGGCCCGGTGTTTTCATCTGAACGACTTTGCGTAGCAACCGGAGTGAAGATGAAAACACCGGGCCGCCGCAGAGCACCCACAGACCGCAGGGACGGGAGCAGCTATACTACTCTCAGTAGTTAAGGGTCGCGGATTCGCTGCGTCACCGCTCTCAACAGGAGGTCTATGTTTATGGCAGATCAAAAGCCGGTTGTCGGGATCATCATGGGTTCCAAGTCCGATCTGGGCGTTATGGAAGGCTGCACCGCCGAGCTCGAGGCACTGGGTGTGCCCTATGAGCTCGTCATTGCGAGCGCGCACCGCACGCCGGCGAAGGTCCACGAGTGGGCTTCGACTGCCGCCGATCGCGGTATCAAAGTGATTATCGCCGCCGCCGGCAAGGCCGCTCACTTGGGTGGTGTCGTGGCTGCCTTTACGCCGCTGCCGGTTATCGGCGTGCCTATGAAGACGAGTGACCTGGGCGGCATGGATTCGCTGCTATCGATGGTGCAGATGCCTTCGGGCGTGCCCGTGGCCTGCGTTGCCATCAACGGCGCCAAGAACGCCGCCATCTATGCCACGCAGATTCTGGGTGCTTGCGACCCCGAGTACCGCAAGGTTATCGAGAAGATGAAGCAGGAGATGGCTGACGCCTAAGCGTTCCGCCGTTTCACCGCAGTATAAGGAGAGCCATGTCCGATTATCAGGGAAAACGATTCAAGGCTTCTCAGATTCCCGATCCGTCGAAGCCAGGTGCTGCCCGTGCGGCACAGCAGGGTCGGACATCCTCTCCTCAGCAGCCGCGCGCGCCGCGCCCCGTGACACCGGCGACGCATCGTCGACAGGACGCGCCGGCCGCATATCGTCCTTCGTCTTATAGCTCCGCTAAGAAGCCGCCCCGGTCCTCATCGCATGCCGCGCCGTCGGATTGCACCGAGCCGCCGCGCAAAAAGCGCCGCTCCATTATTCCCATTCTGCTCATCATCATCGGTATCGGCCTGATTGTCGCCGCCGCCGCTATCTTTATTAATGCCCAGATTGGCTATAAGCAGGCGAGCGATTCGTATCAGAAAATCGAGAAGCAATATGTAAGCGATAAGGACGCCAGCGGCGTGCCGATTATCGACTTTGATGCGCTTGCTCAGACGAACCCCGAGATTGTGGGTTGGATTTACGTGCCGGGAACCAACATCAACTATCCCGTGGTGCAGACCAACAACAACTCCAAATACCTCAACACGCTGTTCGATGGCACGTCTAACGCCTCGGGTGCCATCTTCTTGGATAGCGATGACACCGCGCCGGGAATGGTCGACCAGCAGACCACGATCTACGGCCACCATATGAACGACGGATCGATGTTCAACGTGATTTCGGACACCACTGATCAGGCGACGTTCGATAGCATCGAGTTTGTGTACTACATCACGCGCGATGCGACGTATAAGCTGCGTCCGCTGGCGACCAAGGTGGTCGAGGACACGTATGCCAAGGCGCGCACGACCAATTTTGAGGGCGACGACGGACTCAAGAACTACCTGTCCGAGATGCTCGACGGCGCTTCCGCCGTGGCGAGTGATGCTACCGATCGTGCCGCTTCGGCAACTAAGGTTGTAACGCTTGTGACCTGTCGTTCGCTGTCGCTGAGCAACACACGCGCCGTCATGGTGCTCACGCCGGTCGAGGAATAAGTTGTTCGAGAGTAGCTAAAAAGGCCCCGTCCCAAATTGGCTACTCGACGACGGTAAGGGAGAAATGATGCTCGAGAGTGGCAAATTGATGCCTTCGATTGATGCTTGGCTGCGTGAGGCCAAGGCCGATGCTTCGGCGGCAGGCTGCGGGATGTATCTGACGCATAACGGTGTGGTGCGTGCGACGCCCAAGGCCGAGGTGCGCGGAGTCGAGACCGATGGCGTGGCACCAGGCCACAGGGTGGGCGGCATGGTCTTTGACTACGACGCCGAAAAGGTACGGTCTGCTATCGGGGCCACGCGCGCGATGCCGGGTATCGGCTATGTGCGCGTGTGGCTGGCAAGCGGCGAGCTTGCCGTAGGTGACGACATCATGCTCGTGCTTATCGGCGGGGACATTCGCCCACACGTGGTCGATGCACTGCAGGCGCTCGTTGGCACCATCAAGAACGAATGCGTGAGTGAGGTCGAGCGCGAGGCGTAGAGGCTTGCGTCGATAGAAGTATCGTTTATAAAAATGCCCACCGGTACGTGTGATACCGGCGGGCATTTTGCGTTTTGGGCGCGGTGAGCGCTACACGCGCGTCGCATCCTTGGGGCTCATGGTCATGCTCTGGAAGCGGTTTTCCATGTACTCGTTATCGAAGTGCTCTCCGTAGAACTGTGCGACGGGAATGTCCGGCTCCGTGCCGTTAACGCGCTGGTACCAGTAGTCGAGCGACTGCAGCGTCATGACGCCGTCGACCAGCATGATAACGGTAAAGATGACGGTGGCCGAGTAGCGGCTCTTCCAGGGGATCTTGTTGATAAGCTTAAGCAGCCTCGGCAGCAGCAGCTTGATCCAGATGAGGCCGCCCAGGCCCCACAGGCAGGCGAAGCCCGTGCAGGTGCGTCCGCCCGTGAGGACCACGAGCGGATCGGGCAAACCGAACAGCGTTATGTGCGAGTAGCTCCACGAGACCACGCCAAACGCGGTCTGCATAAACCAGCCCACGAACACCTCAAAGCTCGCGCCGAGCACAGCGCTTACCAGGAAAATGATGATGGGGTTCTTTTTATAGAAGCGGTTGAGCACCATGGTCATGAGTACGGCGCCAAAGCCATAGATGGGGCTGAAGGGACCAAACAGCATGCCGGCGCGGTTCTGGTAGACGCCCGGGTCGTCGACTGTCATATGCCAGATGTCCTCGGCGATCAGGCCGAGCACGCAGCAGACGAAGAATACCCAGAACAGGTTGAAGTAGTTGAGCTTGATGTAGCCCTCGCCGGTTTCATCGCGGCCGAGCATGCCCTCCGCCGCGGCGTCACGGTCGAGCATCTCCTGCAGGCGGCGCTGCAGTTCGCGCTCCTGGCGCAGCGTGGGGTCGACGGTTGCCGAAAGTGCAACGAGGATGCCGAGCTGGATCGCGGGACGCAGCAGGAAGGGCCCGATGCCCTGGAGCATCACGTCGACCAAAAGCTCGACGACGGTGAATGCAATAAGGATGTAGGACAGGCGGGCGGCGTTGCGGCGCTGGTTTTTGATAAGGTCCAGGCCAAAGATGATCAGGATGACGGCACTTGCCGCAGAGAGCATGATGCCGGCGACGATGAGTCCAACCGAGACCAGCATATTGTCGCCGAGCTTTTCGGCGGCGTTGCCGTTGATGAGCGCGGTGATGACCTGCCACATAAAGGCAGCGACCGACGGGAGTGTGCCCACGCCGGATAGGATGCACAGGACGGCGTACACCTTAATGATGAGCGGGATCTTCTTGACCTCCGTGGCGCTGGGGACGCTGGGGTCGAGTTCGTTTCGATCCATACAGAACCTTTCTCGCTTTGTTGTAGGTTATAAGGATACGCCGCCGACCTGCCAAAAGACAGGACGAACGTCCCAATTGCAGCAATGTAACCCTCAACGGTGGGCGCGGCGCTGGCGTCCATGTCGTGTAGCCAAATAAATGTTTGGCCGCAAAACGGATTATTAGCTCGGTGGGCTTTTAAAAAGCGCTGTTCATGCGCTGGGGAGCGCGTCGCGCCGTGCGTATAATAAGGCGGGTAACGCCAAAATACGAGGCTCTGAGGGGATGCCATGTCTCAAGAAACCATCCGCGCGGCCGAGCGTGCCGCGGGACAGGTGAACGCCATGTCGACGTATGATCCGGACTCCGACCAGCTGCATGAGGAATGCGGCGTATTTGGTGTCTGGGCGCCCGATCGCGACGTGGCTCGACTGACGTACTTTGGCCTGCGTGCACTGCAGCACCGCGGCCAGGAATCGGCGGGAATCGCCGTGGGCGACGGCGGTACGGTTATGGTCCGCAAGGATCTGGGCCTGCTCGACCGCGTGTTCTCCAATGCTGACTTGTCGACGCTCTCCGGCCAGCTGGCTGTGGGTCACGTGCGCTATGGCACCGCCGGCGCCAAAAGCTGGGAAGCCTCGCAGCCACATCTTTCGACCATTAATAGCGTCATCATCGCACTTGCGCACAACGGCACCCTCGTCAACACCGACGAACTGCGCCGTCAGCTGATTGAGCTGGGCGTTCCGTTCCTCTCCAATTCGGATTCTGAGGTAGCGACCAAACTCATCGGCTACTTTACTCAGCGTACGGGCCACCTGCGCGAGGGCATTCGCAAGACCATGGAGCTCGTGCGCGGCGGCTACGCCATGACGCTCATCAACGAGCAGGCGCTCTATGCCTTCCGTGACCCGCACGGCATCCGCCCGCTCGTGCTGGGCAAGCTGGTGGACGAGGGCCTGGACCAGGCCGATGCCGCAGCCGTTTCGCAGCTGCCGTCGCAGGACGGCGCCGCGACGGTCGACTCCGCCGTCCGTGTCACGCGCGCCGGCGGCTGGGTCGTTGCTTCCGAGACCTGCGCACTCGACATCGTGGGTGCCGAGTACGTCCGTGACGTCCGTCCCGGCGAGATCTTGCGCATCAGCGCCGAGGGTCTGGTATCCGAGCAGGGCGTGCCTGCAGCCGAAGAGCCCGCCAACTGCATCTTTGAGCAGGTCTACTTTGCCCGCCCCGACTCCATCATGAACGGCAAGAGCGTCTATGCCTGCCGTTACGACATGGGTCGTCAGCTGGCACATGAGGAGCCCGTCGAGGCCGACCTGGTCATCGGCGTGCCCGACTCCGGCCTGCCGCCCGCGGAGGGGTATTCGCACGAGAGCGGTATTCCCTTTGGCGAGGGCCTTATCAAGAACCGCTACGTGGGCCGTACGTTTATCGAGCCTACGCAGGAGTTGCGCGCCATGGGCGTGCGTATGAAACTCAACCCGCTGCGCGACAATATCGAGGGCAAGCGCCTGGTCGTCATCGACGACTCCATCGTGCGCGGCACCACCATGGTGCAGCTCGTCAAGATGCTGCGCAACGCCGGCGCCAAGGAGATTCACATCCGCATCAACTCGCCCGAGGTCATTTGGCCGTGCTTCTACGGTATCGATACCGACGTGCAGTCGCAGCTTATCAGCGCCAACAAGACGGTCGACGAGATTTGCGAGTATATCGGCGCCGATTCGCTGGCCTTCCTTTCGGTCGAGGGCCTGCTTAAGGTCATGCCCAAGGGCGGCTACTGCGACGCGTGCTTTACCGGCCGCTATCCCGTGGCGATTCCCGAGAGCTTTGGCCGCGACAAGTTTATGGAGGGCTTTAAGCCCCGCAACCTGGACAAGCCGCTGTACTTTGACGACGACGCCGTGGTCGAGAAATACGACGACCGCAGCTGGGAAGAGGAGCACGGCGAGGCCTAAAACCTGCCATGTGGGGACAGGTATATTTTGGTAGGTTTTACCTGCTGTTTTGTTGATATGACGGCGCGTGCTGTTATGGCGCGCGCCGAAATGAACGCAACTATGAGCACCGTTTGGCGCCCGTGCGGCGCCACGGTAGTGGGAGAGGAAGGCTCAGATGAGCGACAGCAAGCATGTGACGTACGAGGACGCCGGCGTCGATACCGCCGAGGGCGGCCGCGCCGTCGACGCGATTAAGCAGATGGTCAAGGACACTAACCGTTCCGAGGTTATCGGTGGCATCGGCGGCTTTGGCGGCCTGTTCTCGGCTGCCGCGCTCAAGGATATGGAAGACCCGATCCTGATCAGCGGTACCGACGGCGTGGGCACCAAGCTCGTGCTCGCCCAGATCATGGACCGTCACGAGACGGTTGGCCAGGACCTGGTCGCTATGTGCGTCAACGATATTCTGGCTTCGGGCGCCGAGCCGCTGTTCTTCCTGGACTACGTTGCCATCGGTCACATCGAGGCCGAGCACATGGCAAAGATTATCAAGGGTGTGGCCGACGGCTGCAAGCTCGCGGGCTGCGCGCTCGTGGGCGGTGAGATGGCCGAGCACCCGGGCGTCATGGCTCCTGCCGACTACGACCTTGCCGGATTTACCGTGGGCGTCGTCGACCGTCCCAAGATGCTCGACCCCGCAAACGTCCGCCCGGGCGATGTGATCCTGGGCCTGCCTTCCACCGGCGTGCACTCCAACGGCTACTCGCTCGTGCGTAAGGTCATTGGCGTCGACGGCGTTAAGCCGGGCACGCCCGAGGCCGTCGCTAAGGCCGAGGAGCTGAGCCGTCCGCTCGAGGAACTCGGTGGCGCTTCGCTGGCAGACGCTCTGTTGGCCCCCACGCGCATCTACGTCAAGCCGATCCTGGAGCTGCTGCGCGGCGGCGCTCCGGTGCATGCCATCGCCCACATCACCGGCGGCGGCATCACCGAGAACCTCAACCGCGCGCTTGCCGACGACGTCGACGCCGTGGTCACCCGCAACGGTGCCGAGATGGGTTGGGACGTTCCGCCCGTCATCACCTACGTGTCGCGCCAGGCCGAGCTTGCGCCCAACGAGGCATGCAAGACCTTCAACATGGGCGTCGGCCTGTGTCTGATCGTCGCCCCCGAGGACGAGGCCGCCGTGACCGAGGCACTGGTCGCGCTGGGCGAGAAGCCGTTCCGCGTGGGCGAGTGCGTCGAGGGTTCCGGTAAGGTCGTGTACTCCGATGAGCGCTAACGAGCAGATGGCTGCTGCCGAGGGCCTGGACTTTGTGCCCTATACCCGTCCGACTGGCACCGATACGGCTGAGCCGCTCAAGATCGGTGTGCTCATCAGCGGTTCGGGTACCAACCTGCAAGCGCTGATCGATCTGATTGCCGCCGGCAAGCTCAACGCTTCTATTGAGCTTGTGGTGTCGAGCCGTCCTTCGGCCAAGGGTCTGCAACGTGCAGAGCGTGCGGGCATCCAGACGCTTACGCTGTCCAAGGATGTCTATGCCGACCCCATCGCCGCCGACGAGATCATCGCGCACGAGCTGCTCGAGCGCGGCTGCGAGTATGTGGTCATGGCCGGCTACATGCGCATGGTGCATACACCGCTGCTGGCGGCGTTTCCCAACCGCGTGGTCAACTTGCATCCGGCGCTGCTGCCGAGCTTTACCGGTGCGCATGCGATTGACGATGCCTTTGTGCGCGGCGTCAAGGTAACTGGCGTGACCGTGCATTTTGCCAACGAGGTCTACGACAACGGTCCCATCATCGCCCAGCGTGCGCTGGCTGTCGAGGAGGGCTGGGATGTCGACACGCTCGAGGAGCACATCCACGCGATTGAGCACGTGCTGTATCCCGAGGTCGTGCAAATGCTCGCCGACGGCCGCGTCCACGTGCTGGAGAGCGGCAAGGTCGCAATTGACGCGCCTCGCGGCTAGCGGTGCACAGTACAATTTAGTTGAGTGGTCAGGGTGGTCATTGGCGCCAAGGCGCGCGTGGCCACCTTTTGTTTTGGGTAGTCATCGGGGACGTTCTTGAATGACTAGGTGAGAGAGGTGAGTGCATGGCGGATAACGAAGCGCTGTTTACGCCTGAGCTGGTGTTTTTTGATTGGGAGTGTGCGACGCCTGATGAGGTGTTTGCGCGACTCGAAGGCGAACTTGCTCCACGCGGCTACATTGGCACCGGTTGGCTCGACGCCGTCCGCACGCGCGAGGATGCCTATCCCACGGGGCTTGCCATGCCGGCGGCCAACATTGCCATCCCGCATACCGATCCGGGGTTTGTGGCTAAGCCCTACATCGCGGTGGTGAAGCCGGCCACGCCCGTGACATTCAATGCTATGGCGGGCATGGGTGCCCCTGTGCCGGCGCAGATCGTCATCAACTTGGGCATTGCCGAGCCGGGCGGCCAGGTCGAGGCTCTGCAGGCGCTCATGAACATCTTTATGGACGCCGATGCCGCAGCCGACGTGCTCGGCCAGACCACGCCGCAGGGCATGGTCGACGCCATCCGCCGCCACTTTTAAATCCGGCCCCTGGGGACGTTCCTTTTGTCGCGGGGGCCGCGTTGTGACACAATGGCGTTTGTTCGATTCGTTATGCGAAAGGCCAACTATGGCAAATAAGAAAAAGAACTCCGAGGCCGCGCCGACGCCCGAGCAGCAGACTCGCGCTGCCTCCAGCTCTCGTAAGAAGCAGCGCAAGACGTACGTGTCTAAGACCGTCAAGATTGTTCTGGTGGTTATCGGCGTGCTGGCAATGTTGCTTTCCGTCTCGGCCATGGCGTGCTCCGGTCTTATGTCGCAGACCGAGGACACCTCGGGCTACAAGCTCACCGGCGGCGTTGCCGCCACCATCAACGGCACCAACCTCACCGAGGATACCGTGACCAAGCAGATCATGAGCATGCGCACGTCCTATGGTTATACCAAGGACAAGGATTGGGCGCAGTACCTGGTCAACAACGACCTTACGCCCAAGAAGTATCGCAAGCAGCTCATCGACTCCTACACGCAGCAGATTCTGCTTCAGCAGGCGCAGAAGGAAAACGGCGTGACGGTGTCGGATGAGGAGGTCGAGAAGGCTTGGAAGGACGCGTGCAAGAGCGCGGGCGGCGCCAAGACCTTTAAGAAGACCCTTAAGACCTACGGCTACACCGAGGACACCTATAAGAGCTCGCTCAAGGAGAGCCTGGCGCAGCAAAAGCTCAAGGAAGCCGTGGCGCCTACCAGCAAGCCCGAGGACAGCGAGATCGTCGATTACATCAACGAGAACCTGTCGAAGTACAACGATGCCCGCCGCTCGTCGAACATCCTGATCAAGGTCGATTCCGACGCATCCGACGAGGACAAGGCTGCCGCCAAGGCCAAGGCGCAGGAGTGCCTGGACAAGATTAACTCCGGCGAGCTGAGCTTCGAAGACGCCGTGAAGCAGTATTCCGACGACACCGGTTCCAAGGAGAAGAAGGGCGACGTGGGCTGGGACAAGCTCACCACCTTCGTCGACAGCTACCAGACGGCACTCGAGGGGCTCAACAAGGGCGATGTGAGCGGCGTGGTCGAGTCGACGTACGGCTATCACATTATCAAGTGCACCGACTACTTCCATGTCGATAGCCAGGTCGATGACATTAAACAGGTGCCCAAGGACATCAAGAAGTATGTCTCCAACGTGGTGAAGACGCAGGCAGAGAGCACTGCGTACAGCGAGTGGCTGGAGCAGTACAAGAAGGACGCCGACATCACCGTTAACCCCATGCCCAAGGACGTGCCGTACAACGTCAGCCTGAAGGGCGTCACCAAGAGTTCGACCGACAATTCGTCGACGACTGAGTAATCATGGGGCGGCGCTCGTGTGAGTGCCGCCCGCACTATTGAGGAGGATTTGCAGATGACCAACGAAGAGCTGCAGAAGGAAATGATCGCGGCCATGAAGGCCAAGGACAAGGTTCGCCTGTCCATCATTCGCCAGGTTAAGGCCGAAGTGAAGAACATCGAGGTCAACGAGCGTCGCGATGTGACCGAGGAAGACGTCAACAGCATGATCAAGCGTCTGATTAAGCAGACGAGCGAGACGCTGGAGATGTCCATCAAGGCCGGCACCGACCAAGAGCGTACCGACAACCTGACCGAGCAGGTCAAGATTCTGGAGAGCCTGCTGCCCGCGCAGGTTTCGGGCGAGGAGCTCGAGGCTCTGATTGAGCAAGTTATCGCCGAGCTGGGTGCCACGTCCAAGAAGCAGATGGGCCAGGTCATGGGCGCTCTGGGTAAGGCCACCGGCGGCAACTTCGACAAGCCTGCGGCGGCAAAGATCGTCGGAGCTAAACTCGCGTAATTTGTTACGCGGTTTTACCAAACCGCGTAACGGCTCGACGCTGCAAACCCGTACACGCGGCAATCTGACGTTCAATTTCAAGGGCGCGACCATAAGGTCTGCGCCCTTTCATTTCACGTCACCTTGCTCGCGTGTACGGGTTTTCGCTGACTTATGCTCAACAAGGGCGGTTGGGCGCTCACTGGGGACAGACTTAAATGAGTGCCCAATGAGTGGGTGGAAGATTGCGGGTTCTTTACGGGGATGTAGTGTGGGCTGCGGAAACGTGGTTCTTTCCGTACAATAGTTCAACTCGTGTAAACGCAGGGAAGGGACATCCATGGCAGACATGATCGAGATCAAGCATCTCAACAAGTACTTTGGCGACCTGCATGTGCTCAAAGATATCAACCTCACCGTCAAGCGCGGCGAGAAGCTCGTAATGATCGGGCCTTCTGGTTCGGGTAAGTCGACGCTCATCCGCTGTGTCGATTATCTGGAGGAGCCTACGTCGGGCGAGGTCGTCATCGACGGTACGCCGCTCACCAAAAAGAATCACCTGGAGATGGCTCGCAAGTATAGTTCCATGGTGTTCCAGCAGTTCAACCTGTATCCCAACATGACGGTGCTGGGCAACCTGACACTCGCGCCCATCAAGCTGCAAAAGAAGAGCAAGGAGGAGGCGACCGAGATCGCCATCGCCGCACTCAAGCGCGTCGGCATGGCGCATAAGGCCGGCGAGTATCCGCAGAATCTCTCGGGTGGTCAGCAGCAGCGCATCGCCATCGCCCGCGCCCTGTGTACCAAGCAGCCCATCATCCTGTTTGACGAGCCGACCTCGGCGCTCGACCCCGAGATGGTCCAGGAGGTTCTGGACGTTATGATTGAGCTCGCGCAGGAGGACATCACCATGATCTGCGTGACGCACGAGATGGGCTTTGCGCGCCAGGTGGCCGACCGCGTCATCTTTATGGAGGACGGCCGCATCCTGGAGGAGGGCACGCCCGAGCACTTCTTCGATAACCCCGAGAACCCGCGCTGCCGCGAGTTCCTGTCCAAGATTCTGCACTAGGCGCGGTGATGGACATGACGGATATGACGAGGGCGGCCGTGTCGCGCCGTCACTTTTTGCAGCTGGCGGGCGCCGGCATGCTCGCGCTGACGGGGACCGCGCTCACCGGTTGCGGCAACTCCACCAGCGGCGAGGGTTCCGACAAGGGATCCAAGCTTGCGGCCATCAAGTCGCGCGGCCATCTGAATGCCGGCGTCAAGAAAGATGTTCCCGGCTACGGCTATTACGACACCGCCAAAGGCCGCTTTGAGGGCATGGAAGTCGATTTGTGCTACCAGATCGCCGTCGCTGTCTTTGGCGTGAGCTACAAGGAAGCCCGTGCCCAGGAGCTTGTCGAGTTTACCGACGTAACGCCCAAGACACGCGGCCCGCTGATCGATAACGGCCAACTCGACGTGGTCGCAGCGACCTACACCATCACCGACGAGCGCAAGAAGAGCTGGGATTTCTCGACGCCGTACCGCACCGACTACGTGGGACTCATGGTCAAGAAGCGTTCGGGCTTTACCTCGATTGAGGACCTGGACGGCAAGGTCATCGGCGTGAGCCAGGGTGCCACCACGCAGGGCCTGATCGAGCAGATGATCAAGGACAACGGCTTTAGCTGCAAGCCCGAGTTTAGGGCCTTTAGCGGCTACCCCATCATCAAGAGCTCGCTCGACGCCGGCAATATCGACGTCTTTGCCATGGACCGCTCCACGCTGGCCGGTTACATGAACGAGACCGTTGAGCTGTTACAGCCCGAGGTCAAGTTTGGCGAGCAGGGCTACGGCGTGGCGACCAAGAAGGGCTGCGACCTTTCGGCCGTGGTCGATCAGGTGATTTGCGATCGTCTGGCCGACGGCTGGCTCGACCAAGAGGTCAAGACCTGGGGTCTTGTATAGGCGCATCGTCCAAGGAAGGAATCAAATGCTCGAAGGATTATTTGACGCCGACCGTTGGTCGACGACATTTCAAAACATGGGGCCCTTCTGGGAGGGCTTTGGCGTGACGCTACAGGTGGTCGTTGCCGGTCTGCTGCTGTCGCTGGTGCTGGGCACGCTGCTGGGTGTGTTCTCTACCACCCGTTCGCGCGTGCTGCGCGCCATAAGCCGCGTATACGTGGAGTTTTACCAGAACACCCCGTTGCCCGTGCAGGTGCTCTTTATGTACATGGCTGGTCCGCAGTTTTTGCAGGCCATAACCGGTGCCGACCAGCCGGTGCGCATCGCGCCGTTCGTGCTGGGCTTCTTGGGCGTGGGCCTGTATCACGCGGCCTACATTTCGGAGGTCATCCGCACCGGTATCGAGGCGGTTCCGCGCGGTCAGATGGAGGCGGCCCAGAGCCAGGGCTTCACCCGGGCGCAGGCGTACTGGTACATCGTGCTGCCCCAGACATTCAAGATCATTCTGCCGCCGCTGTGTAACCAGGCGCTCAACTTGGTCAAGAACACGTCGGTGCTGGCGCTTGTGGCCGGCGGCGACCTTATGTACCGTTCCGACAACTTTGTGAGTCTGTACGGTTACCTGCAGGGATACATCGTCTGCTGCCTTATGTACTTCATCATCTGCTTTCCGCTCGCCATGCTGGTGCAGTGGCTCGAGCGCCGCTCCAAGGAGCGTCCGCGCGGCGTGAGCCTGGCCGAGCTGGGGCTCGACAACGTAGAGGAGGCCTAGCGCATGGAAATCTTCAACGCGACCAACCTGCTCTACATTTGGGGCGGTTTTGTTAAGACCATCGAGATCTCGGCGCTGTCGATCTTTTTCTCGCTCATCTTTGGCACGGTGCTGGCGCTTGTTAAAAGCTATGCGCCCCGCCCGTTCCGTATTTTGGTGAGCGCCTATATCGAGCTGTTCCGCTGCACACCGAACCTGCTGTGGATCCTGTTTATCTACTTTACGGTGCAGGGCTTGGACATCGTGATCTCGACCATCGCCTTTACGCTGTTTACCAGCGCCGTTATGGCTGAGATCGTGCGCGGCGGTCTTAACTCGATTCCGCGCGGCCAGTTTGAGGCGGCGCAGAGCCAGGGCTTTGGCTTCTTTGCCACCATGCGCTACATCATTCTGCCGCAGACGTTTAAGACGATCATTCCGGCGCTGTTTAGCCAGTGCACGACCGTCATTAAGGACAGCTCGTATCTTTCGGGCATTAACGTGGCCGAGCTCATGTACACGGCAAACGTCGTGATGGCCCACGCGATCGATCTGTCGCAGGTGCTTATGCTCTACGGCCTGGTGTTTGCGATGTACTTTGTGCTCAACTTTGGTATCTCGTTGCTGGTTCGCGCATATCAGAGGCGAATGGTGGCAGCGTAGAACGTGGCAAAGGGACAGCCCCTTTGTCACATAGAGAAAGGAATCGCGATGAGCGATCTGGAGAATAAGAAGAATCCTGTGGTCATTACCATCGCGCGCGACTTTGGCGCCGAGGGCCACGAGATTGGTCGCATGCTTGCCGACGAGTTGGGGATTCCGCTGTATGACAACGAGCTGCTGGTGCGTGCGTCGCTGCGCGCGGGCGAGTCGCTCGATAAGATGGCCGCCTACGACGAGCGCCTGGCCGTGGAGAACATGGCGTTTCTGCCCGACCGCTACGATGCGCGTTCGTACTCGGATAAGTTGTTTCAAAAGATGAGCCAGGTGATTTTGGACCTGGGCGAGACCGAGAGCTGCATTATCGAGGGTCGCCTGTCCGATTACCTGCTGCGTAACAACCCCAACCACATTGCCGTGTTGGTGACCGCACCCTTTGAGGACCGCGTCGAGATCGTACGCAAGAAGCGTGGCCTTAATAAAAAGAAGGGCGCCAAGCTGGTCAAGCAGCAGCAGAAGGCGCGCGAGGCGTTCTATAAGCGCTATAGCGCCGGAAAGTGGAAGATGACGAGCGGTAAAGACATCGTCGTCAACCGCGCCAAGCTGGGACGCGAGGGCTGCAAAGACGTTATCGCCGCTGCCTACCGCTACAAAGTAGCGCAGCTCGAAGACTAACCGACCAAAACCACCACAAGGGGGACACACAGGCACCTTTGTGGTGGTTTTTGTTTTAGGCCGAGGGAAAGGCCTTGGTGAGACCGGCGCGCGTCTGCGTGTCGGTCTTTTGATAAATGGAGCTCAGGTGGCGCTGTACCATGCGCATCGAGATGCCGAGCTCCTCGGCGATCTGCTTGAGCGGGCGTTCATCCTGGGTCACGGCTATGAGCACGTCGACTTCGCGCGGGGTGAGGCCGTGGTCGGTGATGAAGGCCTGACGCTGCTCCTCGATACTCGGTACTGCCAGCGCCTCCTCGGCAAGCTGTTGATGTTCGCGCTCCTGCTCGGTTTGGGGCAGGCGGAACAAGCCGGCTGCCACGAATGCTGCGCAGGCGGCGACGAGAAGCACGACCGCGCCAATCATGATGAGGGCGACGTTGCCAGAGGTCACAAGCGCAAGCGAGACGCCCGACGTGGTGAACGCGCACACGTTATTGGCCGCACGGCCCATGCCGGCCCAGAAGGCGGGCACGTGCATGCGCGGTGCCAGCTGAGTAAACGTGGCGGTAAAGAACGTGACGAAAAAGCCCGAGCTCAGGTAAAAGACGACAAGGCCCAGGTTGGGATCGGCGCCGGCTTCCACGGCCAGGATGGAAATGGTCGAGAGCACGGCGATGCCGAGCATGACAAGTCCCATGTATCGGCGCTCGGCAAGATCAAAGATAATGCCGGCGGCAAGGCCGCTCGCCGCCAAAAAGAGGCGCGGCCATGTTTGCACGGCAATGGTGCCGTGGGCGTTGGAGAGCGTGACCACGTTGTCGAGGGTCGAGAACAAGCAGGCAAGAATCATGACGAGCGCGATGCTCCAACATGCCTGTTTGGCGAGGGCGTGCGAAGGTTCGACAAAGGGATTGATAAGGGGGTTCGGGCTCTCAGTGGTCTCTTGAGGAACAGCGCCGAGGGCGGATATGGCGATAGTTGCTGCGCCAAGGACGATGAGCTCTGCGATGCCGCCGCAATTGAGCAGGTTGACGGCGAACTGCATCAGGATGCCCGCGGCATAGGCTGCTCCCGCACCGGTGGCGAGCTTGGGATCGTCTTGAAACGCCAGTGAAAAGGCGTGGTGCGCAGCGGCGCCCAGCAGGCCGAGTCCATAGAATGCCACGCAGCCCAAAATCTCGAGCGCAAGCAGGTCCGTGGGGGACTGAATTTGGGTTAGGCCCACGATGGCGATGGGAACGGCGGCGGTGTTGACGGCTGCCGGGGAGCGGCCTATGCGCTGCGCGAGTCCGAGCAGTGGCGCGTATCCGATAAAGCCGAGTACGCTCGCACCCAGAATAAAGCCCTGTGCGATTACAACGCGTTCGGCACCGGCGAGCAGCCCGACGTTGACGTCGAAACGAAACTCGGCGGCAAGGAAGGCGAAGGTGAAGAGCGCGAGTGCCAGAAGCGCGTTGATTTTAGGCCTGCTCAGGTTCAAGAACGGTCCTTTGGGTGGACGAATGATCGTGTCCTCGATTGTAGCGTTCCCGGGACGAGTGTGGCGATGGCGAAATCATATTGACTTAAACCGCAGGTAGAGGCCTAGGTTCACATCTACGAACCTAGGCATACGGAGTCATTTGACACATCTTGGTGGTACAGAATCACCGCAAAGGGGACAGGCACCTTTGTGGTGGTATGTCCCTACGACCAAGGAGGCCGTTATGAACGCAAGTCACTTTGACAAGCAAACTCAACGTGAGTCCACCTGCTCGCTGGTTCACGGTACCTGGCGTTGTGTGGGTGCCAAAATAGCTTGCGCCGGCGCGTGTGCGCTTATGGTTGGCCAGCTTCTGCTGCCGAGCGTGGCGCTGGCGACGGAATGCGCCGATTCCGCCGCTGGGACGGATGAGGTTGCCGCGGCTCCGGTGACGCCGACGGTTGCGGAGGATACGGCTGCAACGACCGCACCGGCTGCTTCGACCGCGCCTGCAACCGATGCTGCTCCGGCGGCGCAAGCCACCGCTGAGCCTCAGCAGACGGCCCCGACTGGCGCCACCGATGAATCCAACGATGCGGCACCCGCTGAACAAAATACTCCCAGCGACAACGCCGCCACGCCGGCGAATGACGCCATCATGCCCTGCGGTGTGACCGATGTTGTTGGCGGCAGCGGCGTTAGGGTCAATATTACGGTGCGGAACAATTACACCGACATCAAGAAAGAAGAAACGATTGAGTATGTGAAGGGGATTGCCCTTGTAGATGGAGACCAGTCTGCTCTCGATGGTAGCGCTTTGACTTTTATCGGCCTGGGGGACTTGATCGTCCATGCGGCGTATGACAGTGCGAGCAATAAAACAACGCTTACCCTGGATATCAGCAAGATTCAGAGACAGAAGGAGGAGCAGAAGTACTTTACGGAGTACAAGGAGAATAAGTCCAAGATGACGACCACCTATGATGGATCCAAGCTTACGTATACGGGTACAGAGCCCGGGAATATCATCATCGGTGATCCGGACGACGCCTTTAAAGGAGACACCGAGGCGACCGGGAAATCCACTATTAACGAGATCCGGGATGACTACTACACCCGCACCCATGTCTACGAGAGGGCGTGCCTTGTTGTCCCGGCAGCGGAATCAGAATCGGAATCCATCTCCTTTGCCAATGTTCAGAATACGAACTTCAATTGGCAGCTGGATACTGGTCCGCAGGCGACGGCAGGTGTCCCTAACTACGATGCAGATAAATACGAAATCGCTTATGAATGCTGGCAGGAATTTGAAAACAACGAACCCGTTGCTGCCTGGTATTCCGATAACGGCTCACATGGTTCCCTGCCGACTATTACAAAGTTTAAAAGCGGGAAAGAGTACGTGTATTCTCTTATGCTGAAGCCAAAAGACGGATATTCCTTCAGCGATGAAACCGTTGTTACCGTAAACGGGGAAACCGTAAAGTCGAGTCTAAGCGGAGAATTCCTGTATGTCCCTGCTATTAAAACAATTACGATGCCTGCTTCGTCGGAAAACGAAGCTCTTGAGAATCTAAACGTCAACGATGTGAAAACCGACTACGCGCCCGGCGAGGCGCCGCGTGCGACCGCGACGATTCCTGCCGCCGATGCCGATAAGTATGAGATCGCCTATGAGTGCTGGGAAGAGATGGATGGCAGCGACCCTGCGGAGCTCAAGCCCGTTGCCTTCTGGTATTCCGACCCCGCAAAGTACACGCCGGGCATGAAGAAGATTGACCACTTCGAAGAGGGCAAGTTTTACATGTACTCCGTTGAGCTGAGGCTCAAGGGCGACAATACCGTGGCCGATGACTGCATGATGTACGTCAACGGCCATTGGACGCACCACATCAAGACCGGCAACGTCGTCTTCGCGCCAACCGCTGACAATATGCTGTGCGAGCAGCCGATTGACGAATGGCGTGCCATCGACGTTATCGAGATCGACGGCGCCACGACCACCTTTAAGGCGGGCGATAAGCCGGTCTTTACGGCGAGTGTTCCGACGGGCTCCAACTCCCTTCCTCAGTGTGAGTACTGGACGGGTAGCGACGGCAGTGAGGTGAATTCCGTTGAGTTTTGGGACCAGCACATCACCAATCACATCGACGCCTTTAAACCCGGCGTGACCTATCGCTACGGCATCTACCTCAAGCCCGCGCGCGGCTTCTACTTTACGCCCAATACCAAGCTGAAGACCAATGGGGTTGAGTGTGGCTATCAGGTGGGCGAGGCAAGTGAGGTTGATCCCGAGAGCGGTTGGATTTTCACCCTGTGGCTCAACACCGATTTGACCTTTACGCCCGAGGCCACGCCGACTCCCGATCCCCAGCCTACGCCGGAACCCAAGCCGACACCGCAGCCTGAGGTGAAGCCTGAGACCAAGCCCGAGGTGAAGCACGAGACCAAGCCCGCGGCCAAGCCGGCCACGACAACCACAACGACCAAGACGGTTGAGAAAACCACGCCGTCCAAGAAGTCCGATGCTGTCCTGGTCGCTACGGGAGACACCACCGCGATGACGGTCGCCGCCCTGGGCATCGCCGGAGCAACCGTCGCCGCGGCCGGCATCGCCGCGACCAAGCGTCGCAACCGTTAGGTTTTGGCGCTCCGCCACGACGGATGAATAACCCCAACCGCCACAAAGGAGCCTGTCCCCTTTGTGGCGGTTTGCGCAGGTAGAACGGTAGGTTCGTATATATGAACCTACCGTTCGCTTTGTTTTTGGACGACGATTACGCTGGATGACTTTTGGTTTGCAGGAAAGGAACGACTATGAGGTGGACCACTGTTCGAGCGCTTTGCCGCCGCCTGACCATTGCCGCGGTGACCCTCACTATGGTGACGGGCTCGTTGCCTGTGGGCGCATTTGCTGAGGTGCTCACCACCGATAGCACCTTTGTGCAGACGGATGTCGACCAAGTAGACGCTGCCGACGCCGCCGCTGCCGACCCCGCGCCCGATGCCGACGCCGCCGACACCGCGCCCGATGCCGGCGCTGCCGACCCCACAGCGCTCGAGGCCGGTGACACCCCTACGCCCCCGGCCTCCGAGATTGCATCGGCGGCGGGCCTGACGGGCGCCGGACAGACCGAGAGCACACCTGCGGGTACGCTTGCCACCGATCTTGTCGAGGGCAAGGAACTCGCCGAGCAGCAGAAGCAAGAGGAGGCTTCCGGTGCCGAGGCAACCTGGAACGAGGAACTTGAACTCTGGGCAACCTCGAAGGGCGCCACGGGCGTAAAGGACGAATACGACGATGGCTACGTGGCCGACGAGCAGACCCCCGCGCAGTACTACTTCTCGATTGATAGCCTCACCAACGAAATTTCTATCGAGTATGGCGACGCGGGCATTACCACGTTGGAGGTGCCCTCGACCATCGACGACAAAAATGTCGTAAGCCTTACGGGTATGGGAAGCGCTGCGCTCACATCGATCACCTTCGCCCCTAATTCGCATGTCCGCTCGGTTGGAGGCTTGGGCGGCAGCAGCATCAAAGAAATCGCACTGCCCGATTCGGTCGAGGAGCTCAAGAGCTATGCATTCTACAAAAGCAAGACGCTCCAAACGGTAACCTGGCCCAACAACGCGGCCTTTACCACGATTCCCGAGCAGGCCTTTAAGGAATGTGAACAACTTGACGACAATGTGGTGGCAACGCTGCCGCCTTCGGTCAAAACTATCGACTATCTTGCATTCGCCTATTGCGGCGTGCCACAGTTCTATGTCTCGGACACAACGGTACTCACCTTTACGCAGATCGATGTGCCGGGCACGGTGGAGCGGATTGAGCAACATGCCTTTGACGGGTGCTCCTTTGTGTCGTCGGTGACGATTGGCGATGGTGTCAAATCTATCGGGGCGCTCGCGTTCGCCTCTCTTGATCCTGCGATTGCCGGCAAAGAGATTGTGCTACCCAAAAGCGTGGAAATGATAGAGTGGGGAGCTTTTGAGAACACGAGATACGGAAACGAGACGAACCATAATGCCGTTGTCCTGCGCGTGATGAACCCCGATCTTCAGTTTGGTGAGGCGGGATATCCGGGCGACTATAATGAGCGCGTGACAATCGATGGCGTAACGTATGCGATTCCCTTTAGTGAAGGCCAGACCATCTATGCCTATGCGACCGATTCGGCTGGCAACCCCTCGATGGTCAAAAAGCTTGCCGATGCCGTGGCCGATCGCAAGGACTCCGTCGATTCCTCGAAGCCTGCTTACACGTTTGAGTGGATGGGCGAGGCGGCCCAGGTGACGGGCAAACTTCCCCAGAGCGCGACGGCTACACTCGTGCAGGCGGGGCAGTCCACGCCGCTGGCGGTTGGCGATGACGGCAGCTTTACAGCGGACGCTCTCTCCAAGACAGCAGCCACCCTGCGCATTTCGCTCAGCGGTTACTATGACATGGTGCTGGCGCGCCCGGGCGACCAGATGACGGGCACATGGAATATCGGAGAGATTAAGGCGGAGGACTTTACCAAGATTCCGGCCTCGCGCGCGATTGAGCTCAACGTGGGCTATCTTGAACCGATTGTGGGCCAGGATAAGACCGAACGCATTGAGCTCGATAGTCTCGATAAGATCGATCTGACGGTGAAGAGCGGCGGCAAGACGCTTAAGCCTGCCAAGGGTGACAAAGAAAACGACTTCCGTATCCAGGGCACAGCACTTGTGGTGTCGCAGGCCATTGCCGACGCGGACCAGGATCTGGAGATAACGCTCGAGCCCAAAGACAGCCTCAGGCTGGGTGGGGCGACGGCGACGGTGAAGCCTTCGGCCGGCAAGGTCGATATCGACTTGAAGCCCTGGGGTACGGCGACGGTCACGACCAAGGGCGACTACCAGGGCGCCAACCGCGTGCTGGTGTTCCGTACGTCCGACGGCAAGCTAGTTGCCGACGGTGTCACCTATCTGATGGGTTACGAAGACGATGGCACCACGCCTATCATGAAGGCCGAGACGCCGCGCCTTAAGGCCGGTTCGTACACCATCGTCGCCTTTAACAAGACGAGCTACGACATCCAAGCGACGAGCTATTCCACGTTTAGCCGCCTAGGGCTGACCGTGGGTAAGCATATCGCGCAAAAGCAGGTGAAGATTGAGGACGGCAAACAGCTCGACGTGACGCTCGACGTGCCGACGTTTGACGTGGAGACGTATCGTGTCGAGCGCGGGCTGACGGCGGGCTCGGTTATCGCTGATTCGTCCGCGGTCGTTGGCATGGAGACCGAGCTGCGCATTCATTACGAGCTCAAGGACAGCCAGACTGCCAAGATTGAGATTCCGCTGGCAAAGGATGCCGTCGAGGATGTGTCCGCAGGCTCTCGCGAAGCCGGTGCCAGCTCCGATGCCGGGTGGGTTGGCACAACTTGGGAGGGCGACAACCTCGTTCTCGATATGAAGAAGGGCGTGGGCGCCGATGTGTTTGTGCGCTTTAAGCCTAAGGCCGCGGGCATCTATGCCATCTCGCCGCTCATTACGCTGGGCGAGGTGACATTGCCGCTGGGAAGCACCACACTCGAGATTAGCGGATCGCGCATCGAGGTCGACAGCACCGACGTTCACAGCCTGCTGGGCAATGTGGCCTACGTATACGCAGCGCCCGGCAAAAGCGTGCAGCTTACCGTGGGCGCGGGCGCCTCGGCCGCAAAGTACACTGGCAAGACCAATAAACTCGGCCGTGCCAAGATTGAATACGACCTGCCGCAGGATACGCTTGCCGCCGAGCGTGTGACGCTCGAAGCGCGCGTGGGCTCGACCGACGTCGCCGCCGCTGCCGCAGAGGTGACGGCTCGCAATTATGTGCGCTATGTTCCGGGCGCTTCGGTCTGGAACTTTGATGTGACGTATCGTGGCGGTACGCAAAACCTGGTCAAGGACGGCAAGGACACCGGCAAGAGCCTGTGGACCTTCCATCATCTGCCACAAAAGAAGAACGCCTACTGGACCTTTGACATCACGCTCGAGGTGGGAAACGAAGAGGCCGCCGACACGCTCGACCTGTACGTGGACTGCGTGGATGGCAAGACGGTGACGATTCCTCTGACTCAAAAGTCGCGCGAGGGCACCCGTGTGCGCTATGTGGCGGAGTATGTGGACGAGGGGTATCTCAAGCTGCTCGACGAGTTTAACAAGGCGAATGACTCGACCTATGTGAACTGCGGCAACTTTGAGCAGATCTTTATGCCGCAGACCTACCGCATCTCCAATGCTCAGCTTATGACCATGCTGAGTTTTGACGCCAACGCTTCGGCCAAAAAGCATTCCGCCGCGGCCGAGGAGCGCCAGCAGGAGTTCACGAATGCCGTGCAGCAGTGGCACGAGTATATGATGGATAACTCGTTTAATGATGTCGACGAGGCCTTTAACGACGCGATTGACCAGATGGTCGCCGATGCGTTTGCTGAGGAAGAGAAGGACGGTAAAGAGGACGAAGCCCAAGGTGGAGCTGCCCGCAAGGCTCGTCGCGCCCCCGCCGTCAGCGACGGCGAGGGTGATGATGCTGGCAACGACGAGGCCGCGCAGTTTGCCGCCGAGCTTAAGGCTGCGGTTGGGGGCTCGTCGGCGCTGCTGACCAAGCAGGGCGACAGCTATGGCGTCAACGTGGACAAGATGATCTTTGAGGACGCGTATGGCACCGGCGAGGATTGGTACCAGGAGCTCGCGTCGGCTCAGGGTGCAAATGCGGCGGACGCGGCGGCCATCAAGGAACTTGTCGACCATGCGTCGCGAGCGGAGTTTATTGCCCAGCAGGCCGAGGATCTGGTGGGTCAGTCGATGGGTATCGGCCAGCTCAACCAATACGGAAGCTGGAATGACGCAACCGCTGCGGCGCTCAACAAGTGTGCGGGCATTAAGGCCAGCGAGTACAACGGCCAGTCGACGAGCGGGTTTAACGATTTGGGCCAGGCGCTCGGCAGCTCGCTGAGCTACAAGGCGGCTGACGACGATACCGTCAAGGGCTTTAAGGTCGCCGCGCCCGATGGCGAGCAGACGGCCTATATCGAGTCGGAGTTTATCGAGAACTCCAATAACAACAAGAACCAGGCGCTTCTGTTTAACTCGATCGCCATGCAGTGCGACATCCTGGACAACCTGTACGACAACTGGAATGTGGTCCATAGCCTCAATAACTCTACGATTCGCGGCTGGCTTATGGCTTGGAAGCGCAACGGCGACGTGAGCGCCCATATGAAGCTCATCCGCACGATTCGCTCACTCAAGAGCTATAAGATTGAGTGCGAGATGTTCGGACAGGTCTTTAAGACCGATGCGTGGAAGGCGGCCGGCCAGGCGTTTCCCGCGGCGACCCAGGGCATCGGCATCTTTACCGGCATTTACGGCGTGAACGATGCCAGCAAGAACTGGGAGAACGTGAACGTTCGTATGCAGAAGGTGAAGGGCGAGCGCGAGGGCTATGAGCTTCAGCATACGCGCTTGCTTGCCAAGCCCGAGAAGACCGAGGACGACTGGAAGTGCATTTACGCGCTGCGCGACGCCATGGAGAAGGCGCGTGCGTTTGAGGATCTGCTGTATCGCCAGCTCTGCCACGACAGCACCGATGTGGCGGTGGGCTCCATTATGACAATCGCCGGCGTGCTGACGGCCGGTTCGGCGGGTACTGTGGTGGGCGCTGCCTATGACGCGGCTTCGACCAGCGTAGGTTCGGAGCGCGCGATTAAGCTGACCAATGCCGAATGCGCCTACGATGTTGCCTGCGAGCAGGTGGAGCGCGCATGCCAGAATCGTATTACGGTCAACTGGGGCGAGCTGACCGATGCCGAGGTCTATAACGCCAACAAGGACGGCTTGATCTCGGACGAGAAGATGCAGTCGATCTTCGAGGCACGTTATCGCAATGTGGCCGCCAAGGCCGCACCCGATCCTGCGGGCGTGGTGTACGAGGGCCTGCTGTCCAATACGGTCGAGGGCGCGACGGTTGAGCTGTGGAGCGCCGACGATGCGGCCGGTACCAATGCAGTGCGTTGGGATGCCGAGGAGTATGAGCAGGACAATCCGCTTGCAACGGGTGCGGACGGTGCGTACAACTGGAATACGCCGACCGGCTGGTATCAGGTGCGCGTGACCAAGGACGGGTATGAGGAGGCGCGTTCGGCTTGGCTGCGCGTGCCGCCGATTCAGACTGAGGTGAACATTGGTTTGGTGTCGACGGCGGCGCCCGAGGTGGCTTCGGCCCATGCCTACACCGATTGCGTCGAGGTTGAGTTTGCGCAGTATATGGATGCGAGCGACGATGCCCTGGTCGCATTGTGCGCGCAGGGCTTGGGCGACGTGACGTATACGTGGCTCGACAAGCAGGACGATCCCAATGGCAAGCCGCTGTCGCGTGTGCTGCGTATTCGCTATGCCGATGCGCGTGAGGCGGGCTCAACGGTGGCGTTTAAGCTCGACGGTGCTCGCAACTACGCCGGCACGGCCATGGCGCGCTGGGCAAGTGGCGAACTTGTCGTGGGCGTTCGTGCCGACAAGCTCAAGCTCAACGTGGAGCAGGCCGTGACCATGCTTGAGGGCAGTGACTTTGAGCTGGTGGCGCACGTGACCGATAAGGCGGGCAAGCCGTTTGCGGGCGCAAAGGTTAGTGTTGGGCTGGAGTCCTCGGCTATTTGCTCTGTCGATGCCACCCAGGCCGTGACGGGCGAGGACGGCGCGGCGACGTTTGTGCTGCATGGTGCTCTGCCTGGTTTGACGACGTTGACGGCGACGGTGGACGACACGGGGCTGTCCAAGCAGGTCGACGTTCGCGTGTCTGCCGAGGCAGTGCGACCGGCGCGACCGGTGGCGACGATTGGTGCGACGACGTTTGGTGCATGGTCGCCCAAGGAGAACTACATTACGGTGCCCAAGGGCACGAAGCTGGAGCTTTCGGCCGAGGATGGCACGACGATTTGGTACACCACCAACGACACCTGCCCCTGCCGTGACGAAGGCCGCGTAAAGTACACCGAGCCTATTGCGCTCGATAGCAACATGTATGTGCGCATTGCGGCACAGCGCCCTGGCATGTCGTACAGCGAGTATTCCGAGCGTCTGAACATTACGATTACGGTGACCGATGAGGCGACACCCGAGCCCAAGCCGGAGCCCGGGCCGGAGCCCGAGCCCAAGCCGACGCCTGGCGGCGGCGAGCAGGGTGGCGGTGCGGATGGCTCTGGCGGTACCGGGGCTCCTGCGGGTGGTTCGACTTCGACGACGACAACGGTGGCGACGGACAAGTCCAAGGATAAGGGCAAGAACGGTAAGAAGTTCGATAACGCGGTGCTCGTCAACACGGGAGACGCCACTGCGATGACGGTCGCCGCCCTAGGTATCGCCGGCGCAACTGTTGCTGCGGCAGGCATCGCTGCGACCAAGCGCCGCAAGCGCTAGGTTTTGGTGGCAGCACCCATTCTCGGCTTTTGCAAGATCTCAATCTGTAACACCAAGCTGCCCAAAACGGCTCCAGGTGTTACAGATTGAGATGAACTGTTCAGCCGCCAACCTAACGTCTCGATCTGTAACATGTAGCGAGGAATTTGGCCTCTAACTGTTACAGATCGAGATGAACAGGCGGATGTTCGCACAATATCTTGATCTGTAACAACTACAAGGCTCAACAGGCTCTAACTGTTACAGATCGAGACAAAACGACCGACCAGACCCCAGATCATCATAAAGGCACCTGCCCCCTTTGTGGTGGTGGGGCGGTCGGCATAGAAAAAGTCCCCGCCGGGCGTGTGCTCGACGGGGACTCTGCCGTTTGATGGCTAGCGCTGTGGGTGATTACTCGCCCAGCAGGCTCTTGGTGATGGAAGCGGCGGCCTTCTTGCCGGCGCCCATCGCCAGAATGACCGTAGCGGCACCGGTGACGATGTCGCCGCCGGCCCAGATGCGGGGATCGGTGGTCTGGCCGGTCTCCTCGTCGGCAACGATGTAGCCCCACTTGTTGAGCTCCATCTTGCCGCCGATCTTCTTTGCGAAGGGGTTGGCGTTGGTGCCGATAGCCGAGATCGCGACGTCGCAGGGGATCTCCTCGATGGCGCCCTCGATGGGCACCGGGCGACGACGGCCGGACTCGTCGGGCTCGCCGAGTTCCATCTTCTGGACCTTGACGGCGCACACGGAGCCGTTCTCGCCAGCGACAAACTCGAGCGGGGAGACGAGCGGCAGAACCTCGACGCCCTCGGCCTTAGCATGGTGCAGCTCGGCGCGACGGCAGGGCATCTCGTCCTCGGTACGACGATAGGCGATGATGGCGTGCTCGGCGCCCAGACGCTTGGCGGTACGGACGGCGTCCATAGCCACGTTGCCGCCACCAAAGACGACGACGTTCTTGCCGTGCTTGGTGGGGGTGTCGTACTCGGGGAACTTGTTGGCCTTCATCAGGTTCACGCGGGTGAGGTACTCGTTCGCGAAGAAGACGTTGGGCAGGTTCTCGCCGGGGACGTTGAGGAACTTGGGCAGGCCAGCGCCGGTCGCCACGTAGATGGCGTCGAAGCCCTGCTCGAACAGCTCCTCGGCCGTGGCCATGTTGCCCACGACGGAGTTGTACTCAAACTTGACGCCCATGTCCTCCAGGCCGTCAATCTCGCGCTTGACGACCGCCTTGGGCAGACGGAACTCGGGGATGCCGTAGACCAGCACGCCGCCGCCGGTGAAGAAGGCCTCAAAGACGGTGACGTCAAAGCCGTTGCGGGCGAGCTCGCCGGCGCAGGTGATGCCGGACGGGCCGGAGCCGACGACGGCGACCTTCTTGCCGTTCTTGGGGGCCATCTTGGGCGTGGAGGCGAGCTCGGGGCGGTCACCCAGGAAGCGCTCGAGCTGGCCGATGGCCACGGGCTCGGACTTCTTACCACGGATGCACTTGCCCTCGCACTGGTTCTCCTGCGGGCAGACGCGGCCGCAGATGGCGGGAAGCATGGAGTCCTCGCGGATGGTATCGAGAGCGCCGCCGAAGTCCTTCGCGCGGATCTGCTCGATAAAGCGGGGGATGTTGATGTTGACGGGGCAGCCCTCAACACAGAACGGCTTCTTGCAGTTGAGGCAGCGCTCGGCCTCGGCCAGCGCCATCTCCTCGGTGAAGCCCTTGTCGACGGGGCGGAAGTCGCAGGCGCGCTCGGCAGCCGGCTCCTCGTTATCGGGGGTGCGGGGCGACTTCATATCGGCAACGAAACGACCGTTAACTAGTGGCATGCGCAGCTCTTTTCCTCATAGGCCTTGAGGGACTCGCCCTCTTCGGAACGGTAAGCGGCCTGGCGGGCACGAAGGTCATCCCAGTCGACCAGGGTGGCATCGAAGTCGGGGCCGTCGACGCAAGCGAACTTGGTCACGCCGCCCACCTCGACGCGGCAGCAGCCGCACATGCCGGTGCCGTCAACCATGATGGGGTTGAGCGACGCGGTGATGGGGGTGTCGTACTTCTGGGCGGTGAGGGTCGAGAACTTCATCATCGGAACGGGGCCGACGCAGAAGACCTGGCTCACGGCCTTGTCCTGCAGCAGGCGCTCCAGCGGAGCGGTGACAACGCCCTGCTCGCCGTAGGAGCCGTCGTCAGTGGTGATGTGGATGTGGTCCTCGTCGAGGAGCTCGCGGAACTGGTCCTCCATGAGCAGGAGGTCCTTGGTGCGGGCGCCCATGATGGCGTGCACCTCGTGACCGGTCTCGACCAGGTGCTTGGCGACCGGGAAGGCAATTGCCAGGCCGACGCCGCCGCCAATGACGGCGCAGGGGCCCTCGGCCATCTCGGTGGGAACTCCCAGCGGGCCCACGACGTCGCGCAGCGACTCGCCGGCCTCGTAGGTGGACAGCATCTCGGTGGTCTTGCCGATCACCATGAAGATGAACTCGACCCAGCCCTCGTCACCGTTCCAGCCGGCCAGGGTAAACGGGACGCGCTCGCCCGTCTCGTTGGCGCGAACCATGAGGAACTGTCCAGCGTGCGCATGCTTGGCGATTGCGGGCGCCTCGATGCGGAACTTGAACACCTTCTCCGAGAACTGCGTCTTCTCCAGGATCTTATACATAGAACCCCTCTCTTGTTAGGGC
Source organism: uncultured Collinsella sp. (assembly GCA_905208535.1). GTDB lineage: Bacteria > Actinomycetota > Coriobacteriia > Coriobacteriales > Coriobacteriaceae > Collinsella. The sequence continues at coordinate 10,262 of CAJLPI010000010.1, read as the reverse complement.
CGCCGAACCGTGCCTCCACGGAAATGGACGGTAGCCCGAGTAAAACCGTACGCGCACAGGCGTTGTGCAGACATACGGTGCAAATTATACCCTCATGGACATGCTGTTTACGTGTGTCTTCGGCGGTTGGGAAAAGGGCTTATCCACTTCGTCCTACCAAATAGGGATAGGTTTATTTTGGTCGGTTTTATCAGGCAAAACGGCAAAGGGGGCCGGCCTCGGGTTGTGATGAGGCCGGCCCCCTTTGGGGTGTTATGCGTGTATGGCAGCGCGGGGTTTATTGCGATGCGGCCACCGGGGCGTTTCTGTAGATAAAACCTGCCAAAATAAACATCCCTAAACGGTAGGTTTTAGTGCTTGCCGTTGGCGGAGGCGGCGCCGTTGACGTGGTCGCGGGCATAGATCACGCCGTGCACGATGGCCAGGCCGGCGGCGTCGGCGGCGCGGGCGCAGGTGTCCTGGAAGTCATCGGCCTCGCGGGCGCGCAGCTGTTTGAGCACATAGTCTGCCACGGCCATCTTGCCGGGAGGGTTGCCGATGCCGGTGCGGATACGGCTAAAGTCGCGGCTGCCCATCTTGTCGATGATGGAGCGCAGGCCGTTGTGGCCGGCGTGGCCGCCGCCCACCTTGACGCGTACGTCGCCGGCGGGAATGTCGAGCTCGTCGTGGATTACAAGCAGCTCCTCGGCCTTGATCTTGTACTCGCGGCAGAGCTTGGAGATGGGGCCGCCCGAGGTATTCATGTACGACTGCGGCTTGACCAGTACAATCTGGCGCTTACCGCCCTCTTCCTCGGGATCGTTGATGTTGATGAGCGCGACCTCGGCGCCGGCCTGGTTTTTCCAGTACGTGACGCCGGCCTGACGGGCCAGCTCGTCAATCGCCTTAAAGCCGGCGTTGTGGCGGGTTTCGGCATATTCCTCGCCCGGATTGCCAAGTCCGGCAACCATGCGAATCTTAAGCGGCTGTGCGGCTGCCATATTTGTCCTTCCGTTACACATAAAAGTTTAATCAACGACAAAGGCTACCACGCCCGCCGAAGGCGAGACTTCGTTTCAGCGAAATCCCACCAGACAAAAGCGCGGCCGCGGCAGAGCGAGCCGTCGGAACAGAAGAAACCCCCGCGCGACCTTTGCGAAGCAAGGGGGAGCGCGGGGGTTTCTTCTGTTCCGACGGCGATGCGCCGGGTTGCAAGGACGATGCGACTACAGCGCGAAGTCGCCGCCGACGAGCGTGGAGACGGGCTCCTCGTGGTAAACGGCGGAGATGGCCTGAGCGAACTCCTCGGCGACCGAGATAGTCTTGATCTTGCCGCCGACCTCGACGGGGATGGCGTCGGTGACGACGCACTCGACGATGGGGGCATCGTTCAGGCGCTCGATGGCCGGACCGGAGAAGATGCCGTGGGTGGCGCAGACGTAGATGTCGCCGGCGCCCATAGCCTTGAGCTCCTTGACGTTGGCGCACAGGGTGCCAGCAGTGTCGATCATGTCGTCGTTGATGATGCAGGTCTTGCCCTTGATGTCACCGATGATGCCCATGACCTCGGCGGCGTTGTGGCGCGGACGGCCCTTGTGGGCGATGGCCAGGTCGCAGCCGAGCATGTCGGACAGCTTCTTGGCGGCCTTGGCGCGACCCACGTCGGGGGAGACGACAACCAGGTTGTCGGTGTCGAAGTGCATGTCGTTGTAGTACTGGCCAAATAGCGGCAGTGCGGACAGGTGGTTAACCGGGATATCGAAGAAGCCCTGGATCTGGCCCTGGTGCAGGTCGAGGGTGATGATGCGGTTGACGCCGGCACGCTCGAGCAGGTTGGCGACGAGGCGGGCGGTGATGGGCTCGCGCGGGCCGGCCTTGCGGTCCTGGCGGGCATAGCCGTAGTGGGTGATAACGGCGGTGATGGAGCGGGCGGATGCGCGCTTGGCAGCGTCGGTGGCGATGAGCAGCTCCATGAGCATGTCGTTGACGTTGCCGCCGGCCACGGACTGAATCAGGAAGACGTCGGCGCCGCGGACGGTCTCGTCGTAGCGGGCGTAAATCTCACCATTGGCGAACTGCTTTAGCGTAAGGCCCGAAAGCTCGACCCCAAGGTACTCAGCAATCTTCTGAGCGAGGGGACGGTTGGAGGAACCGGAATACACGCGGATGGACTTGCGCATATTCTCCGACTTCTCGGGATCATTAATCGGCATTACCCTTCTCCTTTATACATCGAATGCCATATAGATGCCTTGTTGCATTGTAACCGCGCGGCGGGGTTTATCGGGTCCTGATAACGTCTTTACCGCCAACGGACACGAACCGACCACTCATCCGGTTGCGCAGGTCACGATAGAAAAAGGAGCCGCCCCCATGGGAACAGCTCCTTTTGTGCTTGGTAAAACGTTATACCTCGTCGTCCTCGTGCAGGCGGCGGCGGTAATCGGCGGCCCAGCCCTCAATATTTACCTGACGGGCGCGGCCCAGACCGAGCGCGTCTGCCGGGACCGGCTCGGTGATGACGGAGCCAGCGGCCACGAGCGCGCCGTCGCCGATCTGGGCGGGCGCGACCATCATGGTGTCGGAGCCAATGAAGGCGTCCTTGCCGATGACGGTCTTGTGCTTGTGCACGCCATCGTAGTTGCAGGTGATGGAGCCCGCGCCCACGTTGACGCCGGAGCCCATGGTGGTGTCGCCGATGTAGGACAGGTGCGGTACCTTTGAGCCCTCGCCGATCGTGGACTTCTTGATCTCCACGTGCGTGCCGGCCTTGGAGCCGTCGAGCATGTGGGTGCCCGGGCGCAGGTAGGCGCGCGGGCCGCAATCGACGCCGTTCTCGATGACGGCCTCGATGGCGATGGTCTCGTCGATGACGCAGCCGCTGCCGACGGTGGTGTCGGTGAGGCGGCTGTTGGGACCGAGCTGGCACTCCTCGCCCACGGTGACGTGGCCGATCAGGTGCGTCTGCGGCCACACGACGGTATCGCGGCCGATAACGGCATCGGGGCCGATCCAGGCCTGCGTGGGGTCGATGAAGGTAACGCCCTCGGCCATCCAGTGCTCGTTGATGCGGTCGCGCGCGATGGCGGTGAGCTGTGCGAGCTGGATGCGGCTGTTGACGCCCAGGCCGTCGCGGTAGTCGTCGCAGTGGAAGATGGAGACTGCCTGGCCGTGACCCTTGAGGATTTCGAGCATGTCGGGCAGGTAGTACTCGGCCTGCGCGTTGTCGTTGCCGATCTCGTTAATGTGGGCGGCGAGCTGCGCGCCGTCGAAGGCGTAGCAGCCGGCGTTGCACTCGAGTAGCTCGGCGGCCTGCTCGGGCGTGCAGTCCTTCTGTTCGATGATGCGCTCGATCTGACCGTCGGCGCCCAGCTTGATGCGGCCGTAGCCAAAAGGATCGGGCGGGGTCATGGTCATGACGGTGCAGGCGAGCTCGCCGGTGGCGACGGTTTGCGCGAACTTGGCGACGGTGTCGGCGGTGATGAGCGGCAGGTCGCCGTTGAGCACGACGACGGGGCCTTGCGTGATGCCGCAGGCCTCGAGCGCGACCTTGACGGCGTGGCCGGTGCCCAGGCGCTCGGTCTGCTCGACGCACTCGACCTTGGTGGCGCTGTTGGCGTAGGCGCCATCGATGAGGGCACGCATCTCGTCGGCGTGGCTGCCGATGACGACCACGACGCGGCTGCAGCCGGCCTTGATGGTGGCGTCGACGATCCACTGAACCATGGGCTTGCCCAGGATCTTGTGCGAAACCTTGCAGTGGTTCGACTTCATGCGGGTGCCCTCGCCGGCGGCGAGGATAATTGCGGTTGCGTCCATGTGATCTCCTGTTACGTTATAGAGACGTGTGTTTGGAAACGATACACGGCGCAATATGATACCGCAGGCATATGATGAGCGCGTAACGATTGGTTTGCGGCAGCTGATGCTTGGGCCGGCGGTGCGGCGTTTGCGCTGGTTGTGTATGGCGGAGGCGCTGCGGCGTTGTCGTTTGAGCGAGGGGATGGGGGTGCCCGTGGATATCATGCGAGAGGAATCGGGCAACGAGCCCGTCGCGGCGTTTTCGATGTCGCATCCGGCGGTGCCGGCGCTCTACATGGTGCTGACGTTGGGGCTCACCATGTTCTCGATGCAACCGGTGCTGATCGCGCTGTCGCTCGCGGGCGGGTTGGCGTATGGATTTGCGACGCGCGGGGCCGCGCGCACGCTGAGCGCGCTTCGCTGGCAGCTGCCGGTGATTTTAATCATTGCACTGGTCAACCCGCTGTTTAGTGCATCGGGCTCGACGGAGCTGTTTCATATTGGCATGCGCGTGGTGTATTTGGAGAGCATGATGTACGGCCTGTGCATGGGTGGGCTGTTTGTGGCGAGCGTGCTGTGGTTTGAGGCTGCGGCGTCGATGCTCGAATACGACAAGGTGCTTGCGCTTTTGGGCAACGCCGCACCGGTGATTGCGCTCATGATCTCGATGTGCATGAGGCTTATCCCGCAGTTTTTGCGCCGCGGTCGTACGGTGCTGGCGGTGCAGGATGCGATTGATGTGCCGGGCAGCGCGCCGGCCGACCCCGTACGCTCGCGTTTGCGGGCATCGAGTGTGTTGATGGGCTGGGGCATGGAAGATTCGCTGGAGCGCGCGGACGCGATGCGCTCGCGCGGGTGGGGTGCCGCGACGCGTCGTACGACGTATGCGCGGTATCGACTGGGGCGCAGCGACGTTGCCGCGCTGGCTGGGCTTGCGTTGTTTGGCGTGGCCACGGCGGCAGTGGCGTGGACCGCGACGACGCAGTATTCGTTTTATCCGCAGCTCTCGGTGCCGGCGCCGTGGCCGGGCTATGTCGTGTACGCTGCCTGGATGGTGCTGCCTTGCGCGTTGCATGCGATTGATGAGAAGAGGTTTGGCTGATGGCTCGGTTTGATAGGAGCTCGGCGGCGGGTGTGGCATATGGCTCGGCCGCGCCGGCGATTGAGGTGCGAGGCCTTAGTTTTGCCTATCCCGGGGCCGAGGCACCGGTGCTCGAGGGACTTGATTGGCGTGTTCCCCAAGGTGCGTTTGCACTGCTGGTGGGTGGTACTGGGTCGGGCAAATCGACGCTACTCTCGCTGCTCAAGCCCGAGATCGCTCCGGCGGGCGAGCGCACTGGTGATGCGCGCGTGCTGGGTGAGAACGTTGCCGATATGGACGTCCGGGCGTCCGCGGAGTGCGTGGGCTACGTGTTTCAGGATCCCGAGAACCAGATCGTGTGCGAGACCGTGTGGCACGAGATGGCGTTTGGCCTGGAAAACTTGGGGCTAGCACGTGATGAGATGCGCCGTCGCGTAGCTGAGACCAGCTGTTTCTTTGGTCTGGAGGACTGGCTTCATCGCGATACCGATACGCTTTCGGGCGGCCGCAAGCAGCTGCTGTCGCTTGCCGCCGTCCTGGCGCTGCGTCCGCGTGTGCTGCTACTCGACGAGCCCACGTCTCAGCTCGATCCCGTTGCCGAGAAGAATTTCCTGCACGCGCTGTTTCGTGTGAATCGCGAGCTGGGCTGCACGGTTGTTGTGGCGACGCATCAGCCGCGCCCAATGCTCGAATACGCGACGTGTGCGTACCGGATTGAGGACGGTCGCGTGCGCGAGGTGGCAGATATGGCTTCTTTGGGACGCCGAGAATCGCTGTTTTCCGATGACATGTTGGGGTGGGGTGCCATCCGATGTGCAAAAAACGGAGTATTCAGCAGGCGTGAGGACAATTTGGACTCTCTGGAGACGCCCGGGGACGTATCGAGCGCGAAAAAAAGTTCGGAATTGGACAAATCGTCCGAATTTGTGGCGCAAACGTCGCTCGAGAACGGCTCGGAAGCCTTCCCGCGCACGAATGGAAGCAGAATACTCCAAAAAATGCACGCTGGGTCGGCTACCACCCTGTCGGAAGGCTGGTTTCGCTACGATCGCGCGGGCGGTTGGGTGCTGCGCGGGCTCGATGCGTCGTTTTCGGCTGGCGCGGTGCATGCAGTCGTGGGCGGAAACGGCTGCGGCAAGTCGACGATGCTTTCGGTGCTGGCCAAGACCGCCAAGCTGCAGCGCGGCCGCATGGTGCGCGGAGCGGCCTCGGCGGCGCTGTTGCCTCAGAATCCCAAAGCATTGCTGGTTGCCGAGACGGTTCGCGATGAGCTGATGGAATGGGCCTCGACCTGCGGATATGACGAGAACTTGGCGCGGGAGCGTGCGGCGCAACTGGGATTGGACGGCCTGGAGACGCGTCACCCCTACGACCTCTCGGGCGGACAGCGCCAGCTGCTCGCGCTGGCAAAGCTGCTGCTGATTGGCCCCGAGCTGCTGCTGCTTGACGAGCCCACGAAGGGCTTGGACCTGGAGAGCCGCCGCATCATCGCCCGCGCCCTGCGTGACCATGCGAAGGCTGGCGGCACCGTCATCATGGCTACGCACGATTTGGACTTTGCTGAGCAGGTCGCCGACGACATCGCCATGATGTTCGATGGCGAGATTGCCTGCATGGAGCCGCCGGCCGACTTCTTTGCCGACAACGTGTTTTATAGGGCGTGATGGGATGGCGGATTATCGCATCGTGCGCCTACTCGCAAAACTGGAGATACCGCTGCTGCTGGCGGTGCCAGCCGTGATGGCTGCGGCGTTGCTGGCGGGCGTTGAGCAGGCGGCGCTCGCCATGCTTGTCGTGGTGGCGCTGGTGCTTGCGCTGTTCTTTGCAGGCTACGAGGCGTCGCGACCGGGCCTGCGCCAGATTATGCCAACGCTGGTTCTGGCGGCGTTGGCCGCGGCGGGGCGCATCTTGTTTGGCCCCATTCCCGACTTTAAACCCGTGAGTGCCATCGCCATTATCGCGGGGGCGACGCTTGGTCGCCGCAATGGTTTTATGGTTGGCGCGCTGGCGGCGCTGACCAGCAATTTCTTTTTTGGACAGGGCATGTGGACGCCGTGGCAGATGTATGCCTGGGGGCTCGTGGGATACGTTGGCGGTGCGCTGGCGCATGCCGGCGCTTTTGATCGCGCCGATGGCACCGTGCGTATGCCGGCGCTGCTGACCTACGGCTTTGCTTCGGGTTTGCTGTACGGCGTTGTGATCAACGCCTACGACATTATCGGTTTTGTTCAACCGCTCACGTGGGCGGGTGCCATGGCGCGTCTTGCCACCGCCGTACCGTTCGATATCACGCACGGCCTTGCGACCTGCGTGTTTTTGGTCGCCCTGTACAAGCCTTGGTGTCGCCGCATCAACCGAGTCGTCGTGAAGTACGGACTGTAGGGCTGGTTGCGCCGGGGCGGGAATCAATACTGCCGAAGTGCCATTTTAAAACTATGCCGGTTTACGGGGCCAGATTGGCACAAGCAGACCATGCCGGCTATTTTTGAAATAGAGCAAGCCGTTTACCTGCGGTTTTATTATTTCGGAATTGCGTATGGTTGGGGGTTCGCGATTCAGCCCCGTAAACCGGCATAGTTTTGAAATAGCCGGCTGATACGACGGGCATCGTGGCCCTCGGAGAGCCAAATTGATCCGTTTTCTTTCGCCTCCAGACGTTCCCAGGGAATCAGCTGAACCCGCCCGCCACGAAATCGGTCTATCTACTACGTTTGGCCCGACACCCCCAACCACAACCGCGTTTTATGAAAAACCGCAGGCTTTCTACCTGCGGTTTTCTTTTTGCGTTGTTCGCTGTGGTTGAGGGTGGTGGCTTAAACGTAGTAGATGGGCGTGTTTCGTGGCGGATGGGTCACGTGGATACCCCCACGAGGCCCAAAATGATTCGTTTTCCTCCGTCCCCAGGGGATCAGCTGGGGCTAGAGCTCTAGCGTGAGGGTGACGGGGCAGTGGTCGCTGCCAAAGATGTCGCCGCGGATGCCCGTGTCGCGCACGTTGCCGGCGATTGCGTCGCTTACCAGGAAGTAGTCGATGCGCCAACCGGCGTTGTTCTTGCGGGCATTAAAGCGGTAGCTCCACCAGCTGTAGACGCCCTCGACGTCGGGGTTTGCCGCGCGCCAGGTATCGGTAAAGCCGGCGTTGAGCAGCTCGGTAAACTTGCCGCGCTCCTCGTCCGAAAAGCCGGCGTTGCCGCGGTTGGACTTGGGGTTCTTAAGGTCGATCTCCTCGTGCGCCACGTTAAAGTCGCCGCAGGTCACGACGGGTTTGCCGGTCTCGCGCTCGAGCGCGTTCAAAAAGCCGCGGTAAGCATCGTCCCAGGCCATGCGTACATCGATGCGCGCGAGCTCGTTTTGGGCGTTGGGCGTATAGACGTCCACAAACCAAAACTTGTCGAACTCGAGCGCGCAGACGCGGCCCTCGGTTGTGGCTTGGGCGACGAGCTCGGCCGCCTCGCCCTCGCCGGCGTAGGGCAGCAGTGCATCGGCGCGCAGCACGCGCTGCGGCTCCTGGCGGCTAAAGACCGCGGTGCCCGAGTAGCCCTTGCGCTGGGCGTAGCTCCAGGTTTGGTGATAGCCGGGCAGATCGATATCGACCTGGCCCTCCTGCAGCTTGGTCTCTTGCAGTGCCAGGATATCGACATTGAGCTCCTGTGCGATCTGGATAAAGCTCGGGTCTTTTTTGAGCACGGCGCGCAGGCCGTTGACGTTCCACGAGGCGAACGTGTAAGTCTGAGACATGGTGTCCTTTCGACGGGGTTGGCAGGCTTAAGATTAGCGCAACAGGGGTGGGGCGGAGTCCGCGAGTGATAGCGCGATCGCCGCCGTCCCGGAGACACGGACGGAGGACATATATGACGCAGGCAATATCGGACCCCAAACAGGCCTCCGCCGCGCTGGCGGAACTGTTCGAAACCCATGGCCACGTGGTCTTCTTTGGCGGTGCGGGCGTTTCCACGGCAAGCGGCATTCCCGATTTCCGCAGCGTGGACGGTCTGTATCACCAGCGGTTTTCCTATCCGCCCGAGACTATGCTCTCGCACAGCTTTTACGAGACACATCCGGCGGAGTTCTTCGACTTTTACCGCACCAAGATGATCGCGCTTAACGCCAAGCCCAACCGCTGTCACACCAAGCTGGCCGAGCTGGAGCGTGCCGGCAAGCTCGACGCCGTGGTGACGCAAAACATCGATGGCCTGCATCAGGCGGCTGGTTCACGGCACGTGTTTGAGCTGCATGGCTCGGTCCACCGCAATATCTGCCAGACGTGCGGCGCGGTCTACAGCGCCGAATGGATTTGCGCGCGCGAGCACGAGGATGCCGCGGGCGTGCCCGTGTGCCCTGCGTGCGGCGGTTACATCAAGCCCGATGTGGTCCTCTACGAAGAACCGCTCGATGAACGTGTGCTTACCGGCGCCGTTGCTGCTATCGCTGCATCCGACGCCCTCGTCGTGGGCGGAACCTCGCTCGTAGTGTATCCGGCGGCGGGTCTCACGCGTTACTTTACTGGCGATACGCTGGCCATTTGCAATTTGGCGCCTACCGATCAGGATGCAAATGCCGACCTGCTGATTTCTTGCGACATCGCGGCCGCGTTTGCGTTCTAGCCCGTGTGCGCGGATACAATAGAAAGACTGAGTGCAAAGCGACCCCGCCGCCAGCTCCCCAAGCTCGGCGGCGTGGGCATTTTAGGAGGATGTTCATGGCGAACGACAGCAAGACATGGCGGTGCGGAAAGTATGAGCTCAGCTTTGACCGTCCGCGCATCATGGGCGTCCTCAACGTGACGCCCGATTCGTTTAGCGACGGCGGGGAGCACTTCGACCCGGATGCCGCCATCGAGTATGGCCTGGCGATGCTCGACGCCGGCGCCGACATCATCGACGTAGGCGGCGAGTCCACGCGCCCTGGCTTTACCCCGGTCAACCCCGACGAGGAGGCTCGCCGCGTGCTGCCCGTGGTGCGCGCGCTGGCCAAAGAGGGCGCCATCGTCTCGATCGATACGCGCCACGTGGCGGTTGCCAAGGCGGCCGTGCGCTGCGGCGCCTCGATCGTCAACGACGTGACGGGCTTCACCGACCCCAAGATGGTCGAGTTTGTTAAGACGAGCACCTGCGGCGTCATCGTGATGCATGCCGGCGAGGTCGCCGCGCCTACCCGCACGCACGCAACGGTGCAGCTCGATACCTCGGCTGCGGCGTTTGTTGCCGAGAAGGCGCGCGAGGCGGCTGCCGAGGCCGCGCGTGAGGCCGAGAAGCCGGCTCGCCGCCGTCGCGGCAAGTTGCTGGGTGAGCCTAAGCCGGAGACCAAGCTTCCGGGTGGCGTGGTGCAGCCCTCGTTGCCGTTTGGCGAACCTGAGCCCGCGACCGAGCCTGCAAGCGAGCAAGAGACGCCGGCCGCCGAGC
>CAJLPI010000009.1:0-80093 GCA_905208535.1 uncultured Collinsella sp. | reverse complement strand
GACTTGCAGCGACGGACCTCGGGACGCTCTTACACCACGTCTGCGCGCGCCACCCCTCTGAACACCTCGTGGGCAAAAAGTGGCAAATATGAGTACTGTCACCAATTTAGTAGCAGCGAAATCGAGAGCAAATTGCCTCCTTTGAGCGATTCGAAGAGGTTGAAAGCCGTCAAACGCCCTTTAAAGGGGGTTATATAAATTGATTTTGAGCCCGTTTTTGCTCAGAACAGGCCGAAAAATATGACACCTCTTTTGCAACAGTACTCATATTTGGCATTTTTTGACCACGGGGTCCAAAACCATGCCCCAAAACACAAAAGGAGGGGCCTCGTAAGGCCCCTCCTTAGGAAAGGGAATCGATTTATTCCACAGCCGTAGATTAATCCTAGCCACTACTCCATCATGTCGAGGACGGAGGGGCGCAGCTCGCTCTCGGCGGCCTCGGGATCGGTCTCGCGCAGGCGGTTGATATAGCGGTTGTACCACATCACGGCAAGGCCCAGGAAGACAACTACACCGCCAACGTTGTAGACCAGCGTCAGCCACAGCGGCTGATCGAGCGGGATGGTGCCGCAGACAAGCACAAAGCAGAAGACCACAAGCAGGAATGCGGCAACGACCAGACCAAAGCTGCGCGAGCCCATGCGGAAGTCACGGGGAGCGGCGTCGAAGTTCTTGCGCAGCATAAAGTAGGCAAGCAGGATCAGCAGCGGCGGGAGCAGAGCGGTGGCAGCCGTCATGTTGGTGACGATCATGAGCAGGTCGTCGAGGTTACCAGAGCCCAGGGCCGGGATGATCAGGATGGGGACGACGATGGCGAACTGCAGCCAGGCGGCGCGGGCGGGAATGCCGTGCTCGTTGAGCTCGACGATCTTGCTACCAAAGACGCCCTTGGGGATCTCGGTGAAGAAGACCTTGATGGGAGCAGAGGTCCACATCATGAGGGAGCCCAGCGTGGCAGCGAGAAGGATCAGGCCAATGACGCGCGTGGACACTTCCATGGGAATGCCAAAGTGGGCAAAGACAGCGCCGAATACGTCGAAGATACCGGTGGAGATGGCAACACCGCCCTCGGGAATGAACAGGTTAACCAGCAGCGAAGCACCTGCGTACAGAAGGCCGATGGTCAGGCCGGCGATAACGACGGTGCGCACGAAGGCCTTGACGCCGCCCTTAAGGTCGTTAAGGAACACGCCGACAGACTCAGCGCCGCCAACGCCCTGGATGATCCAGGCAAGCGTACCGAAGAAGCCCCACATAGTTGCGAAGTTGCTCATGTCGGGAGCCATGTTAGCGGGGGTAGGAGCCGTAGCGAACTCGACGCCGCCAAAGGCAGCAGCCAGGGACAGCAAGATGAACACGGCAGTCAGGCCGAGAGCCGCGGTCGAGCCGAAGGAGGAAATGGAGCCGATCCACTTAGCGCCCTTGGTCGAAACCCACGTGGCGATAGCAAAGACGACGATCTCGATAATGGTGATCCACAGCTGCGAGAGCTCGGCATTGGCACCAAAGAACACGTAGCTCGCGTAGATGATGACGTTGGGCAGGACGGACGCAAAGTAGAACAGGTTAACGAACCAGTAGCTAAATGCCGTCAGGAACGCCCAGCGACCACCCATCGAGGTCTTAACCCATGCGTACACGCCAGACTCGGCGGCCCTGTTGAGGCCGACGAACTCAGCGGTAACCAGGGTATAGGGGACAAAGTACAAAAGCGTGGCGAAGAAGAACGACGGCGCAGCTGCCAAGCCGATGGCCGCGTTGTTGTTGATGATGTTCTTGATACCGAACACGGCGGCGACCGTCATGCCCAGCAGAGCGAACGAACCGATCGTTCCTCGTTTTTCAGAGCTCATAAGCCCTCCCAATCATCCGTTATATCTCATCTAAAACCGTCCGGACTGCAAGCGCAATCGTGGACGGCGCACCTGCTAAGGGGAATGGGGAAAAGGGAGTCAACAAAGCCATCCCCCTTAACGGCGCAAAGCAAACGTCCAAACGGACGAATACTACTTGTTGGGGAAGGAATAACCTTCAACCGTCACGTGCAGTACCACGACGCGGGGATCCGCGGCATCGGCCACGACACGGTAGGCCTCGTCGATCTCGACGACGGCAACGCCGCCGGCGGGAATCGTCACGGTCTCCCCCGTACCCTCAAAGCGCTCGCGATCGTCGATATCGCTGTAGGCGCGCGTGCAGGTAAGATCCGTCTTGGAAGCCACCTCGACGGTCAGGTCGCCATCGAGCGGGGCGAGCACGGCATGGTAGCGACGGTGACCGACCAGATCGGCGGTAGCTGCCTCGTGGGCGTTCACCCACCAGTACACCAACGAGTCGCCGATGGAGTACGCCACGTCGTGCTGCAGGACGGCAACACCATCGAGCGCCTGGCCGGTGCGCATCCACTTCTTGACAGACTTCATCTGAGCGTCGAAATCGGCGCGCGAGTTAAAGACATGCATGACTTATGCCTCCTTAATGGGTGCCAGCGCCTGAGCCAGATCGGCAGACGTCAGCGGTCGCAGGGACACCTCAAAGCTGAAGCTCTCAAAACGGGTGCGGTAGGAATCGAGTACCTCGGAACCCCAAGAGTTCGAGCCAAGGCCGAGCAGCTGGTCGTTGATGTTGACCGTGACCGTATCGCCCTTGACAAGGTCGTAGACGTGCTTGGCGTTATCGATTGCCTCGCAGCTATAGGGCCATGCCGAGAACGAGAACGGGTTGGAGGCGGCATCAGCCGGACGAGTCACCAACACGCCGTCACCGTGACTGGAGCGCAGGGCAACCCAGCGGGTACCCTCACGGTTGGCGCAGTCCTGAGGCATAACGTAGGGCGTGAACATGTCGTCGACCGTAGTGCGGTAATGACCGACCGGGTTGGCGCGCAGCGAGTCCGGATAGTTCTCGCCCGGGCCGTGGCCATACCACTCGACGGCACGATTGCAACCGGGGACCTCGAAGGAGATGCCGATGCGCGGGATGATATCCGAGTAATCGCCGTAGGGCTCGCCGGAAACCTTGAGGTCGACGCGACCGCTCGGAAGCACGGTGTAGACGAGCTCGACGCGCATGCCGAACGCGCGGACGGGAGGAGCGATACGCTGGCTCACGGTAACGACGACCGCATTGCCGTCCTGCTTCCAAGAAACCTTGCGGGTAGACGTCTGCATCACATCGATGAAGTTGTCCTTCCACAGGGAGTCATACTCCTGAGCGTGGTTGTCGACGAGCGGATGCCAAAAACCAACCTGGGGACCAGAGGCCATTACGTCGCGGCCGGATGCCTTCCACTCGCTCACGGTACCGTTGACTTTGCTGAAGGTCAGCTCGCCGTTGAGGGAGTGAATGCGGATCTCCTGCTCGGTCTCCTCGACCGTAAGCTCAGGACGAGCGGGGGCGGCGATGGCCGGCGCCGGATGGTTTGCGATGGCAAACTGGCTTGCGCCCAGCTGGAACATCGGCTCGCACCAGGCGTGAGCCGCCATGGTGTAGGCGCGCACGGTCAGCAGGGTCTCGCCTACCGCGGCCTCGCGAATCACCAGTGGCAGCTGGACGGATTCGCCGGGAGCCACCGCGCCGGGCATAAGCGTCTTGCGGCACACTACATCGCCGTCTACCAGGGTCTCCGCCGACAGGCAGACATCCTCGAGGGTAGTAAACCAGCGCTTGTTCGTGACGGTCAGCTCGCCCGCCTCGGTGTCATAAGCCATGCGAACCGGGCAGATGACCTGGCCATACTCAGTGAGGCCCGGGCTCGGCTGCTGCCAAGGGAACACCATGCCATCGATGCAGAAGTTGCTGTTGTTGGGGTAATCGCCGTTGTCGCCACCATACATATCGTAAGCAACGCCGTCCTCGGTCACAGCAGCCAAACCGTGGTCGCACCATTCCCAGATAAACTGGCCTTGGATGCAATCCCAGCGATCGAAGACCTCCTGGTACTCGGACAGGCCTCCGGGGCCATTGCCCATGGAGTGGCCGTACTCGCAGTTGATGCGCGGCTTGGGGAACGGATGCTCACCAAAGTCGTTCATCTGCGACACACGGGAGTACATCGTGGAAATGACGTCTACGGTATCGGCGTTGCGGTCCTCCTCGTAATGGACCGGACGATCATCGAGCTCGTGAGCCTTGGCGTACATCGCGCGGATGTTGCAGCCATAGCCGCTCTCGTTGCCCATCGACCACATAATGATGCAGGCATGGTTGCGTTCCTGCATCACCAGACGCTCAATGCGGTCGACGTAGGCCGGCTCCCATGCCGGGTCGTCGGTGACCAGAGCGATGTTGCCGATATTCTCGAAACCGTGGCTCTCCATATCGGTCTCGGCGACCAGCATGATGCCATACTCATCGCACAGCTCGTAGAAGCGCGGGTCATTGGCATAGTGAGAGGTGCGCACCGCGTTGATGTTGTGTCGCTTCATGAGCTCCAGGTCGCGGCGCATGCGATCGAGGCCCACAGCGCGACCCTTGTGATCGTCGTGATCGTGGCGGTTGACGCCATGCATCTTAAAGTAGGTGCCGTTGAGGTAGATATGATTGCCCTCGACCGTCACCTCGGCAAGGCCCTGGCGATGCGGAACGTACTCGCTGACCTCGTCACCGTCGTAGACCTCAAACGTAAGGTCATAGAGGAAGGGGTCCTCGGGGTTCCAGAAGTGGGCATCGGCAACGCTGCACTCGGCATGGCCGTCGACGCACTCGCCCGTAGCGACCACGCTCTCGCCATCGCTGAGCGTAAACACGACGCGGGTAGCGCCCTCGGCCACCGTATCGAGCGTGATCAGAGCGGCATCGCCCTCGCGGTGCGTGCGGAACCTAAAGTCGACCAGGTGCGCGGCGGGACGCTGCATAAGGTACACATCGCGGAAAATGCCCGAGGCCCACCACATGTCCTGATCTTCGATATAGCTGCCATCGCTGTACTGCAGAACCTTGACCGCAAACAGGTTGTCGCCCTCGACGAGCGCGTCGGTCACGTCGAACTCGGCAGACAGGCGCGAACCCTTGGTCATGCCGATAAACTGGCCGTTGACGTACAGCTCGCCATAGCTCTCGATGCCGTCGAAGCGAATGATCTCGCGGGCGCCGGCAGGAACGGCGGGAAGGTTGACGATGCGCTGGTAGACGCCCGTGGGGTCGTCGGAGGGAACGAACGGCTGATCCACCGGAAACGGGAAACCCTCGTCGGTGTAGGCAAGGTTGCCATAGCCGTCTACCTGCCACAGGTGCGGAACCTCCACGTGATCCCACTCGGACTTGTACGTGGAGAGCTCCTCGTTGGAAACGGCAGCAGGCCCCTCAAAGAGGTGGAACTGCCACGAGCCGGACAGCTGGACAAACCCGCGCGACAGCTCGCGGCTGTACGTAGCGGCGAGATCGGCGGTCTCGTAACCCATAAAGTACGCATGGGGTGCCAGGCGGTTCCTGTGGGTGAGCGCTTGGTTTTCCCAATCGTTAATGGCGTCCATGGTGACGCTCCTTCGTCATCGTAGTGATTCTTGTGCAACCGGTTGTCCTTATCTTACGGGCGATGCAAAAACCTGTGCAACCGGTTGTCCGCTGAACGGTCGATTCTGCCGGATTAACGGTGCAACCGGTTGTACAACCGCGACACTTATGTCACCCTGAATATCGAAACCCAACGCAAAACATCGTTCTTAAGCTCGTAGGCAACCGCCACGCCCGCTGATATCTCACCCACACGAGACGTATTCGATTGCGGCTTGGTTGCAAAACGACACCTGTCACCGGATATCATGAACGCTGTTCAGGTGCACTATAGTAAGCTGTATCCGCATTAGCCCGTATCAGTGACAACATCGACCGCATTTTCCAGGAGACGCCATGACCCAACCAGTTCGCACCGCACCTACGCTTGCCGAGGTTGCCGCAGCTGCCGGCGTGTCGCGCTCCACAGCATCGCGCGCCCTCAACGATTCGCCCCGCATTAGCGAGGAAACCAAAAAGCGCGTCCGTGCGGCGGCCAAGAAAGTCAATTTTGTCCCCAACGCTCGCGGCCGAGCGCTCGCTGTCGGGCGCACGGAAATCATCGCCGTGCTCGTGACCGAGCCCCTGAGTGAGCTCTTCAGCGACCCCACCTATAGCGAATTTTTGAGCGGCATTACCGAGGAACTATCGGAGTCGTCCTATCTGCCCGTTATCTTGCAGGCGTCTTCTACGCATGAGCGCAACCGCGCACGCGAGCACTTTGAGCGCCGCTCGTTCGACGCCGTGATCGACGTCTCCCCCTACAAGGGCAGCGAGCTGCTCGAGGTGCTGCGCGAGCTGGGCGTACCCACCGTGTTGTGCGGCCAGCTCGAGGGCCACCCCTATCGCGATGTGTTCTCGACAGTCTACTCTGACGACGAAGAGGGTGGACGCTTTGCGGCACTCGCTATGAAAGAGCGCGGGCGCAAAGATATCGTCGCCGTGTTGGGACCGCAAGACAACCCCGCTGTTGTCGACCGCCTGCGCGGCTACCGCACCGTCCTGGGCGAAGAGCTCCCAGGCGCAAACGTTATCTATACCGGCTGGAACAGCGGAGACGGCTATCAGGCCATGCACCAGATCCTCGCGCGCGAGATTGCTTTCGATGGCGTGCTCTGCGGATCGGACCGTATCGCGGCTGGCGTCATCACCGCACTCAACGAGGCAGGCCTATCTGTTCCGGCGGACGTTTCCGTCGTCGGCTTCGACGATCACGAGATTGCGGCGCGCTGCGTCCCCGCGCTCACGACCGTCCGCCAGCCCCTGCGCGAAGAAGGCCACATGGCCGCCAACATTGCGCTCGACATGATCAAGGGCGCCGAGCCCACCACCTCCGTGATGCACATGCAGCTAATCCAGAGAGACTCGCTATAAGAAACTGGGACAGGCTTTCCGCCAGACAGTTGTTGCGGAAAGCCTGCCCCGTTTTGAGTGCTCATTCTGGGGCACAGTTTCCGTTAGACCGCTCAACCGGAAACTGTGTCCCATTTTTTTGCCGAATTCTGGGTCGCGCTTTCCCAGAGGACCCCCCTTTGGGAAAGCGCGACCCGTTCTGGACGCAGATTCCGGGACGCACTTTCCGCGACGCCCGGTCATCCCATGCCCTCACAACCTCGGCGCATAAAAAACGAGGGAAGGCACGCGTCCTTCCCTCGTTGCGGGCAATATGTAGCCGCTCGCCTACATCAGGCGCAGGCTGACGTCCTTGAGCTGGGCGCCGGAAACGGCACTCGGAGCACCCGACATGAGGTCGGAGCCGCTGGCCGTCTTGGGGAACGCCATGACGTCGCGGATGGAGTCGGAGCCGGTGAGCAGCATGCACACGCGGTCCAGGCCCAGGGCAAAGCCGCCCATCGGGGGCGCACCAAACTTGAGAGCCTCCATGAGGAAGCCGAACTGCGACTCGGCGCGCTCCTCGGTAAAGCCTAGGAGCTTGAGCATGGACATCTGCATTTCGGCGTTGTGGATACGCATACCGCCGCCGCCGGCCTCAAAGCCGTCCATGACAAAGTCGTAGGTGCAGGAACCGGCTGCCAGCGGGTCGGCCTCGATCTTGGCGATGTCGGTCTCGGTCGGCAGGGTGAAGGGCTGGTGCTCGGCAGCATAGGCCTTGCGATCCTCGTCCCAGTGGAACAGCGGGAAGTTGACGACCCACAGGAAGTCGTGGCCCTCGCGCTTGACCTCGAGCGCATTGGCCATGTGGGAACGCATGCCGCCCAGGATCTCGTCGGAGAGCAGGCGCGGACCGGCGGCGAACATCACAAGGTCGCCGGGCTCGACGTCCATGCGCTCGCGCAGAGCCGCCATCTCCTCGTCCGAGAAGAACTTGACGATGGGGCTGTTGATGGAGCCATCCTCGCGGAAAGCGATCCAGGCCAAGCCCTTGGCGCCAAACGTGGAGGCCACGCCGGCGAGCTTATCGATCTTGGCGCGAGCCCAGGCACCGGCGCCCTTGGCGTTGATGGCCTTGACGACAGAGCCTTCCTCGTTTGCAGCAGTCGCAAAGACCTTGAACTTGGAGTTGGCGAAGATGTCGGTCAGATCGACCAGGTGCATGCCGTAGCGGGTATCGGGCTTGTCGGAGCCATAGGTGTCCATGGCCTCCCAGTAGTCCATGCGACGCAGCGGCGTGGGCATCTCGACACCCATGCGGCCGAAGGCGTCGGCCAGGACCTCTTCGAGCGCGCTCATAACGTCGTTCTGGTCCACGAAGGACATCTCGATATCGACCTGGGTGAACTCGGGCTGACGGTCGGCACGCAGGTCCTCGTCGCGGAAGCACTTGGCAACCTGGTAGTAGCGCTCGACGCCGCCGACCATAAGCAGCTGCTTCAGGAGCTGCGGGGACTGCGGCAGGGCGTAGAAGTTGCCCGGCTGGATGCGGCTGGGGACGATGAAGTCGCGGGCGCCCTCGGGCGTGGACTTGAACAGGGAGGGCGTCTCGACCTCCATGAACTCACGGTTGTGCAGCGCCTCGCGAATGGCAAAGGTAAAGTCGGAGCGCAGCTTGAGGTTAGCCATCATCTCGGGACGACGGAGGTCCAGATAGCGATAGCGCAGACGGGTGTCCTCGCTGGTCTCGATGCCGTCCTCGATCTGGAACGGCGGGGTGACGGACGTGTTGAGCACCTCGGCGTGGTCGGTCAGGACCTCGATCTCGCCGGTCGCGAGCTTGGTGTTGGTGGTCTCCTCGCCACGGGCGCGCACGACGCCATGGATCTTGATGGGCCACTCGGGACGCATGGTTTCGGCGATCTTAAAGGCGTCGCCGTCGGAGTGCTCGGGGTCGAAGGTGAGCTGCGTGATGCCCTCGCGGTCGCGAAGGTCGCAGAAGATAAGGCCGCCGTGGTCGCGGCGACGGCTCACCCAACCGGTGAGGGTGACCTCTTCGCCCACGTTCTCGAAGCGAAGCTCGCCGCAGGTACGGGTGTGCATGGAATGCTCGTCAATGGGACGGGTCTGGCTCATACCAGTGATCCTCCTTTATGGATCTGTGCCGCCCCGTGTCGTTCCGGGCGGCGTCGTACAGATTTGCCCAGCCTGCGTAAACCGCGCAGCCAGACATGGCGTTCTATCTTATCGCACCTGTGTCGATGTGCCGCGAAAAAGTAGCTCTTGCCCAAAGACTTGACGGAGACGAAACAATTGACACGCCGCGGCACCCGCCCGCACTCGTCACGTGCGACAATATGCCCCAATAAAACAGCACTCGGAAAGGCCCGCCATGACTGCACGCCTCATCGTTATGGATATCGACTCCACGCTCATCAACCAGGAGGTCATCGACCTGTTGGGCGAAGAGGCTGGCGTGGGCGAGCAGGTGGCACAGATCACCGAACGCGCCATGCGCGGCGAGCTTGACTTTAAGCAGGCGCTCGAGGAGCGCGTGGGGCTGCTCGCCGGCCTGGACGAGAGCGTGTTCGAGCGCACCTTTGAGCGCGTGACATTTACCCCCGGCGCGTTGGAGCTTGTGCGCTCAGCGCACAGCAAGGGCTGGAAGGTCGGCGTGGTAAGCGGCGGCTTTCACGAGGTCGCCGACAAGATCGTGGCCGCCGCGGGCATCGATTTTTGCCTGGCCAACCGCCTGGAAGTCGTGGACGGCAAGCTCACCGGCAAGCTGGCGGCCGACATCGCGACCAAGGAGTCCAAGCTCATCCAGCTGCTAGATTGGGCAGTTGAGTGCGGCGTCGATATGGCCCACACGGTCGCGATCGGCGACGGCGCCAACGACATCCCCATGATTCAGGCCGCGGGCACCGGCATCGCATTTTGCGCCAAACCCAAGACGCGCGAGGCCGCCCCGTTTGCCATCGACGAGCGCAACCTGATGCTCGCCATGGACATCATCCTGCGCGACTAGCCGATCCATCTCACAACAGAATCAAATCAACTATGTCTAGTTTCCGAACAGTTTTGTCTTAATGTTCGGAAATAGCCCTTTGCGTGCTAGACTTTGCACCGTCGAAGGGAACATATATGGACAAGCAAGATCTTGAGCAATTGCTGAGCGATGTTGCCAACGGAGCAGTCACGCCTGCCGCCGCCCTCACACGCATCCAGACGGCGCCAACCGCCAATCTGGGTTTTGCGCAGCTCGATCTTTCGCGCGGGGTGCGCCAGGGGGCCGGCGAGGTTGTCTACGGTGCCGGTAAAACCGCCGAGCAAATTGCCGCCATTATCGAAGCGCTGCGCGATGCCGGCCAGGAGCGCATCCTGGTCACGCGCCTGGATGCCGAAAAAGCCGCGCGCACCGCTGAGCTTCTCGGCAACGGCATCGACCTGGGATATGTCCCGGACGCCCAGCTCGCCCTCGTGGGCGGCAAGCCCTCCCCCACCGGCAACGGGCGCATCGTCGTCGCCTGCGCCGGCACGAGCGACCTGCCCGTCGCCGAAGAGGCGGCACTGACGGCCGAGTTCTACGGCAACGAAGTCGATCGCCTCTACGACGTAGGTGTCGCCGGCTTGCACCGCCTGCTCGCTCATGCTGAGGAACTTGCCCAGGCGCAGGTGGTCATCGCCATCGCCGGCATGGAAGGCGCCCTGGCAAGCGTCATCGGCGGCCTTGTGAGTTGCCCGGTCATCGCCGTTCCCACCAGCGTGGGCTACGGCGCAAACTTTGGTGGCGTGGCCGCGCTGCTCGCCATGCTCAACTCCTGCGCCAGCGGCGTCTCGGTCGTCAATATCGACAATGGCTTTGGCGCCGCCTACCAGGCAAGTCTTATCAATCATCTGAGCGCCGGCACGCCCTGCGCCCGCTAAGGAGCATCCCATGTCCAACCATCAGCATACGCTTATCATCGACGGCACCTCGGGCATCAGCGGCGATATGACCGTTGCGGCCCTGCTCGACCTGGGCGCCAGCGAGGAGCACCTGCGCGAGCAGCTCGCCACGCTGCCGGTCGACGGCTTTTCGATCGCCGTCACGCGCGTAAACAAGCACGGCATCGACGCCTGCGATTTCGACGTTCAGCTTGCAGAGGAGCTCGAGAACCACGATCACGATATGGCTTGGCTCTACGGCAACGAAGCGACTGCTGAGCACGAGCATATGCACGAGCATGAGCACCACCATCATGACCATGACGAGCACGAGCACGAACACGAGCACTGCCACGAGCATGACCATGAGGGCCACGGTCATGTCCACGAGGGTCACCATCACGCCCACCACCATCACCACCGTTCTTTGGCGGACGTCACCGCCATCATCGATGGCTCGCAGCTAAGCGATGGCGCCAAGCGTCGCGCGCTCGCCATTTTTACCGCGCTCGCCGCCGCCGAGGCCAAGGCCCACGGCAAAACGCCCGAGACCGTCATGTTCCACGAGGTGGGCGCCGTCGACTCCATCATCGACGTCTGCTCTGTTGCCATCTGCCTCGATGACCTGGGTATTGAGGACATCGTGGTCGAGTCGCTCTCCGAGGGTCACGGTACCATCCGCTGTGCCCACGGTCTCATGCCCATTCCCGTCCCCGCTGTCGTCAACCTGTGCCAGGCGGGCAATATCGCCCTCACGCCCGCGCCGGTCGCCGGTGAGCTCGTGACGCCCACGGGCGCCGCCATCGTCGCCGCACTGCGCACGTCCGAGCACCTGCCGGCCCGCTACCGCATCGAGGCCGTCGGCTACGGCGCCGGTAAGCGCCCCTACGAGGGTTGCTCCGGTACGCTCCGCTGCCTGCTCGTTCACACGGACGCATAGCCATGGATGCCCGCAAGGCAAAAAGCCGCGCCGCCATCGTCGCGGCGTTCTCCGAACTGCTGCGCGAAGAGGACTACGGCAAGATCACCGTCGGCGACATCATCGCTCGCGCCCATGTGGGTCGGGCCACGTTCTATGGCCTCTTCAAGAGCAAAGATGACCTACTATCCGAACTCGTGAGCGACATCTGCACCCACGCCCTCGACGACGATGGCACACCGCTCGATGATCCGCTCGTACAAGTCGAGCATATCCTCAACAACCTCTGGGAACGCCGCCAGGGCGTACGAGCCCTCGTAGCCGGCGCCGGCTCACGCGTCTTCGCCGACTGCTTACGCAAGACCATCATGTCACGAGCAGCCGAAACCGTCCCCACCGACCCAAACGGCCCCGCCGCCACCATGGACCGAAGCTTCCTACTACACCACATAGCCTCAAGCTTCGTAGGAATGGTCCAATGGTGGGCCTGGCACAACTTCCAAGCCGACAAAGCCAACGTAGCCAAAGACTACCTATCAGCCATACAGCCCCTCTTCAGCTAAGTAAGCCCCCCATCCCAAAGCGCCATCCCAACAAAGCGCCCATCCCTTCCCCAAGTCACGTTTTCTTGTAAGGGCACCCAAAAACAAAGCGCCCCTCCCATCCATATTCAGATATATATGTTGGGTTGCTTGTTCCAACGCGACTAAGATCCCGCAGCTGGCCGCATGGGGTAACTTCCCAGCGCATTCCGCAGGACGAAAGAACCCCCGCCGCAGTTCATTGCGCAGCGGGGGTTCTTTCATGTCCGAGGACGCGCTGGGAAGTTACCCCATGCGGCCAGCGGACAACTATGTAGCCTTGGACTAGAACATGCCCAAGAAACCATGCACAAACAGCGCGGCCACAATAGCACCGACAAACGGCGCGATGCCAGGAACAAGCAGGCCGTACTTCCAGTTGTTATCGGCCTTGTTCTTAATCGGCAGCACCTGATAGGCCATGCGAGGACCAAGGTCACGAGCCTGGTTCATGGCGAAGCCGGTGATGCCGCCCATGCCCATGCCAACAGCCCAAACGATCAGGCCGACGCAGATTGCGAGCATCAGAACGTTCTCGCCGGCGCGGCTAGCGGCAGCAAGGATGGCGCTGATGAACACGAAGGTGCAGATAGCCTCGCAGAAGAAGTTACGAGCATAGTTCGTGCCCTCGGTGGTGGGGTTGGTCGAGAAGATGTTGCGCTGGGCAATGGGGTCGACGACGTCCTCGGAAGCCTTGAACTCATCGGCATACATAAACCAAGCGATCACGGCACCCACAAAGCCGCCGAGCATATCGGCAAGCATGAAGGGGATGCAGTTGCCCCACGGCACCAGGCCGACGATGCACTGGGCAAGCACCATGGCGGGGTTCATGCACACAGCGCCACCAAAGACAAACAGGCAGACCGAGATGCCAAAGGACCAGGTGGTGATGGCAAACATATGGCCGGAGCCCTGATACTTGGTGCCCTTGAGCACGGTATCGCAGTGAACACCCACGCCAAAGACGATCATGAGGGCCGTTGCGCCGAATTCGCAGAGGAGTTTGGTAAGCATAAAACCTTATCTTTCTTGTCGGTTATAAACGATTCGTTTAAGCCGCGCACTAGTGCTGTGCGACAACAACACCCAGGCCATCGGGGATGACGGCGACCTTGGCATCGGCACCCTTCATCTCAAAGGCGAGCTTGAGCGCTTCCTCGATAGTGTTGACCGGCGTCATGTGCATATCCTTGAGCATCTGGTGATCGCACAGGTCGGTGACCATGATCACAGGATGATGCGCCAGGATGCGGGCAAAGATCTGGCTCGTCCACTGATCGGGCAGGGTCTCGTCCTTAGGACGATCGATGCAGGCGCGCTCAAACTCTGCCGGATCGTTGTCGGCGATGTTGTGATAGAAGCCCTCGCCGCCGTGACCGTCGGCACAACCGGCGACGTCGATGATCACACCGCCCTCGGGAAGCGTGGCCTCGGCAGCGCACATGCCCTTCACAGCCTGATAGATGTTCTGATCGAGGGGGTAGCCGCCGTTAGTGGTAATGGCGATCTCGCACTCGACGGGCTCAACGCCGGCAAGGCTCTTCACGAACTCGCAGCCAGCCTCGTGCGCCTTGTGGATGTCGCCGGCAAAGGAGCCAATGACCTCGTGCTTGCCGTTGAGCACCACGTTGAGCACAAAGGCAAGGTGAGCCATCTCGGCGGCGGCAAACATGTCCTCGCTCACGTGGTTGTGGCACAGGTTGCCGGCACGCGAATGGGAGTCGTTCACAAACTGACCGTTGTGGTTGTACATGATGGTCTTATAGCTGGCGATGCCAGGCAGGACGGACTTTCGGCTGCCAGAGAAGCCGGCAAAGAAGTGCGGCTCAATGAAGCCCTCGGCAAGAAGCAGGTCGCAATCGGCAGCGATCTTGTTGATGATGCACTCGCCACCAGAAGGCAGGGTGCCGATCTTTTTCATCATGCTGTCGTCAGTCGCGACGTGCATAACGATTTCTTCGTTGGCAACGATCTCCTCGCCGTACTTGTTGACGAGCTCCTCGTGCGTCGACGGACGATGCATACCCGTAGCAACCAGAATGCGAACGCGCGCCTCAGGCGCAGCGGAGTGGATGTGATGCAGCAGAATAGGCATCGTCACACGCGAGGGAACGGGACGCGTATGATCTGAGCTAATGATGACAATATCCTTCTTGCCAGCACAAAGCTCCTCGAGCGAAGGCGAGCCGTAAGGGTTGGCAAGCGACTCCTCCACCAGCTCTTCCTGCGATTTCGTGGTCTTAAACTCGTTTTGATGACCTTCCATCACACCCGCGAAGTTCTTATCCTCGAGTTCCAGATGCAACGTCTTGTGGTCAAACGGCAGTTCACATTCAAACAATGATGAGCGCCCTCTTCCTTTCAACTGACACACTAGATAAACCGTTGGAAGGATACGCCGCTCACCGAAAAACACCACCGTCCACCGACTCATTAACACAACGTTCATATTTGACCCACAACAAAACAACCGCGATCCCAAACGGGACCGCGGCCGCTACAGTCGTAAGTCAAGAAGCGCCACATGCATCTCAATCCCGATCGATAAGACGCGAGGCGCGAAGCGCCAAACGCGCCGCCGGGACAGGCCCCATCCAAAATGCGCGAAGCGCGCCATTATTCCCCCAGCCAGTAATCCACCGAAGACCGGACATCGTAGGGCCCGCCATCAGCTTACTTTTAGGCACACTCCGCAGGACGCAAGAAGCCCTCGCCGCACGAAGTGCGCAGCGAGGGCTTCTTGCATGTCCGAGGACGTGCCTAAAAGTAAGCTGATGGCGGGCCCGGACGACTACAGGGCTATCGATTACCCCGTGTTCTGCAATCCTGCCGAGACGCCGGTCACAGTCGAAAGAATCAGGCTCATGTACTCGGCCTTCTTCTCCTCGGCCATCTCGTCCTGGTTCATGCGCACCTCGCGAAGGGCGCGGACCTGGGCGATGGACAGGGCGTCGACGTAGGGGTTGCGCACGCGAACAGCGCAGCCAAGCACGCGGCGGCGCTGCAGCGGCCACTCGTCACCGACGATGGCAAGGACCCACTTACGGGTGAGCTGCATCTCGGTGAAGACCTTCTCGGACAGATCCTGGCGATCGCCCAGGTGCAGGTACATCTTGGCGATGCGCTGATCGGTCTTAGCGATCGACATCTCGATGTTGTCGATAAAGGTGCGGAAGAACGGCCACTCCTGGTAGGCAGCCTTGAGCTGGTCAAGATCGCCCAGCTGCTCGCAGGCGGTGCCCAGGCCGTACCAAGCGGCCAGGTTAATGCGAGCCTGGCTCCAGCTGAAGATCCACGGAATGGTACGCAGGTCGTCGAGCGACTTGGCACCCAGACCGCGCTTGGCCGGGCGCGAGCCGATCGGCAGCAGACCGACCTCGGTCAGCGGCGTCACGGTCGAGAGCCACGGTGTAAAGTCCTCGGTGTTCAGCAGGTCCAGATAGCGCTCATGGCTTACTGCGTTGAGCTTCTCTGCCATATCCCAGAACTTCTGCGTGGTCTCGGTGTTGGTCTTCTCGACACTCGGGGCCGACTGCAAAAGCGTTGCGGCGGCAACGGACTCAACATGGCGCTGAGCCAGCGTGCGGTTACCGTAACGGGCAAAGATGACCTCGCCCTGCTCGGTGAGCTTAAAGAAGCAGTTGACCGAACCCTTGGGCTGCGCCAGCACGGCCTTGTTGGCCGGGCCGCCGCCACGGCCCACGGCACCGCCGCGACCGTGCATGAGCACCAGGTCGATATCGTTCTTCTCGGCCCACTTGGCGATGCGCTCCTGCGCGGAGTGCAGCGCGAGCATGGCCGTGGTAGGACCG
Organism: uncultured Collinsella sp.; assembly: GCA_905208535.1. Classification (GTDB taxonomy): domain Bacteria; phylum Actinomycetota; class Coriobacteriia; order Coriobacteriales; family Coriobacteriaceae; genus Collinsella. Next base: position 64,023 of record CAJLPI010000009.1, on the reverse strand, counting down.
GCATCCTTGGAGGAGTCGGAATAGCCCAGCATGACCTCCATGCGGCGGTTGGTCTGGGCAAGGCGCTTCTGCACCACGGGCAGCGTGAGCATCTGGTCGAGCACGTCGACGCAGCCCTCGAGGTCCTCGAGCTGCTCGAACAGCGGGATCACGTCGAGCTCGGGGACATCCTCCTCGTGTGCGAAGGACAGGTGGGCCAGCTCAAAGACGTCGGCCACATGCTGGGCGCTCTTGGTAAACGAGATGATGTAGCGGTGCGCCATCTTCTTGCCGTAACGCTTTTGGATGGAACCGATGGCACGGAAGGTGTCGATGACCTCGCGCGTCATGGGCTGCAGATCGCCATGGATACCGTTCTCGTGGATATCCTTGAGGGCGCGGGCATGCACCACGGAGTGCTGACGGAACTCCATCTCGACCATATGGAAGCCGAAGGACTCGACCTGCCAGATGATGGTCTGCACCGGACCGTAGGCGGCACGGACGGCACCGCAGGCGGCCAGCGAGCGCTGGACGACGCGCAGGTCCTCCAAGAACTCATCGGCGCTGTGGTACATAGTGTCGGTGATGCGACGCACGGTGGCGTTCAGACGATCGGCCATGACGAGCATGACGGCGCGATGCGGCTCGTGCTCGGAAATCAGCTCGGCGCGAGCCGTATACTGAGCGCTCATCTCGACCTGATGGTTCCACAGGTTCATGAGCTCTGCCGACGGCTTGCTGTAGGCGGCCTCGAGCGTAAGGTTGCGGCCGATGCGGCGGCACTTGTCCTCGAGCTTGAGCACCATGTGGGTGAAGTACTTGGCGGCGACCTCACGGCTCACCTTGGCGGTGACGTTGGGGTTACCGTCGCGGTCGGAACCGATCCAGCTGCCGGGATGGAAGAACGCCGGGCACAGCGGCGGCACGGTACCGGCCTTGTCGCCCAGCACCCAGTCGTCAAAGCGACGATAGATGACGGGGATGACGTCGAACAGCGTGTTATCGAAGATGTCGATGATGGTATCGGCTTCCTCGACCGGCGTGGGCTTCTTGAGCGCGATGGGGCTCGTACGCACCAGGGCGTCGATCTCCTGCAGCATATGGCGCTCGTTCTCCACCAGGTCGGAGCCGCCCAGACGCGGACGCTCCTCCAGCAGGTTGGAGATACGGCGAATCTTGCCCTCGACGGCCTTACGACGGGCCTCGGTGGGATGCGCGGTAAAGACGGGATGGAACTCGAGCTTGCCGAGCAGCTCGTTGGCGCCCTCGGCACCCATCTCGTTTACCAACTGGTGATAGGCGACGGTGAGCTCGTTGGCGGGATCGACCTCGGTATCGGTCGATGCGCCGGCCTCGCGCTCGCGCAGCTGCGCCACACGGTAGTTCTCCTCCGACAGGTTTGCCAGGTGGAAGAAGCTCGTAAAGGCGCGAACGATGACCTGCTGCTTATCGAGCGGCAAGCTGTCGATCAGATCGACGACCTCACGGAATGCCACGGCGGTGGGCTCGTCGGCGGTGGGCACGCCCTGCTCGTCGACGGCCTCGTCGGCAGCGCGGGTACCGGGATTGCCGGCATTGGCCACAATCTCGGCCGACAGGATCTTGTCGAACAGGTCCGCGATCTCAGGATCATACTCGCTAAGCACACGACGCTCCAGGCGCAGGAACAGCGCCAGATTGTCGCGCAGCTCCTCGGGGATCTCGATCTCGGCGAGACGCTCCCTGGACTCGGCATTCGAGCCGATTCGGTTAACGAGGCGGTTGACCACGGCAGCGACGCGCGCCGCGGCTTCGGGTACAGACTGGTTGCTTAGGTTCTCAGCCACGTTTCCTCCCATTCCTCCTTCTATGCACGTAACATGCGGTATTCATTATAGGCGCTTGGGAAATACTTTCGACACTGATTGCGCTTTACCACACAAAAGTATTTTCTGCATTGCAAGGGTTTTTGCCCTAAATGGTCGTATTTCTCGGTGGACGGCATACACAAACGGGGGCATTCCGCATAAATGCGAAACACCCCCGTAACAATCGCTCGCAATGGACGGGACACTCAAGCGGGTCCGCAGCTCAAAAAGATGCGCTACAGGCGCTCGCGAACCGCCTCGACCACGTTGGCCAGATCGACGAGAACCTCGTCATGGCTCTGCATGTCGCGTACCTTGACCTTGCCGGCGGCAAGCTCGTCGCCACCCAGGACCAGGATGAGCTTAGCGCCCACCTTGTCGGCCTGCTTAAACTGAGCCTTGAGCGAACGGCCCTGATAGTCTGCCTCGGTCACGATGCCCGCGGCGCGAAGCTCCTGCGTAATGACAAAGACGTTCTGGCGCAGCTCCTTGCCGGCGTTGGCGACATAGACGCACGGGACCTCATCGGCACCCAAATCGCTGCCAAAGGCCTGCAGGGCCAGCAGGGCGCGCTCAAAACCGACGGCGAAGCCGACGCCGGCCGTGGGCTTGCCACCCTCGAGCTCGACCAGGCCGTCGTAGCGGCCGCCGCCACCGATGGAGCCGACGCCGGCACCGGGAGCCTCGACCTCAAAGACGGTGCGGGTGTAGTAGTCCAGACCACGCACCAGTGTGGGATCCTCGACATACTCGATACCGGCGGCATCCAGATAGCGCTTGACCTGCTCGTAGTGCTCGCGGCACTCGTCGCACAGGTTGTCGCCCATCAGCGGCGCGTCGGCCATGATCTCGCGGCAGTGGTCGTTCTTGCAGTCGAAGGCACGCAGCGGATTGAGCTCGGCGCGCTCGCGGCACTCATCACACATCTCGTCGGCGTGATCGAGGATAAACTGCTTGACCTGCTCGCGGTATGCCGGACGGCACTGCGCATCGCCCATCGAGTTAATAAGCAGACGGAGCTTGGAAAGGTCGAAGCCCAGGCGCTTGTAGAACTCCATGAGCATGATGATGCACTCGGCGTCGGCAGCCGGATCGGGAGCGCCGAGCCACTCGATGCCCACCTGGTGGAACTGGCGCAGGCGACCCTTCTGGGGACGCTCGCCACGGAACATGGCCTCGGCGTAATAGGCCTTAAACGGCGTGGAGCCCTGAGGCACCAGGTTGTTCTCCACGACGGAACGCACCACACCGGCCGTGCCCTCGGGACGAAGGGCCAGGCGCTGCTTGGGCTTAAGCTTGGTGTCGGTGCCCTCGGTAAAGACGCGCTCCAGGTTGGCGCCGCTAAACACGCGGAACATCTCCTTGCGCACGACGTCGGTCGACTGGCCGATACCGTGGACAAACACGTCCACCTGCTCGATCGCGGGCGTCTCGATGGGCTTAAAACCAAACGGCTCGAACACGCCGGCCGCAATCTGCTGCATCTTTTGCCAGGCGCGCATCTCGGCGCCGATAAGGTCGCGGGTTCCCTCCGCCTTCTGTGCCTGCATGGGCAAACACCTTTCTTTTGTATCGCGTCATAGGTAATAGTCATTATACGGCACAAACGCAAACAGCGACGGACGTCTACTCCCCCGCCACGCTCGCGCGCAACTTGGCGGCGATAGGCTCGGATGCTAGCAGGAACACAAGCATGACCACGGAGCACGCCAGGCACACAATCCAGGTGCTCGCAAAGGAGCCCGCGACATCGAACAGCACGCCCGAGACAATGGCGCCCACGGTGCCGCCGACTATCTCGAGCGAGGTAATGGTGCCCGTGACCTTGCCGAGGTCGGCCGTGCCAAACTGCTTGGACGCGGCGATGGTAGGTGTGATGGTGCCCATGCACGTTCCGATACCAAAGCTCACCGCGGCCACGATGGGACCGAGGTCCGTCGTCGGGAAGCACAACGCCACGCAGGCGATAATGCACGCAACGGAGCCAAGGATATTGCCAAAGCGCAGGCCAAAACGGTCATAGATCGCGCCGAGCGAAATCTTGGCGATAACGACCGTGGCCATGATGACAAAGCCGGAGGCCACGACGAGCCAACCGGAGAAGAATTTATGCTGCTGGGCTATGGATTACTCCTTGTGGTCAGCGATATAGCCCAAAGCGACGGCGGTATAGGCCGCGGCGCCGAGAGGAAGCTCGGCATCGTTAAAGCGCGCCTTGGGATGATGCTGGGCAAAATGCTCGTCCGTGTCGGTTACGGCCGCGCCCACGGTAAAGTACGCACTCGGAATCTTGCTCGAGATAAGCGCGAAGTCCTCACTCGCCATGGCATGGAAAAGCGGCAAGAAAGCCGCCTTGGGCAGCACTGCGCCCACGTAGCCAAGCGACGCCTGAGTCATATCGCTGTCGAGTACAAGCGGCGGAACATCCGAAAGCGTCTCGATGGTCGCCGGCGTACGATAGGTCGTGGCAACGCCGTTAACGACCTCCGCGATGCGGGTCTTGAGGTGTTCCATGAGCTCAACATCAAAGCCGCGCAGCGTTCCCTCGAGCACACAGGTGTCGGGGATGACGTTGGCCGCCAGGCCGCCAGCGAACTTACCAACGGTAAGTGCGACTTCCTTGGCCGCCGGCACCTCGCGGGAGATAAGCTCCTGGAGCGCCAGGTGCACATGCACGCCCGCCGTGATGGGGTCGATGCAAATCTCGGGGCTGGAACCGTGGCCACCCTTGCCCTGAAGCGTGATGCGAAAACCGTACACGCCCGAGAGCGCCGGGCTGCCGTAGAGCACCAGGCCAAGCGGCGACTGGCTATTGACATGCATGGCAAAGGCGGCCTGGGGACGCGGGTTCTGCAGCAGACCGTCGGCGATGGCGGCGCGGGCACCCTCAAAGGTTTCCTCGCCCGGCTGGAACAGCAGTTTGACGGTGGCATTGGCGTCGACAAGCTCGGCCTCGCGGGCCTTGAGCAAACGGGCCGCGCCGAGCAGCGCCGTCGCATGCATATCGTGGCCACAAGCGTGCATGCAGCCGTTGGTGGAAGCGAAAGGCTCGCCCGATTCCTCGACAACGGGCAGGGCATCCATGTCGCCGCGAAGCATGATAACCGTACCGGCCTGCTCGTCCTTGCACGTGCCATTGCCCTGAGCAGCCGCGGCCGCACCGGCACCGATCAGGCCAACAACACAGGAGCCGTCGACAAGCGTGGTATGGGGAATGTCCATCTCGTCCAGACGTGCCTGGATATAGGCAGACGTCTGCGGAAGATTGTTACCGAGCTCGGGCGTCTGATGGAGATCGTGGCGCCATGCGGCAAGCTCACCGGCAAATGCCTGGGCTTCTTTGACCAGACCATCGCCGATAGCGGTCTGCGCCGCTGCGGTAGCCTGAGGCGCTGGTTGCGGTTGAAGATCGGACAGAGCTGATGCCATAGATGCCCTCCAGTAACGTTTTTGCAGCACGCACTTTGACAGCGTAAAGTGCAAGGTACAACTGTAAGGGCATGACATAAAAAATGCCGCCCCGGGAGGGCGGCGCAACAAGTTGTTTACAAATGCGGGTGTGATTTTCGGCGCAAGAAATCGAAATGCGTCTCGCTCAAGATAATCGACAAAAAGATGAGCGCAAAGCCGGAAAGCAGGCGCGAGGTGAGCGCCTCCCCCATCAACAACACCGAGAACAGCACACCCGAGGGCGACTCCATCGAAAGAAGCAGCGAGCCCGTCGAGGCCGGGACGTGCGCCAGACCGACGTTTTGGACGAGCAGTGCCACGCACGTGCAGCCCACCGAGAGGAAGACCATCACGCCGATAAAACTCGGCGTCCACACGGACAGAGGCGCCTGAGTCTCGAATAGTAGCGACGTGATTAAGCTCAAAACGCCATTGCCCACAAACATCCAAAACGTGATGACGTTGATATCCATCTTGCGGCCATACTTGGCGGTCACCGCCATCTGGATAGCAAAGAAGACCGCGCCGCCCAGCGTGATGGCATCTCCAGCATTGAACTCGACGCTATCGAGTGCCACCAGGCCAATGCCCGCCAGGCACAGCAATGCAGCGCCCAAGTTGTAACGGGTAAGCCTTTCTCCGCTCAGGACATAGCTCGCAAACGGCACGAGGATGCAATAGGTACCCGTCAAAAACGCGCTCTTGCCCGCCGTGGTCTGTGCCAGGCCAATCGTCTGCAAACCGTACGCGCCCCACATAAGTGCGCCCATACCAAGCCCGACGATAAGGTTGCGAACATTAAAGTGTGCGATGATGCGTTTGCGGAAGATGGCGAACATAACCAGCGAAGCCGGGAGAAAGCGAACGTAGACCAGCTCGAACACCGGAATGGTGTCGAGTGCGTCCTTCATAGTGGTAAAGGAGTAGCCCCAGATAATCGCCACCGAAAGCAGTAGAACTTTCCAGAACAACGGCGAGCGTGCGCCGGCACCCCGGGGAATACCACCCGCGCCCAAATCCTCACGGGCTACAGGGCTATCGGGCATGTTTTCGATTTCGTTGGCAGCGTATTGGGCCATGGAACATCCTCGCGCTCAATCTGGGCGTGGTGTCCGCACGCGCGTGACCGCATGCCGCCTCATGGTCAAATAAAAACGGGGCGCACCGGACCCCCGGTACGCCCCGCTACTGTAGCAACAACCAAGTAACCCACGCAATTCACTACGCTAAAGCGTCGGTACAGAAAACCTCGATGTTCCGGCAACGTCAGCGAAAACGCCCCTAAGCGAGCAAGGTGACGTGAAATGGAAGGGCGCTGACCTTCTGGTCGCGCCCTTGAAATTGAACGTCAGATTGCCGCTTAGGGACGTTTGCAGCGTCGAGCCGTTACGCGGTTTGGTAAAACCGCGTAACTAAATAAGCTTTGTTGACTCCAGCTTTTCGATAATCCAGTCGTTGGCTTTGATGACCGGGCGGCGGAAGACGACGCCCAGTGCCAGCGACGGAATCAGATAGCTCGCCAGAATGCCAAGTTCAACCCAGTACTCCATATGGTAGGCGCCAGCCATGGCGGCATGCATGGCGTTGATGCCGTGAGTGAACGGCAGGAACGGATAGATCGCCTGGAACACAGGGCCGGTCATCTCGATGGGGAACGTACCGCCCGAACCGCCGACCTGCATAACCAACAGCACAACGGCGAGCGCCTTACCGATATCACCAAACGACACGGTGAGCGTGTAGACGATATTGGAGAACACGAGACTCGCGACCCAGCCGGCAAGTACAAACTGCAGCGGGTTGTCGCATTGGATGCCAAAGAACAGGATGTCACCCGCGCACACGAGTGTCGCCTGCAGCAGGGCCAGACCTCCAAAGAACAGGTAGCGGCCCAGGTAGATCTCGTGCAGGCGCACGGGGATCAGCTCGTTGATGAGCTCATCGTCAACCGAGACCTTCATCATGGCCGCCAGTACAATCGAGCCCACCCACAGCGACAGAATCGTGTAGAACGGTGCCATGGCCGAACCGTAGTTGCGGATCGGATAGACCGGCTTGCGGTCGAGCGCGACGGGGCCGGAAAGCGACACGGCGAGGCCCTCAGGGTCGTTGCCAATCATCGTCTTGATCGTGGCAAGGTCGTCCGACATCAGGGCGCCATCGAGCTCGTCCTTAAAGGCGCTGATCTTATCGGACGCTTCACCTAGCTGATCGGAAGCCTTGTTGACCAGCTTGGCGGCCTTGGAGAGGCCCTTAGCCAACGAGCCGGATGCATCGGTGAGGCCGCTCACGGCACTATCCAGATTGCTCGAAATATCGTTCAGCGAATCCAAAACGCCCGAGATGGTCTTCTTGAGCTCCTTTGCCTTGACCGAGAACGTGGAGTCGTAGTCGGACTTAGCGCCCGAGATGCCCGCCTTGGCATCGGCGATGGCCTGGTCGACCTCGGCACGCGTGCTGTTGACCTCTGCCATGCTGTCGGAAAGGGACTTTGCGGTTGCCCTCAGGTCGTTGGCATTGTTACGATACTCCGTCGCGATCCTGCCCAGCGATGTAGCCACAGACTTGAGGCTGTCCTGGAGCTTTTCGTCACTCACCTGATCGGCAAAGCTGCGGAGCTGGTCGGCCGTGTCGTCGATTTCCTTGGCGCGCGATTCGAGTTCCGACGCGGCTTCGTTGAGCTGGGTCACCGTAACGTTGACATGCTGGTTTGCGGCGTCGAAAGCCTTCGCGAGCTCGGCGGACACGTTGTCAAACGAGCCCGCACTTCCGTCAATCGCGGCGTTGATGGCGTCGTTGGCGGCCTTGAGTGCTTCCTTGGAATCACTAATGCCGCTCTCGGCGTGCTCCATCAACTGCTTGGTAGATTCATCGACCTTACCCGTCTGCTGGAGCATACCGCTCGCCGACGTCAACGAATCGGAGGTCGAGCTCAAAATGCCCGCCAGCGAAGTCGCGTTGGCTTGAACGTCCTGCAGGTCCTCGACCGAATCGCCCAGTGTCGAGGACAGGTTGGCGATAAAGCTGCTGACCTGATCGGTGCTCATGTAATCGAGCAGGCTGGACACGGTCTTAAGGCCGATGGTCGTGATGGTCTTGGTAAAGGTCTCATTCACCTGGCTCTGGACGGCGCTCGAACCCTTTTCGGTCACGATCTGGGCGATGGCGTTAGCCTTCTGGTTTTCGTAGAACTCGATGTCGGCGTGCTTCACGTTGGTCGAGAAAAGCGTCATCATGTCGGCGCTAAACGTCTTGGGGATAACGACGGCGGCATAGTATGTGCCCGACTTAACGCCCTCAATCGCCTTATCGCGGTCGTTGAGGACAACCCAGTCAAAGTTCTCGTTACCGCGCAGGGTCGCCGTCACGTTTTCGCCCACGTTGATCTCGACGGGAATCAGGTCGCTCTCGTAGCCCTCATCGGTGTTGACCACTGCAATCTTAAGGTTGCCGGTATTGCCGTACGGATCCCAGCTGCCGGCGATGTTAAACCACGCGTACAGGCACGGCACGATAATGAGGCCCATCACGACGACCATGCCGATCACGGAGCGAGACACGTTTTGGACATCACGCTTAAACAGGTGCAGGATGTTCTTCATTTATGCCTCACCTCCTTTAGAGTGCTTGCCAAGCAGGGTGGTATCTCCATCATTTGTAGCTGTGCTGTCGCTGCCCTGAGATTTACGATGCGCACCAATATGCGGCAGACGGCTCGTGGGCTGTTCGCTGTCCTTGGTGCCCCGCTCGCTGGCGTTGAGACCAAACATGCGACGGGCGGCAGGGATGGCAGCCGTGTGCTCGCGCATCTCGCGGCGCAAGTCCTCGTCCGAAAGCGCCGAGATGCGCATCTGGGTGTTGAGGCTTGCACGGATGTACTCGATGTTGATGAGCCAGCCGCAGATGGCAATGACCGAGATAATCCAGATAACGAGCAGGATGATCTTGCCGTTATTGTCGATATCGAGCACCGTCGAAAGCACAAAGAGCAGAACCTGCACGCCTACCACGGCGGCAAAACCGCCCTTGATGTAGTACGGGTAGCGATGCTCAAACGCCACGGCATGATCGAGCAGCTCGCGACGGTACGAATCCGAATCGAGCATGACGCGCATGGCCGTGCGCAGCGAATAGCGCTGGCGCGGTAGGTCGTTGGACTCGCAGATCATGAGGCCCGTCGTGGAAAGCTGCTTATCAAAGAGCAGATTGAGGTTGAGCAGCAACGGGCGCAGCTGCAGACCGATAAAGAGCGCGATGGCAAGGAACACGCCCAGGATGCACAGGTTGAACAGGTAGTTGAACGAATACATGCCACCGACGGTCTCGCGCAGCAGGTTGATGCCATAAGTGAAGGGCAGCAGCGGATGCAGCCATTGGAAGAAGCCGGGCATCATCTCGATGGGATACATGCCCGACGAGCCGGGGATCTGCACAATGACGAGGATGACGCCAATGGCTTTACCGATATGCTTAAACGTGGTGGACAGCGCATAGATGATGTTGACGTAGGTGAACGAAATAGCGATGCCGCCCAGTACAAAGAGCAGCGGATTGACGCACTGAACGCCAATGACCAGGTCGCCCACCGTAACGATAATGGCCTGGAACGCGCCCAGGATCACCAGCAGCAGCCAGCGGCCAAAGTAGCCCTGACGCGCCGTAAAGCTACCGATGCCCTCGCGGTCGACCTCGAGTTTATAGATAGCGATGAGCACATAGCCGCCTACCCACAGCGCCAGATTGGTGTAGAAGGGCGCGATGCCCGAGCCAAAGCTCTTGACCGGATAGATTGACTTGGACGTCAGCTCAACCGGAGATGCCATGAAATCTGCCACGTCATTGACGTCGACGTCCATGAGGTCGGCTAACTCGCCCATAGACTCAGAGGTCCGCAGCGCCGCAATGTCATTGGCGGCGGTCGCGAGCTTGTCCTGAACCTTGGCAAGGGAGGCGTCGGTTTGGGATAGCGTGGTCTTTGCCTGCTTGAGCGTGGCGTCGAGCTGCGCCAGCGTGCCGCGCGCGCTCGCTATCGTGGGGGTCATACCCGACACAATGCCGGTCAAATCGCCCGAAACGGCGGCAAAGGAATCAAGCGCGCTCGAAGCCTTCGGAAGTGCGTTCTGACCCAGATCGGTCTGAGCCTGACCGAGGTTAGCCGTACCGGTCTGAATTGCCGCGTTGAGTGCGTTGCTCGCGTTCGAGATTGCCGTAGCGTCGTTTGCCATGGCGCTCGACTGTGCGGAAAGGCCATCCTTGATGCTCTGCAGCTTCTGGTTTTGCTCGCGAAGCGAATCGATGGTCGATACAATGCGCGCGTCAATTTCCTCGGAACCTGTCGACGTGTCATTAACGAGAATCTCCAAGTGTCCGATAACGACCTTATTGTGATCGATCGTCGCCTGGAGAGACTCGAGCGAGTTGTCGATGCGGGTGGTCGTAGATGTGACCGTACCCGTTAGCTTGCCAATCGCAGCGTTCGCGGAGGCTGACGTCTTGGTGAGTGCAAGGCTACCTTCCGAGAGTGCCTTGGAGAGCGAGGTGATAGAGTTGCCCGCCGTGGCGCGAGCCTCGCCCAGCAGGTCGTTGCCCTGGGAGATCGCCTGCGTTAGAGAGGGCGCCTGCCCCTGCAGGCCCGCCAGCGCAGCATCGGCCGAAGCAATCGAGCTGCTCGTCTTGTCGATGGCGGTGTTCATGTCGCCGATGGAATCGCGTACTTCGCCCAGGGTATCAGACGCCTCGGACACCGAGCCCGCCAGCGAATCCCGGGTCTGGGTCGCCTTGTCTTTAAGGTCGATGCCAGCATCTTTAGCAATGCCCGCGACGGTCTCGCCCACCGTGGAGACAAACTCCGAGTTGATCTGCTCCTCGATGGTATTGGCGCCAGTGTCGGTGACCTTGGGCGCAATAGCGCTCTTCTTCTCGTTGACGTAGTACGTGAGCTTGGGCTGATGGTAATTGCCGTCGAGCATCGAGACCAGGTTATCTGAGAAGTTCTTGGGGATTACGATGGCCGCATAGTACTCACCACTCTCGACGCCCTCTTTGGCATCGGCGGCCGAATCGACGAAGGTCCACCCCAGCTGATCGTTTTCCTTGAGCTGATCGACGACCTTGTCGCCCGCATTGAGCTCGCCCACCAGGTCGTTTTGGGTTCCCTGGTCGTTGTTGGCGATAGCAATCTTGATGCCCTGGGTGTTTCCGTACGGATCCCAGTTTGCCACGATGTTGTACCAGGCATACAGCGAGGGAATAACACACACGCCGAGGGTAACCACCAAGGCGACGGGGTTCACGAGCAATCGCTTGATGTCACGCTTAAAGATCGCAAAGGATACCTTTGCGTTGGATAGTTTGCTGCCGAGACTCACGCTTAGACCATCCATCCTGTCGTTGAATCAAATCGTACTATCAACAACCATTGTACGTAGGCGCTTTAGCGTCTCGAAGCACAATGGTATTGAGTTTTGCGGGTAGCAATATACTACGAAGATTAGTTAACGTACAGTTGTACAGTATCTCAAATTTCAGCAGGTCGCAAAACCACAACCCCGACAAATAATTGATCCCTTGGGGACGGAGGAAAACGGATCACCGAGGGGGTCGGCCTGATCTGGTGATCCGCTTTCCTCCGTCCCCAAGGGATCATTCAAAAGGAAACGAGAGTGGAAAATCTCCCACTTCAAGCCTGCATTCGAGCCAAAAGTGGGAGATTATCCACTCTCGTTCTAATCTAGTTACGGTGCCGTATCCCCGAACTACATCAGGTTGCAGACAGCCGCCGCGAAGGCAACGGGGTCCTCGGGGAGAATGCCCTCGACCAGCAGAGCCTGGTCATAGAGCAGACCGGAGTACTGCTTGATCTTGTCGGCGTCGCCTGCCTTCTGGGCAGCGACAAGCTTGTCGAAGACCGGGTGCTTGGCGTTGAGCTCGAGCACGCGCTGGCTCTTGGGCATGCCGTCGGGCGCGCCCTCGGGTCCCTTCTGGAGCACCTTCTCCATCTCAAGCGAAAGCGGGCCCTCGGTGGTGATGCAAGCGGGGGCATCGGTCAGGCGCGCGGAGACGGCAACTTTCTCGACCTTGTCACCGAGCGCCTCCTTCATAGCGCTAAAGAGGTCCTCGTTCTCCTTGGTGGCGTCCTCGGCCTCCTTCTTCTCGTCCTCGGTCGCCAGGTCAAGATCACCGGTCGCAACGTTCTTGAGCTCCAGATGACGATCCTCGACCTCGGGCTCGGCACCGTCGGCAACGGCCTTCTCGGCAGCCTCGCGGGCGGCGTCGTCCTCGTAGATCTTAGGCATATCGGCGGCAACGTACTCACGCATAGCCTGGAACGTGAACTCATCCACATCCTGCGTCAGCAACAGCACGTCATAGCCGCGCTCGAGCACGCCCTTTACCACGGGCATCTTGGCCAAGCGCTCACGCGAGTCGCCGGCGGCGTAGTAGATGGCCTTCTGATCCCCGGGCATGCCCTTGGCATACTCGGCCAGGGTAATCATCTTCTGCTCCTTGGCAGACCAGAACAGTAGCAGGTCGGCGAGCTCATCGGCCTTCATGCCATAGCTCGAGTAGATGCCGTACTTAAGACCGCGGCCAAAGTTCTCAAAGAACTTCTCGTAGGCCTCGCGGTCGTTGTCGCGCATATCCTCAAGATCGGCGGTAATCTTCTTCTCCACGCGCTTGGCGATGGCCTTGAGCTGACGGTTCTGCTGCAGCGTCTCACGCGAGATGTTGAGCGACACGTCGGCAGAATCCACGACGCCGCGGACAAAGTTGTAGTAGTCGGGCAGCAGGTCGTCGCACTTCTCCATAATCAGCACGTTGGAGCTGTAGAGCGCCAGGCCCTTCTCGTAGTCCTTGCTGTACAGATCGAACGGGGCGCGGCCCGGCACAAACAGCAGCGCATCGTACTCAAGCGTACCCTCGGCATGGAAGCTGATAGTGCGCGCGGGATCGTCAAAGTCGTGGAACGTGGACTTGTAGAACTCGTTGTAATCCTTCTGCTCAACGTCGGAGCTGCGCTTTTTCCAAATCGGCGTCATGGAGTTGATGGTCTCGAGCTCCTGGTAGTCCTCGTACTCGGGCTTGTAGTCGTCGCCGGCGTCCTCGGGCTTGGGTTTCTGGCGGCTCTTGCTCACCATCATCTGAATCGGGTAGCGCACATAGTTGCTGTACTGCTGAATCAGGCTCTTGAGGCCCCACTCGGTCAGGAAGCGATCGTAGGTCTCGGCCTCGCCGTCGGCGTCGAGCTTCTCGTTCTCGCGCAGCGTCAGGATGACATCGGTACCGTGCTCAGCACGCTCGCCATCCTCGATGGTGTAGCCCTCAAGACCGTCGGACTCCCAAACGTGGGCGGTGTCCTCGCCATAAGCGCGGCTGACGACCTTCACGTGGCTGGCGACCATAAAGGCGGAGTAGAAGCCCACGCCAAACTGGCCGATGATGTCGACATCGGAGCCCTGTTGCTCGGCGTTCTCGGTCTTAAACTCCTCGGAGCCGGAATGGGCGATGGTGCCCAGATTGCGCTCGAGCTCCTCGGCGGTCATGCCAATGCCGTTATCCGAGATGGTAATGGTGCGGGCGTCTTTATCAAAAGAGACGCGAATAGCCAGGTCGACCTGGTCGAGCTTGACACTCGGGTCCTGCAGGCTCTTAAAGTTGAGCTTGTCGACGGCGTCACTCGCATTAGAGATAAGCTCGCGCAGGAAGATTTCCTTATTGGTGTAGATGGAGTTGATCATGAGGTCGAGCAGTTTTTTGCTCTCGGTCTTAAATTGACGCATGTGCAGTCCTTTCGCGCTACCCCCGTCCGCAAAAACGGCCCGGTTGCCCGAGCCGCATCGCAGACCTGCTATGTCCAGACTTAGATTTTATAACCCATTAGCGCGCATATATACATACGGAATCGAAAAACTGTATGTCCAAACGCTCTGATACGCCAATTGCCAAGGAGTGTCCCCGACTGCCGGCAGGAAAGGAACGTCCCTATCTGCCATCTACGCGCTTGGCCATCCAAGCATGGGGCTGGCCCTCGTCTTCGTAGTCCACCGGGGCAATCTGCGTGTAGCCCGCCTTGGCATAGAGCGGCAGCACGTATTCCTGCGCATGCAGCTTAATGAGCTTGGCACCGGCATCACGCGCGCACGTATCACTGGCCTCGACAATCTTGCTCGCCAGACCGCGACGGCGCATGCTCGGCAGCACAGCCACGCGCCCCATAATGTAGGTCTCCCCCGCCGCGACGCCTTCGTCCAAGTCGCACGCCGGCGACACCGGAGCCCCTGCGTCAGCCGCGCGCTCAAGCTCTTCGGGAAACACGCGCGAGCAACCGACAAGCTCGCCGTCTACATAGAGCGTCACATGAATGCAGTTCGGATCCTCGTCGATAGCGTCGAACTCATTCTCGTAGCCCTGCTCGTCCATAAAAACGACGCGGCGCACCAACGCCGCGTCATCAAAGCATCCCGTCTTAAGTTGGATATCCATGCTGCCCTTTCATTCAATGCGAACGTTAGGGACAGATTTTAGCGAAAATGAGCTCCGCGCACGCTAAACTTCGCGCGAGCCTTCGCCAGGCAATCGTAATGACCCACGTTATGGGCATCGCTCGCGATGAAGCTGTACAGGTTCTGATCGAACAGGCGCTGTGCCGGCTTTTTCTCGCGACCAAAGCGACCGCCGGCAATAAAGTCCGCCGAAGCTTGCAGCTTGCAGCCCATATCGACCAGGCGCTCCGCCACGCTTACATCCTTTTGAACCGCACGATAGCGCTCAGGATGAGCGATGATCACCTGGTAGCCACGGCACTGCAAATCGTAAATCGTGTTCTCGTACTCTCTAAACGCATACGCATCGGCATGCGTCGAAAGCTCGAGCAGAAACTCGTTGGTCCCATCGAAATGCAGGTGCTCCGCGGCATCGATACCAAGCTCAACGAGCTTTCGATGGTTGACCTCGAAGCCCATCTGGAGCGGAAAACCGTCAGCGTTATCACGCAGCAGCTCAAAGGCATCCCACATCTTGTCGTAATCAAAATAGGGATCACGGCAGTGAGGAGTGCAAACGATTCTGGTTACACCGGCCCGCTTGGCAGCCTCGAGCATCGCCAAGCTCTCATCGAGATCGGCGGCGCCGTCGTCTACACCCGGCAAGATATGGCAATGAATGTCACGCATAGGTCAGCCTTAATCAACTAAACGTTTGCTCGGTTGGTGAAGATGCCCTTTTTGGAAGTCCCCTGATTGTCGGAGCCCTTCTTAACCTTCTTACCGTCCTTGGTGTAGTAAGAATAGTAGTACTCGCTGGTCTCGGTCTCACAGTAATTCATGACGGTACCGATGAGCTTGACCTTCTCGGACTTCTTAAGCTGACCGATGGCGTTGAGCGCCTCTTCGCGCTTGGTAAAGTTCTCGCGCACCACGAACAGCGCGCCGTCGGTCAGGCTGGCAATCTCGGCAGCATCGATGAAGGTGCCGACCGGGGGAGCATCGAAGATGACGTACTGGAACTTGGCGGACAGTGCCTTTACCAGCTTGGCAAAGCGATGGGAGACGATGATGTCGGCAGGATTGGGAATGTGCGGCTCGGCATCGAGGAAGTAGAAGTTCTTCTGACCCGTCTCGACAATCGCCTGGTCGATAGAAACCTGCTCGGACAGGACTGCATAGAGTCCGCCGCGGGAGCGGACGCCGAGCATATCGGCAAGGGACCTGCGACGCATATCAGCCTCGACCAGCAGGACACTCTTGCCGCTCGTGGCGATTGCCTGAGCAAGGTTAATGGAAACCGTAGACTTGCCCTCGTTGGGAATCGAGGAGGTAACGGTGATGGTGCGAATGGGGTCATCCACGCTCGCAAAGCGGATGTTGGCCAGAAGGGTCTTGGCGGCATTCTGCACAACGAGCTTATCGGTGTTCTTTGCCTTAGCCATGCCTATTTACCACCTTTCATAGCCGGAATTCGGCCAACAACGGGAATACCCAGGAGCTCTTCTGCCTCTTCGGCACCGCGGATGCGGGTATTGAGCATGTCTGCCAAAACGACATAGGCAACTGCGATAAAGATACCGGCGAGGAACGCGACGGCAATATACAGCGTGCGCTTGGGGCCGCTGGGGGCTTCGGGGGTCTTAGCCTCGTCGATAACGTTGATGCTCTGGGCAGCGCCGACGTTCTGAGCGACCGTACTCACCGAGCTGGCAATGGCCTTTGCGACCTCAGCCGTCTCCTTGGCATCGGTGCCGGTAACCGAAAGCGTAATGACACGCGTGGTGGTCTCGGAGGAAACAGACACCTTGTAGTCATCCAGATCGGTAAGGCCCAGTTCTTTGGCGGCGCCGCTCTTAACGCTATCGCTATCCAGCAGCGTGGCGATATCGTTGGAAAGCATCTGGCTCGCCGAGAGATCGTTGTAGCTCATCTGAACGCTATCGTCGGTCTTGGCGAGAATGTACATGCTCGTCGTCGCGGTATAGGTGTTGTCCATCGCAACGAAGGACACGATGCCCATGGCGATCGCGCAGACCACCGGAAGGGTGATGACCAGCTTGAGGTGCTTCTTCAGCAGCTGGAACAGTTCGAGAAGGGTCATGCAGCTTGCCTTTCATTTCCCCAGTTCGGATTGACAAAACTGTCCGTATGTTATCGCATCTTTTTACCGAGACCAAACTCTATACATAAGAAACAGGCTCTCCTGTAAAAATGTCGGAAGCAATCGTAAAATTGCGCAACAACGCCGCACCCGAAAGTCAAATGCGGCGTCTACATCAATATCTATGTTGTATCGCTATGCGAATGGCTCGTCCTGCTGTATGGGAAACGTCACCGTAATGGTGGTTCCCACGCCCAACTCACTCGACAGATCGAGCGTGGCGTGATGATACAGGGCCGCATGCTTGACAATGGCAAGCCCCAGGCCGGTTCCGCCGCGTGCCTTGGACCTACTCTTGTCCACGCGATAGAACCGCTCAAATACCTTGCCCTGTTCTTCAGGCGCGATACCGATTCCCGTGTCGGCGACAGCGAGGAACGGATGGTCTTCGTCGTTGGTGCCGCACTGCAACGTAACCGTACCGCCGGGTCGATTGTAGCGGATGGCGTTGCTTGCCAGATTATAGATGAGCTCGTCGATCAAGCGCGACACGCCTTCGATGACCACAGGCTTGGTCTCATGACTTATCGTCACATTCGCCTGACGGGCGACCTGTTCAAGACGCTGTTCAACCGCGTAGATCGCACGCGAGAGCTCAATAGGCTCCGTGGAACCAATGGGCACTGTCTCGCCTTCAGTCGCACGTTCGGCCTCGTCCAAGTTAGACAGCGTAAGGATGTCGTTGACAAGCGCTGCCAAGCGGCCCGCCTCACGATAGATGCGACCGCCAAAGTTGCGCAGGTCGTCCTCGCCCTCGACCATGCCATTTGCGATGAGCTCGGCATAGCCCGAAATCGCCGTAAGCGGCGTCTTGAGCTCATGGGTGATATTCGCCGTGAACTCGCGGCGCATACGGTCGTTGTCCGCTAGCACCGCCATTTGGCGCTTGAGTTCCTGGCGCTGCGACTCGATGCGCTCAAGCATGGGGACCATCTCGGCATAGGCGTGCTCATAGCTACGGCGTGGGTGATCCAAATCCACCTCTTGCAACGGCGCGATGATGGCACGGGACTCACGGCGCGCCATAAAAAACGAGAGTACTGCACCCGCTGCTGCGATAAGCAGCATCGGCGCCAGCATCGACAGCAAAATCGCCGCAACGCCAGGCTGGGCCTGCGCCAAGCGAACGACCTGGCCGTTATCAAGGGTGACGGCGCGATACAGCATAATCTCGTCGAGTGTAGAGCTTGCGCGCTCCGCGGAACCCGAACCACTCTCAAAGGCCTCGATGACCTCGGGGCGATCGCCATGGTTGGGCAGTGCGGAAGGCGACGCCTCGTTGTCGTAGGCAACAGATCCGTCCTTATTGATCAGCGTGATACGAAGATCCTCGCGATCGAGGCTTCGCACGAACGGAATGGGCTCCTGCTGCTCGTCGAGGGCGGCAGCAATGAGCTCGGTTTCCTGCGCCAGATTGGCACTCGTGGCATCCGCCAAAGTGTTTTGCACAAAGAACGCACCCAGCACCGTAAACGCCACGATAACCGCCATGGCGCAGACAAAGATCGTCACAAAAACGCGGTGCGACAGCGTATGTTTTCCCTGGGGGGCGAAGACCACGGGTTACTCCTCCGATGCGGTGACCGCGGTGTCGTCGCCTTCGGCACCATCACCGGCAGAAGGCTCGGCCAGGCGATAACCCACGCCGCGCACGGTCTCGATGGCGCTGGCATGCTCGCCCAGTTTTTGGCGAAGCGTCTGCACGTGCACGTCAACGGTGCGCGAACCGCCGTCGAAGTCCCAGCCCCACACGCTCTGCAGCAACGACTCGCGGGTAAAGACCACGCCGGGCTTGCGCATGAGGTACTCGAGCAGGTCGAACTCGCGCAGGGTGAGCTTAAGCGGCTCGCCGGCAACGGTCACCTCGCGATGGCTAGGCGAAAGCACGATGTCGCCCACGCTGAGCACATCGCTCGCCTGCTTGACCATGCCGCCGCGACGCAGCAGTGCGCGGCAGCGGCTCGCAAGCTCCATGAGCGAAAACGGCTTAGTCAGGTAATCGTCGGCACCGCCATCGAGCGCCATCACCTTGTCGAGTTCGGTGTCCTTGGCGGTAAGCATCATGATGGGCACCGTCGCCGTCAGGCGATCGGCACGCAGGCGACGCATAATCGCCAAGCCATCGGTGTCGGGCAGCATGATATCGAGCAGCACAGCATCGGGCACCCGTCGCGCCACGGCAGCTTTAAACTCGCCATCGCACGAAAAGCCCTCGGCCTCGATTCCCTGCTTGCGCAGCGCGTAGACTGTCAAATCCCTGATGTTGTCATCGTCCTCGACGTAATAGATCATGTTGAACCCCTTTGCGGCCGATATGACCGCATCTTAACCCTAAAGGCACCTGCAAAAGACAGCGTCAGCCAAAACGCCCCGTCAAATAATCCGCGGTGCGCGGATCGGACGGATTCTTGAAGAGTTGCGCGGTGGGCGCGTGCTCCACCAGCTCACCCAGCAAAAAGAACGCAACCGAATCGGAAATACGCGCGGCCTGCTGCATGTTGTGCGTCACGACCACCAGCGTGCAGGTCTCCTTGAGCTCGCAGGCCAGCTGCTCCACCACCAACGTCGACACAGGGTCGAGTGCCGAGGTCGGCTCGTCCATCAGCAGAATGTCGGGCTGCACGGCAAGTGCGCGGGCGATGCACAGGCGCTGCTGCTGTCCACCCGAAAGACCCAGGCCCGACTCCATGAGCTTGTCCTTGACCTCATCCCATAGCGCAGCGCGACGAAGGGAGTCCTCGACCAGCTCATCGAGCATGACGCGGTCGCGCACACCCATACCGCGCGGACCGTAGGCGACGTTGTCGTAGATGCTCATGGGAAACGGGTTGGGGCGCTGGAACACCATGCCCACGCGCTGGCGCAAACGGCAGATGTCGTAATCGCCCAGGATATCTTGACCATCGAGCGCGATCTTGCCCTCGATGCGGCAATCCTTGATGCCGTCGTTCATGCGGTTAAAGCAGCGCAGCAACGTGGACTTTCCGCAGCCCGAAGGCCCGATGAACGAGGTGATCTGCTTGTCGCGGATCTTGATATTCACGTCCTTGAGCGCATGGTGGTCGCCATAGAACAGGTCGAGGCCCTCGACATCGATGCGCGTCGGCGAGGCGGCAAGATCCTCTGCCGTGGGGCGAGTCGCATCCCCAACCTCGCGCTCATGCGCGGCCTCGGCCTGCGCTTCCATGAGTTCTTCAAGCTCCGTGGGCTCCACAGCCGCAGCAGCCTTCATACCGCACACCTCCATATCGATATCAATTCAGCAGTATCGATAGTAGGAATCGCGGCTCATACGCACGTGAGCACATTGTCAAGTGTTTGTAAGGGCACGCTAGCTATGCGGCGGGCAGCCCGATGGTGAATATCGTGTGTTCGGGCGTCGATTCACATGCAACGGTACCGCCGTGTGCCGCGATGATCTCCTTGGCAATAGCAAGGCCCAAACCGGCACCACCGCGATTGGTCGCACGCGCCGCATCCAGGCGATAGAACTTCTCAAAGATCACCTTGAGCTTAGCCGCAGGGATAGGATCGCCCTGATTGATAAAGCGCACGCGCACGCCGCCATCGTCTTGGCGCCTGGCCTCAATCGTGATAGTCGAACCCTCATAGCTATAGGCGACGGCGTTTTTCATGATGTTGTTGAACACGCGGGCCATCTTGTCGCCATCCACGAGCACCGTCAGGTCCTCGCGAATATCAACTTGGGCTTCCTTATGCTGCTCGTTGAGGATGGGATAGAACTCGTCAGCCACCTGAGCCAGCAGCAACCCCAGATCAACATAGCCGCGCGTGAGCACGATATCGTGGAAGTCAAAGCGCGTGATATCGAAGAACTCTTCGATGAGCGCATCGAGCCGGTGCGCCTTGTCGAGCGCCACGCCCGTAAAACGTGTGCGCTGCTCAACCGGCAGCTCAGGAGCCTCTTGCAGCAGCGAAAGATAGCCCACCACACTGGCAAGCGGGGTGCGTAGGTCATGTGCCAAGTACGTGACCAAATCGTCCTTGCGATGCGACTCGTCACGCAGAGCTTGCTGCACCTTGCGCTCACGGTCACGCACGCGGTTAAGGGCGCCCTCGACCTCCAAGAAGTCGCCGTCGATGTTATCCCAGGTGTCGGGGTGATCGATCAGGCGATCTTGAATACGAGCGGCCAGCACACAATCGGCATGCTGCTCGCCCTGCTCGTAGCCATGGTAGTACAGGGCGCGGCCGCAAAAGAACAGCACGCACACGGCAAGCGCCAGCACAAAGCCAAGCATGTTGAATACAAAGCCGGCATCGAACAGCACCGGCCCTTCGATGCCGCCGAGCGCCATGGCGCCAATCGCCAACGTCATGGCCCACGCGGCACCGCCAATCACCACGCAACGGCGCACGATTTCGAATCGATCGATCAGCAAAAAGCCGACAAGCAGCACCGCCAAGATTCCAGCGATGTTATCGATGCCAATCAGCAGCAGGCTCAGCAAAAAGAGCAGCACCGTTGCAAGCGCGCGGTTGTCGACGACCGACCTCACGTATTCAAAGAGTCGATCGGGCACCTCGAATGCCTGCCTATCGTCTTTTGTCATATCCACTTCCCCACCATTAAAGGCGTTATTCGATTATGTAGCCGACGCCCCAGACGTTTTTGATAAAGCGCGGCTTTTGAGCGTCGTCACCGATCTTTTCGCGCAGGTGGCGAATGTGCACCATCACCGTATTGTTGGAGCCGGGCATAAAATCCTCGTTCCACACCGCGCGGAACAGATCCTCCACGGCCACCACACTGCCGCGATGCTCGACCAGATACAGCAAGATGGAATACTCGATGGGCGTGAGGCGCACCGGCGCACCGTCCACCATTACGGAACGAGCATCGCGGTTGATCTCCAGGCCGTCGAGCTGGATGGTCGGCGACTCGGCCACCTGCGCGCGGCTACCGTAGCTGGTGTAGCGACGAAGCTGAGCATGCACGCGCGCGATGAGCTCAAGCGGACGGAACGGCTTAACCACGTAATCGTCCGCGCCAAGCGAAAGGCCCTCGATCTTGTCTTGCTGGGCATCGCGCGCCGTCAGCATGATCACAGGATAGGTATGGCCGGAACGGATCGTACGCAGTAGCTCAAAGCCATCGATATCGGGCAGCATGACATCCAACAGTGCCAGATCGAACTCCTGCTCCAGGATTGCCTTGGCAGCATCGGCCCCGCTATAGGCAATCTGGACATCAAAGCCCTCTTTTGTAAGGTAGATACCAACCAAGTCGGCGATGGCCTTCTCGTCATCAACTACCAAAATGCGCTCGTTCATGCGTGCTCCTCTCGCGCTCCATTATGCCCGAGGGGACGCATGCCACACACAACAAGCGTTGGTGATTAAGTCGGCCTTAAGCACCCTTGTGCCCGTTCGGGCGCGGATGTGGGCCACGCACGCACGCGATGATCGCCGACGTCGGCAAACGATATACTCTAGTTCCAGAAGAGACCATCCCGTCGAAAGCGAAATCCGTGAAGTCCCTCACCTCTTTTGCAAAGCGCTCAGCCCAGCTTGCCGCCGGCTTTGTCTGCGCTATCGCCCTTGCCGCTGGCGTGCCCACCGTCGCCGGCGCCCAAGTACTCACGACCGACAATGTTTGCGGCAAAACCGCCGATGCGCGCGGCATCACGGCCGAAAACCTGCCCGATATCGATGCGACCAATGCCCTCGTCATGGGCAAAGACGGCACCGTCTACTATGCCCGCGGCGCCGATGAGCAGGTCAAGATTGCCTCGATCACCAAGGTCATGACCGCAATCCTAACCGTCGAGAATTGCAAGATGGACGAGAAGGTCACGGTGAGCAACGCCGCAGCCACCGTGGGCAATTCAACAGCCGGCCTACTCGAAGGCGACGAGCTCACCGTGGAGCAGGCACTGCGCGGCCTGATGATTCCCTCGGGCAACGACGCCGCCATCGTGCTCGCCGAATATGTGGGCAAGAAGATCGACCCTAAGACCAAAGACGCCGAGGCAACATTTGTGAAAGCCATGAACGAGCGCGCTAAGAAGCTCGGTTGCACCGGCACGCTTTTTGAAAACCCGCATGGTCTGGACTTTGATGAGTGGGCTGGCGATATGCACTCAACCGCACACGACGTAGCGCTGATGATGCAGGAGGCCATGAAAAACGACACGATCCGCGAGGTCGTAGCGAGCGAAGATTCCTGGATCGAGGTCACGGGCGCCGACGGCACCGACCATTCGCATTCCATGGACACGCATAACTATTTGCTGGGCCAAGATGGCAACATCGGTGGCAAGACCGGCACCACCGACGATGCAGGCTATTGCTTTACGGGTGCCTACAACCGCGATGGCGACGAGATCTACACCGTCGTTTTGAACTCCACCACCACCGACCAGCGCTTTACCGATACCGCAACCCTTGCAAATTGGTACTACGGTCATAAGGTGACGGTCGCGATCGCCAACACGCAGGAAAAGACCGCCAACGGCAACCCGCTTATGGCGCGCATTGGCCAAACCGACTGGACGGACAAGACGATCGACGCCACGCTCGCCGATCCCACGGCGCAAGCGACCGTGTTTTCCCTTGCCGGCGAGGTGACCGAAAAGGTTAGCTACGACGATCTTTCGGGCACGGTGCATGTGGGCGACAAGGTGGGCAGCGTTACGCTCAAGCAGGACGGCACCAAGATCGCCGTCATGGACCTGGTTGCCGACGAGGAAGGCGCAGGGCCGAATCCCATTGAATGGCTGCTCGTGAAGCTCGATCGCTTGGGCCGTCGCATCGACAACCGCCCGCTCACGGCAGAAAGCGAGACCGTCGCCAAGGCGCCCGAGGTGTAGGGCGCAAGAATAATAAGTCCGCTGAAAGGAGGCGTCCGAAAGGATGCCTCCTTTTTTGAGGTTCGAATCCCCAGCCGCCATTCTTGATAATAAAAAGGGCCCCAAATGGGACCCTTCTTCAAATTCGTACTGGCGGAGAGCTGGGGATGTCCGGGCATGCTGCGCATGCCCTCCGGCTTCAAAGCCTGGCGGCTTTTCGCCCACGGGCTACAAACGCTTTCGCGTTTGCTTAACGCCCGTGCCCTCTCGGGTTCGAATCCCCAGCCGCCATTCTTGATAATAAAAAGGGCCCCAAATGGGACCCTTCTTCAAATTCGTACTGGCGGAGAGCTGGGGATTCGAACCCCAGATGCCCTTTTGGGGCATACTCGCTTAGCAGGCGAGCACCTTCGGCCTCTCGGTCAGCTCTCCGTAACAGCCGTTCTATAGTAACCAAACAGCCAAGGATGGGCAAGAGGAAATTTTCTAATTGCCTAGCAGCCTTTCCTTCTTGAAAGCTTCGCCTACCCCAGCGAGCGGTTGAGGGAGCCGAGCTCGTCGTTGCCCATAGTGCGCCACATTTGGAAGATGCAACCGCGCGCCAGGAAAAAGAAGCCGTTATCGACCAGCTGCACGGCGGCATCCGCAAGCTGGTTGGCCACCGCGGGCACGGGCGGCAATTCGAGTCCAGCCCTGCGGATGGTCTCGACCGCTTCCTCGAACGTCGGAGGCTCGCTGACACCCATCTCGTTCATAAGGCCCTGCATTTCTTCCAGCGCGCTGCTGCCCGACTCCTCGCCGCGCGGCACCAGACGGTAACAAGCCAGCGCCAGGTCGAGCTGATCGCAATTCCAATAGGCAAACGCCAAGCGATAGAACAGGTAGCCGATTGCAGAACGATCGCTGGCAATACGTAGGCCGTGGCGCGCCACCTCGATAATCTCGTCAAAGCGCTCCAGACGCGCAAGCACGTTGATGAGCGCAAAGTGCGATTGCATGGACGAGCGCGCCAGATCGTAAAGATGGCGCACCTCGGGCAGCGCTCGTTCAAAGTCCTCTTGCTCGGCGTAAAAGCTGCAGATCTCGTGCTGGGCAAAGTACAGCGCATCGGGCGCACGAAGGATTCGCACAGAGCGGTCTTCTTCCAACACCGGTAGCACCATGCGCACCAGCTGGTTATCGCAAAACTGCGTTTGAACCGGACCTGCCGCCAAAAGCTCGGCGACGGCGCACTTAGCCTCTAACTCCTCGACAAGACGGGAAAAGCCTTCAAAGGCACCTGTACGGTCGACTTTTGCCTGCTCGCGCAATTCAACAACACGGGCCACGTATGGGTCGTCGTCCTCTTCCATGACCTCCAACTCATCAGCCGTATCGGCAAGCAGCAGATCGCGCAGCGCCGGCGGCAGCGTGCGATGGTCATCACGCGGACGAGCATGAACCTCCGCAGGCTCAATCGTCTCCGGAGCGGTTGACTCATACGCCTCAAGCACACGCTTGCACGGCATATCGTCCATGTCCATGCTCTCAAGATCCTTGGCGACAGACACGCAATCGGCCAGATAGGCCGCGCGCCCAAAGAAATATGTTGCGACAACGCGCTCGCCCTGCCCACTGTCGGGAGCAGCAATCTGCACATAGCAGCGCGTGATGCAGGTGCCCGCGGCAAAACACGCTGCTGCAAGCGTGAGTGCCACGCGCGCATCGTGCTCCGCGGCCCAGATCGTGCGCGCGTCCTCGTCCAACTCGCGCCAGGCGTCATCTTGAGCGTCGTATTCACGTTGTGGCATAGCATCAACGACAGACCGCCCAAACCGAACGAGCATGATCCCCTCGGCAACGTTTGCCCGATAGGTATAGTCGAGCCGCGTGACCACGTTAAGCGCCTCGACAATACGCGCGAAGCGGGTACGCACATCCCACTCACCGCCCGGCTGGCAAGCCGCCGTACCCGGTTTGCCCCACGGGTTATCGCTCGAGGCCGTATCAAGCAGTCGGGGAACATCGTTGGTCGTCTTAGCGATATGCCACGCATCAAAGAGCGCGCAGCCCTCAAGGCTCGGCGACGAGGCCGCGGGGACCAATCCAGCCCCGATGCGCTCAAGGATGCCGGAGAGGCGGTTGAGACGGCACTCGATGGCAAGCAGCATGTCAATCTCGTCCTGGTCCAGCAGGCTACGATCAAAATTGAGATAGAAAAGCTTTGAACGATCAATGCGAGCCAGGCTCATCTCGGACTTGGCAGCGATGGTGCGCAGGCGGGGCAAGTCAATTTCACTCATAAGGGCAGCGGCATAGCGCTCGATACCGCTCGGATTCTCGGCATGGTCAACGCGGTAAAGCAGCGTCTCGATAGCATCAGGGAGCGGTGCCGTGTTAAAGCCCAAAAACACCTCGACCGGCTCGGGCAACTTTACGAGCTTGATCTTGTCGATAACATTTTGCATACCCTCGTCGAGTCCGCCGGCGTCCGCCGTGCTCGCAATGGCATTTTCGGAGTCAGCGAATATCACGTAGCGCAGGAACATCGATGCCATGAACTCGCCGTAAGGAAGGGAGCGGGTCGAATTCCATGTCTCGTGGTCGGACTGCTCGCGCATGGGGCCTTCGGGAGAGCCGACGGTTCGCGCGCACGCGCGCATCGTGCCGTTGGCTCCCCGAACCACAATCTCACCAATACCGGAGTCCGACTCGTCAAGGACCAGTTCCATGTCGGGATCGTTGGGCAGCGGAGCCTCGCTGACGGGGCGGTCCACCTTGTACACCTCACCCGAAACGCTTACGTAGCCCAAAAGCGACACATGACTTTTGCCAACAAATTCGACGACATAACAAGATTCATGCCGATCCTCGCCAAAGAGTTTCCAGACCACGCCATATGAGCGTCCCGCAGGCTGCTCGGGCATCGCCGGAAAGCGCTTCTTGGGATCGAGAAACCTGAGCTTGTATGTCGGACGCTCTGCCACGAAATATCACCCTGATCGGTCGCTTGAAGAAGGAGTGGTCGCGAATAAGTCGCGACATCTACTCGGAATCTTACACGAGTCGACAGGAAATCGTCCCTTTGGACGAAAGCACTCAAGCTGGCGCAAAAGAAAAGCCCCCGTTGCCGGGAGCTTTAATCTCAAATGGTGCGGCGTATAGGATTCCGCGCATCCGCTGCGCGGATCCGCACCGGCTTCGCCCGCCTGCCGGCGTGCTCGCCCGCGGGCTAAAAACGCTCCGCGTTTTCTTTACGCCCGCGCCTCGACCGAGGTTCGAATCAATGCGGTGTTTACGTAAAAGAAAAGCCCCCGTTGCCGGGAGCTTTAATCTCAAATGGTGCGGCGTATAGGATTCGAACCTATGACGTTCTGATTCGTAGTCAGACCCTCTATCCAGCTGAGGTAACGCCGCGACTTGTTGATTATTATGCACATGGACTGAATAATCGTCAAGCGTTTTTCAAAAAAAGTTATTGAATTTGATTTTTACTCATTTGATGCAGTCGATCGACTCGATACTTTCAAACACGGCGAAAGCAACTCCTCAAGTATGTCGACATATAAGAAAAGCCTCCGTTACCGGAGGCTTTAAAGTTCAGTTGGTGCGGCGTATAGGATTCGAACCTATGACGTTCTGATTCGTAGTCAGACCCTCTATCCAGCTGAGGTAACGCCGCAACGCACGGATTATTATGCACGCGAGCCCCCGATGGGTCAAGCGACAATTAGAAAAAATTTTACGGAGTGATAATTAAGTTGTTCGTGCCTCGACCGAGGTTCGAATCCATGCGGCGTCCGCCTAAAAGAAAAGCCCCCGTTGCCGGAGGCTTTCAATTTCAATTGGTGCGGCGTATAGGATTCCGCGCATCCGCTTCGCGGATCCGCACCGGCTTCGCCCGCCTGCCGGCGGACTCGCCCGCGGGCTAAAAACGCTCCGCGTTTTCTTGACGCCCGCGCCTCGACCGAGGTTCGAATCCATGCGGCGTCCGCCTAAAAGAAAAGCCCCCGTTGCCGGAGGCTTTCAATTTCAATTGGTGCGGCGTATAGGATTCGAACCTATGACGTTCTGATTCGTAGTCAGACCCTCTATCCAGCTGAGGTAACGCCGCAGCGCAAGACATATAAAACCACTTTAGCTTATTGGAGTCAAGCACAATTTCAAACTTTTTTGTGGAACGCAGTCTTGTCATGCTGCTCCGCATATACCGCCATTCCCCGTACGATCGATTGGCTTTTCGATCACGTCAAACTTAGCATCAAGTTCCCTCAGGAGCGATCTCACCCGCTGGGCACAATCATAATCGGCAAACGAGATGCTCAACATGCGAGCAACCTGATTAGATGTCTGGACCCCATAGAAATGCTCTAGGGCCACAAGCCCCTCGTGCGCCACAAACGTCTCAACCACATGAGGCGACTCCTCGTAGCACCATTGCGTCAACGGCCCCTCGCTCGTCTGTCGAACCACCAGGCCACCCATGCCAGACGGCTCACACGTCACAAGCAGGTACTCCCCGCCCTCGTCGCTCTCAAACAAAACCACCCGATCATCAAACAGCTCCATCGCGTCCCCTTTCTCTCGCTCTTATTTAGCAAAAGCATAGCAGGTAGATGGCTGTATACAGAACAGTTGTTCGTGTGTTTTCTATTGAGCTGTCCGCACGGCATGGTATGGCCGCACACAAAAAGGGCACCCCAAAAAGGAGTGCCCTAGCAAATCGCTTATGCAGCCAATCTACGCGACCGGCTCGATCTTCTCGAGGCCGCCCATGTAGGGACGCAGAACCTCGGGGATCGTGATGGTGCCGTCAGCGTTCTGGTAGTTCTCCAGAATGGCTGCCATGGTACGGCCAGCCGGCAGACCGGAACCGTTGAGGGTGTGCAGATAGCGCGAACCCTTGAAGTTCTCGGGGTCGCGATACTTGATGTTGGCGCGACGGGCCTGGAAGTCACCGCAGTTGGAGCAGGAGCTGATCTCCTTGTAGGCGTTGTAGCTCGGCAGCCAGACCTCGACGTCGTAGGTCTGACGGGCAGAGAAGCCCAGGTCGCCGGTGCACAGGCTAATCACGCGATACGGAAGACCCAGCTGCTGCAGCAGGAACTCGGCCTCGGCGGTCATGCTCTCGAGCTCCTCGTCGGACTCCTCCGGCTTGGCAAACTTTACCATCTCGACCTTGTCGAACTCGTGCTGGCGAATGATGCCGCGGGTATCGCGACCAGCGGAGCCGGCCTCCTCGCGGAAGCAGGGGGTGAAGGCGGTGTAGCGGCGCGGCAGGGTATCGGCGTCGAGGACCTCACCGGCGTGCAGGTTGGTGAGCACGACCTCGGCGGTGGGGATCAGGAAGTTGTCGCCCGAGACGTGATAGGCGTCGTCCTCGAACTTGGGCAGCTGGCCCGTGCCGAACATGGTCTGACGCTTGACGACGATGGGCGGCCACCACTCCTTAAAACCACGGCTGGTGTGCGTATCGAGGAAGAAGTTGATGAGGGCGCGCTCAAGACGGGCGCCGGCGCCACCGAGAACGGTGAAGCGGCTGCCGGAGAGCTTGTTGCCGCGCTCGAAGTCAAGGATGTCGAGGTCGGTGCCCAGATCCCAATGCGGCTTAAAGTCGAAGTCGAACTCGCGCGGGGTGCCCCAACGACGGCGCTCGATGTTCTCGTCCTCGTCCTTGCCGTACGGCGTGGCCTCGCAAGGAATGTTGGGCAGGTGAGCCATGAAGTCGTACTGCTCCTGCTCGAGGGCGGTGCGGCGCTCGGCCAGACCGTCAATCTTCTCGTTGACGGCGCGCACGGCCTCTTTGGCGGCCTCGGCCTCGTCCTTCTTGCCCTCCTTCATCAGGGCGCCGATCTTCTTGGACTCGGCATTGCGCGTGGCTTGAAGTTCCTCAACCTCAGTGATAACGGCACGACGCTCGTCGTCGAGCTCAAAGAACTTCTCGCGATCCCAAGACGTCTGGCGGTTAGCCATGGCGACATCGATGGCATCGGGGTTCTCGCGAACAAACTTGATATCAAGCATTAGATCCTCCGGCGATATACATTCCATTTAGGTTGCAACCTTGTACATGTATGGGCAAGTATATACTTATGAGCGTTTACGACCCAACTCAACTACGCAAGAAGGCACCCAATGGACGCAGTTTTTTCCTTTTTGTTTGGCACCCGCACCGGTTTTGCCATCCTTTTCGCCGGCGGCATCCTGCTGTTTGCGATTATTGCCTTTGTAATGGAGAAGCGCACCCATAAGATGTATGTCGACCGCGGCCCCAAGTCCGAGGACGAAGAAGACAGCTTCTGGGACTAACCTGCCAAAAAGGGACAGGTTTATTTTGGTCGGTTTTATCTGGGCAAACGCAAGTGCCCCGCAACTGGAATTGAGCCAGTTGCGGGGCACTTTTCGCTAAAAGGACAAAACCGCAGGAAAAACCTGCCAACATAAACCTGTCCCTTTTTTGGTCGGTTTTACTGGAGGGTTGCGTCGATTGCCTTGACCAGGGCGCTGCGCATGCCGGCGTCCTCGAGCGCAACGACGCCCTTGATGGTGGCACCACCGGGCGAGCATACGGCATCCTTCATCGCCGCAGGATGCTGGCCAGTTGCAAGCTGCAGCTTTGCCGTACCCAGCACCATCTGGCTCACAATGCGATAAGCATCCGCACGCGGGATACCGTGCTTGACCGCCGCATCGCCCAGGGCCTCGATTGCCATGGCGACAAACGCCGGAGCGCAACCACCCACCGTGCCGCCCACAAACAGCAGGCTTGTGTCGAGCTCGACGACAGCGCCAAGCTTACCGAGCAGGTCGAGCACCACAGCACGCTGCTCGTCGTTAAGCGTCGAAGCCTTCTCGCAGGCGATGACGCCCTCGCCTACCGAAACCGGCGTGTTGGGCACCGTCGAGATATGCGCGACGCCCGGCAGGACCTGCTCCCACTTGGCACTGTCCCAGGTCCAGGCAACCGACAGAACGACCTTTTTGGCAAGAGCATCCTTGATCGGGGCGAATACCTTCTCGATCATGTACGGTTTGACCGCAGCGACCACGATATCGGATGCGGCGACAACCTCGGCGGCATCGTGGCAGGCGACCATGCCGCGCGCCTCGCAGCGCTCAACCAGCGCGTCGTAGCGACCCGCGCAGGCGCACATGTCGCTCGCAGCTACACCGGCAGCGATCCAGCCATCGGCCATAGCGCTCGCCATATTGCCAAAACCGACAAATCCAATCTTCATATCTCATAGTCCTTTCAGACACATTCCTCAAAACGAAAGGTATTATCCCACGCCATTGTTTCGTATTGCCGACCTATTTGTGATACGGCTCGCCACGACTGATCTTGCAGGCACGGTAAATCTGCTCTAGCAGCACCACACGCGCCAGGTTATGCGGCAAGGTAATGCGTCCAAAGCTGAGCATCTCGTCGGCGCGGGCGCGCACCTCATCACTCACGCCGTCCGAACCGCCGATTACAAAGGCAATGTCGCTGCTGCCTCGCAGCATAAGATCGTCGAGCCTCGCCGAAAACTCCTCGCTCGAGCGCTCCTTGCCCTCGATAGCCAGCAGGATCAAATGCGCTCGAGATGGCAAGGCGGCAAGAATCGCCGCCCCCTCCTTGTCGCGCGCGGCATCCACGCCGCCCGCCTTAGCCGGGTCGATATCGGCCACCTCGCGGATATCCACCTTGGCATAGGCACCTAGGCGCTTGGTGTACTCAGCGCACGCGTCCTTCCAAAAGCGCTCCTTGAGCTTACCGACGCAAACGACGGTGTATTTCACGCGCGTCTACTCCTTCGAATCGTTTTGAACTTTGCCGGCGGCCAGCATCTGCTCGAACATCGAGGCCGACTGCGAAAAGTCGCTCGGCAGCACGACCGTCGAGGTTTTACCCGTGCGAGCGAACTCCGTCATCATCTCGGACCACTGCGTAAACATGAACAGTTGGTTGGCCTCGTCATTGCCGACACCCGTCTCCTGGATGATCTCGAGCGAATCTTTGATACCCAGTGCGATGGCCTTGCGCTGGTTGGCGATGCCCTCGCCCGCCTTTTCCATTGCCTCGGCCTCGGCGGTCGCCTCGGTGACGCGCTTGATGCGGTCTGCCTCGGCGAGCTCCTGTGCCGCAGCGCGCTTGCGCTGGGCGGCGTTGATGTCGTTCATGGAGTTCTCAACCTCGGTCGGCAGTGCGATTTTGGTGATGAGCGTCGACACGAGGGTGAAGCCGTAGGCGGCCATCTGCTCGGAAACGGTAGCGTTGACATCCTTGGCGATGTCATCCTTCTTGGCAAAGACCTCATCGAGTGTGTAGACAGGAATCGAAGAGCGCAGGGCGTCGGTGATGAAGTCACGCATCTGGTCGACGGGCTCCTGCAGCATGTAGTAGCTCTTGTAGATGCCCGAATCTGCCGGGCCGGCGCCCATGTCGTAGCTCACGTGGTACTGAGCGGAGACCTCAAGACCGATGGTCACGTTGTCCTGGGTCTTAACGTCGATGCCAAAACCGTTTTTCATGGTGCGCAGGCTCACCGTGGCGGCCTTGCGGTCGATCACGGGCACCTTCACGTGGAAGCCCGCGTTGACGATACGATTGAACTTACCCAAGCGCTCGATGATCACAGCGTGCTGCTGCTCAACGACGTAGCAGGCGTTGGGAAGCAACAGCAGCAGGATGATGATGGGAATCAAAAGGCTCGTAAGGGCAGCGATGATACCGGAAAACAGCATGGTCTCTCCTCTGATAGGCACACGTTGCCATTAGGATACCCGTCCAAGGAGATCGTGCATAACAAAAAAGCCCCCATTGCTGGGAGCTCTTTCATTTAATGGTGCGGGCGAAAGGACGTCCGCGTATCCGCTTCGCGGATCCGCACCGGCATCGGCCGCCTGCCGGCGTCCTTGCCAGCTCGCTAAAAACGCTCCGCGTTTTCTTGACGCTCGCTCCTTCGCAGGTTCAAGTCCCCGCGATGGGCACATAACAAAAAAGCTCCCATTG
This sequence comes from uncultured Collinsella sp., assembly GCA_905208535.1. Taxonomy (GTDB): domain Bacteria; phylum Actinomycetota; class Coriobacteriia; order Coriobacteriales; family Coriobacteriaceae; genus Collinsella. Next base: position 31,312 of record CAJLPI010000009.1, on the reverse strand, counting down.
CTGGGAGCTCTTTCATTTAATGGTGCGGGCGAAAGGACTTGAACCTTCATGGGGTTGCCCCCATACGGACCTGAACCGTACGCGTCTGCCAATTCCGCCACGCCCGCGTGCAGGAATTAGAATAACGGAGCGCCACCGCGAACGCAAGAACTATTTTTGAAAAAGTTTGCAGGCATTTTCCCAAGCGGCATGCGCGATTGTTTCGGCGTCCTCACCAGTGCGATCGATACGGTCGTTAACCAGCGCGTTTGCCGTAATGGAGATCATTGCGGGCTCGCATTCAAGACCGCGGATGGGCTCCGGAGCCATATACGGGCAATCCGTCTCGAACAAAATTCGATCGAGTGGGGTTGCCGCAAATGCCTCGCGCACGTCGTCGTTGCGCTTAAAGGTGGCCGCACCACCATAGGCGATATAGCAGCCCAGCTCCACAAAGCGCTCCATCGTGGCGCGGTCCTCGCCAAAACAGTGCAGCACACAACCGGTCTGGGGCACGCCCACCCCACGAAGCACGTTGTAGGCGTCCACGTGCGAGGTACGCTCCTGGTCCATGTCCTCGTGACGCAGATGCAGCTCCACCGGCACGTTACGACGCACGGCAAGCTCGAGCTGGCGCGCCATGCAGTCAATCTGCACGTTATGGGGTGCCGGCGCGATATCGTCGTCATAGTCCATGTGGTAGTCCAGACCGATTTCGCCAATACCGGCGCACAAAGGGTCATCAAGCGCAGCAACAACCTGCGCGTGAATGTCGTCGGTATAGTCCGGCGCGCCATACGGATGCACGCCGGCAAGATACTTGATCTGCGGGATATCCTGCATCGGCAGAATTTCGCGCACGAGCCAGTCGCTATAGTCCGTCACGCTGCGCTTGTCGGCGATGGGGTCGAAGACCGTCACCAACAGGTCGATGCCTGCCGCCTTGGCACGCACGAGTGTCTCGGGCACATCCTTGCCCCAGAACGAAAGCAGATGCGCATGTGTGTCGGCAAGCGGTGCCAAGGGCACGGGACAAGCAACCGTCTTCTTTTTCTTGGTAAACGTCACGCGTTCGGCATTAAGCGTCATGGGAAAGCTCCCGAGCCAGACACACAAAGTCGGCGACGCCGAGCGTCTCGGCGCGCGTGGTGGGTGCGATACCGCAAGCCTCAAAGGCGGCATCGAGCACGTCCTTGGCAAAGCCGTTGGCGCTCATGGAATTGCGGATGGTCTTGCGACGCTGAGCAAATGCAGCGTCAATCACGCGGGCCACAAATTCGCGATCGAGTCCTTCGGGCACCACACCGTCAACACGGTCGATACGCACGACGGCCGAGTCCACGTGTGGCGCCGGCATAAAGCAACGCGGCGGCACCTCAAAGCGACCCGTTACCTGCGCATACAGGCCAAGCTTTGCCGTATAGCCGCCATAGGTCTTGTTGCCCGGCACTGCGGCAATGCGATCGGCAACCTCCTTTTGCACCATGACGACGGCGCGCTTTAGCGCCGGCATCGTCTGGAAAAATTGCAAAATGATCGTCGCCGCCACGTTATAGGGCAAGTTCGCGACAAATACCGTCGGCTCACCGCCCGCAGCCTGCTCAATCTGCTCCGGCGTCACCTTGAGCGCGTCGCCCATGATAAAGCGGAAGTTGGCATAGTCGGCGGCGTGGGCATCGAGCACCGGCTCAAGCTCGGGATCGGCCTCAATGGACGTAACGCACGCCGCTTCCTGCAGCAACGCAAGTGTCAACGTACCGCAACCTGGACCCACCTCGAGTACGCGCTCGTCACCTGCAAGCTCGGTAAGCTCGCAGATACGTTCGATCACATGATTGTCGATTAGAAAGTTCTGGCCCAGGCGATGCTTGGTCGCAAGGCCAAACTCCTCCAGCAGCTCCCTGGTGGCCGTGGGGTTTGCCAAAGGCGAAGTTGTCATGGTTGCCTCCTTAGCATGATGGCGGCGTCTTGAAACAAAAGGGCATGGACCGTGGCGGCCATGCCCTTACAGCTAAACAGCAAATTGCCGATATGGCGCTCGCGCGGTCTCTACGCCAGACGCGGGAACAGCGGATCGCCCTTCTCGACGGGCTGACCGCCGGCAAGCAGGCCCCAAGTGCAAATGCCCTTGAGGTCGTCGCTCGCGGCCTCGCCCTCACAGGACAGGCGGCGCAGGGCCTCAGCAGAGGTCTGAGGCATGAGCGGCATCAGCAGGTGAGCGGCAATGCGGATGGCCTCGAGCAGGTTGTAGATCATAAACGCCAGCTCGTCAGCCTTGGCCTCGTCCTTGGCAAGTGCCCAAGGCTCGGAGTCCTCAATGTAGTGGTTGGCGGCGTGGATGAGCTCCATGACCTCGTCCTTGGCTCCGCCGTAATCGAGCACGTCCATCTTGGCCATGTAGCGCTCGACCAAACCGTCGGCAATCTTTGCCAGCGGGTTATCGAACGCGTCGGCAGACGCCGGTTTAGCCGGGGCGCAGCCGTCAAAGTACTTTGCGCTCATGTTGAGCGAGCGCGAAATGAGGTTGCCCCAGCTGTTGGCCAGATCGGCGTTGTAGACCTGCTCCATGCGATCGAAGCTGATGGCGCCGTCGGTGCCGGGGACCACGTCGGTCATAAAGTAATAGCGATAGCCCTCAACGCCCAGCATGTCGATAACGTCCTGCGGAGCGATGGCGTTACCGCGGCTCTTGGACATCTTCTCGGCCTTGCCTGTCTCGGCATTGCGCACGGTCAGGAAGCCGTGGGCAAAGACGTGCTCGGGCAGGGCCTCGCCGATGGCCATGAGCATGGCGGGCCAAATGACGCAGTGGAAGCGGATGATGTCCTTACCCACGATGTGGAACTGCGCGGGCCAGCGATAGGCCAGCTCGGCACGCGCCTCGTCGGTGTCGACACCGTAGCCGACGGCCGTCATATAGTTGAGCAGCGCATCGAACCACACGTAGGTCACGTGACCCTCGTCAAACGGGACCTGAATGCCCCAGTCAAAGCTCGTGCGGCTCACGGAAAGGTCGTTAAGGCCGCCCTCGACAAAGCTACGTACCTCGTTCATGCGGAACGCAGGCTCGACAAAGTCGGGGTGCTCGTCATAGAGCTTGAGAAGCTTGTCCTGGAAGGCGGAAAGCTTAAAGAAGTAGGACTCCTCCTGCACGCGCTCAAGCGGACGGTGGCAGTCGGGGCATAGATGCTGGCCGACGCTGCCGTACTCCTCGTCGCCCTTCTGGACCTGCGTATCAGTGAAGTAGGTCTCGTCAGGCACGCAATACCAACCGTCGTAGCTGCCCTTATACAGGTAACCGGACTCCTTCATGCGCTCCCACAGATACTGCACGGCATGATGCTGGCGCGGCTCGGTGGTGCGGATGAAGTCGTCGTTGGAAATCTCGAGCTTGCTCCAAAGCTCCTTGAAGTGCGGGGCCTGGCTATCGGTCCACTCCTGCGGCGTCATGCCATGCTTGGCTGCGGCCTCGGCGACCTTCTCGCCGTGCTCGTCCATGCCGGTCAGGAACTTGACGTTATAGCCGGCGGAACGGCGATAGCGAGCCTGAACGTCGGCGATGATGGTGGAATAAGCCGTGCCCAGGTGCGGATCGGCGTTGACGTAGTAGATGGGCGTCGTGATAAAGAACGAAGGCTTGCTTTGATCCATGGGGTTTGTCCTCCAGAAAAACGTTGCATACAGAGGATGATTCTAGCGCAAGGGCTGGATATCCTCCATCTATTGCATATCGAGCACCATGGCATAGACATCGCGCTTGCGGCGCGAATACTTCTGAGACAGGCGCTTGGCCACCGCAGACGCGGGCTCCCCCTCCTCGAGCGCGGCGCGGATATCCTCGCGCAGGGCCTCGTCGGGATCCGCTACCGCAGCGCCAACCGGCGCGATGCCGGCCTCCTCATCCTCGCTCGGCGGCGCGATGACCAGCGCAATCTCGCCCTTTACCTCGCCGCGAGCACGCAGCTCCTCGGCAAGCTGGTCAGCGGGCCCGCGCAAGACCTCCTCGTGCAGCTTGGTGAGTTCGCGGCAGACGGCAACCTCACGCTGGGGAAAGACCTCCGCCACGGCCTCGAGCGTCGCCACGATGCGATGTGGAGACTCGTAGAAGATGAGTGCGCCGGGCACCACGGCAAGGCGCTGCAAACGGCGCACACGGTCGCCGTGCTTTCGGCCCAAAAAGCCCTCGAAGAAAAAATGCTCGCAGGGAATGCCGGACGAAACAAGCGCCGTGACGCAAGCAGAGGGCCCGGGAATAACTTCGACGGGCAAATCGGCCTCACGCGCCGCCTCGACCAGCGCCTGGCCGGGATCGGACACGCTCGGCATGCCGGCGTCCGAGGCAAAGGCGAGGGTCTCCCCCGCCAGCAGACGGTCGACCAGGCCGGCAGCGCGGCTAGCGATCACATTCTCGTCGCAACGGACAAGCGGCTTGGAAATGCCCAGGTGCATCAGCAGCTTTGACGTCACACGCGTGTCTTCGCAGCAGATGACATCGGCAGCGGCAAAGGCCTCGCCAACGCGCGGGGACAGGTCACCCAGGTTGCCGATGGGCGTGCCGACCACATAGAGTTTGCCCGTATGGGCGCTGTTTTGCGTCATATCAACCTATTCAATCATGCCGCGCTCGAGCGTACCGAGCGCCGCGCGGGCGTCCCATGCTGCAATGCGCTTCTCGGTCTTCCACGTTTGGAAGAACCAACCGGCAGCCGGCGCAAACGAAGCCAGCTGGTTGGCGATAAACACGCGCTCGTAGGCATTGCGGCCCTCGGGCGTAACCGACGAGTTGGCAAAGATCGCCGCGCCCGACCATTCGCCCACCAGCACGGGGAACCCAGTCGAAATCGCTTCTTTAAGCTCGCGCTTGTTACGCGAAATCGCCGTCGTCAGCCCGCGAGGGCTCGTGATGTCGAGCGCATACTCGTCGCGGTAATGGTACAGGTGAAGGTCCATGTAGACGTTCTTGTACTTGGCGCCGCGCATAAAATGCTTCCACTCGCTGGGATGCCCCGACGACGAGAAGACGACGATCTTATCCTCGGGCATATACGAACGGACGAGCTCGTAGGCATCGCGATAGAAATTGCGCAGGTAGTGAGCAGGAATGCCATCCGTCATGGTGAAGAGGCTCTTGCGAACGCTCATCTGCGGCGTGTCCAGCAGCTCAATGCCCAGCAGGCTCTCGGCCTCGCCATAGCGATCGGCCAAGCGCTCGAGCACGTCGAGTGCGACATGGCGGCCGTTAGTGGACGAATGCCACTCGGCAACAGCCTCCGGCGTGGTGGGCGAATCGTTGGAATCGCCCTGGCCACCGGGCACAGTTGCCAGATCGAGCAGCACGCGGATGTCGTACTTGGCAGCCCACTCAATCGCGCGGTCGATGTAATCGACAACCGATATGTAGGAGGCATCGGACTCCTGTGAGCCAAAGGCATACCAAGGCACCGGCAGACGCACGGCATTGAGACCGATCTGCGCCATGCGACGAAAATCGTCCTCGCTCACAAACGTCTCGTAATGGCGGCGCATGCGCTCGTTATAGGCGGCGGTACCCATGGCCTCCTGTAGCTCGGCCGCGTTGGATGCACCGGTCGCCGCGTACAGCGACGGGGTCACCCAAGGCTCGGGAATAAACCAGCCAGAGAGATTAACGCCGAGTATCCTCTCCATCACTGCCCCCTTCGGATCATGCAGGTCGAACCCGCATCGTATTGCATAGGATAAGTATCGTTTTGAGTATACCCGCGTGTGCGGACAGGCGACCGAACGGTCTGTAAAGTGACGCGAAAGTGGGAGGAATGTCTGGGGCGGGCGGGCTCGGAATGGTGCGACGAGGTGTGTACGCGCGCCGGAGGCAGGCACCGGAAAGTGTGTCCCGTTCTGAGCCCTTATTCTGGGACGCAGTTTCCGCAGAACCCTACATAAAAGAAAAGGACCCCTTTGCAGAGGTCCTAGTCAATTCAAGGTGGCGGGGAAGGGAATCGAACCCCTGACACGAGGATTTTCAGTCCTCTGCTCTACCAACTGAGCTACCCAGCCATTTGAGGTGTGCCTTGTTTCAAGGCTTGATTAGTATAACCAAGGACGCGTTCCGGTCAACCGAGAATTTCAAAAAAGTTTTTGAGCACAGCCTCGGTTCTATAAATCGGCACGTCAGAGGCATCAGCCGGCAGCAAGAAGTTTTTCGCTCAGAGCCGCACGGGCAAACTCACTTGGCGTCATCCCCTCGGCAGCCGCCCGTCGACGAATGGCCTCCTTCATTCCCAGAGGAATCTTGACCGACAGCGTTGCCGTCCCCTCACCTGAGAGTGGGGGCCGTCCATGCACGATCCCACCAACGGTGTGTTCGCCATCCGGAAACTCTCCGCGCTCGTACGACTCGCACCACGCGTCAATCGTTTCATCCGTTACAACCTGACCATTAGCGGCCGTATACGTCTTGCCCATCATCGACCCCTTTGCCGAGCCCGTTCAATCTCCTGCCAAAATTTCTTCTGGACTGGAGACAAGGCATGAATGATAAGCCACCCACGGACAAGCTCGACCGCGACAAGCTCCACGCTTCGTCCGTCTGGGAGCCATCCAATCGCAAGCCATCTCGGCGGCTCGTCCTTCGACTCGCGACGAATGCACTCAGTAACCGCAAGCCAAGCGCTTAGCACCTGCTTTTCTGTCAGGTGCTTTTTAGCGTTGGGATGGATCTCAACATCCATGCATCTTCTCCTCCATCTTACCCAATTTCGTATGACGAAAGTCCGCTGTCGCCAATTCTTAAGCCGGCACGCGTTGGAGAGCAGGGGTCGAAACAATGATTGAAGAGCGCTCTAGTGCGGCCCAGGCGCCGGGGCAGGAACACATACGCCAGGGACATACGTTTTCGTAGCGCGCGAGGATATTGCCGTCGCGATCGATGAAGGCGATGTCGATGGGATAGGCCATAAAACACGTATGGACCGAAGAGCAGCGTGGAAACGCCATGACAAGCGGCAGGCCGTTGGCGGCAACCGGACACCGTCCCAGCATGCCGCGCAGGCGCACGACAAACGACTCCGCCACCGCAAACTCGGCCGGCGTCCAACCCAGCCTGTTGAGTGCCCGCGCGTAGGCGATGTAGGACGAGACCGCGGTCACATGACCACCCCCGGACGCCATGGATCGACCGTCACCGCGCGCTCGTGCGACAACGTTGTCGGCGCCCCCAGCGGAACGCCAGCGATGCTGAGAGAAGTCGGCCACGGCTCATAGTGCATGGTGCAGGTGTAGGTCCTAAACGTACCGGATAGGGAGAGCAGACCACCATCCGATGCCTCCGCGCCTTGCTCGCTCGACACTTCGATCTGCAAGTCATAGCCTTCCATGGCATTCAGAATTTGAGTCTGGACCGTCGCCGAGGCATCGACAGAGCTTTCGTCGCCCTCCCCCTCCGACGCCACGGCGTGCGCCAACACGATGTCGGGCACCACGCGGTCGAAGCGCGCGACAGCGCTGGCAAAGATCATGACGTTGTACACGATGAGTGCCAGCACCAGCAAAACGGGCGTAACCACTGCCATCTCCACCGTCGCTTGGGCGCGCTCCTCGCGCAGACGCATGCGGATACTCATTACGACCCACCGCCCAGAGCGCCAACCAGCGTGGCGACATCGACGGTGAGCGGGATGGAGCCGCCGCCGGACAGAGGAATCTCCGCAAGCGTGAACACCGTACCGCTGATGGTGCGTTCGACTTGATATTCCAACGCCTCGCAAAGCGCCTTGGGATCGGTCACGCCCAACGGAATACTTCGCAGTTTGTCTTGCGCTTGAGAGAGGCCAGCAATGTCAGACCCCGGGCTCTTAATGACGTTGGCGGAATCAGTCAGCACCGGCTTTCGCAGGCGCAAGTCGCACGGTTCCAGACCCAGCGCCGCCACGGACGCCGAAACGGTATCGCCGAGCCACGATGCAATGGAGCCCAACGCGCCGCTGCCCCCTCCTAGGCCTTTAATCATCTCGTCCATAAGTTCGTCGGCCGAACCTTGGATGTCTCCGTATCCCACAAGCAGCCGTCCCCAGACATCCATGACGCCGTCGAGCACGCCGGCAACGCCGCCCGAGCGTTCCTTCAATGTCGAGAAAAATCGCGAAAGCACGTTGTTTTGCGCCGTCGCCCCATCGGGCGCCAGCACCGCGGCAGAGATGGCACCGCGATCGCCAAGTCTGACTGCCGTGTTAAACGAAGAGTTGAGTTCATCGGAGCTCGAGATGGCACCCGAAACCGCAAAGGCAACCACGCCGTTGCGACCGGGCGGAGCGATACGCGGGCGCTCACCGGAAAGTTCTTTGATGGCGGTATCGAACGCATTGCCCGCACGGTCGGCTTCGTCCTCGGTCTGACGCTCGAGCTCGAGCTCCTTGTTGCGACAGTCAACGTAGTCCTCCAGGGCGTCTTTAAACTTGTCAAAGTGATACTCGAAGCCGTTTTCGATAGAGGTTGAAGGCGCCGCAACAGCACCAAGCGACAAAACGCCAAAATGGCATTTGCTGCATTTATCCTGTCCATCGTAATCGGCAACCGAAGCAAATCCGCTCGGCGTCCCTTTCTTATAGTTAGGGCAGGTCGTCCCGTAATGCAGATACGCCTTGTCATCGTTCACGCTAGTCGGCCACACCGCATCGGTATAGAGTTCCGTCGCCCGAACCTCATCAGAGTTGCGCGGCAGCAGCGGAATATAGGAGGAAACCCTGTCTCCGTTCTCGGTTATATATGCCCGATCGACCTCCGCGTTCGCATAGGTATAAAACGCCTTACGCGCCGCAGACTCTGCCTTCATCTCGACACTCGAGCCCTGGGGCTTCTCATTTGTCAGACGCCAATGGTAGTAGTCCTTCGCGCGATCAAGGGCAACTTGAGGCTCCCACGTAACGCTCGATGAGTAATGCGGATTTTGAACACCGGAGAGATCCGTTAGGCTTTTCGCGCGCTCCCACATGCAAGAACAGCTGCCGACCGAGCCCTTGTCAGACCCACCACAATCCGCCAGCCAAGCACGCTCTTTAGCCTTCGCCGTGTCCTCAGAAGCCTTCCGCAGCTCCTCGGCCGCACGCTCTAAATCATCTGATGTGTCTTTAATGGTATCGGTCGAGATCTCTGACCCTTTGATCGCAGCGAAGTCCGACTCGGATGTCCTGGGCACGGCAAGCGCCGTACCGGTATAGGTCACACTATCGGTATCCTGCGCCGACACCGCCTGCGTGGCACGCGCGGCGATCAGATACGGCAGAGCCGTCTCGATTTTCTGCAAGCCTTCCGATGCGCTTTTGGCAAACTTGTTGCGCGTTTTAATGATCTCAATCCCGGTGTCGACCATATTGCCGGCAACCGGCTCGGCACCCGGGATGAGGATGGCGACCAGGCCCGTCCCGATCGTGGCAAACCCCGCCAGCCCCAGACTCAAGATGCTCGCATCAACCACCGTGGCAGCCGTGTGATAGGACGACACTACGTTGGCACCCGCCAGCGCGCCACTATCAGCCGCCACCTGAGTATCCCCGGCACGCGACATGCTCCATATCGCCGCGGTCGACGAAAACAACAATGTGAGCACCACTAGGATGACCACGGCAGAAGAAAGCGTGGTATAGGCGCCGTCTTCGATAAACAGATCGACACCGGCTCGACCCATAAAGCCGCCTCGTTTGCGGAGAGCGCCTGGTCGACGGCGGGCCGCAAACCCTTGCGTCACCCGCAACAGGCAGCGCCTAATCCCATGCAGCAATCCACGAATCATAATCTCCCTCCAGCCATTCGGGACGCGATTGATACGAGACATCGACCTTGAGCTCAACGTAGCCGCCCTCGGCGGTACCACCCATAGCCTGCGCAAACGCACCGATCACAGGCAACGGCTTGACCTCGCCGGAAACGGACACGGACGAGACGCCACCCGCACCGGCCCGGCCAAGCTCGATATCCCACGACAACGGCCCGCCGGCATGAAAGATCGAAACGTTGGGCACTGCGGCAAGTCGGCGGCGGGTGAACTCCTTAAGATCGTCGTCCTCCGCCGTCGTCGTGGTCATGAGCCGCGCGGTCTCGGCGGCGGCAGACTCCATGACCGCGCGCGTATAGAGCAGGCACACCGGTTGCAGCGCGAGAAGGATGAGTGTCAGAAACGTCGGCAGCAAAAAAGCGGCCTCGACCGTAGACTGCGCCCGGTCCTCGCGCGCGGCATCAATACAACGCGATGTCCTTAGCGGCCGCAGCGGCGTCGATAACCGACGTCGAGGCAACGCCATGGGATGCCGCCCGCTCAACCAGCGCCGCCAAGCGCCCATCGGTGCCGGCACGCCAAAGTCCCGCGATCGCCAGCACGATCGATAACAGCGCCACCGTGACGATGGCGTATTCGACCGTCGCCTGGGCAGATTCCTCACGCAGGACATCATGCATTTCACGATCCCTCCTTTGAGTCCGTTGCCTGCGGGCTCAGGCGCACGGCGCGCAGACGACACGAAGCATCGCCAGCATCCGCGGCAATTGTCACCATATCGACCCAGCCGCGTTCGTCGCGCACGATGGCGCCCCACACGTTTCCCTTGATGTCGAGATAGCCGCTCAGAGCAAGTTGCGCCGTGGGTACCTCGCGATAGGCACGCAGCATATCCGCCGCCGCTTCGGTCATCGGTCGGTCCTCGGACCATGCAAGCCGGACCGCAATCGCGTTGCCCTCAGGCGAATCCGTCGCAGTGCCAGACCGCTTGTCGAGCGTCCGCAGAAAGGTTTGCGCCGTGACAGCGACATCCGAATCGTCCGCATCTCGCATCTCATCTTTTTGAGACGCCACCGCCGAATCTGAGCCCAAATCGGAGGCGGTCCCAGGACGCTGCTGCCGCGCGGCGTTAAGCCCCCAAAGCACCGCCGCTATCGCCACGGTCAGGCAAGCAAACACCAGCAGCACCCCGATGGGGCGCTCGCCCTCTACAGGCTGTTGATGCCCTCGCTGATAGCGTTCCATAGATCTTGGACCTTGCCCTTAAATGCGACGATGGCGATAATCGCGATCACCACGAGCACGCCGAACAAGATGGCATACTCGGTGGTACCCTGTGCACTCTCCTCCTGCAATAGTTCCTTGGCGCGCTGACGAACATGTGCCGCCCGGCAAAACGCCCAGCCCTGGACCTTGCCAGCAGCGTCAGTCATCGTGTTCATGTATTCCTCCCTACATCATCCCGCCTGCTCCCAGCAGCGGGCCCAATATGGACAGAAGCAACGCCGGCAAGATGAGCGTGCCGGTGGGAATCAGCAGCTTGACGGGTGCACGCTCGATCTCGCGCTCGACCGCGGCGCGATGAGCCGCACGGATCTCGCGACTTTGAGCGGCCAGCGTCTCGGCAAGTGGGGCACCCAGGGCGAGCGCCTGCCCCACCGTGATGGCAAAGGTCTCGAGCGCTCGCACGTCCAGGTCGCGCGCGGCGGCCAACAACTCGTCCTCACGCGTGCCCACGCCCACCTGCCACGCCATGCAGGCGCGCTCAAGGCGAAGAGCCAGCACTGACCGGCGGTTGGCGCAGAAAATCTCAAGCGCCGCATCAAACGAAAGACCGGCCGAAAGACCCAAGCGCACAACATCGATCATCTCGGACACTTCGCCGAGCGACACTCGCGCCGGGCCGCCCGCTCCAACCGCGCCCTTCACTCGCGCGGTCAGAGCATCGACCACCGAGCGACCCGCGGCAGCGACCAGCACCGCCTCGCGCTTGCAGGCCCCTGCGATCTTGCGTGCATCCGCCCGATCCAAACCCGTCGCGACAAATACACTCAGGGCGCACAGGCAAGCCGCAACTGCAACCGGGGCGCTCATAGCTCCACCCGCATAATGCGCCGGATAACCACCAGGGCAACGGCGTTGAGGGCAAGACCCAGCACCACAGCGCCCGCGCCGGCAGGCGTCGCAAGACCGCGACGAAAATCTGCCGAAAGCAGCGCCAACACCGCGCACATGCCCGCCGGCATCGCCGCGACCATATGCGCAGACATGCGAGCCTGCGACGTCTTAACATCCAGGCGGCGCTTGAGCTCAATGCGCTCCCCCACCATGCTCGACGCCTCGGACAGTAAGTCGGCAAGCGGAGCGCCGGTGCGCTGAGACACCTTAAGCGCCAAGGTCACAAGCGAAAGACCGGGGGCGTCGATACGCACGAGCAAGTCATCGAGCGCGTCGGTCGCCGAGATGCCGCAATCGATCGCCGCCGCCACCCGCAAAAACTCGGTATGCACTGGCTCTTGCGCATGAGCGCCCACAAAGCGCATGCCCTGGGCCAGCGAATGTCCCGAGGCAAGCGACATGGAAAGTGCGGTAAACGCCTCGGGCATTGCCTCTTCTGCATCGTGTTGCTCGCGCCGGCTCTCAAAGCCATCCCGAGCGGCACCAACGGCAAACGGAGCAACAAGTCCCAAGGCAAATCCGAGGGGCGATAACGACACCATCGTTAGTAAAACGCAGCAGAGACCGCTCGATAGCAGCAGAAACGCCAAACGTCCCGAAGCATCTTCGATCACGAGGCCAAGGCGATGCGCCGGAGCCAGCGATGCCCACGAACGGGCGATCTTTTTCAGCAGATCGTTTTCCACCAGCTCACGCGGCAGCTTCTCTGCCACCGTCTCGAGCGCCTGACGTGCCAGCTCCGCCGGCGGTACCTGCGGCACACGAGGTTCCGCCCCGCACGCCGTCGCGACAGAAAGCCCTGCCAAGCCCCCTACGACGAGGGGCACAGTGATCTCCATTCGTCCACCTCCTCTTGTGTGAGCGTCCCCGACCGCAGGCCTTCTGCGATAAACGGCGGCTCGCGGTCAAGCGTCCAGGTGCGCTCGGCGGCATCGAACGTCACATAGCGCTCGAGCTCTACGCCGCCCGATGCGGCGCGTCGCACCCCCGAATACGAGGAGACGAAACGCCTGCCATCGGCGTGACGCTCGGACATCACGATGCCGTCGAGCGCCATGGCAATCTGCTCCTCGATGAGCTCGCTCGGCAGATCGATGCCATAACGTGCAAGCAACGTCAGACGCACCACGGTCTCCTGTTCTGAACCCGCATGAAGTGTGGTGAGCGACCCGTCGTGGCCCGTGTTCATGGCCTGCAACATGTCGCAGCACTCGGCACCGCGCACCTCGCCCACCACGATGCGGTCGGGGCGCATGCGCAGGGCATTAGTTACCAGGTCGCGGATCGTCACCGCGCCCTCGCCCTCAATTGAAGCCTCGCGCGCCTCTAGGCGCACCACGTGCGGATGATGTGCAAACTTGAGCTCAGCAGAGTCCTCGATCGTCACGATGCGCTCGCCGGTGGAAATCTCACATGACAACGCGTTGAGCAGGGTGGTCTTACCAGATCCCGTGCCTCCCGCAACCGCCAGGTCCTGTCGCAGCGACACCGCACACGACAGCAGCTGCGCATACCAAAGCGGCAGCGACCCCAGCCCCACAAGCTCGTCCAGCGAGCAGATACGGTCCGAGAACTTTCGGATGGTGAGAATCGGTCCGTCAATCGCCACAGGCGGAATCACCGCGTTGACGCGATAGCCCGTTTTGAGGCGGGCGTTGACGATGGGGCTGCGCTCGTCGATACGGCGACCAAGTGGCGAGATAATGCGGTCGATAAGCACACGGATCTGCTCATCATCCTCAAACGCATGCTCGATGGGGTACAAGACGCCGCCGCGTTCAAAGAAAGCCGAGCGGCAGCCGTTGATCATGATCTCGGTAACGGTGTCGTCCTCGATGAGCGGCTGCAACGGCCCCAAGCCCACCACGTCATCCAAAATCTCGTCGATGATGGTCTCGCGCTCGGGCGTCGCGAGATCGGTCGGCTCCTCAACATTGAGCGCCGCCTCCACCGCAGGACGCAATTCCGAGCGGGCAAGTGCCGGGTCGATATAGGCGCTGATACGCGCCACTTCGTCGTAACCCATGCGGTCCATCACGGCGCGCTTGGTGCGTCGTTTCACCGCGCGGCGACGCCCCGCATCTACAGGCGCTGCCGCCGCTGCAGCGCCGGCAGCCTTAATCCTCGTTTGCAGGCTCATCGCTGATCACCCTCGCGCGACCAGGGAAGGCGGATACGCGGGCGTTCGGTGCGCGTTGCACGGTCGGCGACCATATCGCTCCAAGGGCCGACGGCGCACCCCAGTTCCACGAGCATCTCGCGCGTGGCCTCGCGCACGCTAGTCGCAAAAGCGCTGGTCTGCCCCACTGCCTCGTCAGCGCGCCCAAACGCCATGAGCGCGGCGAGATCCTGCCCGCCATCGGCGATACGAATCTTGGAGCTTAACGCACAGGCAATCTCAAAGCGCATGGCGACGTCCTCGTCTGCCCCGCGCGCACCGAACCGGTTGAACACGGCGCTCATGCGCGTGCGCGGCACACCTACTCGACCTGCCAGTTCGATGACGCGCGACGCCGATGTCGCGGACGACACCGCCGCATCGCCAACGACCAGGCAACGGTCGCTCGCCGCCACCGCAGCCGCCACGGCGTCGCCCCAAAAGACCGAGGTATCGATAAAGACCACGTCGGATTCGCGACGCAGAACATCAAGCAGTAGCTCCACCGGACGTGCCATGAGCTCGGCTTGCTCGGGCGCCGCGACGGGACCCCAGAGCGTAACGCCCGGCGCCACGCGCATCGAAGCGGCTACGATATCCGGCTCGGTGAGCATGCCCGCCGCCGACGGCTCGATAAGTGCCGCCATATCGCGCGGAGCATCGACGCCTAACAAGTCGTAAAGGTTTCCAAACATCAGGTCCAGGTCGAGCACGGCGGCACGCAAGCCCAACAGCGACGATGTGTGTGCCATGGTGGCAACGATCGTCGACTTGCCGCAACCGCCCGAACCCGAAATAGCGCAGATAACTGGAGCTCGATGCGGCGGAGCGGTAGCGTCTGCCGGCGGCATCGGAGGCGGCGGGGCGGGCGTCGGTGACAGCGTCCCCGTCTCCCCCGCCGCAACCACGTGCTGCGTCCAAGCCGGCATGGCTGCTTGTTCGGTCTGCGAGGCAGGCTCGTTCTGCGCAATCTGCTCATGCTGCATCAGCGACAACTCGCCGCACCCGGCAAGGCCCTCAACTTCGTCGAGTTCATCCGCCAGATTCACGCCGTGCACGTATCCCATATCTACTGCCGGGGAGTCGCCAGCATGCTGCGCCGGCCCTCCAGCGTCATCGTATACAAGGGGGTTCCGGGGGCGCCGACCATGCTCGGCTTCCGCTTTTCCATAATCATCAACACGCGGGCCTCTTGTAGCGCGAGGCGCCCCGGGTTCCCTATCAACAAAAGCATCGGGCTCAATCGTCATGCGCCGATCGGAATCAACCGCTCCCTCGCCCGCGCGCCCGTTGCCGCATATACTGTGTGCAGCGATGACCTCGGTCGCCCCCGCGCGAAACAGCCCCTCGATATCCGACGGATCGAGCGCTTCTATCAACACGACCACGCGACTCACGCGGCCTTCGGCCGTCAGGCGCGCAACAGTCTTGCGCACATCTTCGGTATCAAACAGAGACGCCGCGATGATGGCAGCCCCGCGGCGCGACGGAAACGCCCGCGCCATGGAAACCAGCCCGTCCAGGTCACCCACGCGAAGCACCTGTGCACCCGCATCACGGCCCTCGACTTCCCGCTGCAACAGCCCGTAATCGCCGCACGCGCAGCACGCAAGCCAGATCGCCTTCATCACTCGTCGCCTCCGCTCTTTTTGCCGCGCGCCGTGGCGGGAATCGTCAAGCTGACCGTTCCCTTGCCCGAGGCTCCCAGCAGTTCCTTGACGTCTTCGGGGTCAGCCGCCAGCGTCACCCATTCGATCTTGCCCTCGCGCGTGGCACCGGAATCCTCACTGGTATCGATCACGTACGCGCCGCACAGCCGATCGGTCACGCCGTCTTTTTGCACATACACATCCACGTAGCTGCCCACGCCCGTAGCACCGCCGACCGAGTGCTCGGCATCGACCGCCACCGAAACGGCGACCTTGCCCTTAGGCACCTCGAGCTTGCGGCTCTCGACCTTGGTGTAGACATTGCAGATCACGGCGTTTTTGGGAATACGCGAAGTCGTCACGTCGCCGCGCACCTGGCGCAGCTCGGTCGCCGCGTCACGCGGCAGCAGACTCGTCAGCCACTCCTGGGTTATGACATTGGTCTCATCGAGGGTCTCGCCCACATCGATATCGCGCGCCGCGACGCATACCTCGACGCGATCGCCACCGTACTTGGCCAAGGTCTCAGCCTGGACCTGTTCGGCTTGTGAGCGGATCGATGAGCCGTAAACCATGCAGAGCAGAGCAGCGAGCACGCCCGCGACCAGACTGATGGCGATGCGCTTGCTCTTGTTCACGGCCGCTCCTCTCATGGCAGTGCCGGGCGAATGCCCGTACCACCATTGTCTGGGCGGTCAGAGTGCAAAGCGGCGCAATCGCAATCTTGGTTTTCGATGTCAAACCAATCGCTGACCAAAAGCTGACCAGCCCGTCAAGCTCGTGGCAAGGTTTTGGTCAGCACGTCAGCAAACTGCATGTTTCGAGGCTTTTCCGCAGCAAAAAGCCGTCTCCCGAACAGTTGGGAAACGGCTGTCATAGGAAAAATCAATTACAGATGGACATCGGGATCGAGCATTTGAGCACTCACGCGCATGGATAACGCCAGGTTTTGGAACGTTTCCAGACGCAGGCTATCGATCTGCCCGGCGTCCTCGGCCTCGCGAACGGCGCAACCCGGCTCATGGGTATGCGCGCAATCGCCAAACCGGCACGCGCGCGATGCCTCGACAATCTCGGGGAAGGCGCGGGCCAGTCCCCGCTCGTGACCCACGAGCGGTAGGCTGCGCAGGCCCGGGGCATCGGCGATCACGCCGGCGTCGCCCGGCAGCGTCACCATCACGCGCGCGACGGTAGTGTGACGGCCCTGGTCGTCGCGTTCGCGCACACCGCCGGTCGCCAACGTATCGTGGCCCAGCAGCGCATTGAGCAGCGTCGACTTGCCGGCACCCGACTCGCCCAGAATCATGGCGCAGCTCCCGGCAGGCACGCAGGCACGGACCTCGTCCAGGCCGCGGCCCTCGGCAGAGGACGTCACGATCACGCGCACGTCCGGACCCACCAGGCGGCGCACGCGGTCCAGATCGCGCTCGAGTTCCTCGGCATCGCAGCGGTCAGCTTTGGTGAGTACCACCACCGGCTCGGCATCGCAGTCGAGCGCCAATACCAGCGAACGCGCCACACGGTCGAGCAGCACCTCGCCGGCACCGAGCGCCTGCACGATTAGCACGCTATCCACGTTGGAGCAGAGCACCTGGCGCTCTCCGCGGGCACGGCCGCGCCAACGCTCAAAGCTCGTACGGCGCGGCAGCACGCATTCAATCACGCCCATATCGTGCCCGGGAGCGCGGCGCACCGCCACACGATCGCCCACGGCAGGCAGCAGGACCTCGTCCCCACCGCGCGACTTGGCAAATCCCACGGCATGCTCGGCGCGGAAGGTATCGTCGGCAGTCGCCACCAGCGGAAACCCACGATCCAAGCGCACCACGGCGCCAAGCTGCATCTGCTCGGGCTCCTCGGCATGTGCGCAGAAATCATCAAAGGCAGCCTGCTGAGCTTCATCGACCGGCAGGTCATCAAACGCCGGAACATCCTGCAGCGCGTCAAGCCCCGGTACACTCGCCAGCAACTCCTCAGCAGATGCAGGGGGTTCGGTCGCGAGCTTCCGACGACGATCACGCTTAGCCCGCGCCCCCGTCGTCTTTTTCTTCGCCTTAGCCTTAGCCTTAGCCACAAACGCCTCCCAGCACCAAAAATCACAACTGAGCAGGTATTTTCCCACAAAAAAGAGTCGGTCGAGCAAATGCTCGACCGACTCACACACTTTCCCTCAGCCTTTATCATCCACACGGGAGAAAAGTCAGCAACGTCACCGCAGGGCCCGCCCGCCGAGAGGGGTTTCCAAAGGGCACATCCTTTATTCAAAACGAGCGGCCGAGCAATTGCTCGGCCGCTCACCTACTTTCCCTCAGCCCTTTTTCATCCGCGCGGGAGAAAAGCCAGTAAGGATACCGTAGGGCCCACCCTGGGAGTGTTTTCTTCTGAGCGATCCCGCAGCGCGAAGCGCGAGGACCAGCGAAGAAGAAAACACGCAGGGGCGGGCCCGGACAGGTTAACTTACTCCTTCTCGACCGCGCGCATGATCGCCTTGTAGATCTCCATCAGCGGGATGATCAGGAAGGCCAGGCCCAGGGCAGCGACAACGCCCTTGAGCTCAAGCGTCACGGGGCCAAAGAACATCTCGGCAAGCGTCGGCTGCACGGTCACGATCACCGTCAGCACCAGTGCCAGCGCGGCGGAAGCCCACAGCCACTTGTTCTGCTTCTTCATGGTGAACAGCGACGCACGACGGCTGCGCATATTGAAGCAGTGGAAAATCTCGACCATGTTGAGCGTGATGAACGCCATCATCACGCCTTCCTCGTCGGCATTGCCGGCGATCATATCGGCGATGTGGATGTAGCCCATGTCAAAGTACACGCCCACAAAGAAGCTCGCCAGCACCAGCGCGGTGATGATTAGGCCCTGGACCACGCAGTCCAGACCCATATGTCCGGCAAAGACACCGTCCTTGGCGTTGCGCGGCTTGCGCTTCATGATGTCGCCCTCGGCATCCTCCATGCCCAGCGCAAGCGCGGGGAAGCAGTCGGTGACCAGGTTCACCCACAGCAGCTGCACCGGCTGGAAGATGGTAAAGCCGATGAGCGTGGCGATAAACACCGAGAACACCTCGGCAAGGTTGGCCGAAAGCAGGAACTGGATGACCTTGCGGATGTTGTCGTAGATGCGACGACCCTCTTCGCAGGCGCCGATGATGGTAGCGAAGTTGTCATCGGCAAGTACCATGTCGGCGACGTTCTTGGTGACGTCGGTACCGGTGATGCCCATACCAACGCCAATGTCGGCGCGCTTGATGGACGGGGCGTCGTTGACGCCATCGCCCGTCATGGCCACGATCTGGTCGCGCGACTTCCAAGCCTCTACGATGCGTGTCTTGTGCTCGGGCTGGACGCGGGCGTACACGCCGTAGTCCTCGATGTGCGCGTCGAGTTCCTCGTCGCTCATGCGATCGAGGTCGGCACCGGTGATGGCCTGGCTGCGATCGGCGACGATGCCCAGCTGCTTGGCGATGGCCACGGCGGTGTCGATGTGGTCGCCCGTGATCATGACGGTGCGGATACCGGCGTCGTGCGCCTCGTGGATAGCGTCGGCCACCTCGGGACGGACCGGGTCGATCATGCCGGACAGGCCACAGAAGACCAGGTCATGCTCGAGCGCAGCGGGGCTGCAGTCGTCGGGAACCTCGGTGTAGGTGCGGCTTGCCAGCGCCAGTACGCGCAGGGCCTCGTCGGCCATGGCCTTGTTGGCCGCCACGAGCTCGGCGCGGCGCTCCTCGGTCAGGGGGACGACCTTATCGCCCTCGTAGATATGGGTGCACAGGCCGATCACCACGTCGGGCGCACCCTTGGTGTACTGCTCGTACTCGCCATCCAGGGTCTCGACGACCACGGACATCATCTTGCGGCCCGAGTCAAACGGGGCCTCGCCCACGCGCGGATGCTCGGCAGTCAGGCCAGTGAGGCCCGCCTTGCCGGCGTCGTTGACGAGCGCGCACTCAGTCGGCTCGCCCACGGCCTCGCCCAGCTCCTCGTCCCACTGAGCATCGGAGCACAGCGCCATGCCGGCCAGGAACTTCTCCTTGGGCGCAGCGAGCTCGTGCTTGACGACGGTCATCTTGTTTTGGGTAAGGGTACCGGTCTTGTCGGAGCAGATGGTCTGCGTGCAGCCGAGAGTCTCGACGGCAGAGAGCTTGCGGATGATTGCCTGGCGCTTAGCCATCTTGGTCACGCCAAGCGATAGCACGATGGTCACGACGGCGACCAGGCCCTCGGGGATGGCAGCGACGGCGAGCGAGACGGCGACCATAAAGGTATCGAGCAGGGCGGTCGGGTCGGTAAGAACGTTGCCCACGCCGTGGCGGATGATATCAACGCCAAAGATGACGACGCAGATGACGATAACCATAATGGTAAGGATGCGGCTGAGCTCGGCGAGCTTCACCTGCAACGGCGTGAGCTCTTCCTTGGCCTCGGCCAGGGCGCCGGCAATCTTGCCCATCTCGGTGTTCATGCCGGTGCCGACCACGACGGCGCGACCGCGGCCGTACACCACGGTGGAGCCCATGTAGCACATGTTCTTGCGGTCGCCGAGCGGCACGTCGTCGGTGCCCGCGGCAAGCTCGATCACGTTGGCGTGCTTCTCTACGGGCACGGACTCGCCGGTGAGTGCGGCCTCCTCGATCTTCATCGTGGCGCTCTCGAGCACGCGGCAGTCGGCCGGGACGGAGTCGCCCGCCTCGAGCATGATTACATCGCCGGGAACGAGCTCGGCGCTCGGCAGGTGCACGAGTTTGCCGTCGCGCAGCACCTTGGACTGCGCCGCGCTCATCTCCTGCAGGGCCTCGAGGGCCTCCTCGCTCTTGGCTTCCTGGACCACGCCCAGCACCGAGTTGACGATAACGACGAACATGATAATGGCGACGTCGGCAAAGTCGGGCTCGCCCTTGACCATGCCCGTGAGCGCGCTGATAACGGCGGCAACGATCAGCATGATGACCATGGGGTCGGCCATCTGCTCAAAGAAACGCTTCCACAGCGGCGTCTTCTCGGCTTCCTCGAGCTTGTTAGGGCCTGTCTTGGCGAGGCGCGATGACGCCTCGTCGCTGCTCAGGCCGAGGTTCTCATCGACACCTTGGTCGCTGAGCACCTCCGCCGCGGCGGACAGGTATTCCTTTTGCATATAGAGTCCCCTCCTGGGATTCGGGCCACTCAGCAGATTGATGCCCGATCATAATTCCCAGGAGAAGGGCAAGGGCTCATCAAGGCTGCCGTGCTGAGCGGCAGTTGATAGTGGAGCTATGGTACCCCAAAGCGGCGCGTCTAGCCAAAACATTCCAATTGGAAACACGGCTCGAGTGCAACGGTGCAGACCGTGTGATGCTCAATGTTGGTAAAACGTTTTTTCTTCGGCACTTCGTCAAACTGAAATATCGCCCAGATAACAGCGGTTAGAGCGGTTGGTAAAGATTTTTCATATACCGTTTTTCCCGCAAAAAATGAACTTCTTAATCGGCATACGGTCGTTTTTTTGGGGTATTCGGTCGGTATTTCGTTATAATCAACTCGATTTTATTTCTTATGGTTTATCTATCAGCGCAAGACGATGTCAGATGGAGGTCTGAATGTACAAGCGCACTAAGATTGTATGCACCATGGGTCCCGCCTGCGATAGCGACGAGACCATCCGCGAGATGATCAAGGCGGGCATGAACGTCGCCCGTTTTAACTTCTCGCACGGCTCCTACGACGAGCACCACGGTCGCATCGAGCGCGTCCGTCGTATTTCCAAGGAGCTCGGTCTGCCCGTCGGCATCCTGCTCGACACCAAGGGCCCCGAGGTCCGCACCGGCCTTCTGGTCGACGGCAAGAAGGTTGCCGTCAAGACCGGCGACAAGATCGTCGTCACCGCTCAGCCCACGTCCGAGGATTTCCACGGCACCGCTGAGCACATCTCCCTCGACTACCTGGCTCTGCCCTCCGAGGTCGAGAAGGGCTCCCTCATCCTGATCGATGACGGCCTGGTTGCCCTCGAGGTCGAGTCCGTCAGTGGCCAGGACATGACCTGCGTCGTTAAGAACGACGGCCTGATCGGCGAGCGCAAGGGCGTCAACATGCCCAACGTCAACATCTCGCTGCCCGCTATCACCGAGCGCGATCGTCAGGACATCCTCTTTGGCCTGACCGAGAACATCGACTACATCGCCGCTTCCTTCATCCGTGATGGCGAGTCCGTCCGCGGCATCCGCAAGCTTTGCCGCGAGAACGGTGGCGAGCACGTGACGATCTTCCCGAAGATCGAGTGTGCCCTGGGCGTCGAGAACTTCGACGAGATCCTCGAGGCTTCCGACGGCATCATGGTCGCCCGTGGCGACCTGGGCATCGAGATCAAGCCCGAGCTTGTTCCGCACATCCAGAAGGAGATCATCGCCAAGTGCAACGCGGCCTACAAGCCCGTTATCACCGCTACGCAGATGCTCGACTCCATGCAGCAGAACCCGCGCCCGACGCGCGCCGAGGTTGCCGACGTTGCTAACGCCATCTACGACGGCACCGACGCCGTTATGCTCTCTGGCGAGTCCGCTGCCGGTAAGTACCCGGTCGAGGCCGTTAAGATGCAGGCCAGCATTGCTCTCGAGACCGAGAAGTACCTCCCGGCCCACGCTCCGCTCGAGGTTCCGGCCGATGCTCACGGCACCCGCGTTGTCAACAACGTTGTGGGTATGTCCGCTGTGAACATGGCCACCACCGTTGGCGCCAAGTGCATCACCGTGCCGACGACCACCGGTCGTACCGCTCGCCTGATCTCGCACTTCCGCCCCAACATGCCGATCTGCGCGTTCTCCCGCCACGAGTGGGCCGTCCAGCAGATGATCATGTACTGGGGCGTTATCCCGCACCAGGCCGAGATTACCCAGGGCACCGTCAACGGCACGATCGTCAAGGCGATCGAGACCGCTAAGGAGCTCGGCTACGTCGAGGCTGGCGATTTGACCGTCGCTACCGCCGGCGATCCCCGAATGAGCGTCCAGCTCGAGGACAAGGTCTCCTCGACCAACGTCGCTTACGTCGCTCAGGTGCGTTAAGTCGTACTTGCAAGCATGTTTGCATTGCAAAGGGCCCGGAAGGCTTCGCCTTCCGGGCCCTTTTTAGACCTTCTTCGTATGCCGCATCATCGATTTGTGTTCAGTCGCAAGCCTCTCCGATGCCGAGCGCACCACCGAAGACGCCCTGCGACGGGAGCCGTTGGTCAATTGGAATGAACTGTTCACCGTTAAGCCGGCCAGCTAGCAGCTAGTGATCAGAGGGACTGCGGGGACGTCAGAAGCGGCAACGCGAGTCGCAAAGCCCACCTCGGTCAGCTCGATGACCTCGGTAAACGTTGCATCGAAAAACTCCTCGGTTAGCAGACGATACGGCGGATGATCGGGCTCGCCGGGGTTTTCGCGTACAATCTCGTGCATGACGCCGATAGTCTTGAGCACATATTCTTTATGGATGGGATACTGCCCAAAACGCGTCGCAGCGGTATAGAGGCGATCGGTCGCACGCGGAATGGAAACGATGCCCAGCGTCTTGCCAAACCAGTCAAAATCGCCCTGCTTTTTAATGCGGAACTCCTCGCACGGCTTGCCGCCGTGTGCTTCCAGATACTGGTTCACACGCGTGTTCCATACCGTGTCGGCCACCAGATGCGACCAGACGCCCAGCGTTAAATCGAGCAGCGACTGCGCCACATCTTCGGACGCAAGCGAGAACTCACAGGCGCCGGGACCGACAACCGGCTCAGCATCCCTGTAGCGCTGGGGATAGTGCACGCGGTTCAGTCGCTCGCGTTCCTCGATAATCGAGGTAGCCTCAGCAGGTTCGCCCGCGGGTGCGCCTTTAAGCAGCGGCGCCACATAGGTATCCCAGAACTCGTGCTCGCGCGGCTTAGGGATAGGCTCGGGCTTTGCAAAGTGCGTAATGCGATACGGAATGGGATCGGCGATGCCAGGGACCATATAGCCCACGAAGATATCCGGAACCACGCAGCCAAACAAAAAGGCATTGCGGTCGCGCACGCTATCGGCAAGCACGCTAGCACGTGCCAGCAAGCGCTCCGTTTGAGCGATATGAATGTTCCAACTTGGCATAGCCACCCCCATAAAACCTGGTTAACTATACCATCACGGCAGAGTCGCACAGGCGGCCATACATACCCTACGCAGCAACTATTCCGCAGCACCGCTTTCGGTTCCATACGACGGCACGGGCGCCTCGACCACATGGTGATATCGATCGATATAGATGGCACGGGCCTCCAGGCGGCGCACCAAATCTTGATGGTGCGTACTCATCAAAACCGTCTTACCGGCAGCAACGTAGGCCAGCAAAAAGTTGACTACGATGTCGCACGAGTCCTCATCGAGCCCGTTGGTGGGCTCATCGAGCACTAGGATATCGGGGTTCATCGACACCACCGCAGCCAGCGCAACGCGCTTCTTTTGCCCGCCCGAGAGCTGATAGGGAGAGGCGTCGGCAAGGTCGGCAACCTGGAACAGCTCCATGGCATCACGCACGCGGCGCTCGAGCTCGTCTGTCGGAAGTCCCATCTGGGCGGGGCCAAACGCGACCTCCTCGCCGACCGTGGCGCAAAAGAGCTGCGCATCGGCGTTCTGGAACACAAAGCCCACGCGCTGATGGAACCGCTGGGCCGTCGCGGAATCCTTGAGATATACCGCATCGATCACGTGCCCGTCAAACAGATATGCCCCTGTGTCCGCGAGCTCAAGGCCGTTGATAAGGCGCATGATCGTCGTCTTGCCGCAGCCGTTAGGGCCAAGCAGTGCAACGAGCTCTCCACGGTTCACCTGCAGCGACACACCATCGACAACCGTATGCCCCGCATAGGAGAACACCACGTCGCGAAACTCGATGAGCGGCACGCTCTTGGCGCCAGTAGCACCGCTTGCGCCCATCACGCCATTCGTATCGTTTGCCAAAACGTCGCCCTTCCCTATCCACATCGACGGCTCAGCCGCCCGCGCTACAGCACGGCGCACAACACTGCCAGCAGCGCCACGCCGGCCGCATAGACCGCATCGCGCCAGCCAAAGCCGCTCCGCGCGGGAGTCGGATACGCACCGGCAAAGCCGCGGCAAAGCATAGCCTCGTCCATCGCGTGGCTGCATTCCATCGCCTTGATAAAGGTCATGCCCATGATACCCGCGATCGAATCGGTACGCGAAAATCCCTCAGGCGTACGGCCAACGCTGCGCAGCATGACCGATTCGCACAGATCGTGCGCTGTGCGTCCCAGCACCTCGATATGCTTGAGTGCCATATCAAAGGTAAAGATGACCTCGTCGGGCAGATGCAGCATCTTGAGCGCTGCCGACATGCGGCTCCACGTGAGGGTCCACGAAACGCCCAGCACCAGCGACACATTAATGAACGTCTTGAGCGCAATCTTGAGCATGGCGCCCGTAGCGGAAGCGCCCAGCAGCAGGGCAGGCAGCGCCAGAACCACTGCGAGTCCCGCGGCGCCGAGCGCCGGCACAAAAGTCGCGCGCAACCCGCGTGCTGGGCGCACCGCGACCAGCACCAACGCGATCGCCGCCATCAACATCAGGTACAGCGGGCTTTGCGTCAGGCACACGCACAGAACGCAAACGAACATCCCCACCAGGCGCACCGGAGCCGAAACGCAAGAAAGGGCGCGGTCGACCATCGACCCGCCCTCGTGCGCGCCTCCACCCAGGCGAACCCGCTCAAGCAGGCTCGCCAGGTGCAGGACATTCTTTTGCATCACACGATGCCGAGCCCCCACGGGCTCATATCGCTCCTCGGCCGCAAGCCAGCTAGGCAGCTCGGCTATTGCCATGAGCACCGCTTTCCTTGACCGTCAGCGAGACCAGGCGGAATGCGATGGTAAGCACCGCCACGCCAATCACGCCCGAAAGAATATACATCGCGGCCTGGCCGGCAAAGCCAAGGCCCTGCTCCTCGGAATAAACCTGCAGGTAGTCGCCCGTGGGCAGCGCATCGGCAAAGGTCGGAGCATCGAGGCCGACCGAAGCCTGCAGACTGTCGTCACCAGCCTCCTGAACGGCGGTCGCGGCGCCCTCAGCGTCCCACTCGCCCCAGGCGTCACCCGTGGCCAAAAGGCCCAGCGGCGTGGCCAAGACAAGCACGGCGACCAGAATGAGCGTAGGGATTAGGGAAGTCTTCTTGGCGGTACCATCGGCGGCAAGCTGGCCATCGACGGCCTCGGGCCCGACGATAATGCTCGGCGCCGTCTTCTTAATGAAACCATAGATGGCGGCCGTCGCCACGCCCTCGATCACGCCGGCAACCAGCATATGCGGGACCAACATGGCCGGAATAGCCACGGACAGCGGGAAGGGGCAGTACAGCGGAGCGCCCGAAGCGTTGGTAAAGAGCATCGGCTGAATACCAAACTCGATTGCCGCGCACAGGGCCGCTAGGCACAACCCGACCCAACCGCTCACGATGGCAGAAGCCGAGGTGCCCCACCTTTTGTCGTGCAGACGGCTGTTGAGCGCACGGAACACGATAGCAGCGGTAAACGGCAACACAAAGGCCATGTTAAAGCAGTTGGCTCCAAAGGACAGGATACCGCCGTCGCCAAACAGCAGCGCCTGCAGCGCCAGCGCGACCGAAACCGCGATGGCCGCGGCCTCCGGGCCAAGCAGCAGCGCGATGAGCGCGCCGCCAACGGCGTGTCCCGTGGTACCGCCGGGCAGCGGCACGTTGAACATCATGAGCAAGAAGGAGAATGCGGCGCAGATGCCCAGGAACGCCATATGCTCGCGATCGAGCGTAGCACGCACCTTCTTGATGCAATGGACCCATACGGGCACCATCGCCACCGCCATGACGGCATCGGTCTGCGGGGACAAATAATTATCTGGAATGTGCATAGCGCCTCCCGGTTGTCGGCGCACGGAATTGCAGCGCCGCTTGAATAACCTTGCCAGTGTTACATATTGTTAGATTCGTAACACGCCGCCGGGTATCATAGCAAACCGGCACACTGCCAACAAAGCAGTGCGCCGTTTTGTAATACATTCGTCACAGACGCAAGCGGTCCTAGCCGCGGACCTCGCCGTTTACGCCCTTGCACACCTTGGTGACGATCTTCTGGTGCGCCTTCTCGACCTCTTCGCTGGTGAGTGTGTGGTCGTCAGCGCTATACGTGAGCGCAAAGGCCATGGACTTTTTGCCCTTGCCGATGCGAACCGGATCGCGGTAGACATCGAACAGGCGCACGCCCTCGAGCAGCTTGCCGCCGGCGCTCGTAATGCGGCGCTCAAGATCCTCGCAGGTCACGGAGTTGTCAACCACGATAGCCAGGTCGTGCTCAACAGCCGGGTACTGCGAGAACTCGCGGTAGTTCTCCTGGTTGCGGGCGCCCTTGATCAGCTTGTCCAGGTCGAGCTCAAAGGCAACGACGACCTCATCGATGCCCATCGCCTCGCGCGCCTCGGGGTGGATCTCGCCGACCCAGCCCAGCACGGTACCGCCCGAGAGGACCTCGGCGGCACGGCCCGGCTGCAAGAAGGCATAGCCCTCGCCCTCGACGGAACGGAAGCGAACCTTCTCGATACGCAGCTGGGCAAGCAGCTCCTCGACAATGCCCTTGCCAAAGAAGAAGCGCAGCTTGCGGTACTTCATGTTCCAGGACTGCTCGCTCCACTGGCCCGAGAGCACACCCGCCACGGACTTGGTCTCCTTGGGCAGGCTGGCGTTCTCGCGACCGTGGAACAGGCTGCCGACCTCGTACAGGTGCACGTTGGGCGTGCCGTGGGCCTCGTTGTAGGCCACGGATTGCAGCAGGCCCGGCAGCAGCGAGCGACGCATCTCGGTCTGCTCGGCCACCAGCGGGTTCATGAGCACCACGGGGCAGCCGCGGCCCTCGGTGGACATGCCGATCTTCTCCAGGTCGCCCGGGGCGGCAAAGCCAAAGGTCGTGGTCTCGTTGAGGCCGCAGGCGCGCAGGATCTCGCCGACCTTGCGGGTGAGCTTCTGCTCGCGGGTCAGGCCGCCGATGTGGTTCTTGGCAGCCGGGATGGTCGCCGTCACGCGGCCCATGCCCCACAGGCGCAGGACTTCCTCGATCAGATCGATCTCGCGCGGCAGGTCGGGACGGAAGCTCGGCGGGGTAACCATAAAGTCCTCGCCGTCGCGCTCGACGGTGCAACCCAAGCGGGTGAGCGAGCGCTCGATAAAGTCGGGCTCGATGTCGGCGCCGCAGATGGCGTGCACGCGGGCCAGGCGCAGCTTGATGCTGTCGATGGTCTTAGGAGCGGGGAACACGTCGATGTAGCCGGGAGCGACCTGGCCGCCGGCAATCTCCTCGATGAGCGCGCAGGCCACGTTGGCCACATCCACGCAGCCGGTCTCGTCGACCTGGCGCTCAAAGCGAATGGAGGCGTCCGAGATCAGCGACAGGTCGCGGCTGGTATGCGAGGTGCGACCGGCGTTGAAGCAGGCGCTCTCGACCATCACGTCGACGGTGTCGTCCTCGATCTCGGAATCCATGCCGCCCATGACGCCGGCCAGCGCCACGGGACGCTCGCCGTCGGTGATGAGGCCCACGCCGGCGTCGAGCGTGCGCTCCTCGCCGTCGAGGGTCGTGAACTTCTCGTCCTGCTGGGCAGCGCGAACCACCACGCGGCGACGGCCCTCGCGCTCGGCAAAGCTGGACAGGTCAAAGGCGTGCAGCGGCTGACCGGTGAGCATCATCACATAGTTGGTGACGTCGACGATGTTGTTGTGCGGACGCACGCCCAGGGCGTTGAGGCGCTTGACCATCCAGTCGGGCGACGGGCCGACCTTCACGTTGCGCACGATGCGAGCGACATAGCGGTCGCACAGGCCCTCGTCGGCAATCTCGACCGAAAGCTCGTCGTCCGTCGTGCGGCCGGTCTCGGCCTGGATGGCGGGCAGCTCAACGTGGAAATCGCGGTCGAAGATGGCACCGGTCTCGCGGGCCATGCCGATCATGGACAGGCAGTCGGGGCGGTTGGGCGTGATCTCGC
This sequence comes from uncultured Collinsella sp., assembly GCA_905208535.1. Taxonomy (GTDB): domain Bacteria; phylum Actinomycetota; class Coriobacteriia; order Coriobacteriales; family Coriobacteriaceae; genus Collinsella. The sequence continues at coordinate 2,597 of CAJLPI010000009.1, read as the reverse complement.
AGTCGAGCACGGTATCGCTCGAGCCCACATACTCGGCAAACGGCATGCCGCAGGGCGTATCCTCGGGCAGGATCATGATGCCGGAGTGGTCGCCGCCCAGGCCGAGTTCGCGCGCGGAGCAGTTCATGCCCATGGACACGACGCCGCGGAGCTTGCTCTTCTTGATCTTGATGTCGCCGGGCAGCTCGGCGCCGATCATGGCCGTGACGATGTGGTCGCCGGCCTCAAAGTTCTGCGCGCCGCAGACGATCTGCAGCGGAGCGGGGTTGCCGTCAGCGTCGAGGTTCTTGTCGCCCACGTCGACCGAGCACACATACATGTGGTCGCTATCGGGGTGCGGGGTCTTGGTGAGCACCTTGGCGGTAACCACGTGGTCGAAGGACTCGCCCACGGTGTCGATCGCCTCGACCTCGGTGCCGGTACGGATATATTCGTCCGAAAGGGTCTTAGGATCCTCCGGAATATCGATCATGGTCTTGAGCCAGTCGTAAGAAACACGCATCTAGCTCTCCTTTCATACTGAAAGCCTGCGAAGAAATGCAGGTGGAAACTTCAACTTTGTGAACAATCCTTACAAAGCGAGGGTTGTCCAAGTGCGGCAGATCGGCCCGAAAGAGGAGCGCCGCGTACTTTGGTACGCAAGCGACGAATGAGCGCCGAGGTGCCGTGCTTGGGCAAGCCGCAGCCTAGAACTGATTCAAGAAGCGCATATCGCCCGTCATGAGCGTTCGCAGGTCGGGCAGGTCGTAGCGCAGGGCCGCGACGCGCTCGGCGCCAATGCCAAAGGCGAAGCCGGTGTACTTCTCGGGGTCGATGCCGCAGTTGATCAGGACGTTGGGGTCGACCATGCCGCAGCCCAGGATCTCGATCCAGCCGCTATGCTTGCAGAAGTTGCAGCCCTTGCCGCCGCACACGTGGCAGCTCACGTCCACCTCGCAGCTGGGCTCGGTGAAGGGGAAGAAATGCGGGCGGTAACGCGTCTTGCGATCCTCGCCAAACATGCACTTAACAAAGTAGTCGAGCGTGCCCTTCAGGTCGCCAAAGGTGATGCCCTCGTCGACGACCAGGCCCTCGATCTGGTTGAACTGCGGCAGGTGGCAGGCATCGGCCGTGTCGGGACGGTAGACGGTGCCCGGGCAGATCATGTAGATGGGCGGCTTTTGCGACTCCATGGTGTGGATCTGCACGCCCGAGGTCTGGGTGCGCAGCAGCACGTCGGACTCGCCGTGGGCGTGAGCCTCGGGGTGCGCGACGCTGCCGGGGTTGTTGTCGACCACGTAGAAGGTATCGCGGGCCGAGCGGCTCGGGTGATCCATGGGGGCGTTGAGCGCGGTGAAGTTGTAGTAGGAGGTGTCGACCATGGGACCAGACTCGACGGTATAGCCAATACCGCAGAAGATGTCCTCGGCCTCCTCGATAATCTGCTTGATCAGGTGCTGGTGACCGATCTGCGGACGGATGCCCGGCAGCGTGATGTCGACGGCATCGTGCTCGAGTGCGTGTTTAAGGGCGGCGGCCTTCATCTCGGTGGTGCGCTCGTCGAGCATGCCCTCGATCAGCTGACGCATCTCGTTGGCGCGCTTGCCCATGACGGGGCGATCCTCGGGAGCGAGCTTGCCCATCATGCGCATCAGGCCGGTGATGCGGCCCTTGCGGCCGAGCAGCGCGACGCGCGCGGCCTCGAGCTTCTCGGCGTCGTCGGCGCCTGCGACGAGCTCCTTGGCCTCTTCCTCGAGTTTGACCAGATCATCAATCAGACTCATGTCTTCCCTTTCGTCTCTCGCGCTCCCCGCTTGCCGAGGCGACTACCGCCGCCTGACGTTGCGAAAACGCGGCCCGGTTCGGTAACAAAAAACCGCCCTCGGGCATGTGCATTGCCCAAGGACGGTTGAATTCCGCGGTACCACCTTGTTTGACGCGGCGGATGTCTGGCCCGCCGTGCCCACTCTGCGCCCCTTATCGCGAGGCTCACGGCTTCCCTACTGGGGCTTCGCCGCCGCTGGCCGCGTGCCCGTTGAGGTCGCTGCTCGGGAGTGAACGCTTGGCCCTTGTCACCGCAGGAAGGCTTGCAGCCCATGACCTTCCCTCTCTTGCCGGCGACGCGGCGGGCAAAACCCTCTCCGTCAACGCATTGGGCTACAGGATACCACATTGTGTGGGCGTATCGCCGCGTTCCGTTTTGTTCGTGCTGGGTACAAGGCAGGTCCTTGATTATCGACTTTATCCGAACACCTCCCACATTCATCCGTACATGTACGGATGAATGTGGGAACCCGATACCCTGAGGGCCGGATCGGCCGGCCCCGGGAGATCGGAGGACGGCATGTCCGGAAAGAAGAAAAGGGGCTCCGCAAGGGCGGTCCCGAGGGCCTACGGAAGGCTCACGAGGCACGAGCGGGACACGGTCCAGAGGATGCTGGAGCGCGGGGCCTCGTGCAGGCAGATCGCGAGGGAGCTGGGCAGGTCGCCCTCGACGGTGTGCTCGGAGGTGGCGTCGCACAGGTTCGTGACCGCGCCGAGGGAGAGGCGCGGCGAGCGCGTGGACGCCTCCGCCGACCTGTCTGCGGCATGCCCGCGCCTGGCCGCGTGGCCGCGCT